>JBGSKY010000304.1:0-51720 GCA_041740995.1 Pirellulaceae bacterium
GAGCAGCAATTTTTCCAGCGACATGATTGCTGTTGCCTTGTCATAGCCAGCAGCGCTGACGACAGCTTGGAATAGACTGCGAGCGGATTCTCGCTGCGTTTCAGTCATATCGCGAAGCGGCAAACCTTTGCGAGTTTCCAACGGAATAAAATTCCAATCAACCCTTTCAGGTGCGTCGTAAGCAAGGATCGCTTTCGCTTTTTCCTCGTTGGACAAGGTCGCCATAAAACCGATCGCCGCTTGGTCAATCGAGACCTGTTTTTTTGGCGTCTTGTCTTGGGCATTAAATCCTTGGATGTTTTGCCAGAATGCGGCGACTGCAATCAAGCCGCAACCGGCGACGAGCAAGAAAGAATGTGTTAAGCGAGGCATGATAAATCTCAATCGTTGGTAGGAGAGGGCAGGGCGGGGCCGGCTGCGAGAAGCCAGATTGGACGAACGACTTATGCTAGTCTTGCATTGGTCGTTTGTCGATTGAGCGCAGAGGTTTTCTGGCGAGGAGATAGTCGTCAAGCGAACAGCTTAAGTTATTGACGCCGGATTCAATTCAATCCGTTGGGCGAAACAGCAATTCTATCCAATGACGGGGCAGACATCGAACCATTGACGACCTTGCGCCGCCATCCACTCTCCACACTGATTGGGGCCCCAAAAATCAGGCTCATAAGAGTACAGTGTTGGAGCCGCTGGACTTCTCCAAGCGCCAATAATTGGATCGATAATTTGCCACGCCTGCTCCACCTCGTCGCTGCGAGCAAACAAACTGGCATCGCCCATCAAGGCGTCTTGAAGCAGCCGTTGATATGAATCAGGCATCTCTTCTCCGCGAGCGTCGAAACGATAATCGAGCTCGCTGTTCCGCATGCGCATTTCTTGATCAGGAACTTTGGACTGGAAGTGCAATTGCAGCCCTTCAGCGGGCTGGATTTGAATAACCAGTCGGTTTGCTTCTGGCTTGTAACGACTCTTTTCACCGAACATCAGGTGTGGTGTCTCGCGAAATTGAATGACGATCTGAGTCGTCCGACAGCTAAGCGCTTTACCGCTTCGCAGATAAAATGGAACACCTTTCCATCGCCAATTATCGATTTGCAATTTCAGCGCAGCGAACGTTTCGGTCGGGCTATCGTCCGGAACGCCTTCTTCTTGCAAGTAGCCGTTGTACTGGCCGCGAATGCCACACTCAGCAAAATCGCTGCCCTTAAAACGACGCACCGCTTGCAGTACTTTGACCTTCTCATCGCGGACCATGTCGGCGTCGAAGCGGACCGGTGACTCCATGGCGATGATCATCATCAATTGCAGGATATGGTTTTGAAACATATCACGAAGAATACCAGCCTTGTCGTAATAGCCGCCACGACGACCGACTTTGACTTCTTCGGCGCAAGTGATCTGAACGTGATCGATGTAATTGCGATTCCACAGCGGTTCGAAAATCGTATTTCCGAATCGTAGAACTAAAATGTTTTGAACCGTTTCTTTGCCCAAGTAATGGTCGATGCGGTAGATTTGGTCTTCGCGAAAAACCCGATGGACCGCTATGTTCAGGGCTTCGGCGGTGGCAAGGTCAGTGCCGAATGGCTTTTCAATTACGACGCGGCGTTTGCCGTTCGATTCGTCGGCCAGTCCGCTGGCACCCAATTGGGCGATCGCTGGTTCGTACAGTTGAGGCATCGTCGAGAGGTAATAGACTCGATCAGTTTTCTGACCTCCTTCGACTTCGTTCAGAAAGTTGCCCAGCGAGACGAAATCTTCATTCACCGCGATGTCGCCTGGGTGATAGAAAATTTGGTCCGAGAAGGCCTTCCAGGAGGCTGCATCGAAACTATTCTTGGCGAACTTGGCTGTTGTTTCCGTGAGTTGTTCGCGCCATGATTCGCTGGAAAAGTTGCTTCGGGCCACCCCAACGATGCGGGTCGGCTTTGGCAGGCGATTTCGCTGAAACTGACGGTAGAGGGCTGGGATCAATTTGCGACTGGTTAGATCACCGCTAGCGCCAAATATGACCATCGTATGCGACATCGTAATGTTCCCAGTTTCCAGTTTGTAATTTCGCGATTGGTTCGGAATGGGCGGCTTCAACCGTCCCGTAATCGTTCCGTATTTGCGTCAAACTTCAGAGGCGAACGGCCGCTGAGATCAGTGCATTGACGATCAGTCATCAACGGGTTTGCGAAGGTCTAGCCATTCACTGTGGAAGGTGCCTTCCATGTCGATCCGCTGATAAGTGTGTGCCCCAAAGTAATCGCGTTGGGCTTGCAATAAATTGGCGGGCAATCGAGCCAGCCGGTAGCTGTCGTAATAACCAAGAGCGGTTGAAAACGCGATGGCCGGAATGCCCAAATGCGAAGCTGTCATGACGACCGCTCTCCAACCCGCTTGGGCCTTTTCAATCGCTTGTTGAAAGAAAGGATAAATCAGAAGATTCTCCAAATCGGGCTTCTCATCGAAAGCCTCTTTGATGCGATCTAAAAATTGTGCGCGGATGATGCAACCGCCACGCCACAATAAAGCGCAATCACCGTAGTTCAAGCCCCAATCGAATTCCTTCGAAGCTTCTTGCAATTGCACAAAACCTTGGGCGTACGAGCAAATTTTGGACGCGTAAAGTGCATCTTTGACTGCATTGATAAACGCCTTGCGATCGGAAGCAAATTTACGGATGGGGCCATCGAAGGAGGCTAGTGCAGCAGTATCTGGCGCGGCCAGAATTTCAGAAGCTCGGACGCGAGCTGGCTTCATAGCAGACAGGCTGCGAGCGAAAACAGCGGTCGTGACCAGCGTGCTTGCGACGCCTAAATCCAACGCCAATTGGCTCATCCATTTGCCAGTTCCCTTCGCGCCTGCAACATCCAAAATCTTGTCGACCAAGAAGCCACCTTTGCCTTGGTCGTCTTTGGCGCTAAAAATGTCTCGGGTAATCTCGATCAAATAGCTCTGCAACTCGCCTTGGTTCCACTGGGCAAAGACGTCGTAGAGTTCTTCATTGCTCAGCCCGCCGACTTCCTTGAGCAATTGATATGCTTCGCAGATCAATTGCATGTCGCCATATTCGATACCATTGTGCACCATTTTGACATAGTGCCCGGCGCCGCGTGGTCCGACCCACTCACAACAAGGGATGTCGTCATTGGGGCCAACTTTGGCTGCGATGGCTTGGAAGATCGGTTTGATGAATGGCCAAGCCGCCTTGGAGCCACCGGGCATCATGCTCGGGCCTTTCAGGGCACCTTCTTCGCCGCCGGAGACACCACTGCCGACGAACAGGAGGCCTTTTTCTTCAATGTATTTAGTACGTCGTTCGGTGTCGGCAAAATGTGTATTTCCACCATCGATGATGATGTCGCCCGGTTCCAAGTACGGCAGCAATTGTTCGATCAAACTGTCAACGGCCGGCCCCGCTTTGACCAACATCATGACGATTCGTGGACGACGTAGCGAAGCAACAAATTCTTCGATGCTTTTTGCGCCGAAGAAATTTTTACCTTTCGCTCGCCCTTCAATTAGCTCATCGACCTTTTCAGTAGTTCGATTGTAAACGGCAACCGAGAATCCTCGGCTCTCAACGTTCAGAGCGAGGTTCTCCCCCATCACTGCCAAGCCAATCAAACCAAAATCACATTGTTTGCTCATCGTGCGGACATCTTTTTACAAGGGATGGGGACCGAACCTTTTTCGTCGATCTCGCTCAAACTGGCGAGCTACTGTCGGAACAAGATAGTTGTTGCCAATCTGAAAAGCCTACGTTTGCCGAATTTTAACGCGGTGGTGAAAACTAGCAATGCGACCGACTCTTCGATCGTGTCTGCTGTTCAAGTAAGCTCAGCGTGTTGAAGTTTGCGAGAGGCCGTGCAGTCTGCTCAATTGGCATCTCTTGACTCGAAAAGTCCAAACCATTACAACGCTCTCTTCTGACCGGCGTTCAAATTCAAACTGAGCGTTTTGGGCAGTCAAAGGCGCCGTAGCCAAGTGGCTAAGGCAGTGGATTGCAAATCCACCATCCCCGGTTCGAATCCGGGCGGCGCCTCTTCTTCTGAGACGCACTGCAATGGCAGGCGGATTTCAAACCTCGGGAGTTTCGCGAATTCTTGTGTCGCGTCGAAAAACGGCGGCCTGCTTAGCTTGCCGAATTTTCTTTCTCGCTAGCAAATATTCTGCGAACTGAAAATCTGCTTCACTTTTTGGCACAAATCTAAAATGCCTACTTGATCGCTGACGCGACAGGCTCGTGGCTTAAGTTCAGCGTGTCCGCAGAGACCATTTTCTCATTCGTTTCATCCCACGCCATCATACGACCGCTCCGCCAGCTTTCGTTGGCCATGTTCACTGCGACAACTCCTGCCAAACCAAGCTCAATTGGGCAGTTCAACGGCTCGTTATTGCGAAGATGATTATGCAGATTGGTATGGTGGAGATTTTGGTCTTCGCCGCCTGACTTCTTGTGTTCGCCTAGAACCTTGCCGTCCTTGTCCTTGACGACCCATCCATCACTGGTGAAGTACATCGTCGCGCGATAGCCGCGGATCAAATGGTCGATACCAACGCGGTTGCTCATCGTTCCCAGAACGTAGACGGTCATCCCACGCGGATACTCGCAAATCATTTCAATATTGTCAGGCAGATCACGACCGTCTGGCCACTGCCAAATACCACCCATGCCAACGACGCGGCGCGGATAGAGCAGGTCACAAGCTCGCATGATCCGTGTAATCCGATGAATAAACAGGTCAGTACAGATCCCGCCTGAATATTTCGAGTAGCATCGCCACTCAAAATAGTGATGCGGATTCCAGTCGATTTTCTCCGCGTTACCCAGCCAAGCGTTCCAGTCCAGATCGGCTGGCTTAGTGATGTTCGCATCAACCAGGGCTGGTTCGCGCCATGGGCCGGCTTGCTGTTGATAACGGCGGACGTACTCGATTTGTGCTTGAACGACTTGGCCGATCATTCCGTCGCGGATTGCATCGCGGGCGGTGATGTAGCTATCGTCGGACATCGCTTGGACGCCAACTTGCAACGGGATGTTGGTTTCTTTTTGCTTCTTTAAAACTTCGAGCGCCTCAGGGATGGAGTGCGTCATTGGTTTTTCGCAATAGACCGCCTTGCCCGCATCCATCGCATCGATCGTCATTTTGCTGTGCCAATGCTCGGGGACAGCGACCGTCACGTAATCAATCGCTTTCATGTCGAGCATTTCGCGATAATCGGTCAGCGCATGATCAGCGTTCAACAATTCGCGGCCGGCATCAGCACGCGTCTTCCAGCAATCAGCAACCGCGACCGCACTCAAATTGTTCGACTCTCTCAAATTGTTGATGACGGCGATGTGTGCATTGCCGATTACACCGGCACCGATGATGCCAACGCCAATCCGATCATTGGCACCAATGATTCGCGCGTAGCTTTTGGCCGACCACGAAGACGCAGTTGCCAAGACAGTTGCGGTGACCGCGCTTTGCGAGAGAAATTCGCGACGATTTTTGATATTCATAATTGGTTTGCTCGAACTATTTTGAAATCTACGATTTACAGTGATTGACTTTTCAAAACTAAGGAAGCTTGACGACTTTTGTGCCCGCAATCTCGTCATGAAGACATTTTCGTGATTGGCGAAAAACGGCCAAGGCGTCGATGATACCAACGAGAGCACCAATGTAAGGGATCATCCCCAGCGCCCATAATGCAACATAACGCTTGAAGAACATCGGCCAAAACTCCGGTATCCGGCTATCGCTGTCAGTTTGGATTTGCATTCGCATGACATACTTCCCAACCGTCTGTCCGCGGCTGGATAACAAATGGCCGTTGATTGCTAGGAAGCAAGCAACCAAGATCACAACCGCTCCCACGATGAGAATGATCGAGGTAAAAAGACCGGCCCCGTCACCGTCGAGACCACCAAGACTAACCGCAATTGCAAGGAGAATAAAATAGACCGGGAGGTACACAACGGTTGTAATTAGGCCATCGATAATTGATCCAGCAAGTCGATCGCCAAGTGCCGCCAGCGGTAAACCTTCTTGATAGACACCGGTTGGCAAGCGACCTTCCGGAGTGGCGAGTGGTGCGGCGTATGGATTAAAGCTGTTGGGTTCTTCAAAACCAGCCATTGCCAAATCCTCAGAGTAAAGTTGCGGCGTCGGACATCAGTTTCTAAACCGCAGATTGTACAAAATTTCCGACCACGACGTCGGCGACATAAAAAAAGTTTCTAAACGGCAGGCCTTCGCTACTGCTGCGTGTATTGGATTGGATCGGACTGGCCGTTCTGTCGAAATCCGCTTTGTCGCAGCAAGCACGAATCGCAATGACCACAAGCGCGACCATCAGTGCTGGGATCGTAGCAAGAGAAAGTTTTTGCGTAATCGACGCCCAAAGAGAGTCCGCGCTCGATGATCTGCGCTTTGGTCAGATCGATCAGCGGCGCGTGAATTCGAATAGCTTTTCCATTGGATTGGCTAAGCGTCTCAACGCCGACTTTGGTGGCCAGATTCGCCATTGTCTCAAAGGCGACGATAAACTCTGGGCGACAGTCTGGATAGCCGCTGTAATCAAGCGCGTTGACGCCGATGAAAATGTCGCCTGACAATGTGACTTCGGCCCAAGCCAATGCATACGTTAGAAAGAGCGTATTTCTGGCTGGGACATAAGTAATCGGAATTTCACTTCCAATTTGTTCGCTAGATTCATGTTTGGGTACACTAATTGAAGTGTCGGTTAGGGCTGAGCCGCCAACCAATCCGAGGTCCAAAGTGATTACGACATGCCGGAGCACGTTGGCGCTTTGGGCCAGTTTCGCGGCGCACTCTACTTCGATCGCATGTCGCTGGCCGTATTGAAACGAAAGGGCAACGATATCGAAACCACATTCGACAGCGATTGCCAGAACGGTAGCCGAATCCAGACCGCCGCTTAACAGAACGATTGCGACTGGTTTTGGATTGTTGTCAGGAATTTTCAAGATAAATGCTACGCTTCAAAAACTTGGCTGGAAATCGTCTTGTCAAACTTTTCTAAGTTTGGCGAACTCGCGTTGCTGTTCAAGTCGAAATGAACCTGTTGCAAAGAAAGGCTCTCACTGAGCTGGTCGTCGCCCTATATCCACCGTCTATCCACCGTCAGCCTTATCTTATTTTTCTGGGATTTGCTACACTAACCGTCTTACCTTTCAATTAGCGAACATACGTCCAGCGGACGATTTTTTATGACCGACAAAATAATTCCTGACGCCACGTTCGGTGGTAAAAGTTCCGAGATAGATCGAAGTAACCGCCGAGTTAAAATTTTCGATACAACGCTTCGTGATGGCGAACAGTCACCTGGAGCGAGCATGAATGCGGCCGAGAAATTAGAGGTTGCTCAGGCGCTGGCAGAACTGGGTGTCGATATCATTGAAGCCGGTTTTCCGATCGCTTCACCTGGCGACTTTGCTTCGGTTCGGCAGATCGCTCAGACCGTGCGCGGAGCGACAATCTGCGGTTTAGCGCGCTGCAACGACGGCGACATTGATCGGGCTTGGGAAGCACTGAAAGAAGCTCAACAACCGCGCATTCATATTTTCCTGGCGACGAGCGCGATTCATCGCGAATTCAAGCTGCGTATGTCTCAGCAGGAAATCATCGACAAGGCCGTCGCTGGTGTTAAGCGTGGTTACAGCTATTGCGATGATATTGAATTTTCTCCAGAGGATGCCGCCCGGACCGAACACGATTTTCTCTGTCAAGTCGTCGAAGCGGCGATTGATGCAGGCGCGACCACGATCAATATTCCTGATACGGTTGGCTACACGACGCCGATTGAAATGTATGACCGAATCAAGATGTTATACGAACGCGTTCCCAATATTGGAATGGCGACCATCAGCGTCCACTGTCACGATGATCTTGGATTGGCGGTGGCGAATTCGCTAGCAGCAGTGCAGGCCGGTGCTGGCCAGATTGAATGCACCATCAATGGGATCGGCGAGCGCGCAGGCAATTGCTCGTTGGAAGAGATCGTTATGGCGATGCGAACTCGAAACGATTTATACCGTTGCTCGACAAACATTGTGACCCAGCGGTTGGTTCCGACCAGTCGTTTGGTCAGCAAAATTACCGGGCTGGACATCCAACGCAACAAAGCGGTGGTCGGGCGCAACGCATTCGCTCATGAATCAGGGATCCACCAAGACGGAATGTTGAAGCAACCATTAACGTACGAGATTATGCGACCCGAAGACGTCGGGTTCTCGAAAACCGATTTGGTGTTGGGCAAGCACAGCGGACGAGCGGCCTTGGCGGATCGAGTTCGTTCGCTCGGATATCAATTAAACGGCTCGCAGTTGCAAGAACTGTTCGACGGTTTCAAACAACTTGCCGACAAGAAAAAAGAACTTTACGACGGCGATATCGTGGCGCTGATTCAAAGTCAGATGAGTGGTCATGTTGAGGCGGCATGGTCGTTGGTGGAGTTTAATTTAAGCAGCGGAACAAATCGGCCGCCGAGCGTCTTCTTGAAACTGCGACATGGAGATCGGGAAGTCCAAGACGAAGTCCAGCAAGGTGACGGACCGATTGATGCAGCGTTCTGGGCGGTAGAAAAATTGACCGGCCTCAAAGTGACTTGCAAGGATTTTTCCGTCCGCAGCGCAACGATTGGGCGCGACGCTCAGGGCGAAGTCACCGTTGAAGTTGAACACGAAGGACACAGCTATCGCGGGGTCGGGGTTTCGACTGACTCTGTCGAAGCGACGATTCTGGCAATGCTAAACGCAGTCAACCGGATCGAGACTGAAAAGTCGCTGAGGACCGGAACGCCTGTTCGCTATCAAGATCCCTAATAAAATCGGGCGTCGGTTGAAATGTAGCGTCGATTGTTATAGCACGGTGCGGAAAACCTCAATTTCGGTCTTGCGAAATTGTTCGATCATCCTAGAGAAAAACGCCGCAATCGATGGAATGCGGCGTTTCAAATAATGAGTATCGACGTCAACTTGTTCTCTCGCATGCAAGAGTTGGTATAAGTCTCAGTCAGTGATCTTTTGCAAGTTAATTAGTTGCCAGGCGATTGCGCTGTATCGTATGCATCGATCTTCGATTGTTCCTCAGGCGTCATCACTGCATTCTCTGATGGTTCGACACCACCACTATCACAGCCTGGGAATGCGAACATAGCAGAGCACACGAGAACCAGTCCAAAAAGTCGCTTCATAGCGTTTGCCTCAAGTCTAAAAAAATCGAAAAATCGTTTGAGTGGTACGTAATAACACTAACGCACGAACTAGCGGAGAATCTCTCCGTCCTTAGCGTCTATTACAATTGGAGACCAGTAGCGTTGTCAAGCAGGTGAGGCCAAATTTGTAACCAGCAAATTTGGATGTCCGACAGAAAGAATGGTGCAATGCGAACTCGTGATAGCTGGCAAGACGCGGGGCAGGCGACTATAACCTAGTCAAAATTCGAGTCTAACCCCGGAAAATGGAACCAAGTTTTTCGCTGTCGAGTCTACGGCGATTTCCGTGTTCAATTCTTAAAAGTCATTGTGATGCAAGAAGAACTAGCCACTGAAGAGTTTCGCGTTGGTTTCGATCTTGGCGGCACGAAAATGCTCGCCCTTGCGATCGGCTCAAAGCAGAGGATCTTAGGCAGAAAAAAACGAAAAAGCCGTGGAATGGACGGGGCAAAAGATGGCGTCGAGCGAATTTGTCAAACGATTGAGCAACTGATTACCGAGTCAGGACTCAATCCAAGCAACCTCAGAGGCATCGGAATTGGATGTCCTGGACCGATCGACTTGGAGAATGGGACGGTCCAACTGGCGGTGAACTTGGGCTGGAAAAATTTCGCTATCGGACCTCATCTGGAGAAAGTGTTCAACTGTCCTGTGTCGGTTTTAAATGATGTCGACGCAGGCGTCTACGGCGAGTATTGCTTTGGTGCAGCAATCGATTCACGATGCGTTGTGGGTATTTTTCCTGGCACAGGAATCGGTGGTGGTTGTGTATACGAAGGAAATATTCTTCGCGGACGGCGGTTTTCGGCGATGGAGATCGGCCACACAAAAATCAGCTCATCCAACCGTCGCGGCGGGATCGACATGCTCGGAACGTTGGAGTCAGAAGCGAGCCGGTTGTCGATTGCCAGCGAGTGCGTTCGGTTAGCATATCGTGGCGAAGCACCGAACTTGCTCAAATCTGCCGGAACCGATTTGTCGGAAGTTCGCAGCAAGACGATTGCTGATGCAATCAAAAAAGGCGATATACAAGTCGAACTGGTGGTCAAACGTGCGATCGAGCAAATCGCTTATTCTGCCGTCAACTTGGTGCATTTGCTCTCGCCTGACATGCTTGTTTTGGGTGGCGGAATGGTCGAGGCGATGCCTGAAATGTTTGTTCAGGGGGTGGATGAAATTGTTAATCGATACGTTTTGGATTGCTACAAAAATACTTGCAAGGTCGTAGCGGCAGAGTTGCACGACGACGCGGCCGCGCTGGGCGCAGCGGCTTGGGTTGAAAAACATGCGGCTGTTGCTGGAAACTCGAATTAGGTCATTTTTTCAGGAAGTCGCCGAGGGTTCGATCAATTGTCCAATCCAGCCGCTTTAATCGTCATTCCTGCACGGATCGCCTCGACGCGGTTATCTAGGAAAATGCTGCTTGATCAAACCGGCACGCCGCTGATCCTGCACACGCTCAAATCCGCTATGGGTTCGGCACTGGCTTGTGAAGTAGTCGTTGCAACTGATGATGCGGAGATTTTTGATGTCGTAACCGCGTGGGGCGGACGAGCCTTTATGACCGATGTTGAAGCAAACAGCGGAACGGACCGAGTTGCTGAGGTAGCGCTTCAATTTCCAGAGATTGAAATCTTCGTCAACGTGCAAGGCGACGAGCCCGAGATTGAACCGGCCTCAATCGATCTGGCGATATCCAGTCTGGCGAGTTCTCGCTCGGCTCAAATCGCAACCCTAGCCACACCCATACGCGATCGGGAGCGGTTGGAAAATCCAAATTGTGTGAAAGTGGTACTTGATGCCGACAACCACGCGATGTACTTCAGTCGCAGCCTCATTCCTTACCCTCGTCAGTGGGACGATCGCTTGATGGATCGCGAGCCAGCTTGTTTCTTGCAGCACGTTGGGCTTTACGCTTATCGTCGCGAATTTCTAATGAAGCTTGGCGAGCTAAGTCCGAGCCCGCTAGAGGAAATCGAGCGATTGGAGCAGCTTCGGTTTCTCCAAAACGGCTATCGATGCGCGGTCGCAATCGTCGATCATGCCGCCAGCGGAATCGATACCCAGGAAGACTACGACGCATTTGTTTGTCGAACAACGCGTTGAATGTGTCTTTGTTGATTCTGTTTCGGCTTGCCTTTGTCAATTGTTGGTTGCGTGGTTAAACTGCTGCCCAAGGCAGAACAAAACTCCGACCACGAACGTCTAAGCAGCATCTTCAATCATTCATGACAAAGCACATTTTTGTAACTGGTGGGGTCGTCAGCTCAATCGGCAAGGGATTGACCAGTGCTTCAATTGGAATGTTGCTTGAAGCTCGCGGGCTAAGTGTTCGGATGCAGAAGCTTGACCCCTACATAAATGTTGATCCGGGCACGATGAGTCCGTACCAGCACGGTGAAGTTTACGTATTGGATGACGGCAGCGAGACTGATTTGGATTTGGGCCATTACGAGCGTTTTACCAGTGGATTGCTAAATCGTCATTCCAATTACACGACTGGACAGATCTATCTTTCCGTCATTGAACGCGAGCGACGCGGGGACTATCGCGGCAAGACCGTACAGGTAATTCCTCACATTACTCAAGAAATTAAGGAAGCGATTTCCCGGCTTCGCGACGAAAAGACCGACGTTGTCATAACCGAAATTGGTGGCACCGTTGGCGATATTGAGAGCTTACCTTTCCTTGAAGCTATCCGGCAATTTCCGCAAGATTTTGGTCGCGACAACTGTCTGTTTATCCACCTGACACTAGTGCCTTATCTGAAAGCGGCGGCGGAATTAAAGACCAAGCCGACTCAGCATTCGGTGCAACTGCTTCGACAAATCGGCATTCAACCAGACATCTTGATCTGCCGTTGCGAGCAAACAATTTCCATCGAAGAGCAACAAAAGATCGCGCTTTTCTGCAACGTTCCGATCGAAGCAGTCATCGAAGAAAAAGACAAAGATTTTTCGATCTACGAAGTCCCGATCAGCTTAAAAGAGAAGAAGCTTGATGAACAAATCATCAAGCGTTTGCAGCTTCCATCGCATCCGTTGGTGTTCGATCATTGGGAGACGCTGATGCACAATTTACGAACTCCAGAACACGAGATTAGCATCGCTGTCGTCGGTAAATATGCTGAACATCGTGACGCTTACAAGTCGATTTATGAAGCGATTGATCATGCGGGAATCACATCTCATGCTCAAGTTCGCATCGCTCGAATTTACAGTGGGCAAATCGAAGAGCAGGGGGCCGATCGACTACTCAGCGGTTTCGATGCGATTCTGATTCCGGGCGGATTTGGCGAACGAGGTATCGAGGGCAAAGTGCAAGCGATTCAGTATGCACGCCAACGAAGCATTCCCTTCTTCGGGATTTGCTTGGGTATGCAATGCGCGGTCATCGAATATGGCCGTAACGTGATCGGTCTGGATGGAGCCAATTCGACCGAATTCAATAAAGATACGCCGCATCCGGTGATCTGTCTGATGAATGAGCAACGCGAAGTAACCAATCTTGGCGGGACGATGCGGCTAGGTGCCCAAGCGGCGTCGCTGATGCCGGATTCGTTGGCGGCGCTGGCGTATGGTCAGCTTCAAATTAATGAGAGACATCGTCATCGATACGAATTCAACTATACCTATCGAGAAATGTTTGAGCAGAAAGGGATGCGTTTTTCCGGTCTTAGCCCCGATGGTCGTTTAGTAGAAATTATCGAGCTGACGGACCACCCCTGGTTTTTGGCGGTTCAATTTCATCCGGAATTTAAGAGCAAGCCGACCAAGGCTCAGCCGCTATTTATCTCCTTTGTTCGAGCAGCGATCGAACGCAGCATTCGGCGTTCGCAGCGGAATAGCAGCTCCGCGAGTATGCCAGCGGAAGTCTGAAAAATTCAGAATTGCTGACTGTCCTAGCTGACAAATTCTGAAAAAAGTTTTCTTTCGCGCGAGCCTTTCTGTCGGCTGAGTCTCCCTTTTGGCGTAAATCGGGATCGATACTTGTACTGATTCGCAATCAGTTGTTTGTATTTCCCAACTTACGGTGTTAATATAGAACCGTTCCGCGACCGATCTTTGGCATAGGCTACGATCGTTGTCGTGGTCGTCATGTTTTCTTCAATCCAGAGTCGGAAATCGACTTGGGGGGATGCTATGCGTCGTTTTGCAATCGTTAGCGCTGTTGTCAGTAACGTTGTCTCGTTTGTGCGAGCCAGTGGTATTGTCGTCGCTGCGAATATGCAAGGCATTCTCCACCATCTCACGGATACGTTGGGCCTTCTATGGCTCAAACAGTCGGTCGAGGGTGATTCAATTGTTGCGCTGCAAATGCTCAATGGTTGTCGGGGCATATTTGGGTTACCGCAATTGGTACCCGTTTATGCGACCGCCCCGTGCGTTCGAGGGTATTTAAGCAGTAGACGGCAAACAAGCTAGTTTTTGGTTCCGGCCAACAATTAGTAGTTTCATCACTGACCAAATACCACAACCGCGAGGATTGTTTGTCGCCAGCCACTTTGGGCCTGCGACCGCCGAATTCTCGCGTTTTACCCGCAAATTTCGATAATTTTGTCGTTGAATTAAACCTATCAAGCCTGAACCGAATCGGTTCTTGCTTGTAAACGAATGCCAAGAGACCAAGTGATTTTCACTTTTCGGTCAACTGGAGTCAGGGTTTTAACGGCATGACGCCGGTTTGCTGGTCCGAATGAATTGAATCCGAATTCCGAAATGTGAATCAGCAAGTAAGAGTCGATCGCATCTTTTGGTGCAATATCCTTGAGGTGCGATCGCAGGAGAGAAGACTAACATGGCTACCGTTTTAGAAAATGTAAATGAATTAGATTTCCAGTCGCCGCAGACAAGTGTTGTCGAATTGGTTCTCGACGCACAAAACGGAGACCGCGATGCTTTGGATACGTTGATCGAGCGATACGAAGGTTATGTCCATGGATTGACCGCTCGATATGTCGACAATTTCGAGGACCGGGCTGAGATTTGCCAAGAGGTTTTGATTTTGTTGATCAAGCGATTGCACCAGTTGCAAGTGCCGCAGGCGTTCAGCTCCTGGCTGCGACGAATCACTCATCGGACAGCGATAAACTACTGTCGACGCCGTCGATTGGTTTGGAACGTCGAACCAGAGACGCTTGACAGCAACGTTGGACGTGAGACGGATCCTGCGCAACGAGCCGAGGATCGTGAAGTTTGTCGCTTGGTTCACGATGGATTGGATCACTTGAATCCGAGCGATCGCAGCACGCTGGTAGCGTTTTATTTGGACAATCGTTCGCTTTTGCAAATGGCTGACGACTTCCAAGCACCAGTAGGCACGATCAAACGTCGTCTGCACGTCGCCCGCAAACGATTGGCTAAACAACTCGAAGATATGAGCGGTATTTAGCTGGTTCAAATCGGCAAATTTTTAAGCAAGGATTGTGATCGAGGGTCGAAGCGATCACAATCCTGGTCGGCCTGAGCGGCGGGATTGCTGCTCGAAGCAGCACGATTTGCCTCTCATTAGAAATTCGACCACATGTCTTATCCCACGTTAACGTTACGTGATGCCTCTCGAAATTCGATTGCCTCGATGCACCCGTGGATCTTGGTAACATCGCTTCAAAAGACGATACAACCAATCGCAAAAGACAGTATCGTTGACATAGTCGATCGCGACGATCGATTTTTGGCGCGCGGTTCGTTCAATCCCGACAGTCGAATCGCTGTGAGGGTCTACAGTTGGAATAAAGATTGTTCGGTTGACGATGAATTGTTCGACCAACGAATCGAAGCGGCGATTGCGTTGCGGAAGGCCAGGACCGATTTTCCATCGGACTCGCCGCTAATCGCACGACGATTGATTTTCAGCGAAGCGGACCGATTGAGTGGTTTGATCGTTGACGCTTACGGTCCTTACTTGATCGTGCAAATTACCGCTTCGATCATGATGGCGTGGTTGCCACGGATCTTGGACGCCCTAGCTAGAGAGTTTCCGTCAAAGGGCGTTTTGCTGCGAGTCGACGAGTCAACGGCCGCGAAAGAAGGCATCTTGGCGAAGTGCGAAATTTTGAGCGGCGAGATTCCTGAGTCGGGAATTCAAATCAGTGAAAATGGTTTGTTGTTCCATGTCGATTTACTAGCCGGTCAAAAGACAGGACATTATCTTGATCAGCGGCAGAATCGAGAAATCGCAGCTTCGCTGATTCCAATCGGTGCAAAAGTTTTGGACGTCTGCAGTTACTCAGGTGGCTTCGCCTGCACAATCGCCAAAAAAGTTGCTGGCTCAGAAGTGACCGCGATCGACAGCAGCCAAAAGGCTCTCGATTTGGCTCGACATAACGCAGAACTCAATCAACTCGAAAATGTTGCATTCGAGAAAGGCGACTTTTATGAAGCACTCGAAAAGCGATTAAGTGATGCTGTTCGTTACGATGCAATCGTGTTAGACCCGCCTCGAATGGCGGGCTCGCGATCACAAGTCGAGAGGGCGTTGGCGGCATATCATCGGTTGAATTATCAAGCGGTCCGACTGCTCAAACCCGGTGGGATTTTAGTGACTTGCTCATGTTCGGGCCGAGTAGACCGCCAGCAATTTCAGCACATGCTGTTGGGCGTCTCGAAACGATCGCGACGCGAAATTCAGATTCTGGGGCAATATACCGCCGCAGACGACCACCCATGTTTGGTCAACTGCCCGGAGACAGATTACCTGAAGTGCGTCGTCGGTAAAATTTTCTAAGTGGGCTACTAGCTGTTTTGCTGACAAAAGTGCAAACTACCGTAGATAACGCAGACCGTGGCTCTAAGGGTTTTGCAATAAGGCTCAGGCACGTCGGCCATTGGCGCCTCTGCGGTTTCTTCAGGCAATTCTCAGGTACAGATCGACATCAAGCGAGGTTTAACGTGGCCGGACAATTTATTTCGCGATCATTTATTCTCTTTCTATGTCTTGTAGCGGGTTTGATTTTCATCACGCCGCTAGCGGCCCAAGAGGCGGCAACGACTGAGGAGGCAGCTTCGGCAGCCACGGAAGAACTTACGCTTGAGAGTGTAAACAGCTTGGCAAACGAAGCGTCGATTGGCGCACACAATGGTTGGATGTTGATCAGCAGTGCGTTGGTGCTCTTCATGACTGCGCCTGGGCTCGCCCTTTTTTACGGTGGCTTAGTTCGAAAGAAGAACGTGCTTAGCGTAATCATGCAATGTATTTTCATGATGTCGATGATGACCGTTCTTTGGGCGATCATCGGTTACTCGCTAGCGTTTGGCGACGGAGGTAAATTCAACAGTTTCATTGGCAGTCCAACCCAGTACGCGTTCATGAATGGCGTTCAACGCGTTTGGGATCCGGAAACCAAATCCGCTATCACTCCAATGTTTAATGGAACAGCGATCACCATGTATTCGCACATGCTTTTTCAGGGCATGTTCTTTATTATTACTCCCGCGCTGATCTGTGGTGCGTTTGCCGAACGGATGAAATTTTCCGCGATGGCAATGTTTTCGATTCTATGGGGATTGTTAATCTACTGTCCGCTGGCCCATATGGTTTGGGGGGGCGGGCTGTTGGCTTTCGGGCCTGACGGATTGTTTGGCGGCGCGTTAGATTTCGCTGGCGGTACAGTCGTCCATATCAGCAGTGGTATCTCGGCGCTGGTGGCAGCGATCATGATTGGACCACGACTGGGATCGGGTAAAGAGCCTATGCCGCCGCATAATCTGACTTACACCGCGATGGGCGCGACGATGTTGTGGTTCGGTTGGTTCGGATTCAATGCCGGTTCGGAATTACTAAGTGATGAACTTACCACCAGTGCGTTTGCCGTAACGCATTTCGCAGCCGCGGCGGGTGGTTTGGGTTGGGTGGCAATCGAATATCTTTTACGTGGCAAGCCAACGGTGCTTGGAGTCAGCTCTGGCGTCGTCGCTGGATTAGTTTGCATCACGCCAGCCGCCGGTTTTGTCCAACCGATGCCAGCATTGGCAATGGGTTTTCTAGCGGGCATTGTCTGCTACTTGGCTGTATCGACTCTAAAGTCCACGCTCGGATATGACGACGCTCTGGATGCATTTGGAGTCCACGGCGTTGGTGGAACTCTGGGGGCGGTTCTGACAGGCATTTTCGCTACACGAGCTTGCTGGAATATTGGCGGAGATCAGCCATTGGGCTTGCTAGAAGGCGGAAACGTTTTGCCTGGCCAGATAGTTGCTGTGATAGTAACCTATGCTATATCGATCATCGGTTCGATAGTTTTGCTTTTGTTTGTTAATTTGTTGGTCGGTTTGCGCGTACCAGCGGAGACTGAACGTCAGGGTTTGGACGTTCAATTGCACGGCGAAGAAGGTTATATTTTCCTTTAGCGGTGATCATTCGAGTTTCGCGGTTATCACTGCTAGAATTCGTAAGTCGATGGCCGAATGGCACTTCGTTCGAGCGATCCAGTCGAAATTAAATGGGATGGTTCTGCCATGAAAATTTATGCGGTCGGAAAGCCCGAAGTGCCAGTGCTAGATGTTGGCCAACGGCTAAAAAATGAGATCGTGTATTACGTTGATTATGCAGCGCCACTTGATGGCCCAAAGATGCAGGCCAACGAATACTGGATCACAGCCAGTGAAGCTGCAAAAATACTTGACGAAGGCGTCGTGAAAGTTGCATCGCCCTTGCAGGCCGCTAATTCAGCCGAAATAGAGATCAGCGAAGACGCTGAGCGGCTTTTAGAGTGGGCGCTAGAATATGACGTGAATCATATTGTCTTGAAATAAAACGAACGCTTGACCGACTTCGTTTGTTTCAGGTTGGCGCATAAAAAAAGGTCATGGCATACCGCTCCATCGTCATGCCATGACCCCACATGTCGCAAGGATCGCCCGATTAGTAGTGACCTCTCAGACATTCCCATCCCAATCCGTGGTTATTTACACGATCGGATTTGGGTCGGGGCAATGATCAAGAAATGTTGGATGGAACCAATTTTTGGAGTAGACGCGATCGTTTCATCTTGCCTGATCCGCGCCAATGAGCACCAGGTCAGGCGTCTTCGTGAAGAAAGCCGTGATTTTTGAATTGTCAGCTTTATCGATAGCTTTCAATCGCCTGTGGACGCAAACAGCCTTAACTCTGCGAGTGATCAAGGACCGTCGCAAGTGTCGCAATTGGATTGAGTCCGATATCGATTGATTATAGGCTTGGGTGAGCTACAGGTTTGGCAGGCTTCGCCATAGCAATTGGCATGTCCGCAGTGACTGCAATGTCCGCCATGGCCACATTGCCCGCAACCGCAACTTCCATGACTGCACCCTGAGCAGAATGCGGACATGTCAGCTTGATGTTGCGCCGCAAAACCTGCCCAAACGTTTGGGCAAGCATCGGTCGAACACTGCATGTAGGCCAGCAAGGGCGATGGATTGGAAGGACCCGAAGTAAAGTGCATTGGCGATTGCAATGCGGCGTGCGATGGATACGAATTATGCTGTGGAAGAACGACCGGAGGCAACGGCGTTGGATTGGCATTTGTCAAACGTCCGCCGGGGGTACTCGCAGCGGGTATCGGTGCGGATTGCGTTTGGGCCTTTTTGGGAGTCGTCTCGATAAATTCGATGTCGCTGCCGATTTCTGGGAATCGGAAGTCTCCAAAGTCATCTCCGGCGAACGACATGGCAGTTAAAGAATAGAGGGAAAGCAAGACCGTCGATGCCGCACGAAGCATAGCAATCATCCTTGAAGAACAGAGTGGCGAAGAATCCTTTACGCTGTACATTTCATTATGAAAAGTCAACGTACCTGCAATACTTACGATGTTTTGTAAGAAGAGACTTAGGCTTCAGTGGCCGAGCTATCACCTCTGTGCCCGTGGCAACTTTAGCCACTTTTACCGCGAGCATAATTCGCGGCGAGGGCTGGGCCGGCTGAAACCGAGTCTCGCATATCGAAAGCATTGCCGCTGATCAATGAGTTAGCAAATTATCAGTCCTGAAAAAAGTAACTTGTGTCGTCGACCGATGCTCTATAAATCGGAGAGGCAAGCTATTCCGATCAGGATGAAGATATCGAAAGAAATTTGACTTCGATTTAGATGGCTGCAATGAGCCGTTGACGCAGCGTGTAAAGTCGCGTCGCCTCCTGGATTTTCTTCAGCTCAATTGTCGTCACATAGAACACGTCAACGACTTGATCTAGATGTGTACTAAACTTTGCGGAGTGCAGAACTAAGTCGAGCTTCGCCAGTGTTCTTGAAATGTCGAACAACAAACCGGTTCGGTCGTAAGCGAAGATCGTAATGATCGTGTATTTGTCTGATGTGCTGTTGTCGAATCGAACCTGGGTCGGTTGGTTGCGAATTAAAGTTTTTGATTCTAGCCGGTTGGTCCAAACCGATCGGTAGGTTGGCGTAGCGATCTTGTCCGCTTCTAAGCTGGCCAATATTTTCGCGCAGACTTCCTCTATCCTATGCTTCGGCGGTTCGCCGCCATAGTCGCGGTCTTCAACCAAGAATCGGTCCCAAGCGATTTCCGTTGGCTGCGTGTGGACCTCGCCGGAGAGAATATGCAATCCCAGCGATGTCAAGGCTCCGGTAATTCGAGCGAACAAGCCAATTGGTATCTCTTGCCGAACAGCAACTACATACTGAGTTGCATTTTGTTGCGCATGGAAATTTCCCCAAACTGCAATCGATTTCTCGGGAGTCAATTTCTGCAACCGAGACATTTCATCGACGATTTCCTCAGGAGGTAATAGCAGCAAGTACGCCATTGGGATCTTTGCAACTTGGCTTTCCCACCAGTCCGTCGGGCTCCGTTTCGCAATCAAATTGGCTACGGTCCGTCGCCGGATTTCGACTTCCGATACAAAGCTCCCGTCTCGTCCGCTCTCACCTTCGCCGAATTCTGCCAAAGTCGATTGGTAAAGCTGCTTTATTAAATTGAGCTTCCAATCATTGAGCGTCCCTGGACCAACCGCTTCTAGGTCAGCACATGTGACTAGGAATAGCATTCGCAAGACTTCAACGCTACCGACGGCTGATGCAAATGCAACGATCGTGTTTTTTTCCGCGAGATCAAAGCGGAAGGCGGTATGTGCCATGATCAAATGTTTCAGAACCAGGAACACCAGCATCTCTTGCTCGTCTGGCTGCAATCTCAGGAGAGTCGCTGTCTCATCTGCGATGCGTGCGCCTACCTCGCTGTGATCTTCGACGAAACCCTTTCCTAGGTCGTGGATCAGCAAGGTTAGATGCAGCAACGCCTTGTTCTTGATGTTTCGATAAGCAACGCCGAGAATGCCATCCGATTCAGCAAATTCAGTAGCCGCTTGGACACTGCGAATGCAATGTGCGTCGACGGTGTACTTGTGATACTCATTAAATTGCAAGAGGTAACGGGCGTGCTTGAAACCGGGAATGATCTGTTCAAGCACTCGCAATTCATGCAATCGGCGCAGGGTCGGGCCAAGCTTTCGCGGTTGCTGCATCAGCAGTGAAAAACGAGCGATCGTCTCGTTGCTGGGAGGGGCAGGGGGCTTCCGCAACATCGCTTCCCGAATTGTTAACCAGGTATGATGGTCGATTCTTCGATTGTGATTGTTGGCCAGCAACATCAATTCGATGACTTTGGAGGGATCCTCTTTCATCGCATTAAGCTGCGGTCTAGTCGGCCAAATCTCGCGAACTCCAATCCGGTAATCTGCACCTAATGGTCGCGAAAATATTCGACTCACTTTTGTTGCATAAGCAAATGAGTTCCGCGTTGATTCGACAAAATGAGTGGCCGAGTAGCGAATATCACTGGTGAATGAAAAAAACTGCTGCATGAATTGTTCGACGGCCAGCATTCCATCACTGTCCTGAAACCCAGCCCAGCCGGCCAATCGGATTTGTTTGGCCCGGTCCAACATGTCGTCTTCGCGTTCTGCCAAAAAATGCATTTGATTTCTCAGTCGCAGTAGAAAGCTCCGACCTTCGCGCAGCGACTGGTAATCTTCAAGTGTTAGCAAGTGCATTTGATGCAATTGCTCTGGTTCTGCCTCACCGTACCTTGCAAACCCAATCCATCGAACCATTTGCAAATCGCGTAAACCGCCGCGCGAGCGTTTGATGTTGGGATGCAATAAGTAAGTGATCTCGCCGAACTGTTCTTGCTCCTCGCGACGTGATTCTTGAATCGCCGGAATCAGCCATCTACTTCGGCTGTGAGCACCAGTTCTAAAAGCGCTTCGAAATCTCCGAAAAAGATTTTCATCTCCGGCAAGCAATCGGCTTTCAACCAACGATGTAAAAACGACAGGATCGTTCCAAGCGAGCGATCGCGCTTGCCGCGATGTTCGCGTCGAGAACCCGAGTTGCAATCCCGAGTCGACAATCATTTGGGCTACGGCGCGGGCGAACGGAATGACCGCCGGTTCCTGAGACCGTCTATAGAGCAGCATGAGATCGATGTCGGAGTACGGTGCAAGATCTCGCCTGCCGTAACCACCATGGGCTACTAAAGAAATGCCGGGCAGCGATGAATCGATGCCGGCCGTTTGCGCTGCAGCGGCGATGACATCGTTTAAAATGTTATCGACCGCGTTTGTCCAAAAGAAGCAGACCTGTTGGCCTGAGGCGCCTGAATCGTGTTGCAAGCGTGCTTTATCTCGATCCTCACGCAATCGCGACCGAGCATCCACAACCGCTGGATGCAGCGATAGCAAATTCGACATGAAAGTCTAGCTTTTACAGTGCTTCGTCGCCAGTTTCGCCGGTACGGATTCGAACAGCGTTTGACATCTCGTAAACGAAGATCTTTCCGTCGCCGATTTGTCCGGTTTGTGCTGTTTTGACGATCGAGTCGATCGCTGCTTGTAGGTTTGCGTCGCTGCAAACTACTTCGATTTTGACCTTTGGCACAAAATCGACGGCATATTCAGTGCCGCGATAGATTTCTGTGTGACCTTTTTGGCGACCGAAACCGCGAACTTCGGTGACTGTCATACCGTGAATACCTTGTTCGGTCAGTGCATTCTTGACGTCTTCTAACTTAAAGTGACGAACAATGGCTTCGATCTTTTTCATCCCCATAACTCCGGATGTAAGGTTCTGTCATGCATCGCAACGGCCCTCGCCTTCGCGACGCTCAGGTCACTAATTTAGACCTAAGCATATAAAAAAACTCTAGTACGTCAGTAAGCCAAATTCCGCCTCGGCGGCTTCCAGTCGATGCTTCCAGTTTAGCCAAACCATTGCGCCAGCAAAGCGGGCGAGCGACTTTTTATGTAGCAAATTGGTTTTTATTCGACAAGCAGGCGGTAATTTCGGATTCTTACTTGCCAGAACCTGTCCAACAGACATCTGGTATCCCCGAAACGTGATTCAATCGCCTAGCCAAGACGAACAGCAAATCGCTCAAACGATTGAGGTAGATTATGATGTGCGCGACGTTGACCTCTGGCGCCAAACGCCCGAAATGCACAACTTCTCGTTCGCAGCGGCGGCAGATGGTTCGAGCGGCATGACAGTGGGCAGAAGCGACAGTGCCGCCGGGCAAAATGAAGTTCCGCAAGGTCGGCAGTCCTTCCTGCCAGTGATCGATTTTCGATTCCAAGCGTTCAATTGGTCCACTTGCGTCCCAGGAGACCTGATGCTGTTCTGGCGAGGGCGTCGCAAGTTCCGCTCCGGCACAAAAGAGCTCGTGTTGAATCTGAAGCAATTCCTGCATTATTTCGTCGTCGGTATTTGAGCTCCTCAGGATACCAAGAAAAGCATTCAGCTCATCGACGCTTCCGTAAGCGCAAATGCGCCCGTCGTCTTTGGATACCCGGCCGCCGCCATAAAGTCCTGTTGTGCCAGCGTCGCCGGTCTTGGTGTAAATTTTCATCTTACTTGTCTAGTTTGAGGAATTGTCGACGTCCTGCCGCTTGATTGGTTGTCAATCACGCCGAGTATTTGTAGCCTGAGAAGGCGAGAGGGCAAGTCGCGCTGAAGGTGCTTGCCGTTCTGCTTTTGACAAGGAATCAGGTTGCGGAAGCTACCTAATCGATGGAACAGAGAACACCACAAGTCATTTCAGCAGGTTATTTGCTTTTTCGGAAAACTCCGCCCGCGCGCTTTTACGATCAAGGCGTCAGCCAAAAATCGACTTTACCCGGCGGTGATTCAAAGCCTCCCAGGATGCAATTTCTGATGATGCAACATGCCGATCGATGGGATTTGCCCAAAGGCCACGTCGATCCAGGCGAATCGCTCCAGCAAACCGCTATTCGAGAACTGTTCGAAGAGACGGCTATTCCAATCACTAGCGTCTGGACGGACCCACAATTCCAGTTCGTCGAGTTTTATGAAATACAAAATCGTCGAAAAGCCACGCGTTTAAAGCAGCTTGTCATTTTTTTAGGTTGGCTAAAAGACAATTCGCCGATCTCGCTGACTGAACATATCGGTTACGAATGGTTCGATTGGCAGCCCCCGCATTCGATTCAACCCAAGACGATCAATCCATTGCTGCAACAGGTCAGCTCGCATCTCGAATCGATAAGCAATTGGCCTTACCACTCATGCGGAATCGCGCTCGCACAATAGTTTTTATCTAGCGTTCAATGTAAAGTCTGTATCTATGAGCAACGAACGTCCCGACCGACCGCTGCCAAAAACATTTCAACGTTTACAGCAGGCTTATCCAGACATAATCGCTGCGCACGAGAACATGGCTGCGGCCGTTGATTCAATCGGACCACTGGATTCCAAGACAAGAGCGTTGATCAAGATCGGCGTTTCCGTGGGAGCCGGACTTGAATCTGCCGTCCGTTCTCACGTTCGTCGCGCAACCGAAGCAGGTGCAACGAAAGATGAAATCACGCAAGCGATTTTTCAAGGCATGAACACAATCGGTTTCCCAAAAACAGTCGCCGCATGGAGCTGGGCTCAGGTCCAATTCGAACGCGACTCTGATTTTGGAAATATCGTGAAAGACAAGTCGGACGAATAGCAGATGACGCAATCTGACGTATCGACCGACTTCAGCAGTCGAATCCCGAACATCAAGCCATTCATTCTGGCAGGCGGCAAATCGCGACGTTTCGGCAGCAACAAAGCATTTGCGTCGATCGACGGTGTTCGCCAAATCGACCGTCTTTTGCAAATAATCAACGTCTTGTTTCAAGCCCAATCAACGATCGTTTGCAGCTTAGAAAACAAGCCACAATTTGCCGAGTTTGAGACGCTGACGGATTTTGATGGAAGCCGTGGACCGCTTTCCGGAATCGCCGCCGCGCTGGTCGCTCTTGCAAATCAAAACTTGGCGAGCAACGCTCGAACGAACTCCAAAGCGGAGAGCTTTGCGTTGATCGTCACTTGCGACAGTTTCAGTCTCTCGGCCCGTACCATGGAACGGCTAGCGTCTGCGAGATCGCAAGGCCGCGACATCGTTGCTTACAAATCGCCCGAATCAATCCAACCATTTCCAAGCCTGTGGAGCTCGCGAATCGCCGACAAAGTCGCACGCGCTGCCGTGACTGAACAACGATCAGTTATTCAATTTATAGCTCAACATCCCAGCACCATTTTGCTGACGGCAGAGCACCGCGACTATTTGCAAAGTTTCAACACTGTTGAGGAACTAACAAATTTGCAACGAGTAGAAACCGCAGCAATTGATCGAGTGCTGTAAGTCAGTTATACCAAAACACAGGTAAACCCGAAGCATTACTTCTACTTGTAAATAGAAAGAGCTTCGTGGCCGTTCATAAGCTGGGTGAAGCAACCATTCTAAAACCACAACGGGATGCCAATTGACGCGAATTTCAAATGGGACGAATTATGTTGGCGTCCATTAACAGTTCAATTGAACTGCTGTTTTTTCACTCTGAACGATTGTGAGAGTTCACCCGCGTTGTGATTTGGGAAGTGCTTTGTCGCTGATGTCTTTGCGGCACCAGGCGCCGGGCCAACGGACGGCGCGGACAGCCGTGTATGCGCTCAGCTTTGCGGCCGAAATTGTTTCGCCGATCGCAGTGACTCCCAGCACACGTCCGCCATCAGTAACCACTTGGCCATCTACCAATTTTGTCCCAGCGTGGAAGACTTTGACGTCGGGCATTGCATCAGCGGCGGCAAGCCCAGCGATCTGGCGACCCTTTTGATATTCGCCGGGATAGCCTTCGCTTGCAACGACGACACAAACCGCTGGACGCGGATCCCACTGCGGAGCATCGATCGAATCAAGGCAGCCATCAGCAGTCGCTTGCAAAATGTCGAGTATGTCGCTCTGTAGACGCATCAGTAGCGGCTGGCATTCTGGATCACCGAAACGCACGTTGAATTCTAAAACTTTCGGACCAGTTTTGGTGATCATCAAACCAGCGTAAAGCACACCACGAAACGGTTTTCGATTTCGCTTCATCGTGTGAATGGTCTGGATCATGACGTCTTCTTCGATCATCGCCATCATGTCGTCATCAACCACCGGAGCAGGGCAGTAGGCGCCCATTCCGCCAGTATTGGGACCTTTGTCATCATCGTAAGCCGGCTTGTGATCTTGCGCTGGCGGGAGCATGACCAACGTCTTGCCATCGGTAATTGCCAAGATGCTGACCTCTGGCCCCTCCAGACGTTCTTCGATAACCAACTGCGAACCTGCTTGGCCGAATTCCATCTTACGAGAAATACGATCAATTGCTTCTAACGCTTCCTCGCGATAGCTGCAAACGACAACGCCTTTTCCGCTTGCCAAGCCATCAGCCTTGATCACGATCTGTGACTTATCGCGCTCGCCTGGATACTTCGCTTTGATGTATCGCATTGCGTCGTCCGGGTCGCGAAAGTTTTGATAGTCGGCGGTCGGGACGTCGGCTTGTCGCAAAAGTTGTTTGCAAAAAACTTTGCTACCTTCGAGCTGTGCTGCGGCACGGGTTGGTCCAAATACTCGGATTTTTTCCTCCTGCAATGCGTCCACTAAGCCTAAGACCAGTGGCACTTCTGGTCCGACGACGACCAAATCGACCTTCTCGCGTTTGGCAAAAGCGACCAGGCCGACAATGTCGTCAGCGGCGATGTCAACGTTTTCCCCTTCGCCCGCAGTACCTGCGTTTCCAGGGGCGATCCAAAGCCGCGTCAGCCTGGGGCTTTTCGCAATCTTCCACGCCAACGCATGTTCGCGTCCACCCTGGCCAACGATCAAAACTCGCATTCGACTCCTCAATTTCTAGAAAACAAAAGGCAGATTCTAGGCCGCCGTGGCCTGAATGCGAAGCCTACCTGCGATGTTTCGTTGGGCTGTGCAAGATGACCGGCAAATAATGCAACCCGCAGGAAAACTGGTAACCGATCGCCAAAAGCTGGAGAATTTCCTGCCGCTTTTGCGGGACAATCAAAAGCTGTTTAAAAGCAGAAACCAGTAATCAAACTCGTGTGTGAGCAAGATCGCTGGTTTTGACTACCGTCAATGCAAACGTTCTTGGTGCTAGAAGTCGGGCAATTCAAGCGGTCGCGAATCGGATGTTAATTTCAACAACAGAATATGCTCCGCCCTCCGCATGTTCATAACTAACTCATTCACCGGCGACGCTGTTCATACACTTGTCAAACTAGAATTTGCATTGCAAGGACGGAATCTCAGAAATGCAGTGCACTAGTGATGCGTGTAATGTTTTTTGCTCTACGACGTCTAACTTAAAGAGGAACAAAAAAGCCAAATTTTATCTCGCAGGGTAACATCGTAGATTTTCGGCGGTGTATTATGCAACCTTACGTTTCGGACTGACAGCCTCATATCGATCTAATGCACGAAAAGAACGCGCCGATTTCCGATTGGTCGGAACTGATTGAGAAAGCCCGTCATGGTGATAATGACGCATTAGGACAGATCCTTAATCGCACGCAAAAATACCTCTATGTGATTGTCGATGCTGAATTGTCAATCAAGTTAAGATGCAAAGCCAGTACTTCGGACGTTGTTCAGCAAAGCATGTTGGAAACGTGTCAATCAATAAACGGCTTCGATGGCCGATCAGAAAAAGAGTTGATGCTTTGGGTGAAACGAATTGCGTTGAACAATATTATCGATTCGGTTAGACGTTACGAAACAGCTTCATCGCGAAGTGTCCATTGCGAATTCTCCTTAGAAGAATTGCCAACTGTCGCATCTCGGCAGCGTGGTTTAACAAATGAAGATCTCGATGATAAGCGGGAGCAAGATAGACTCCTGATGCGCGAGCTGGATAAATTGCCGATTCGCCAGCGAAAGGTCATCGAAGCGCGACATCGTTTTGGTAAGGCTTATTCGCAAATATCCAGCGAAATGAACATTTCCGAAGCGGCGGTTCGGCAGCTTTGGTCGAGAGGATTAAAGTCGTTGCGAGAAGGTTTGCTGGCTCGCGATGGATTAAACGACTAATCATGGCTGATGAACATGAGCAGTTGGAATCTGCTGACGATAGATTGATTGCGCGTTTGGAGAGTCTTTGGCCAACAACTGTCGATCGAACACGAAAAACGGACGCATCGTCTGTAAAGC
The DNA here is from genome assembly GCA_041740995.1 of Pirellulaceae bacterium. Taxonomy (GTDB): domain Bacteria; phylum Planctomycetota; class Planctomycetia; order Pirellulales; family Pirellulaceae; genus JBGSKY01. The sequence continues at coordinate 27,684 of JBGSKY010000304.1, forward strand.
GGGTCGCACATTTTGAGCTGCAAAGACCACTCGGAAGTGGAACATTCGGAATCGTCTATCTTGCATTTGATACGCAGTTAAAGCGTCAAGTCGCGATCAAGTTACCACGTTTGGAGGTATTAATCGAAGCGGATAAGCGGAGCTATTTTGCAAACGAAGCATCGATCGCTGCAAAATTGAATCATCCGGGAATCGTTCCAATCTACGCGGCCCAGCTTGATGGCCCAGAACCATTCATCGTGTCAGCTTACTGTGGTGGTCTGAATCTCGCCCAATGGCTTCAGCGAGAATCCCAAAAAAACACCTGGAGAGCAAGCCTGGAACTGATGAGGCAAGTTGCCGATGCAGTTCAGTATGCTCATGAGCAAGGCGTGCTTCATCGCGATTTGAAACCAGCGAACGTCATGCTTGTCATACGACGGTGTAGCCTGGGTAGCAGTCAAGAACAAGTCGATGCTCCGGAAGAGATTGTCGCGCAAGTGACAGATTTTGGGCTTGCTAGCGTTCTTGGCGATCGAGGCTTGGGCACGCGTTCAAGCCGCCTCGTCGGCACACCCATTTATATGTCACCGGAGTCCCTTACTTGTTCGGGAAAGGATGATTTAACGGCGGCCAGTGATGTGTATAGCATGGGCGTAATGCTATTTGAAATGCTGACCGGAAAATTGCCGATCGAAGGTGAGAGCTACGTAGAAATTCTTGACAATTTGCGGAGGCAATTGCCTTTTAGGGTAAGTCAACTACGTCCCAATTTGCCACCAGAATTGTCAATCGTCTGCGCAAAATGCCTTGAGAAAAATCCGGTCGATCGATATCGGTCGGCCAGCGAGCTTTCGAATGATCTTCAGCGTTGTCTCAGCGGCCAGACAATTACAACGCGGTTGCCCAGCGTGCTGCGCAGACTACAAATTTGGTCGGAACGACCCAAGAGAATTATCAATGCGGGCTGGTTTGCCATCATCTGGCAATCGATCGTCATTGCGTGGGCGACTTTAAGTCTGATGTTGCTGCCGACCCAAACTGCGATTTCGAAGTCGCAGTGGTTGTCGCTCGCGGGCGACCTTGTTTGGGGTGCATTCTTCAGCGTAGGTCCCGTCTTGCTGCTTGGTTGGTTTACGGTACAGAAGCAACGTTGGGCAATTTATTCTGGTCTGATTCTTTCAATTGCCAAGTTTCCGTTTTTCGTACGCGCAATGTTCGAACGACCTTTGTATTTCGGAGGCTTCTATGAACAGGCCGGCTTGTTCTCTTTTATTGATCATTGCCTTTTTGTTTTTTGCTTGGCGATTCAAATATCGCTTTACGTTTGTGCGGCAATTGCAATCAAGCGAATTACAAAGCTTTAAGGATGGGCCTTGCAATTAGGCCCGCTAAGTAACCGGCCTTAAAGCCCGCATCGATATTGACGACGCAGATATTTGCTGAGCAGCTATTGATCATCGACAGCAACGCCGTCAGTCCCTGGAAGTTTGCACCGTAACCAACGCTGGTTGGTACTGCGATGACTGGTGTTTGAACCAAGCCGCCAATTACGCTTGGCAAAGCGCCTTCCATGCCAGCAACGACAATGTTCACTGCCGCACTGCGAAGTGACTCAAGTTGTCCCAGCAATCGGTACAGCCCGGCCACACCGACGTCTTCGATAAGACGGCTGCCAATTCCCATCCATGCCAAAGTCTCTCGCGTCTCGAGCGCCACCGGCAAGTCCGCTGTTCCGGCACAAACCACATTGACAATTTCAAGTGGTGAAGAGCTAACTTCGTCGGGCGAAAGTATCGATTGACGATTGCTGATTCGCATAATTCGCCCACGAGCGTCCCATCGCACGCAAGAAAAATGTTCGCCGACATATCTTGCGTGGTCCACACTGATCCGCGTAACAAGTACCTCGCCAGGTTCGGCGCCAACGAAGCTTTTTAGGATTCGATCGATTGCCGCTATCACTGCATCAACAGTCTTACCTTCTGCGTAAATTACTTCGGGAAAACCGCAACGACGCTGTCGATCAATATCGATACGAACTCCGTGGCTGCTAATTTGATTTTCAGTCGACAGTATCCTTTCGGCCAGTTCCAAAGCCGAAAGTTGGCCAGATTGAAAATCAGAAATCGCCTTTTGGACCGATTCGTGGGGCAGGGCAGGGGTGGTCATTGAAGTTTGACGATTTGCAGATAGGTTATGGACTGAAACAACAGGCTGTGGCTGCTCAATTCGGGCGGCTTTGCGTTCTTAACACTTCGATACAAAAGGTTCTTTGATTATGACGGCATGTGTTTTGGCATACTCCGGCGGTTTAGACACTAGCGTTCTCATGCGTTGGTTGATCGACGACAAAGGATACGATGTGCATGCGGTCTATGTTGATCTTGGTCAGCCATGCGAAGATCGTCAAGCGATCATGGATAAGGCGAAAAAGTTAGGTGCGAAATCAGCAGAACTAGTCGACGCTCGCGAGGAACTCGTCAGCGATTTCGCCTTTCCAACGTTGATGTGGCAAGCAAAATATGAAGGGATTTACTTGCTGGGGACTTCGATCGCGCGACCGCTGATTTCAAAAGTCTGTGTCGAAGTGGCTCGAAAAGTCGGGGCTTCAATCTACGTTCATGGTGCAACTGGGAAAGGAAACGATCAGTGTCGATTCGAATTAGCTGCCCAAGCCCTTGATCCTAACATCGAAGTTTTTGCACCCTGGCGCAACGCAGAGTTTCGAGCTGAATTTCCCGGTCGGACCGAGATGATTGCCTATTGCGAAAAACATAATATTCCCGTCAAAGCGACGACGGCAAAGCCTTATAGCTCGGACGAAAACGTTCTGCATATTAGCTACGAATCTGGCGTTCTAGAACAGCTCGATGTTTGCGGTGTCGACAGCGTCGATTTTGGTATGACAGTTTCGCCCGAACAAGCGCCCGAAAAAGGCGAAGAAGTGACTATTGATTTTGTCGCTGGAATGCCGACCGCATTGAACGGGAAAAAAGCAAGTCCGCTTGAAGTGGTAAGTCAATTAAATTTGATTGGTGGGCGTAACGGAGTGGGGCGGATAGATATCGTTGAAAATCGATTTGTCGGTATGAAGAGCAGAGGAGTATACGAAGCGCCCGGAATGACCTTGCTATACTTCGCCGCTTTGCAGATTGAGCAATTGACTCTCGACCGTGATCTAATTCATCTTCGCGATCGAATAAGTCCTGAGGTGGCAGAAATGGTTTACTACGGTCATTGGTATTGTGCCAAGATGGATGCGTTGATGGCGTTCATTCGGGAAAGCCATAAATACATGAGCGGTACAATTACGCTTAAGCTTTATAAAGGCAACATGGCAGTGATGTCGCGCGACAGCCAAAACAGTTTGTATTCTGAAGCGATTGCGACCATGGAAGGCGGCGGCGATTACGACCAAACCGATGCCCAGGGCTTTCTCAGAATCCAGTCTTTGCCAGTTCGAGTCCAGGCCAGAAGTCGATCGCGTTTGTAGTCATCCGATCAAGATCTTCAGACGTATTCGGCCAAACAGCGTTACCGAACAAAAGCTTCGCAAGGAAGCGAAGCAATGATAAAAAGGCGACCGAGCGCCGCTCGAAGAAACACAATCTGGGCGAGACTGATCGCAATTGGTCTTGAGAAAGGCCCAGGAAAGGTAATCGAAAAAGGTGGCTTGGCTGGGAAATTCCAAGTGCTTCAGCAATTAGTCGATGGACTGTTTGAATCGCTGGAGCATTTAGCCGCCAAATCAATTTCTTGACATAATTAAAAAATTCAAGAATTGCAAAATAAGCTTGCTAGCAGGAAGCCTTAATCGGCGTCGCTGAGATTGATTATTGAGGTGATTTGCGAAGCTGTTCGGACCAACGTTTTAAACTAAATTCTTCTTCTGAAACATACTCGTCGCCACTCGGCGTCGCGAGCGCATGTATCCGGTTGTTCGTGGTACTCAAGGGAATCAGCAAGTGCGTCTCAGCTACTGATTCCGCGATAGCGAAATCGTCGCGACCACTTCCAAGGTCGCTGCCAGCTAACCGGCCGACTCCTGTCGAACCGGTCAAATTAATGTCTCCCGGCGAAGTCCAAGTGTTCGTATTGCGAAGGCCTTCGGTAACCAGAATTGTGAATTCTCGGTTGTCAACAACATCGTCAATTCCAAGTGGCCCACTTGCAGGGAAAAGAGTCCCTGGGCCACACAACAATGCGATTGCGGTTTCGCTGGAAGAGATAAATTGCGAACCTCCAAAAGTCTGATATTCGCGAGGCATCGATTGAGCAATATAGATATTTTCGGAGCTGTCCCAAGACTCTGCTAAATTGAATTGTTCATACAGTGATTCATATCCCAAATGCGGAAGTATCAAAACACGCCAACTGTAGAGAGGAACGCCATTGGCATCTCGAACCATTGGGGTAGGGTAGGTGCCATGTTTTTTTGCATAGCTGTTCAACGCTTTCGCGACGAGTTGCATGTTTGTCATGCTTCGGTATGCGTCGCGGCGCAGTTTGATGATCCGCAATTCTGGGAGGAGGAATGTCATCCCAGCGAATCCAATCAACGCAATAAAAGTGGTTGCAAAAAGCAGTACGCCAATTTTTGCTGCGGTCGCAGCTAATGCTCGTTTTCTACGTTGCTCAACTAATAATTTGGCCGACTGAGTTTCGCTTTCACTGCTCATTCGGCCCGGCATTACAATTGGTTTACTGCACTCGGCGCAGCGCCCGGTCTGTCCACGATATTCTTCGTCGACTAAGAATTTTGCATGACAGTGTGGGCAGACAAAAGAAAATGCCATAGGTGAAAATTCGAAAATAAGCGTTACTGAATCGCTAGGCAGCAGTTCAGTCTTCCGAGATGATAAGCCTTTGAGTTGGTCGTTTCAGATTTGTCATTCTAGTAAATTGATTTAACGAACTAATGCGTGCCATTGTACAACGCGTTCTAACTGCGAAGGTCGAAGTTGAAAAACAAATTGTTGGTCAGATCGAACGTGGCTGGCTCGTTTTCTTAGGGGTAGGGCAGGGTGACGAATCATCTGATCTCGACTATATCGTCGATCGAATCGTCAAACTAAGAGCCTTCTCAGACGTTGAGGGGAAAATGAATCTATCGATCGACCAAATCGATGGTTCGCTTCTGATTGTCAGTCAGTTTACTTTGTACGGTGATTGCTCAAGCCGCCGACCAGGTTTCAAGCAAGCGTCGCATCCTGACATAGCTCGCCAATTTTACGAATTGGCGTGTGGGCAATTTCGGACCCACGGATTGACCGTAGCTACGGGTGTTTTTGGCGCTGACATGCAGGTCACGCTGACCAACGATGGGCCGGTAACTTTTTGGCTTGATAGTCGGACACGCTAACGCTGCAATGTTTCGCCAAAGGGCTGGTCCGGCGAAGCAAGACTCGATTCTGAGACCGGCTCTTCAGGCCAGAAACTCCGGATTAACTGCCAAGCGGTGTGGGGAACGTCGCTGTGTTCGGCTTCGAATTTTGACATGTAACCCTGATCCTTATAAATCAATAAGCCAAGCACTATAACCAAGCCATAGCTGGTCGCATTGGCAAGTCCGTTTGAACCCCAGAATTTTAATGCAGAACCAAAACTGCTTTTGAAAACGTAGCCACCTTTTTTGTAGTCGACTGACCATATTTCATCCAAGATTAGGTGAGAGACAAAGCCTAGAACTACAGCCAATGTCTTAAACATTCGGACCGACATGTCCTCGCAAGAACAAACCAAAAAAGCAAACATTCCACAACATACCGCTGCTGGAATGCTGTGCCACATTCCGCGGTGCACTGTGTAGCGTCGGAAAATTTCAGCCATTCCAAATCGTATCAGCAAGTAGATCGCTCCGGCAATCAACACCATCATTTCGTGCGTGCATCCGATTCGATGCAAGCGATCGACCATCAACATAGGCACAAACGCTGAAGCAAAACCGACGGCCTCACGAAGCGGAATTCCCGAGTCGCTATCCAAATCGGGGAGCATTCCCGAAACGCTGCACAGCCCGCCGGCAATGACGCATGTCTCCCAGGGGATTCCCCATTTTAATCCAGCCACCGAATAGATAACGCCGGCTGCGGTACTGACCGAAATGTGGGTGCGAAAGTTTGCCATAATTCTTAGATTGCTAGCAGAGCATTCAGAAAAGATTCCGGCTGATTGCGCGTAATCAAACTTTGAATCACATTAGCAAATTGAAGCATCCGCAAACAAGCCGGAATCGCCGCCCTGCTTTACTCTTTCCAGCGCGGAACACAAGCTAGCGGAATTGCTCTGGGACTCAAGGATAAGGTTTCCTTATAGTGCGTTTAGAACCTATCCGAAAAGGGGGCTGACCCTCTCCGTTCTTCCAAAGGATCAGCCCCCTTTTCGGATAGGCTCTTAGTTCATGAAATTTTATAACGCAGCTTTTAAGTGATCGGTCCAATGCAAGCTTACGACATCATCATGCTGGTTGTTCTTGGAGCAGCAACCTTGTTCGGAATGATCAAAGGTTTTGCCTGGCAAGTTGCTTCGCTTGCCTCGATCGTCATGAGCTACGTCGTCGCTTATAAATTTCGTGACGTGTTGGCAGCCAAGATTCAAGCCGAGGCTCCTTGGAATTTGTTTCTCGCTATGCTGCTGCTCTACGCGGGAACATCTTTTGTCATTTGGTTTGGATTTCGCATGGTTAGCACATCGATCGATCGAGTGCGATTGCGAGATTTTGATCGCCAGATGGGCGCTCTTTTTGGACTGGGCAAAGGATTGATCTATTGCCTATTAATCACGATGTTCGCCATCACACTGCTCGGTGCTCGTCAGCAGCAAGCAATCGTGGAATCGAGAAGCGGTCGATTCATTAGCTCGATGTTGGCCGGAGCGAATGGCATCATGCTGCCAAAAGAAATCGAAGCGATCGTTCGACCGCATTTGGATCGCGTTAAGGAAAGACTTGCAAATGGAGCTAATGCGACACCGACCAATCAAAATCAGTCGAACAGCGGCTTTCCGTCCACCGGTCCGTCGTCGGATATCAGCTCGCAATTGAATCAACTTGGGAATGCTTGGGCGAACGGGCAGGGGGGCCAGAATGGCTTTCCGGACTTAAGCCAAATACCGACTGGATTGCCAACCTCTCAATCGCAGCCATCAGCAGGCGCGGTCGGCAACGCGCTCAACGCTGCACGAGACATCCTTGGCTGGTCGACCCAAAACAACGCGAGCAGTCCAAGCGGGCAGGGCGGTTGGCCACAACCCGGAGCAACCCCCCTTCCACAACAGAACGGATTTCCAGACACTTTGCAGCCGCAGCAAAATTTTCCCCCGCTGAACTCTGCGCCAATTCAACCCGGCTATCAAACACCCAATTACGGTGCGCCGAATTATGGCCAGCAACCGTCCTCATTTGGCGAGATTTTGCCTTACTGAGCGTGGCGGTTGTTTTGAACTTTGCTTGTCGCATACAACGTTTCACAACGCCAGTTAAGCAGTCAATTTAGAGATCGTGTTTCGCTTCGATTATCGGGCCGAGAAAGTGCAACGATTTACCCGCAGGGCAGAATTGACGAAAATCAGAAATCTACGATTCCCCAGGGCTTTTTAGCTAGCAAACCGAACATAAGAAACATTATCGGACGTTGTTCTGGCGGTTTTGTTGCCCTTGTTGAGCTGCTTTGGTCGCGATCGCAAGCCTGATTTTACAATCGATAGCGGCAATCCTTGAGCTGGTCGATGTCTGTCGGACGTCTAAATCAGATCATCCGAAATCGGTGTTCCAACAGTTTGAAGTTCCCCGCTCTCCATCCGTTCAAGATAAACACCCATCCGACGGAATTTCTCATACCGATCCTTCACTAGTTGATCGACATCTTGGCTGCACAACTGGTTCAATGTGTTGGTCAGATAGGTCTTCAATCGAAAGGCCATTTGCTGATGGTCGCGGTGGGCCCCGCCCAGCGGTTCTTCGATCACGTCGTCGACCACTTTCAGATGCGCCAAATGTTTGCTCGTAAATCGAAGCGCATCGGCGGCCTTTGAAGCGAATTGATGACTCTTCCACAAAATGCCCGCGCATCCCTCGGGGCTGATGACGCTGTAGTAAGCGAACTGCAACATCGCGATACGATCGCCGACTCCGATTCCCAGCGCTCCTCCAGAGCCGCCTTCGCCGATCACGACACAAATGATCGGCGTTCGGACTCGGCTCATCAGAAACATGCTCTCGGCGATGACTTGTGCCTGGCCGCGTTCTTCGGCGCCGACACCGGGATATGCTCCAGGTGTATCAATGAAGCAGATGACAGGCAGTTTGTACTTTTCCGCCAACCGAATTTTCACCATTGCTTTGCGATAGCCTTCGGGATGTGCGCAACCGAAATGGCAAGCTGCGCGTTCTTTGTAAGTTCGACCTTTTTGGTGACCGATGACCATGACCTTGTGCTGATCAAGTTTGGCGAAACCCGATAGCATCGCGCGATCATCTCCATAAAAACGATCGCCGTGCAGTTCAACAAATTCGTCAAACGCCAGATTGAGATAATCTTTGGTGTAAGGGCGATCTTTGTGTCGCGAAATCTGGACGATTTGCCAAGGCGTTAGCGCAGCATAGACTTGGCGCGTGGTCTCAGTCCACTGGCGGCGTAAGTGTCTTAGCCGTCCGTCGATTGCGCTGCTAGTTTCGTTGCTTTGTTCGATCGCTCGAATTTCAGCTTCGATTTCCAGAATTGGTTGTTCAAATTCTGGTCCTGAGAATCCGTTTTCCATGTTCTATATTTCGCTTCGAGCTTGTTTTTTAAAAACTGTAATTGGTTGGTTGGCGACCGATGATCACTTTTTTTTCGGATCGTTATCGGTCTTCTTAGGAACATCCTTAGACTGCTTGAGCGGTTCTTTTTCGCTCTCGCTTTTCACAGGCGGCGGCGTTTCTTGATCCGGCTTTTTTGGCTTGCTCTGAATTGGTTGTGCTTGCTCAGGGTTGTCGACTCGACCGCCCATCGGCAGGTCATCAAAAATGGTTACCTCAGGAATACGAGGCGGCCGAATGAAAATTTTGACGCCTTGGACGGCTTTGCATACATCCCACATACTTGATTGGCGATCCTTCGGTTCCTTCGCCATCATTGTCTTGATGACCGAATTAAACTCGCTGGTCACATTGTCGTTATGCACGAGAGCGGAAGGGATCGGCGACGACAGATGCTTACTAAGAAGTTCATTTGGCGACGATGCGGTAAAGGGCAGCTTGCCGGTAAGCATTTCGTAAAACATGCAACCCAATGAATAGATATCGGCTCGTTCGTCGAGAACCTGACCACGGATTTGTTCGGGCGACATATAAGACCGAGTGCCGCGTGGTTTGGCCTTCAGCGAAAAGATCTTTGAGATGCCCGTTTTTTTCTTCTGTGAAATTGTGAAGTCAATCAATCGAACATCACCGTCGCGATTGACCAAAATATTATCTGGCTTAACGTCGCAGTGAATGAAGCCTTTCGTGTGCATGAAGTAAAGTGCTTCAGCGGACTGTAGAAAGATTTTCTCGATCAAATAAGCGATCGAATCTGGGCCTCGGCGCATCGCCATTTTTACGTTTAGTTCGCTGAAGAGCTCGAGTACCAGAAATGGCGTATCAGCGTCGGTAACGAAATCCAGAATGCGAATAATATTCTTGTGCTTCAACTTGGAAGCGACTTCATATTCCCATTTGATAAATCCCAACTCTTCTTTATTTTTCCGCTGTTCAGGCCGTAGCACTTTTAGCGCGAAGTGATCTTGAGAAGCTTCCTCGATCGCTTCCCAAACCTGGCAAACACTGCCCATCCGGATTTGGCGTGCAAGACGAAACTTGCCAAGAAAGTCGCGGGCTTTGGACATGAGAAGTGAAGTTCCTGAAGCGAAAGTCTGCGGCTAGCTTAATTTGCTAAACTCACCGCCGTCGAAAAAGTCTTCGTAAGCGTTGCAACAGTCTAATTGAAATGCTGTTTCGGTTAAAGGTTGCTCACTGCCCTGCCCCACCAAAACTTCGCCGCACCACGAATCAACAACTAAAGCGTTTTGCGACTGCTTTGGTTCAGAATGCGAACGTAAAGGTTGCGAATTTGTTCGGTCATGAAACCATGATCAAATCGAGTTTCGCAAAGCAGACGCCCTGCCCTACCCATCTGAATTCGCAAATCGGAGTCGTTGGCTAAGCGGATTACGGCCTCGGCGAGTTGATCAATCGAGCGTGGCGGCAACAAGATTCCGGTTTCGTTTTCAATGACGACTTCGCGGGCACCGTCGATGTCGTAGCTAATCGCAGGTTTGCCTGCCAACAAGGCTTGCGGCAGGGCGCGGGCAAGTCCTTCTCGTAGCGACGTGTGGACTAGAATATCCATCGCCGCAACGCAATTTGGAACTTCGTTGGGCGATACGAGGCCGGCAAAAATAAAGTGCCGCTGTAGACCTAAATTGGCAATTTCTCTTGTCAGCGAATCACGGAGATTTCCGTCACCGACAAACAAGAACTTGACCTTTGGACATTTCGCAACAATTGCTGGCGCTGCTTTCAAAACAAACTCATGTCCCTTCAATTCAAATAGTCTCGCGATCTTTCCGATAACAATATCGTCTGGTTGCAGCTCAAAACGTTGTCGTGCAGCGGACCTCTCTGATTCGCTGCGAAGGTACGGCTGAGTATCCATACCGCTGTAGATTGTCGAAAACTTTTCCCGCGGTGCGACGCCCGCGCTCACCATCAGATCGGTCATGGCGTCTGCGACCGAAATAAGATGATGGCATCGCTTTGCTGCCCAGGTTTCGCACATTCGATAAAAATTCCGGACGATCGCATTTTGGTACGGGTAGAACGGCGCACCATGTACCGTATGGATGATCGCGGGGACTTGCATGGACCACGCCGCTTGCCGACCGAGAATGCCACCTTTAGCACTATGGGTGTGGACGACATCAGGCTTGTAAGTTCCGATAAACTTCTTCAGCGCATTTAATGCAGTAAAATCGCGTCGGGGCGAAATCGCTCTTTGCAGCGATTCGATGACTTGGGTGTCCAGTTCCGCCGCCCCGCCCTGGTCGAGCAATTTGCCTTCAGGACCCATGCTTGGGCCCGTCACCAAGACGACTTCATCGCCCCAATGTTGTCGTAAGTCGAGGCAATTGAGCAGCGTGTTTTCCTGTGCACCGCCGACAATCATTCGGGTGATAATGTGCGCGACGCGCATCGACGACAGCTTTCGAAAAGAATGAGTCAATCTAAGTTGCTATTTTAGATTTTTCAAAAGCATTTGATAGCAGACTATCACTTTAAACGAATCGCCCAATCGCGTTTCATGCGTTGTCGCCAAAAAGAGAGAGGACACACTGCATTTAATGCGACCTAACTCGTGTTTTTTAAAAGCTTTATTTCCTGATATAAGGCTTTTTGCTCGCTTCAATCCCCATTTCGTTTAGCTGCGACTTCGTCGTGGCGCGATTTTCGGCTGATCCTGGACGATCGTAAAGATTCTGGCTTGCTCGAATTCACGATTGCCCGCAAGCGGTGTTTGCCCGTATGCTAAACGTTGAAAACCAGCAACTTCCGTTAAGTCCCGCCGAACTTTTCCAGTTTTGGCCCTATTGTCGGCCATCGTTGAACGGTGGTGAATTTCCAACTTATCCGGCGAAAAAGCCAACCCATGAGCAACCCGGTCCCCGCGCCAGTCATCCCATATCGAATCAATCGCATCTACGCAGCTGTTATCATTGCAGTCCATGTGATGGGGCTGCTCGCCTTTTTCCCCTACTTTTTCAGCTGGACCGGCGTTGCGATCATGGTCATCGGGATTCATCTGTTTGGTCAGGGAATCACGATTGGCTACCATCGCTTGCTGACCCATCGAAGTTTCAAAACGCCTAAATGGGTTGAGCATGGTATAGCGATCTTGGGCATTTGTTGCATGGAAGATACACCAGCTCGCTGGGTTGCCGTGCATCGATATCATCACGTCCATTCTGACGAGGTTCCAGACCCACACAGTCCGCAAGTCAGTTTTTGGTGGTCGCACATGGGTTGGCTGATGTATCTTAATCGCGATACCTACAGCTTGAATAACCTTGAGAAGTTTGCAAAAGATCTCTTACGTGATCCGTTTTACATGCGACTTGAACGCAACCCTTATATGCAATTCTATTATGTCATCGGACAGTATCCAATCTACTTCGCAATCGGCTTTTTGATCAGTCTGTTTGGCGGTGGTGATTTCTGGCAAGCCTTTCAACTCGGTAGTAGCGTCGTTGTATGGGGCTTGATTATGCGGATCATCTGCGTGTGGCACATTACTTGGTCAGTTAACTCATTGAGTCACATGTTCGGCTATCGAAATTACGCGACGCAAGAGGGCAGCCGCAACAATTGGCTGGTAGCTTTGCTGAGTGTTGGCGAAGGCTGGCACAACAATCATCACGAAGACCCATCTTCAGCATCGGTTCAACATCGCTGGTGGGAGCTGGATGTAAGTTATTATGAAATCAAGTTCTTGGAACTCGTGGGGCTTGCCAGCGACGTAATTCCCCCGCGAATCAAACGCCGCGATCGAGTCATGGCTGGGAATTAGCAGCTCAACTTAACTTCTCAAATTTCAAGTCGCCAATTGAACCGATAATCCGGCGATCAAAGCAGCAGTCCACGCGGCAGTACGTAGCCAATTGGTCTTAATTAGTCGATCGATTGTCACCGCATTGTGGCCTTCTTTATGCAATTTTTCGTGACATGGCACGCTGACGAAAAACGTGACAAGCCAAGCGACTGCCAGCAATGCCAACGATACGAAATCTGCAGTTCTTGCCATCGTACCACATTGCCACAGCGTCAATGCCAACTGCGAACCCATCAGCGGCATCACGAAATAAAAAATGCGGCTGGTATAGCGTAGATGCCACTCCTGAAATTTGCCGACATCGGCGAATCGAAATGATGGATAGATCACAATTTGGACCAACCAAATTAAAATCGTGACCCCGGCATCAATCAAGCTCCGAATCGTATCAGCTTGCATGGGCTAATCCTTGGTATGTGGGATTTTTGGGACGCTTTTGAGCATAGTCATCTGACAAGTCGACGTTCGCACAAAAGTCTCGCGTTCGATGTATAATCAGGCGGTACAACTCCCCTCCCCACCTTCAGGAACCTAGTTCATGCGTTGCCTTGAGTTCATTCAGACTCGTATTTCATTCGTACTTGCGATTGCAATTTTTACTTGCTACGTCGCCGTTGCATCAGCCATTGATCAAGCAAACGGGAAACCGATGAATGTGCTTTTGATCGATGGCCAAAACAATCACGACTGGAAAGCTACCACGCCCTTAATCAAGCAGACGCTTGAAGCGTGCGGCCTCTTTAAAGTCACGGTGGCCACGACGCCTGATAAAGGGCAAGACATGTCAAGTTTTGCGCCAAGTTTCGACGAATTTGATTTGATCGTTTCCAACTATAACGGCGAAGACTGGAGCCAATCAACCAGTGCAGCTTTCGAAAAATTTGTGGCTAACGGCGGCGGCTTTGTGAGCGTTCACGCAGCCGACAATTCATTTCCAGGTTGGGCGGCGTACAACCAGATGATTGGGCTTGGAGGTTGGGGAGGACGCGACGAAAAATCAGGACCTTATGTTCGCTGGAAAGAATCGCAAAAGCAATTCACTCGTGACACAAGTAAAGGCAATGGTGGAACGCACGGAAAGCGAACGCCGTTCCTCATTGTCGTTCGAGACCAAGAGCATCCAATCACTAAAGGTTTGCCGTCTTCTTGGTTGCAAACTGTTGACGAGTTGTACGGCAAGCTTCGGGGCCCAGCGGAGAACATGAGCGTTCTCGCGACCGCGTACAGCGAACCATCGACTGGCGGTACTGGCGAACACGAGCCAATTTTGATGACAGTTCAGTATGGTGAAGGTCGTGTGTTTCATACCACTCTGGGGCACGATATCGCAGCGATGCAGGGCGCAGCTTTTCAAGTCACGCTGCAACGCGGCGCGCAATGGGCTGCGACCGGTGTCGTTACGCTACCTCCAGTCGCCGAAGATGTACTGTCCAGCGAACTAGCCGTAACTCGCGATCCGGCAACTCTTGCCGCGGCGATGACAACCGACCCAGCGGCGGGTCAAATTCCCGATTTGCAAGCGGATGGTTGGGTCGATCTATTCAATGGCAAAGATCTGTCAGGCTGGAGCCAAAAGAACGGGACAGCAACTTACAAAGTCGAAAACGGATATATCATGGGAACTACCAATCAAGGCAGCCCGAATTCGTTTATGTGTAGCGAGCAAACGTTCGGAGATTTTGAATTGGCGTTTGAAGTAATGGATGATCCTGGATTAAATTCTGGAGTCCAAATCCGATCGCTCAGCAAGCCAGACTACAAAGACGGCCGCGTTCATGGACCACAAGTTGAAATTGAGACCAACCCTGGGGAATCAGGTTACATTTACAGCGAAGGCAATGATCGCGGTTGGCTAAGTCCAACACAACCGATCAAAGACGCTTACAAAAATGACCAATGGAATCAGTTTGTTGTGCGAGCTCAAGGAGACCGCATCCAGACTTGGGTTAACGGTCAACTAATTGAAGATCTACGCGACGCCGAATCATCCAAGGAAGGCTTTATCGGACTGCAGGTTCATGCAATTGGAAAGGACCAGGGACCGTATCAAGTTCGCTGGAAAAACATCAAGATACGAGAGCTGAAATAGTCTCGCTTTCTTACTCTTTGACTTTGTCCTTGGGCATCAAGTGAAAGATCGGAAAGACGTTCGACGGGTAATTGACACGCATCAAGCACAATCCGTGTGCTGGTGCTGTCTGACCGGCTTTGCGACGCGATTTTGCCTTGAGCATATCGTCCAGCTCGGTAATCGGTAAGTTCCGCGAAGCAATTTCAACCAACGATCCTACGATGCAACGGGCCATGTTATAGAGAAAGCCATTAGCCTCGATTTCGATTGTTAGCTTGGTCCCATGGCGAGCTGGCTCGTTTCGCACATCGATCCGAAAGATTGTTCTTATGGTCGAACGACGCGGTGAGCCGATGGCTTGAAACGAAATGAAGTCGTGTTCTCCGATAAGAAATTGACTGGCCAATATCAGCTTGTCGATGTCTACCACTCGCCGGAAGTACCATGATGTCCGACCGTCGAACGGATCGGGCGATTTCGCTAGCCGAATTGAGTAAGCGTAAGTTTTACTAATCGCATCGCGTGGCGGGCTAAAAGTTGGAACGGCATCGCGAACTTCTTGCACAGCAATGTCTGGCGGCAACCATCGATTGATTGCAGCGGCTAGTTTAAACGCTTCATGTTGCCAACGATCGGTGCGGAATCGAACAATCTGCCCGACAGCATGAACGCCCGCATCGGTTCGACCGCTTGCTTGCGTCTTGCACGGCACTCCCAAAGCCAACTCAATCGCCTCTTCCAATCGTTGTTGCACAGACATGCTGTTAATCTGTCTTTGCCAGCCGCCGTATTGGCTGCCGTCGTACGCAACCGTTGCCGCAAACGTTCGGCGGTCATCGCCTGGTGTTAAATGATTGGTGCTCATGAAGCTGGACGATCCCCGGCCTTAGGCGATTTTATCGCAACGTCGGCTGGGTCGTATTGGCGATTGGGTAAAGCGGCATATATTCGGACGTTTGATCCTCGATGTTAGCCGCTTCGTCCTCAAATGCAAATTCGTTGTCGTCGATGTGCGTTCCGACTTGAATGTCAGAATATTCGATATCCGAGACTCGAACAAATTTTGCAAGTTGCCCCCGTTCGTCCAGCTCGCGGCGGAAGTATTCCAATCGCAACGGGACCAGATCAGCCGCCGTGCCACGCACCAAAGTTAAACGAACATCCGAGGGGACCAACGGATTTGGTTCCGATGTAACCATTCGAGTGTCGATCAACGTCATCGCGTTGGGTTCAGGCATCGAGGTCCGCAATGTGCCGACGAGCTGCCAGACGTTTTGGCCTTCAAGTTCGGCACTAAAAATTTTGAACCAGCGATATCGATGGTACAGCCCGCGCAATAATTCCGCTTGGCCGCCGATAGCCAGATAGATCGATGCGTTTGCCGAACTGTCCGCGTTTCGCACTGCACTGCCCAGTGATGATCGGACTCGATCCAAGTAGACGCGTTTGGGCGGTGTGCCGTCATTAGTTTTAGACCACAGCAATCGTCCATCGCTGACTTGGATAAACGTCGACTGACTTTTGCCTGTCGAGAATCGCATCACTAATTTGACTTGTCCGTTGCCCTCGCCAACATGCAAGTATTGTCCAAGACCAATCATCTGGTCATCAAATAGATTGGTTTTTTGCTGAACGCGACAGGTTAAGCTCTTGCCCCACACGGCTCGTTGAAGAGCTTGCAAGACGAGCTGGTTAGGATCGATCCGAGCAGATTCGCTAGCAGACCCATTCGTGCTCGGAGCCTGTCCAAAGGCAACTAACGACGAAAGAAGATAGAGCACAAGCATCGCGCGAAAAATATTAGCAAGGCTGTAAGACAAAATTTTGGCGAGAAACGCTTGCCTGATGAAACGAGAACTTGCTCTTGCGATCGCCCTCCCCTGCCCTTTGATAGCTATCCGATCTGAAGATTGTTTTTCATAGAAAACCAGGGAGTTTTCAGATTTGGTCGGCCAAACTTGGGCCTTAGATGGCTTTTGCAAATCGAAACAGTCGTAACTCATGGGCAACTTGTAGTGGTTTTACCAAAGATTCATGACGCCACGAGCCGAAAGAATGACTGACATCTGTCGGTTCTTTGGTTTCGCGTTAGGCAGCGATTGTAAGTTGCAACGCAAATCAAAGTCCAGGCAGAAATGAAGACAAAGCAAATGCCAATACGGCTGGTCACAGAGGTCAAGCGTTAGCATAAACGCCGATCGCAAATTGCCAGCTAACGAACCCAGGATTGATCACAGCTCAAGGGGAAAAGCAAAATGAAGATGCGATACTTATTCGCGATAATGGCCGCATCCGGGTTCGTTCTCGTGACTGCCAGCAACTCAAGTAATGCCGGCGAATTTGGCGTTCGACATAATATTCCACCGGCAAGCCGCTTGGCTGAACCAGGTCCGATGGTCGGTGGTCCAGGCCCCGGCGTGCTAATGCCAGAAACAATTCCTGTTCCTGGCGGCATGTCTGCACCAGCGGTTCAGGTGTTGTTCAATCAACCGCAAGCGATGCAGATCCTCTATGATTCCATAGGCGACAACACCTTCACAAGTGAAGCGTTGGTCGTCCCAGGTCGGCTCGAATTTCCTCAGGGTGGGATTTATCGACTGAAGCTGACAGAGATTTCTGGTCGCGAAGGCGTCGAGCTTTATCCAACCCTTGAGATCGCTCCATCGACCCCTCGGACATCGGCTTACCTCGCTCATAACGCGGTCCCGATTCAGTTTACCGAAGAGGATTTCGATCAAGCATTGTCGAGCAACTTTGTAACCAAAGTGATCTACTTGCCTGATCCAGAGTTCCAAGGCGACGCATTGGCTGGCATCGCGACTTTGGTGAGTGCTCGGTTGGAACCAGGCTTGGATCCGATCATCGAAGCGGATCGTCGCGGTTCAATCCTTGCGATTATTCGCTTGGGTAATAAAGACGTCGAGATGTCTGGCCCATCGGTTGTTGGCGGCGGATATCCTTACTATGGCCCAGGAATGATGGGTGGCGGATATTGCGGTCCAAATGGTCAACCGATGCCTAATCCACCAAACATGGTCGCTGGGGTTTCGGCACCCCAATACGGTATGACTTACACCGGGACGCCAATTGGTCTGCCAGGACCGCCACATATTCCGTTGGGTGCACCTGCTGGTTTGCAATCGCACACCATCAAAAATCACACTCACATGAATATTCCTGGTCCTGTTGAAGATATGAAGATCCATGTACGCTCGCAACCTGGCCAATCGTATCCGCAACCACCAAGCCGGATGAGCTACCGTGAACAAAACATCCATCCAGGTTATCCATCGGGTCGACCAGGATTCGAGCATCCGAGCCAAAGCGTTCCAGCAGATATGTACTCTGCCGGCCAACAAGGCATGGGCGCTCCGATGCCGATTCAATAGCACTGGATGCAAGCTTAAACGAATCTAGCGGAGGTCAAGAGCCTCCGCGGCAAAGTCGCGTTTAAGAGAAGTACGAATTGATCTCAGACTGACTGTCCAATGCAAGTTTATGTGTTGACAGTCATTCAATCGCAACAATTTTTGAATCGCAATGCCATGATCAGCCATCGAAATCAAAACGAGTCGTCGGCTTGTGGTGTGACAGCGCGTTCGAAATTTCTCGTTACGCTAGTACTGCTTCAAATGGTGTCGTGCCTGCCAACCGGCATTAGTCTGTTGGCACAATCACCGGCTAGCAGATTGCCAGCGACAGTCCCGCTCTATCGCGACGACCAACCGCCCGGTGTTATCGGCGCTATTCAAATGCAACGCGATTCGCGATTGTGCGGCTACTACCAGCCGGTCGAGTTTCGAGGACCAGAAGGCATGCAGGTTTCATTTGCAACCGATGGCCTCTTTGGCGATCCGCAAGACATGCCGGCTACTGCTGCACTGCTGGTCGGAGTTCCCTACCGAATCAAGTTGACCGGCATTCCTCTTGCACCCGAGACAGAATTATTCCCGACGATCGAGTTGATTGACCGTACCTATCCGCCGGCTGAGAAAGCTCATCGCTTTCCGGTTCCGATCGAATTCGATGCGATTGATTTAGACTCGGCAATGCAAGGTGATTTAGTCATGCGAGTGATCTATCTTGAAGACTCCCAGAATGCTGAAGCGGTAAGCTATGCTGGCGGACCGCAGCGAGTCTACGATGTCGCTCCCCAAGAAAACATGTTGCAAACAGCCGACGTCTTTGGAAGACCGCTAGCCATCATGCGAATGGGATCGCGTGTGCCGGATATGAATGACGGAACCGCCGCGATGCAATTCCTGTTTGGATGCCCTCCGGTAGTCCCGGTTAAATCGGTTCCAGACGCTGAACGCTTGTACGACGAGGGCAGCTTTCAACGTTTCGAGCCGCCCCGCCCAATGAACGAAGCGAACAATTCGGCAAACGGGCAACGGGCTGTAAGTTCGGGCCGAATCAGCGACTATCACTGAAAGAAATTGATCCTCATGGTTTATCTTCCAAGCGATAGTTTCATCGTCAACTTGCTCAAGCCGTCAATCACCGTCGCGTGCTTGATTGCTTTGTGCAGTGGCTGTCAAACATTGAACCGATCTAATGCGGGTGTTGCAAACACGTCGCCGCAATCGAACGTCAGTGCCGCGATGTTGGCGAGCAAATCGAGTCCCGCAGCCGGGTCAAACATGCCAATTTTGGCCGCTGATCCAACTGCACCACAACCCTCGCCTGCTTCGCAAGGAGCAATGACAAAACAAATTGCACCGCAATCTGGTTTCGTCGCTCAGGCTGCTTATCAGTCAGTACAACAAGCCCCGAGTTTGGCCAGCGGATATGCCGCGGCTACCTACGATCCCGCTTATCAACGCGTCCCGATGCCGATGATGCCTGGCACGATGCCAATAGCGGCCAATCCAAATGCGGTTCACACTGGCGGATGTGCTTGCTGTCGATCAGGAATGACAACTTATCAGCCGGTCTACGCGACCAATGATAGTTGCTCCAACGGCTGCAACGCATGTGCGACGATGCCGTATTGTCCGCCGACCAATTACCGCGATCCACAAGAATATATCTACGACGGCGGTGACCAAAGTCCAGCTGTCAGAATCCGCGATGACTATTCACTTGCAGGTCTAGGTCCGGAAGATACGGTCGTGCAATTTACGACTGAGGACGGTCGTGAGTTTGCGGAAACTGGCTGTCGTGCTGCGATCTATGCACCTCGGTTCGCCTCACTGCGTCGTGTGACTTCCTATCGACAGCGTGATGGGGTACTAGCTGCCAGAGCGGCATTGAAAGAAGAACCCGCTGGCTTGATGAATGCTCCGCTCCCTCCAACGGTTGTTGCCGACTTGAACAAGGTCGGTCGAGAGGACGCAGTTGGCGTGATCGAAGCGTATCGAGATCGAAATCGGGGCGTGCCGTTGCTTGCTAATCAAACACCTTTGGGATGGAGTGGTGTTTATCAACCGTATGAAAACCTCGAGCTGATTCGAACAGGTATTTGGAACACAGTCGAAGGGGTTGCCGTTAAACGTGGCACGGCAGCAGCGGCGGCTTGGACTAGCGTCGACGAGTTGATGGTCCTTGTCGATAACAAACAGCTTGAAATTGTCCAATCCGATATTCATCCACAGGAATTGTTGACCTATGAGTTGGGCGGCGCAAGAATTCGAATGTGCAAGGTCGCTTCGCAACAATCGGCAGATGTCGGCGACGTCGTTGATTTTACCATTCGATTCGACAACATCGCAGAGCAAACTCTTTCGAGCCTAGTCATTCATGATTCACTGCCACCGCGTCTAGAATACGTGCTCGACAGCCAACAAAGTTCATTTGATGCAGACTTTGAAACCGTTCCAAATGAAATCGGCTCAGAGATCCTACGTTGGAAATTGAAAGCGCCAATTAAGCCTGGTCAAGGCGGAATCATTCGATTTAAATCGAAGGTCCGATAGACCCTAGCGATGGCGGCTGATTGGGCAAGCGATTAACGCCAATGACCAGTGAGATCTCGATCACAGAACTTTCGTAACGAAAAAAGGTGGGCTGACTTTTCAGTCAAACCACCTTTTGTTTTAAACTCAGTCGCGTTTCAAACGAACAAGACTGTGTCTCTATTATTGCTCGGTGAGGCGGCGAAGCTTAACGTTGTGCGATACGATTGTCGGACTTTGCTTCGTCGAAGCTGAAAGTCAATTCGACATCGTCACCAGCGATCAAGCGGATCGACTTTTCTTTCACTACGCCACCTTTGGTGACGACGATCTTGTAGTCGTCCCAGACCTGACCACTCTTAAGTTCCATCGTTCGATAGGTGCGAGCGTCGCCTTCAGTCTTAGTACTGTTACCAGCCAAAACGACCGTTGCATCGGAAGGAACATTTAAGGTCAAAACGGTCTCGATTGGTTCGTTTGAAGAGAGCTCGAAGTCGAGCACTTCACCACGGCCAGGAGCAAGTACAACGGTTTTCGTGTCAGAAACTTTTTCGCCGTTTCGATTCATTTCAACGCGAACTTCGAAGCGATATTCTTGATCGGCTTCCAGATCACGACTTACAAATTGCCGCGAGATACCAGTGCTGGTCGTTGCATTTCCATTGACGAAAACCTTAGCCTGTTCTGGCACGTTTACTGTCAATTGAATTTCATCGCTTGCTGCGTTGCTAACGCTGCTCACCAGATACATGCTGTCAGCCGTTTCGGTTGAACCAGAGTGAATCATTGGTGCTGGGGAAACCGAAGGAACGATCGTGCCGGTACCGATTGTGCTCGGACGACGGACCCAGCGATATCCAGCAGGAGCTGGATAAGGTGGATTGCTGCCTCCAACTGATGAACGAACCGAAGTTCCATTGGAGACAACGGTGCTTCCCATGCTCACGCCACCGCGATTCTCCCAGTGGTAGCCCGCTGGTGCCGCAAATGGAGCACCGGCTTGAGACGCTGACCCGCGAGTCGAAGCACCATAGTAAGGTGACGCGTAACCGCTTGAGTATCCGCTGCTGCCATAAGCTGAAGAAGAGCCGCTACTACCATAGCCCGACGAGTAACCACTACTGCCATAGCCCGAAGAGTATCCGCTGCTGCCGTAGCCGGACGAGTAACCACTGCTGCCATATCCAGACGACGAGCCGCTGCTGCCGTAGCTTGCATGACGAGCTGCATGTCGGGCGAACAATCCGGCCCTTGGACGAGCAGTGTAGGCGGAAGCGTATCCGCTGCTGCCATAGCTGCTGGAGTAACCAGAGCTACCGTAACTTGAATAACCGGTAGATCCGCCCGAACTGCCGCAATAAGCAGCATAACTTGATCCGTAACTGCCGTAACCGCTGCTGCCGTAACCACCAGCGACAGCGGTTTGGTTTGCAATCGCTGAAGCAGAAACGGCGATCACCAATGCCAAGAATTTCTTCATTTCGAAGCCTCGCACGACCCTTAAAAAATGATTTTACTCAAAGATGCCGAAACCTTTCCATTAGATTCCGTCGCACTTCCTATGTGTAAGATAGCCATGCAGTCTGCGAATGCAAGCAGTCTGGGTAGGTTTTGTCGTTTGAGGAGTTTGTGGTGTTTGGGTTATTGCGACTAGTCCAGTCAACGCTGCCAAAAGCGGCTGAGGCACTTCTCTTGCATCCAACGGGGCATTTTTCCTAAGTTCCTCGGTCAGGGGGGCGTTGCCTCGCCAAATTCAACCATTCTCAATTAAATGGACGAAAAGACCTTGCAAAACGAAATTTCGTCATCGAAACCTAATTCCGCCGAACGACAGTTAGTTGCTCGCCGTCGAAGAGTTCAAAAAAACGGCCGCGTTGGCAATACTTCAGGACCGGTAAAAGAGATTTCTTTTCCGAGCAAGTTTAGGTTTTTCGAACTTGTTTTCGTGATCGCGGCCGTGGCGATTGTGTCAGGCTGCCAGCCGCTGTGGCTACGGGGCGACCGGAATGCGAAAAATTTTGACGATTGGGAAACGCCGCAAAAGTCGAATTACGCGCAACCCAGGAAATACGCTCGACCCGCTGCAAGTCCAAACGGCGAAGATGCACACTCGCAGGTCAATAAAACTCCGAACGATTTAAAGCCGACCGGTTCATATGCGCAAGATCAAAAACCAAAGCCTCTCAGCACAACGATGTCGGCTGCCCAACTGACCTCCAAAGAGACCGATGCGACGGTGGCGGTAAAAAACCAAAAACAATCTTTGCCGTTACAGCAAACCATCGATCAAGAACTTGATCTCGAGAGCGTTGTGGCGGCCCTACCTCCGAACTTAAGAGAAGTCTTTCGCCAGCAGGTTTTAGCCACCAGCCAAAGAGTTGAAGGAGGAACAACCATTATTAATCCAATGGTAGCAAGCGCGCAACCTTCGACGAATGAACCGACTGAAATCAACGTTGGCAAAACCATTATTAGCCCGCCGTCTGTCGCTACAGCTATTAAGGAACAGCATGATGTTATTCGAGTGTCACTCTCAGACAACAATTCGCAATTCAATAGTGACGATAAAATCGCTCCAGCTTCGCCATCGGTAGTTGCTGCGTCCGCCATCGTACCAGTGACCGATCAAGCTGTCGTTGGCGCTTCGAACGACCAAATTAAGTCAACTGCGAATCAAAATTCGGTCTCGACTGCCGTCGTGTTTGAACCATCGCAAACTGCTACGGCGGTGGCGAAGTCGGCGAATGAACAGACGTGGCAACAATCAATAGATGACTCCATTGTCCGGCTTGAGAATTCCTTGAGCAAAACTGAGCAGTTGGAACCTCGATTGCGTCTACGATACGAAATGGCTTTACGTTTGATGTATCTATCGGCCAATCGTCTAAACGATGCATTGCGTCCCATCGATGGATTGCAGCCGGCTGAGCAGGAATACTATCGGCATCAGCTGCAAGCACTTTTTGCCTCAGCAGACCCAGATGCGATTCCAGTCGCCTCGCGACGTTGGGCGACCGTGATGGACAGTCAACGCAAGGCGACCAACAAGCTGGCAGCGATCAGTACGCTGGAGGTCCGCGGAGCAGCGTTCTGCACCGACGTGCAAGGCTACGGAGTTGTGACGCCCTTTTCAAATTATCTTTTCCGCGCCGACCAAGACGTTCTTCTTTATTGCGAATTGGAAAATGTTGCAGCCGACGAAATAAAAACCGGATTCGAAACGCAGTTGCAAGGCAGCTACGAAATAATCGACGCCAATGGCAAACGTGTGGTCGACCAACTGTTACCGATGGAAAAAGAAATTTGTGCTAATCATCGCCGCGACTATTTCGTAGTTTATCGGATTTTTATGCCGGTTCAGATCGCGCCGGGTAACTATCAAATGCGTATCACAATCGAAGATATGAAGGGCAAAAAGTTCGGCCAGTCACAAATCGATTTCCAAATTCAAAAATAAAGCGATC
>JBGSKY010000305.1:0-2056 GCA_041740995.1 Pirellulaceae bacterium
CACGATATGATGGCCATGCAACCGCCATTTCTGACCCGGATAAAGACTCTCTACCTTGAGAAGCAATTCCGCCTTTTTCGTGAAGCCTCGTTTCTCCAGAATACTGCACCAGGATTCATTATGAACCAGCAAGCCGTCGACGCCGACCGCGAAGGTGTGATTTTCTTCGACGCTCAGATTGCAAACGCTTTGGTTTTCAACTTGCGTGTGTTCACAATCGCGAACGATCTGGACATTGCCATTAACATCAATCAAGGCATCTCCGACCTCAACATCTTGCGAGTTTACCCAGCGTCCGTCAAGCGCCTGTCCTTCGTCCTGCCTTGCAAAAATATGTTGCGGCGTCGCTCGTTGGGCAAGCGACGCACCGCTTACGACCCAAAACGGATGGTTCTCGGTCACTTGAATCGTATCGCGATCGGTTTTTATCGTATGCCATGGACCGGAATAGTCGTTGTTTGAACGACGCACGACAGTGGCTAGCTTCCATTGACCTAACTCAAAGTCAAACGCGAACACTTGTTCCCCAGATTCGACATCCTTGATAGGTTTCTTGCCATCGGCGGTATGAACCAGCGTGTTCGGGTCAAAACACCAATCGTCGATCAACTCTAACTTCTTGCCGATCTTGACCAGTCCATTTTTTAGCGTTTCTACCGCGGCCTGGCTGACCTTAAAGTCGAGAACCTTTTCAAGTTGCCTGCCGATCTTTGCGACGACTAGCGGAGTTCCTGCTCCGTCCGTGACGATTTCAATAGCAGCGTCGGAAAGCACTTCAAAAAGAATGACTCCTGCAACACGACCGGTCATTGCCGCGATTTGGTCAGCCGTGATGTTTCCAGCAGCGACGGCGATTTGGACAGTTATCTCAGCAGAGACTTCCTGAATGGTCCGAAGCATCTCAAGGCTCTCATCGGAAAGCATTCGCGACCAGACTCGGAATGACTGATGAACTTTCGGATCGTCGAATTGCAAAAGCAATAGCTTGGCCATACCGTCGACGCCTAGAAATTCCCTGAGCCGTCGCAAATCATTTCCAATGGGTTCTGACGCTGCCGAGATTTTGTCGATAAACGAATCGATCTGCTGTGAATTCTTGGTAGTGAATTCAGCCGTCGCTTTGGCTATCTTTGCATTGGCGGAAACCGGATTACTCAGGAAAACAGCCGCGTCAAACGCCACCACCGCTAAGCTTCCTACATCCTGGACCGTTCCGGCAAGACCATCAACGAAAAATCCGTAGAGAGCGTTCTTTAGAAAAGTTAACTCGAGTTGGAAAGCCTGCAACGCGACTTCACCAGCTTGAACATGCAACGGTTTTGAATCATTTGCGGTTTGACTAATTGCTGAGTCGGCATTCTGCTGATCAGCTGTTGACTTGATTTTCGCGGCTGCAATTGCTGCGTTTCTACCCTCTTGATCAACCGCAATTTGGTCATTGCCATGATTGGGACCGTTTGCTGGTTGTGCTTCGTCAGCGATCCCAAACTTTCCAACAAGCTGATCAGTTCGAGACTTTTGCTCTTGTTGACGACGGGCATCTTGTTCAAGCTGCGATTCATCCGAAGTTATGAGACCATTGACCGCAAATTTAGTTCCTCCTATTGAAGAGCCATGCACAAGTAAATCTCGAACTGATTTCTCGGCAGCTCCCCATCCGTCGGTAACACCTGCGACATGCGCAAAATAAGTACCTTGAGAAATATCTACCGTGAAGCCAGGTGCAGCGACGAAATCATTTGCTTCAAGCTTCTGATAAGCTTGCTCTGTTTCTAATTCAGAGGCTTCGTTGGGGTCGACAAGTTCCTGAAGCTGATCTACCAGACCTTGATTGACGAACCTTCGGTCGCTGAGGGCGTACGACAAATTGGGGTAGCTTGCATCGATCAACTCATAGTCATTCGCGTCGGTTCGAAATTTACCTGACTGCAAGGGAGATTTGACCAGCACAAAATCCCGCACCTCTTCATTGTCCCAGTAGCTGCTGAATTGGAAGCTGGCTTTGTTCTGCTCGGCGGTGCGGAAGGTGTCTTCTTTGAAGAACAACGAGCGGTCC
>JBGSKY010000306.1:0-4907 GCA_041740995.1 Pirellulaceae bacterium
CGTAAATCTCTGGGTCGCGCTCGCCGGAATCGCCAATCAAAATGAATTGACGCAGCGGCATCCGCTTGATCAATGTTCGAATGACCGACGCCTTGCCGCGCCGCCGCGCGAGCCGCCATTTTTTGAGGATCTCTTCGCGAAGCGTGAACCACCGCAAATGGATGCTGCCAGCCGGGAATCCAAAGACGTCCAAAAAGTTCTCGAGCGGACGATAAAGCTGCCATGGACTGGACGACACATACTGAAAGAGCAACGAGTGATTCGCCGCCCACTGTTGATACAAATCCGCCATCCCGCCAATCGGTTCAAACGGATCGACAAACGTCCGCGTCAACATTTTTTGTCGGCTGCTAACCTCGGTCTCCTTTATCGTGTCGTCGATGTCGGTCACGATATTGATGCCGTAAGTATCCGCCAGAAAAATTCGGTTAGCCGCCGGTGTAAGGTCGTCATGCGTCCGAACGATCGTTGGTTCGCCTTGCCGACGGACTCGCCCGAGCACTTCGCAATTGGTAAACGCTCCGGCGGCAACGTTGACTCGCCCGCCAAACATTCCGCTTTTCCGCGTCCGTCGCCGAATGGAAAAAATCTGATCGGCGATTTCGAGCTTGATTTTATGACCCGCTTCGGCTGAGACGAGAAAACCGGAAACGCGTTCTCGAAAATGGGCGTTGTCATAAATGGTCGGCGGCAACTGCAGTCGTTTTACCAATCCGCGGAGCATGAGTCGCTTGCCCAAGCCAAGATGGGTCGGCACATCATAGGAACGCCTTCCTTGGACCAGAATTCGCCAGTTACCCGTCTTCGGATGGCGATAACCATAGCTGCGATAAAGCGTGGTCGCTAGATTCGGAACAACATTAACATTAGCACTCTGTCCAACCTCCGGCGGCTTTGCGAGCGAGCTCGCGGCTAGCGGTTCAGCGGGAATGACCGCAGCAATTGGCTCAGACGGGTTGTGTTGCGTATTCTTCACGTCTTCGTTTGGTCTAATCAACCGAGCAAGTATCGTGCTTTCATAAGTAGCACAGGCTCCTAGCCTGCCGAACGACCTGTCGAACGGTCCATCAACTTAATCAGCAGTTCGCGAGATGCCAATGACAGGCTGGGAGCCTATCTCACAATTCTAGCGGCTAGAAAGGAGTCGTCAGTCTCCGAAGCGTTAAATTATCATGACAATTTGAAATGCTGAGATTTCAGTCAGCATTCGGGTGCCTCGCGCGTAGGCCTGGACTTGTTACGCGGCGACGCGCCAAGCCGCCCGCAGCTCGACGCCGGCCGACTTCCATTGCTTAAAAAGATACGACTGCTCAGCACCGAATTCTTCAGAGCCGCCAATCGCCGCAAAAACTTGTTCGCAGTGCAACAAGACCGGCGTCAACGCCGCAGGATCGCTGCGCATCGCGTAGAGTCCCAACCAAGCGAAATCGCGACGAAGATTCGTCAACAGGGCACAAAGATGCCGTTCGTCGCCGCCAACCAAGATCTGAACGAACTCACGTGACAAATTTCCGTCAGCATTCATTTTGCCAGCAAAATCGTCCAGTGGCCCTTTTGAGCCGCGACGTATCGGTGTTTGTTTAGCCACCAGTTGCTTGACGGGCAAAAGTCTCGCCGCTGCATCACTGGCGCCAAATCCGTCAATCACCAACCAAGCACCATCGGGAGCAAGTCGGCTTTGCAATCGTTCGCAAAACCGAAGACGCAAGGTTTGGTTTGGTAAACTCGTTGCAGCCTGAAGATTGTTCGACAGCGACGGATCGTAAACAGGCCAACTGAGCTGGCGTGCGTCGGGCGTCGTTTCAACGATGGCAAAGGTCTTTAGAGTGCTGGCGTGGATCTTTCGCGCAAGCTGCGAAGTCAAATCGTCGATCTGATCTTCCAAGCGATCCGAACGAGATTCGTTAGCAACGCGATTCATTCGATTAAGCCTCAAAAGTAAGTTCAATCAGCCAAACCAAGACCCCAGTGGGCTCGCCCCACTGGTGAACGAGCTTCGTGAGCTAAAAAAACTTTTGCTCCGGTGGGACATGCTCACAGGGGTCCAAAAAACTACACAAAACTTAGGTTCGAAGTTCGCTGAACAATTTGGCGTACGATTGCATCAGCGCCGTCGCAACGGGCTTGTTGACTTGTTCTGAATGCGACCAACTGCTATCGACCTCTTCGTCGATCACGATAATGTCGCGATCGTCGGTTGGCACAAAACTCGCCTGAGCTTCGAAATCCGACAACGATAGTCCAGCGTACTGCGACCGATCTGCAAACGATAAATTTTCGAGATCCCGCATGCGATCTTCCAACTGCACAGCTTGTCGATCGTCGTCTTGGCTTTGCTCATTGGTAACGTCGTATTCGAAGTATTCCGTCGCCGAAGCTTCTTCAGGCTGGTGAAACATCGATCCAGCGTGCTGGGTGAGATCAACAAACGAATTAAACGCCGTGGGCGAAGAACTCAACGACGGCTGGTCCGTCGCAGCGAGTTGATTGTCGATCGGCGAAAAATCTGCGGCTTCGAAATTGTCTTGCGGATCCGACGCAATCGATTGCATGTTCATGCTGGAAATCATGTCCAGCAAGTTGTCTTCAATCGAATGAGTCTCTTGAACGGGCGGATCTTTGCGATAGGTGTTGTTCAGCTTTCGAACATGATCGATATGCTGCTGACCATAACCCGCAGCAACAGGCGGCAGCTCTTGGCTGGTGACATGTTCCGCTTCAATGTTTGCGTGCTCAACTTCGCTGGCTGCTTGTTCAAACTGCTCATCATTCAAGTGCGATTGGGCCGTTGTCGCTTGGAAGTAAGCTTTCACATCCAGTTGCCAGCTCGACGATGGCTGCATATGCACAACGACTTCGTCATTCTCCATCGGTACGGGTTGATCTTGATCAGTCGGCACGTTCGCAGCGGGCTGATGTTCGAGCGTTTCATCGAAATCATTATTCGATGCGAGTTGCGTGTAATCGTCCTGGTCGTTGTCCGATTGCGAAACAGCATCTAGCTCGGCAGCGAAGAAATTTGCGTTTGTTTTGGACTCCGAAGTCGCCGCGGTATCGGCTGTAGTATCGCGAGCAATCACCGAGCTCAATCCCATCCCGGCAGACGGCGGAACACCCGTTCGATAGCTGGCCGTGTTCGGATGATTAACAGCGGTCTGGGCCTCGCGGCCGGCGGTCCACGGATCAATGCTCAATTCGTCAGCGGCAACCGCTTCGTCGGCCGTCGGCTCGTCTGTTTCGGTATCGAAGTAACTTGTTGGCTCGTCATCAGTATCGATTGGCGAATGTACCGCCACCATCGAGTCGAAAGCGATGGCGGCACTAGTAGCAGTCGGCTCGGCAGCGACCACACTTTCTTGCGACTGGCTGATCTGCACGTTGCTTTCGCTATCCATCCAGGGCGGTGAAAGCTGATGCAGGGAGTGCCAAGCGGCTTCGATTTGCGAAGCGTTGATCGGCGCGGCGTGTGGCTTGGTTTCAGACAGAGCGATTGCGCGATCGGCCAATTGGTCAATCAAGCGTGGAATACCAGCCGAGAGCAACTGGATTGCGTCGGTTGCCGAGTAATCAAAGACTCGTTCGAAGGCGACGCCAGCAAGCTCGATTTTATGTCGTAGGTATTCGCGGCACTCATCGTGGTTGAGCGGGCGGAGGATGTGCCGCGAAGCGATTCGCTGCTGCAACGATTCCAACTGCGAATGATTGAGCATCTCTTCAAGTTTGGCCGAGCCGCACAAAATGAGATGCAGGCAAGGTTCGCCGCCGACTGCGAGATTGGTCAGCAACCGAATTTCTTCCAAGATGCGTGGCGAGAGTGCTTGAGCTTCGTCAACGATCAGCACGATTCGATTAACGCCCGCGCCGCGTCGATTTTGCAGTCGGTCAACGAGACTCAGTCGCAGCTCGCCGTCGAAGAGTCCTCGATAAGGCATCCGCAATTCGTAGAGCAAGCTTTTGAGCAAATCGGCCCGGCTAGCGATCTGGGAGCTCGACAGAAAGATGACTTCGCAAGTGTCAGAGAGCGATTGTGCGATTTGCAGGCAAGTCATCGTCTTGCCCATGCCGGCACCGCCAAGAAGCAGTGTTGGGCCGTCGTTGCGTTCCAACGATAGCACGCATTGCTTCCAAATCTGCTCGCTGTTGCCGACATCGACAAAGTGCTCAATCCGTGGAATGGCAGCAAACGGTCGATGAGTGAAAGCAAATCGTGATGGGTTCATCCTTGAACTTTCTAACGCTTGGATTGCAATATTGGACGGCCAGTCTTTTTGGTCAGACCATTGGCATCGTCGGATCAGCGCGACCGTGTTCAGCCAGCCGGCGCTGTAATCTCTTTTCGGCAGTTCTAAACGATTTCTTCACTACAATCGCCACAACCGTTAAATCTTTGCAACTTCGTCCCCGCGGAAAACCCTCCCCACCGCCCCCAGTGAGTTCACTGGACCGCCCCTGCGTGGGCTCACTGGACCGCCCCCGCGTGGGTTTACCCCACCGGAGCGAAGCTTCGTAACCTAACCCCACCGCCGTCGCGCACACCGCCCCCGTGTGGGTTTACCCCACCGGAGCGAAAGCTTTTTCTAGAGTGCAAGCAGACTGATTCACCAGCGGGATAAACCCGCAGGGGTCTTAGTATTCCTGGGCGCGGCAGTGCTAGATCACGAAGCGCATTCACCAACGGGGTAAACCCGTTGGGGTCTTTTTTATTCGCATTCCCGCCGCCACTGCTCCCGCCCCCGTGTGGGCTTGTCCCACCGGAGCGAAGCTTCGTAACCTAACCCAACCACCTCTGCGCGCACCGCCCCGGCTTACTGCACACCGCCCCCGGTGGGTTCACCCCACCGGAGCGAAAGCTTCCTTGACTACCTCCGGCGAATCGCATTCATGTTGTACTCGCCAACCGTTCCCAC
>JBGSKY010000307.1:0-15541 GCA_041740995.1 Pirellulaceae bacterium
GATGTGGTGTGATTTGGTATGGCAATACAAGAAGTACTTTGGCAAGAGTGCCGGTCGTCCAGCGAGTCTCCAATCCGAAGCCCAGCGGAGCGGCCGCGCCTGGTCCCGTGGCCAACGCGCTGCCGCAAACTGCTTCACCGAGGCCTGACGTTCGCCTCAATATATCGCAGATGTCTCGTCCTCGCTTGCATACACTCGTTTAAGACTTATCCTAGTTTGATGTCGAGGGTTCAAACAGCTCGGAACAAACTCGTCTGTTTTTCGGACGATATCGGGTCGGGGGCGTTTGAACTGCCAAATTGCAATGCGCCGATTCGTCATTTAGAGATTGCGACGAAGCCAAATTAGAAAATTGCGAATACTGGCGATGTGATCGCCCATTCGCTTAGTTGTGAAAGCAAAATG
Source organism: Pirellulaceae bacterium (assembly GCA_041740995.1). Classification (GTDB taxonomy): domain Bacteria; phylum Planctomycetota; class Planctomycetia; order Pirellulales; family Pirellulaceae; genus JBGSKY01. Next base: position 406 of record JBGSKY010000307.1, read on the forward strand.
AAATCAAAATCGCAAATCGCCGCCGCCGTGCTGCAATTAATCGTTGTTTGTTTTTTTTTCACAAGTGGTTGTTATCAAGATTATACCCCGATTCGTGAACAGGTCGATTCACCAACGACGCTTGGGATTGACGAAGAAGATCGTTTGATTGAACGAAGCGAAACGGTTCTGCAACAGCTCGAACTTACTGATTTGTCAAATGTAAAACAAGCGACCAAATCATTGGAGCAATTGAGGGCTGATGATGCGGTGAACAACGAAGTGAAAATTGAGTCTGATCCGTTGCCTGATCAGCGATGGATTCAAAAATCTGAAATGCCTATGGAGCGCTGGGAGGTTCAATACGTTCGAAGCCAGCCCGTCGGTTTTTTACACACTGTCGTAAGGCTGCCAGAGGTTGGTCGCGAGGATCAAATTATCATCGAGATCGACGGCTTGCTGATGAGTGCAATAGAATCTGAGAATACGGCACAGGTCATCGATCTAATGATGACTGAAAGTCCGGCTGGCGAGCTGATCTCTCTTGATTTGAAATCAGAGAAGGGACAAACCAGCTCGGTTGTGAACGCAATTACGATCGGCGAGCAGCTTCGAATTACGACCACCAAAGCAAAATCGACTCAGCAACGAACCGTTACTAAGCCAAAAAATTTGAGAGGTCCCTTGGCCGTCGAACAGTCGCTGCGATTTAAACCGATTGCCAATGACGAAAAACGAGTCTTTGAAGTCTTTGATCCGTCCGTCAGTGATATTGTTTTTGCAACGATTCAGGCCAAAGGCAGAAGCCGTGTGGCGATGCTAGATGGCGATTTCGTTGAGCTTACCGAAATAGAACGAGTGTTGACAAGTAAAGGCATTAGTTTCACCAGCACTTTCTGGGTCGACAACGAAGGGATTGTTCAGAAGCGATTTACCTCTGCTGGTTCGATCACGTCTTACTCTTGCGACCGTGAATACGCCGATGCAATCGCAGATCTGTTTGCGGTGAAGTCGCAAAAAGTTAAGGAAGTCGTTTTGCAATCACCGTTGACCGTTGCAAAGGAAGCAGAATCGACTGTTTTTCGTATTAGCTCAACTTTGGCCGATCCGTTTGGGGTTTTTTTAAGTGACGCGCATCAGACTGTTCGCTCGGTTTCCGCATTTGCTGTCGACGTTGAGATTCAACGTAAAAGTATAGATACAACGAGCGTTGAGCAATCGATGACATCGACACAACTTGAACCTTACTTGGCGAATTCTGTCTACATCCAACCAGAAAACGCGAGGGTCAAAATTCTTGCGGATCGGCTTGCAGGGCCCTCGCGACCGGCAACTCAAATCAATCGCCTGACAAAGGGGCTGCATGATTTAATGAAACTGCAATCATTGAAACTTCCGATCCAGCCGGCCGCCTACGCGACACTCAAGCCCGAATCAGATTGCCTTTCGCAAGCAATGTTGCTTTGCAGTATGGCTCGATCTCGCGGTCTTCCGTCGCGAGTCGCTTGTGGGTTGACCTACAACCAAAATCCCGAAGCACCTGCGATGAAATTTCATAGTTGGGTAGAAGTTTACAAGAGGGATCGGTGGGAAAGTTACGACCCCACAACCGAGAGCGGCGAGTTATCGTTGATGACCATCAAGGTGAGTGATTCGGCGATGGAAGGTCAAAATCCTTATCGCGCAGTGCTGCAAACTTTTCGTGTGATTCAACAGATTGAAATCATTATCCCGTAGAAGTTTGGTGAAGCCTGAGATTCGATTCCATGGAACTTTTACCGATCTTCGTCCAATGGCTTGTCCTGGCGTGCTTGAAGATCAAGCTGAGACGAAATACTTGGTTTGACTCGCTATTTCCTTCTGAGCCCATCAAACGCCGGTTTCCTCATTCCGCAGATTCGCATATCTTCTAGCCAATCGCGAGTCGGACGGCAGAACTCGTCGGCCATTCTTTCCATCGATTTCGATTCATAAATGGATCTAATTAATCAAACTGCATTACAAACCGCTCGGCTCATCCGTGAAAAATCGGCGACGAGCCGAGAGGTTACCCAAGCCTATTTGGATCGCATTCAATTAACCGATGCCGCAATTGGCAGCTTTGTTAACGTCGACGCCGAATCGGCTTTGGCGATTGCGGATTCTGTCGATCAACAGATATTGCGTGGCCAAACACTCTCGCCGCTGGCTGGCGTCCCTATCGCTTTGAAGGACAATTTATGCACGACGTCAGGAGTGACAAGTTGTGCCTCTAAGATTCTGAGCAATTTTCGATCGCCTTATGATGCCACTGTTGTCACCAAATTGCGTGACGCTTCGTTAGTTGTCGTCGGCAAGACGAATATGGACGAATTCGCGATGGGTAGCTCGACAGAAAACAGCTCGTTTTTCACAACTAAAAATCCTTGGAACTTCGAAATGGCTCCGGGGGGAAGCAGTGGTGGTTCGGCGGCTTGTGTCGCTGCACAACAAGCACCATTGTCGCTCGGATCAGACACTGGCGGTTCTATCCGACAGCCAGCATCGCTGTGCGGGATCTGCGGCTTTAAGCCGACGTATGGACGGGTCAGTCGCTATGGGTTGGTCGCGTTCGCTTCAAGTTTGGATCAGATCGGTCCCTTCGCGAACAATTGCGAAGACCTTGCAGCGTTGTTGCAGATTATTGCCGGCCATGATGCTCGTGATTCAACTAGTATTCCAAGCAGTGTCCCAAATTTTTCTTCCGAGATTCAAGAGCCCATAAAAGATCTTCGAATCGGCATACTACCTGAGCTGATCAACAGCGATAACATTGAGTCTTCGACGCGGGAAAATTTGCTGGCTGCGATCGACGTTTTTAAAGCCAACGGCGCGAAGATTATCGAAGTTGCACTACCCTACGCAAAGTATGGAATCCCGACTTACTATGTTATCGCGTGCAGTGAAGCGAGCAGCAACTTGTCGCGATACTCCGGCGTGCACTACGGATATCGTTCAACCGATAGATCCAATCGAGATTCGGCGGACGCGTTAGTGGATATGATTTGCAATTCCCGCAGCGAGGGTTTTGGTGCCGAAGTCAAGCGACGCATCATGTTGGGAACCTACGCCTTAAGCGCGGGCTACTATGACGCTTACTATTTAAAAGCCTTACAGCTACGCCGCTTAATTGGAAACGATTTTGCAACAGCGTTCAATTCGGTTGACATTATTCTTGGTCCAACCACTCCCTCGGTTGCCTTTAAACTGGGCGCAAAATCGACTGATCCAATTTCGTTATACCTTGAAGACCTGTTTACTGTCGGCGCAAATCTGGCAGGACTTCCTGCTCTTTCGATTCCAAGTGGTTTTACAAAAGACGGCTTGCCGACCGCGATTCAAATGCAAGGTGCTGCAATGCAAGACTCGTTAGTTTTGCAATGTGGTCACTGGTTTCAAAAATGGATCGGCTACCAACCAACTTGGCCAAAATTATAGGGGAGTCCTGCAATGAATGAGTTAATAAATGACTCCGCAGTCACCAGCCAAGTCGTCATTGGATTAGAAGTGCATGTCCAATTGAAGACACGCACAAAGCTGTTTTGTCGATGCAGCACGACATTTGGTCAGCCGCCAAACACTCAGATTTGTCCAGTTTGCCTAGGCCTGCCTGGTTCGCTGCCTGTCATCAACGCCGAAGCTATCGAACTTGCGATAAGAGCCGGTGCCGCGATGAATTGCAATGTCGCGGAGTTCACCAAATGGGACCGCAAGAACTATTTTTATCCGGACTTGCCCAAGGGCTATCAGATCAGTCAATTTGATTTGCCAATCTGCGGTGAAGGTTATATCACGATTGATAAAAGCGATGGCGAATCAAAACATATTCGACTTGTTCGAGCGCACTTGGAAGAAGATGCCGGTAAGAGCTTGCACGATGAGTCAGCGCGCCGCGGCAGCAGTCGGATCGACCTGAATCGAACCGGTACACCGCTTCTAGAAATCGTGTCGCAACCAGATATGAGATCGGCTGAAGAAGCAAGATTGTATTTGACCGAACTGAAGATGCTTCTCGAGTACCTCGATGTTTCTGATTGCAATATGCAAGAAGGTTCATTACGCGTCGATGCGAATATCAACTTGCATTTGACTAGCAATAACAAGCAGTTCGCAACACCGATCGTGGAGGTGAAGAACTTGAACAGCTTTCGATCCGTTGAGCGAGCGATTATTTATGAAGCCGACCGACAGTTTGCTCTTTGGCTGGAAACTGGTTTGACGATTGGTCAATCGCCAAAGCAAACACTCGGCTGGGATGATACTGCTGGCCAAACAGTTCTGCAGCGTGAGAAAGAAGACTCGGCCGACTATCGATATTTTCCCGATCCCGACCTTGTGCCCGTGGTCATTGAAAAAAGTAAGATTACCGCTGCACAAGAAAGTCTCGGCGAGCTACCGCAGCAGCGGCGAAAACGTTATATCGATGAGCTTGGTCTGAGGCCCGAAGATGCGATGACATTGTGCCAGCAGGGTAGGGCGGTCGTTGAGTATTTTGAACAAGTGTTGGCACAAGGAGTCAGCGCGAAACGAGCTATTTCTTGGATGCTACAAGATGTCCTAAGAACGCTTAATGAGTCCAAGCTAGGTATTTCTGCTTTTGCTGTTTCCGCAAAACAACTCGCTGACTTGTTAATGCAAGTCGAAGCAGGCGCATTAGATACAACCAAGGGCCGCGAAGTATTTCAATATCTCTTGCAGAATCCCAATAGCACTATTGAAGCGGCGACCAAAGAGCTCGGTATTGAAAAAGTCTCCACCGATGAAATTGAATTGATTTGTAAGGAGCTATTGGCTGCCAATCCCGATGTCGTTGCAAAAGTCCGCGACGGGAACTTAAAAGCAATCGGGGCATTAGTCGGTCAAGCACGTAAACGAAACTCGAATGCTGATCCAAAATTGGTTCAAGAGATTTGCCTTCGAATCATTCAAAACGGCTAAGAGCCTATCTGAAAAGGGGTCTGACCCTCTCCGTTCCTCCCAAAGGGTCAGACCCCTTTTCGGATGGGTTTTAAGTGACTTTCAATGAAACGATACATCCAGCTTCTGAAACATACATGGTGGCTTTGGTTAGTTTTCTTTTCCACCGCGGTGCTGATGACGATTTACGTCAATCCCGTTTTTTTGATCATGTTTCCAATCCTAGTATCGATTTTTTTATATTTCGCGATCGTTCGATACGACGAAGATGGGACTTTTCTAGGATCCTAGTGGCACAAATCTCAATTGGCTAAGTTGACGTTCACTGCCAATGCAAGCAATCTGCGAAACCGGATTGAGGTTGCAGTTTTAGCCTTCAATTGCCTATTCTTCTGGCGTTCTAAAGAACTCGAAAGCGGGGCTACGATGCAGGTGGATAAGCGTCGGCAAAACAAAAAACAACGGGAGTTATATTCCGTCAGGAGACATCGAGCATGGAAGCCATTCCCATACAAAGCTACGCTTTTGGGCGAAACCTTCGTCTGGCAAGTTGGCTTTCTCTACTATTTGCGATGCTGGCTTTCGCGATTGACCTAGCAGGCAGCTCTGATTCGGAAACCCGGCTTCAAATTCAGGCAGACGCACTCTTTCCTTTGGCGGTTGTGAAAGATGTCGTTTTAGATGGCGGACGCTTGCGGTCATGGCTCTGTCCCCCAGCTCCATTCGCTTTTCCAGATTGGCCGTTGGTTGGATTGCCATACCTGATTTTTGGCGATGCAATGGCAGCGCAGATCGCGTTCGGACTAGAGCTCATCGTGATCGTCTTGTGCGGTGGATTCTTGTGCAATCGAGCTGTTGGAATCGATCCCCATCGCATTCGCGACAGCATTCTTATTCTGAGTCTGTCGGTCCTGTTACTGCTAAAAGTGTTCAGTGATTCGTTATTGCTGCAATACTTTTTTATGCCAGCGCATCACGGCGGAACTGTCGCAATGTCAATTTTGATCGTCGGCGCGATACTATACAGCGCGCGATTCGGGCAGCGGTTTGTGATGCGAGCTTGGGTCAGTGGTCTGATCGTGCTTGCAATTTTTTTACTAGGTGCCAGTGACCTTCTGACAATTGCATATCTTAGCGCACCGCTTGGGGCGGCGTTGATCGTCGTTGCTGTTTTGAAACGTAATCGTCTCCGCTCGCTGATCGTGCCGCTGGCGATCTTATTTATCATTCCATATCTTGGTCATGTAGCTGGTGAAAGCATTTTGCAGCGAGAAGATCCGAGCGAACTTTCGGAGGTTAGTCTCAAAAACATCAGAACCGGTGGATCCTTCGTTGCTCTTCATGCATTTCGCAAGTTGACTCAGGCAGAGCCCGCACACTGGCTCGCTGCCTTACTGGTCGGCTGTGGTCTATTCAGTTTCGTGATGCAATGGTTAGTCCGATCAACGAGCGACAAGGCTGCACATGGCGGGCGATTTGTTGTGTGGCACTACTGTTGGTTGTCCGTCTGTTCGACTCTATGCGCGTTGGTCCTGGGTTGTTCAGTTTCACTATGGAGGTGGCCGCAATACGATTTTGCAATGCATTATTGGCAACCTTTTGTCCTGATGCCGATTTTTGCGGTTGCATACGCAATGAACAATCAATCTTTATCTGCGCCGCCGCGTTGGTGCAGACTAGGCTTACAGGTTCTGCCATTTCTTGTAGTGTTTTCGTCGGGCTACGTGATTGTTGATCGTGCGGCAACGGCCAGGAACCAACTTTCCGGCTATCGGCCTGCGTTCGTCAAAGCGCTGGACGATGCAATCGTACGGCATGATTTGCAGCTCGGCTTAGCCAACTACTGGCAATCAAAAGAGATCAACTGTACCAGCCAAGCTGGCGCAAAAACAATTGCGGTCGATGATCAGCTTCGAGTCTTCCACCACATGAACACTGATTTTTGGAAACGCGACGATTCGATTTTTACGCAGATCGATTATTTCGTTGCCAATCAAGAGAAAGATCCGAAATTTGATGTTGCTACGATCGTTTATCGGCTCGGCGAACCGACCTTGCGGATCAATCTAGATCCGACGGTCCGAGATAACCCACCAACTTTGCTCGTCTACAAGAAGGGCACGCCTGGAAGGGACGCAATTGCTGCAATGCTGACTGGTTTTGAACCGCGACTTGCTCGCGTCCAAACGCCTCACGCATTTTCGATGAACTATTTCAATCGTCAGACTGGCGAGCAGCAGGATGGCAAACGTTTTGCGTCAGAGGGGTTGCACTCGCCAGGCTATTTAGCGTTTGGCCCGTATGTTCCACTGCAAGCTGGCGAATATCGAGTCAGCGCGAAACTTGAACCAAGCGCCGTCGCAGCGGAGTCGGTTGGGAACTGGGATATTGGTTTTCAAAAACCAGACGAATCGGTCTTTAATATTCTTGGCGCCGGAACAATTGAAAGTCATCAAGATCGGATCGAGCAGAGTATCACGATCGCTCCGGATGCAGGCGGTATTCCGATGGAGTTCAGAGTCTTTTATAACGGAACCGGTCGATTGTGCTTGCTGGGCGTCGAATTCGAACGCATCCGCTAGCAGACCTTCAGCAGAGGCGCAATCAAAGGCACTGATCCGGTGCGGTTCACGATTGAACCGCTGTGGAGTTCCACGCGAACCTGCCGTTTAGGCTTGTCTAGTCCATGCCCTTGTCAGCGAGTTATTCATAGGACACGATAGGGTAATTGTTCGACAATCCACCTTCAAACGGCTTGATGTCCCGCCGTCTCGATCGAACAAATTCAAGGCTTTTTACCTAACTCAAATGCTTGACCGAAAAATTATTGTCGAACAGGCCGATGCTATCGCAGAAAACTGCAAGCGGCGCGGGGTCCAAGTTGATATTGAAAACTTGATCGAATTAGAAGCGGCGCGTCGTGGGAAATTGCAGCAGTCGGAAGAACTAAATCGTCAAGCGAACGAGTCTAGCAAGCTGATTGGGCAAGCCAAATCGAACGAAGAACGAGAGCAACTTAAAGAGACCGGACGTCGGCTGCGGGCCGAGAAAGATGCTGCTCAGCACGAACACGACCGTTTAGAGCAAGAGATTTTAGCGATCCAGTCGCAGATTCCAAACTTGACACATCCCGATGCACCTGTTGGCAGCGATGACGCCGCGAATCTGGAAATTGCACGCGGGAAAACTAGCGTCATGAGCTTTGACTTCAAAGCAAAAGACCATCTGGAACTGGGCAATGCGCACGACATGATCGATTTTGAAGCGGGGGGGCGAGTGGCGGGTGCTGGATTTTATTTTCTCAAACGCGACGCGGTTTTGTTAGATCTCGCACTGCAGCAATTCGCAATTAGTTTTCTGGTTCAGCGAGGATTTGTACCAGTAACGACGCCAGACGTTGCCACGACGTCGATTTTGCACGGTATCGGGTTCAATCCACGTGGACCCGAGACTCAGATTTATAGCATCGAAAATACCGAGCTGAATCTTGTCGCAACAGCGGAAATTACGCTCGGCGGGATGTATTCCAATCAGACATTCGATGCCGAACAATTGCCGTTGAAGCTCGCGGGTTTGTCGCATTGTTTTCGGACTGAGGCGGGTGCGGCTGGACGGGCATCCAAAGGTCTGTACCGCGTTCATCAATTCACTAAAGTCGAAATGTTCGCTTTCACACTTCCAGATCAAAGCGATGCGGTCCACGAAGAATTACGGCAGCTCGAATGCGAGATTTTCGACGCGCTTAAAATTCCATTCCGTGTCGTCGACACAGCAACTGGTGACTTAGGTGGTCCGGCGTATCGCAAATATGATTTGGAAGCTTGGATGCCCGGTCGCGGCGAGCAAGGCGAATGGGGGGAAGTGACTAGCACGTCAAACTGTACCGACTATCAGGCGCGACGGCTAAATATTCGATATCGTAATAAGGGCGAGAAAGGAACTCACTTCGTCCACACGCTCAATGGGACCGCGATCGCGCTTTCGCGAGCAATCATTGCAGTCTTAGAAAATTACCAACAAGCAGACGGATCGATTTTGATTCCAGAGGTTCTGCAACCGATCATGGGAAAGACCAAGATCGGCTAGCGATTGGCGTCGCTAAACTCGCAAGCAATGTCGACTTGACTCGTGAAAAGTTTCGCTGACTTCTCACCGCTCAAAGTTGACCATTTGGTTCGATCGGGCTGAGCAGCAAGCTGTCAAATTGGACTTTGCTGCCAGGATCATGTCCTTGCAACTGCAGCGTTCCGGCTTCTTTTCGGTAACCTTCACGAGGATTTTCGGCTTCGGGACGATCGTCGGTCCAATTGACGACTGCGATTCCTTGGACCCAAGTTGTCATGTGGCGACCATCGGCTTGAACGGTGACGAAGGTTGGTTCGAAATCGTCACTTAGAACTGCTCGTGCTTTCGTGCGTCGAAAAATCGCGCCGGTACCATAATCGGCTGGATCGCGACGATCGTTTTTATAGACGTTTTGAACTTGGCACTCATATCCGTCCATTGGACTACCAGGAATACAGCGAAAAAATAAACCTGAGTTTGTGCCCGCAGTCAGCGTCTTGACGTGAAACTGAATGATTGAATCATCAATTTGCTGAAGCAGTTCAAGGTCCGCACGACCTCCCTCCAAAATCACGCCGCCTTCGGTAGTCTTCTCCGACTTCAGAAGCTCTGGATTCGAATTCAGCCAATCATCGAGATCCTCTGCGGGCAAGATATCGTATCCAATCGGTCGCAATCGAATGTTACGAAACGAAATACTCCCGGTGCGAAATTGGAGCAGTATTTGACCTGACCTCAGTCCATTGGGCGAAAGATAATCAGAAGCTTCGTGGCCATCGACCCAAGTCTGGACATGGTCCCGATCGACTAATGCGTGCAGCATGTGCCATTTATCATGGTCCAGTTCGCCAATCGTCTCCGGTTCGACGCGTACCCGCTCGACCAGCGAACCGGTTGGGAATGGATTGTCCGTAGGTGCGATGTTGACTTCAAAACAGTCTTTGGCCGGTGAGGTTGGCACGGCTGGAGAGCGTAGAAATAGCCCGCTATTGGTCTCGGCTGGGCACTTGAATTCGAGTCGAATTTCATAGTCGCCAAATCGACCGGAGGTTGCCAAGAAGCCTTTCTCGCCAGCATCGACAACAATGGTCTCGTTTTCGACTCGCCAATTTGCATCGCTGGTTTTTTCCCAACCAAACAGCGATTGCCCATCGAAAAGTCGAATCCACCCAACTTTTAAATCCTCTATCGGCAAGCGAGCATCCAATAATGCATCGACGTCGAGTGAGTTATCGATCTCAGTTTTTTCTTGGCGACTTGCTTGAACTTCGCCCGTTGTCGGTGTTTTCGCTTGTGAACTTTTCGTCGAGTTTGTTTGATCGTTTGAGTTCGAATTGCAACCGGCGACAACGAGAGTTACGACAGCGATCGAACTGTAGTAACCGGCGATTGAAATTGCGTTTCTTCGATTTCGAGCCATGCGTCTTGCAAAACCAAATGTAGCTGGTCCAGGTTCATTCGCTTCGGTTCGGAGTTTGCTCCAAGCGACAAAAACTGGTCGGTGTTTCCGGACCATCGGAGAGAAAGATGATTTCTAAGAGATAGTATAGTGGATACGTCGAATTTAAGGACCTCGCCAGAAGGCTCGAGGTCGTTAAAGACTAGCTTATTAAACACTAAGCGGTCGGGCCATTTTGGCAAAGCCGCACAGAAAGTCACCTGCGATCGTTCTGGCTGTTGGTTCGAAGGCCAATTAAATTTTCGTTCCAAGGCAAGTTCAACATTTTCGCTCGGCAAATGAAGCAGATGAATTTGCCAGGGGCCACGAAGGTTGATTCGATGCATTTTGTCAGAAGCGATGTGGCCGAGCGCTAATTTGTGCCGAGCCTCCCAAAGAGACTCGGCTAATCGTAAAGCGGCATTCTTCGAGAACAACTCGTTTAAAGTCGCAATTCATTGCTGACAGCGATTTGTTGAATATTACCAGCCGTTTTATCTTCAACGCGGATCAAAACTTGAACCGCCTTCATTGGTGACGTAACGGGTGGGCTAGTTTCAAGTTCCGATTGGTCATCGATGCCACCATTCAATACGTTGGGAGTGACCGATCGATCAAAATCATCGATGCCGTTGGTTCCCAGATCCGAGTTCGCTTGATAGACCGGCGGAGGACCGCTTTTCAGATACGCGCTTTGTCCGTTAATCCAAATCGTGCCAACAAAGCCACCGTTATCAGCGGATATTGAAGTTTGATAGTAACCGTCTGATTCGAAGCGATCGGTGAATGTATCAAATCCAGGTTGATACACTGCCAAACGATTATTGCTGGTCGCCAGCAACGCGCGGCCAGATTTGTACATCGAATTGCTGACTGGAAATTGTCCTGCCGCAGGTGTATAAGGCGAAGTCCCCGAGAAGGGGGAATGCAATTGCGGGATCAACCATTTCGGACTCGCGGGTGCAGCCCAAGTATACTTTAGGGGCGAGGTTGGAATCCAAACGTTGTTTTCGTAAGTCGCATTGACGAATGCTTTATTGGCCCAACCGATATCTACGAACGCGCCGCGGCGGGCCACGAAAGCTTCGGCCGGTACCGCTGCAGTTGTGTTGCTGAGAATTTCGATCGATTCTGCAAACCCTGGGTCAATCGGATTGACGATCGCATCATCCGTTCCACCAGCACCCATATTCGTGACGTCATAGAGATTGGTACCACCGGCTCCCCAGCCACCGTCTGCGCCGGGATGGAAAAGTTGTGGTGCGTTTTCGTCGAATGCTCTCAGATCAAAACCGATGCAGTTGTTGGCAAGCACTTCGCTGAATGCAACCTGGAAAATTGGAGTCGGAGTGCCAGTGGTCTGGAACGAGTCAACGCGTTTCTGTCGCATGAAGTGCGGCAGCAAAAATCCGGCTTCGAAGTTGGTCGCACCGCTCACTGAGCCAGTAAATCTTGTGCCTGGAAACGCCCCATCGGCCACCAAAGCGACTTGTTGCATCGGAATTGGATTGGTCAGCGACCAAAGCGGCATGGTCGTATTTCCCGTCCCGATCACTGGCAAGACTGTATGTCCGAAACGATTGCGTGGGTCTTCCAAATCGCTTAACGAGTTCGCGGCAATCGGATCCACGGTGGTCATATCGCCGTCAGGCACACGTCGCACAGAAAGATCGCAACGTTGATAGGCATTTCGCAGTCCAAACCGATAAGCGTCAACGTTCGGAGATGTCGGTGCACCCAAAGCATCGGCTAACATTTGTGGATTTGGGAAAGTTGCCGTGCTTGGCAGACTGCTAGAGAATTCGTGGTAAAGCTGTGGCTCAACGGTAATCGCGCCACCTTGGATTTGCGTTCCTACTGGCAGGTTTAGCGTTGGCAGAACTAGTAAAACGCGGCGACAAAGCATCATTCCGTCGGGCACGCCGGGGTACGCGTCGTTGTCGATGATATTGGGATTGTTCCCGGTCATCGGGAATGTAACAACGCCAGTGGTGAGGTCCGTAAAGAGCGTTGGATCTGCACTCCATGGCATCATGAAGTAAATGATTTCTGCCGTATCCGATGCAACTGTGACACTGCGGGCCCACTCGTCAGCCGTAAATGTTCGGCTACTGGTTGGGTTAGCCAGTAGTTCTAGCTGTCCGGCAACTAACGGATAGGGAACTTCGCCGTAAAACCACTGCCCCTTTTTGGCTCGGGCGGTGAACGAAACGATGTCATCAAAATCACCAAAACGGCTCGATCGAATCTTTTCTTCGACGGTTGGCAAGGACGCATCATAGCTGACCATCGCGGCGGTCGAATCGCTCACTGGGCCTTCGTAGTATTCAAAGTAGCCCGTACGCGAAGTGCCAGCCATTGGATTGGCACCCGCGGTCATGTTTTGCATGTCTTCGCGAATCAGCAAAGAAACGCCTCGCAATTGATCGCTAAGTGTCAGTCTGGCGCGACCATCAGAAATGTTCTCGCTCATCAACGCAAAACCCTTGGAGAGGGCTAGCATCATGATCAATGTGATTGCAACTGCGATCAATGCTTCAATCAGACTGAACCCCAACCGACTTCGATTGCGTCGAACCGCTTTAGCGGATGCGAATCGGCGTGATGGACTTTTTAGCGACATATCGGCATATCCCAGAAATCAAAAGCGATGAGAAGCAACGAGGCTTGCTGACGGTTGATCCATGCAAAAACCCCTCAAGACCATTTTAAGCAAACCTTGAGCCCCTTGCCACCAAAGCGATTCAATTCGGTATACATTCGCAAAACCAGCAGATTTCTTGTCGGAATGTCAGTCATAGCCGTTCTCGCAACGATAAAACTACAGGAAATCTGACGCGCCTTCGATGCGAAGTGATTTCGCATCAAAAATCCTGTCTCATTCTGAGTCAGCTAGTCGCTATCTTTTTCAGCTTTCATGTGTCGCCAAACGTCTTCAACAATTTGTTTTAGATCGAGTTGCGGTTCGTAGTTAATGGTTTCCTTCAGCCGCGATAGGTCGGGCACTCGTCGCCGAATATCTTCGAAATCCGCGTCATAGGCTTCGGTGTAGCTTTGGTGTTGGACCGAAGCGGACGGATTAACGACGTCGCGGACCATTTCCGCCAAACGTAAAATGGTGACCGGCTGATTGGAACCGATGTTGTACACTCGTCCATAAGATTCAGGACGATCCATCAGATTGGTAACGGCGGATACCACATCTGCGACATGCGCAAAACAACGTTGCTGCTGGCCGTCATCATGTACGATAAGTGGTTTTCCTTGCAGTGCGGCGGCCACGAAACGAGGCAACACCATGCCGTAAGCGCCCGTTTGTCGTGGGCCAACCACATTGAAAAAGCGACCGATGACGATTGGCAGGCGATGCTCGCGCACACACGCTAAGGCAAGAAATTCGTCAATTGCTTTACTCGCTCCGTAGCTCCATCGCGGTTTGGTGGTCGCACCGAACACCAGGTCGTCCTGCTCGTTCCAAACCGGCTTCGGATTTTTGCCGTAGACCTCGCTGGTGCTGGCAAGAAAGAGTGGCACATCTCGCCCGAATTGCTTTTCTTCTTGAAGCGCCTCCAACAACAATTGCGTCGGATAAATATTGCGTTGGATCGTTTCTGTGGGTCGAGCAGCGATTAACGCGACGCCGACGGCGGCGGCTAAATGGTAGACCTGTTCGCAGCGTCGGCATTGGGTACGGACAAGTTTCGGATCGGCTAAATCGCTATTGATGATCTCCAACTTGGGGTGATTGAGAACATGCTTCAAGTTCTTAGCGCGTCCTGTGCTCAGGTCATCAACTACGGTAACCGCGTGACCGTTGGCGAGCAGTTTTTCGGTGAGGTGAGAACCTATGAAGCCCGAACCGCCTGTAACTAATATTCGCATTTGCTATCCATTCGACCAAACCAACTCAATTTCAAAGCATGTCCACTTTAGCTAAAAATTTGAATTTCAGACAGTAAAGCAGCTTTAGTTTCGATTGTTCGGAGCGAGTAATTCGGTCACAATATTCCGATAGTGCCGGTTGACGCATCGCAGTCCGATCGTGGCGGCTGCGCTAAGCGGCACTCACCGTGCCTCGGCATTCTCGTCCGCATCTGTTTTGATCGGCGCGCCTAAAATGTCGATCTCATAGAAACGGACCAAGGTCTGACAGCGCGATGACTTATCGTCGGTAGCCTTACACAATACAGTCGCACTTTTCGAGTGTTTTCAACGCATGGCTTTTTCACAAAAACTGTCTTTGGGACACGATTTTCAATTGGAACGACGTTTTATGCTTACGCACCGACCTCAGGCTGATAGCTTTGTCATTCAATCGAGCCGACGATATCGGGCACAACGACTGGCGAGAAAACTGCTCCAATTGAGCTTGGTCGCCGGCGCGTTTGGGCTGCTCGTCGGTACACCGAACATCGCGACGGCCCAGCGACCGCTGCAACGCAGCCAGCCTGCGGGCAATCCAAATGCGACGCGGCCGCCCCAGCGAGTCGATCAAAACGCCAACGCGGCCCGCGAGACGGTGAACTTGTATACCGATGCGGCGAACTTTCAGAATGCTGGTGCCTATCCGTTAGCAATCGACGCCTGGAAAAAATTCCTGACACAGTTTCCGCGCGATCCATTGGCGTCGAAGGTTCAGCACTACCTCGGCGTTTGCTATTTGCAGATTGAAAAGCCAAACTACGACGCGGCAATCAAAGCTTTCAAGGCCGCGCTGGC
>JBGSKY010000308.1:0-2111 GCA_041740995.1 Pirellulaceae bacterium
GTGATCGATATTGACTCAGAACCGTTTACAAACGTAATCTGTATCGACCAACTGAAGGAGGCTTACATGCAAATTTCGGACGCGGAATGGATCGTCATGAACCTGATTTGGAGTTCCTCTCCGATCGAGGCGGCGGAAGTAATCGATCAAATCGCTGCCGACAATGGCTGGAGCGCGGCGACGGTAAAGACAATGCTTCATCGATTGGTTCGCAAAGGCGCGCTTGCGACGCAGCAGAACGGCAAGAAGTATGTGTATACGCCCGCTGTTCGCAGAGATGCCTGCGTTCGTCAAGCAAGTCGATCGTTCCTCGAGCGAGTGTTTGGTGGGGAAGCGACACCGGCACTGATCCACTTTGTGAAAACCGCCAAGTTGACGGCGAAGGAAATAGAAGAGATTCGTGCGATGCTGGACAAGAAAACTAATTCAATCGAAGGAGAACAAGGATGATCATGGAATTGACGGATAGATTCGTTGAATTTGCAGAAACTTGGTTGTGGTTAGTTCTCCTCGCAACCTGGAGAGCAATGCCGATTCTGGTTCTAGTGACAGGAATTGTATTGGTGCTTCGACGAAAGTTGAGCCCTTCGCTACGTGCCATGCTACTGACAATTGTTGTTGTCAGGCTACTGATACCGATTTCGATAGGGAGTCCACTAAGCGTACATAAACCTATCGATAACTGGTTTGCGAGCGAGTCTGAAGAATCGGTCAAGCGATTTCAGCCCAGAGAGGTTCACGAGGATCTGTTTGGTGTCATGCCGAACGCCGATGCAGCTGAGACGCAATGGATTCCAACCCAGGCGCAAGTACAACCGTCAGTTTCCTATGGCGATGCATGGGAGTTCATCCTCTTGGCGGCACTCGCAGTTGTAATTTTCGTATCAGCCCGGCTGCTTGTTCGTAGCGTTTCTTCGCACATTCGATTTGCATTAAAGCTTCGCTCTTGCCGATTGCTCGATGACCAACGACTTATCGACTTGTTGCTTCGCGAATGCGACTCATTAGCTATTGGCCGGCGGCCAGCCATGCGTGAACTGCCTTCGCTCGCGGCACCAGCGGTTTTTGGACTGTTTCGACACACGATCTGCCTTCCGACAAGCCTCACCGAAAAATTGAGCGAACAAGAATTACGTTGGGTCATTCGCCACGAATTAGCACACATTCGACGATACGATATTCCCGTAATGATCATCGCTTCAATTGCTGGTGCGTTTCACTGGTTTAACCCTATCGTCTGGTTGATCGTGAACCGATTGCGTGCTGCGATGGAAGCCGCCGCCGATCGACTAGCCTTGCAGACCCTGTCGGACAGTGACGCTGCGGCTTACGGAAAACTCCTGCTGCGATTTGCAGAGACTAGTGTCGGAGGAAAGCGTTCACCTACACTTGGACTGATTTCCTTTGCGTCTGGAAAAGATCTCAAGCAGCGAATTGAGTTGTTGATGCGAGATTGCAAACCCAATCGATTAACAGCGAAGCTCTTGTCGGCAGGGTTAGTAACGGCAATCGCCGCAGTGGGCCTGACTGACGCGAGGGAGGTGTCCGATCAACAGATGCCCAAACTTCATTTGGTTGCGAGCGATTTCATGGAGTTGAAACTCCAACCGTTGTTGCTCGACCCATTCGTCGTCCAGGAAGATGACGGTCCTTCTTTCGTTGAGACATATGAAGTTGCTTCGATTTTTGAAACGATGCCGAAATCGTTATCAAGCAGCAGGAAGTCCCCAGAGGAACAGTTGACTTCTTGGATTCCATTGCCCCCGTCGCTAAGTGGTAAATTGCATGTTGAGGGGAAGACGATCTCGGCCGAACTGCCGTCCCGCCAACACAAATTTTTCAAGCGAATACTCGATGCTTGGAAAGACGGCGAACCCAAGCAGGTTACGATCGAAGCAAGGTTCATTCAAACCAACATTCGGACAGCCAGTTCGATTGATTGGACCGGACGAAAGATTGAGGGGCTCACCGTCAAAGGTATGGGGCCTGCCATTGCTGCTACTATCGAAGAACCGGAGTTGGCACAATTGGTTCGCACTGCATCGGCGGACCGCGAAGGGAGTATCATGTTTGCGCCGAAGGTGACACTTTACAATCGTCAAACAGCGGGG
>JBGSKY010000309.1:0-18293 GCA_041740995.1 Pirellulaceae bacterium
GATGTGGTGTGATTTGGTATGGCAATACAAGAAGTACTTTGGCAAGAGTGCCGGTCGTCCAGCGAGTCTCCAATCCGAAGCCCAGCGGAGCGGCCGCGCCTGGTCCCGTGGCCAACGCGCTGCCGCAAACTGCTTCACCGAAGCCTGACAATGCCTCAGTTGAGTGCCTGCAGATTCTTTGGCAAATACACCGTCGGTCTCAGATTACAAGAACTTCCGGTCCGTCGATGACAATCGTCAAATCTTCTAGGCGGCGCCGTGCTCGCGTCTTTTGCCCAGACACCTAAAGCCATGCCATTGTTCAATTTCCTAGGCTTTTAAAAGTCTTCCAGTTCAGCGCAAACTTTTTAAACGCTACAAGCTCGACCATTGATTAACTTGATAAAGGCCAAGTATTCAAGCGGCGTTTCAGCGCTGAGTTCTTTCAACAGCAAAGCGATCTAACGCAAGCTTGACCAATCGGATATAACGCTCTGGGCGAGAACGAGTGAATCCAATCGCAGTGTGAGCGGCGTGCGTTGTTCGCCACCTTTCGAACGACGTCTGTGTCAAATCAGGTTTTATGACAAAGAAAAATGTAGTGGTGATTGGTGCCGGCCCAGGTGGTCTGGCTGTTGCAATGCAGTTGGCGAAAGCTGGAGCGTCGGTCACCATCCTTGAGAAGATGGATCGCGTCGGCGGGCGTTCTGCCTTGATTCAAGAAAACGGCTACCGATTCGATACCGGACCAACTTTTTTCTTGTATCCCCGCGTGCTACAAGAGATCTTTAGGGCGGTTGGGTTTGAGCTTTTCGACGAAGTTCCAATGAAGCGATTGGACCCTCAGTACCGTTTAATCTTTGGTGCCGGTGGTCGCATTGATTGCACTGGCGACATCGAAAAGATGGAGCAAGCAGTTGCTAAGTTTTCGCCACGTGATGCGGGGGCACTATCGCGTTACATGACAGACAACCGGCGCAAGCTTGCAAAATTTCGCCCAATTTTGGAGTCGCCATTTGACAGCCCACTTGATCTTCTAAGGCCATCGCTGATGGGAGCAGCGCCGTTGGTTAAGCCATGGCGAACGCTAGGACAAGAACTCGCCCGATACTTCAAAGACCCACGATTGGTTTTGGCTTTCTCCTTCCAATCAAAATATCTTGGCATGTCACCGTTTAACTGCCCAAGTCTATTTTCGATACTTTCATTTCTAGAATACGAATACGGAGTATTTCACCCGCTGGGTGGCTGCAACCGAGTGAATGAAAAGATGGCGGAGATCGCTACGTCATTGGGAGTCGATATTCGATTAAATGAAGCAGTCACCAAGTTGGAATTCGATGGCAAGCGGCTTTCTGGTGTGCGCACCGATGTTGATTATTATCCGGTCGACGCGACAGTTGTGAACGCGGATTTTGCCAACACAATGCAAAAATTGGTGCCTAACGCCTTACGCAAACGTTGGTCTGACCAGCAACTGAGTAAGAAACGGTACTCCTGCAGCACATTCATGATGTATTTGGGCATCGAAGGCCAGTACCCAGAACTTGCTCATCATACGATCCATATCTCGGCGGACTACGAGCGTAACCTGCGGCAAATAGAAAACGATTTTCAGCTCCCAGATGACCCTTCTATTTACGTTCATAATCCCAGCTTGATCGATTCAAGCATGGCACCTCCCGGCCATAGTGCAATCTATGTTTTGGTGCCAGTGCCGCATCTGACCGGCAGCACGCCCTGGTCCGAAGCTGAAACTGCCGCTTTTCGTGATTTGACGCTGGATGTTTTAGAACGAAACGGTCTTGCTGGACTACGGGAGCGAATTCGATTCGAGAAAATTGTCACCCCTAAAGATTGGTCACAGCACTACGAAATTTATCGCGGCGCAACTTTCAATCTGGCACACAATCTTGGTCAAATGCTGCATAGACGGCCGCACAATCACTTCGAAGAACTTGACGATGTTTATCTGGTCGGCGGCGGCACGCATCCTGGTAGTGGTCTACCGGTGATCTACGAATCCTCACGAATCACCTGCAAAAAGATGCTTCCGCGACTTGGTCTGCAGAACACGTTAGACTATAAAACTTGCCCAGCCTAAATGGTGGTGCGTTTAAAACGCAGGACGCCAATTATAAGTCTGTAGAATTTTGCTTCGCCGTTGATTAGTCCCGTTTTCTATCTCGATTGACTTCAATATGTTCAATGCCTTGCTGGCCAATGACGACGGAATTTATGCTCCTGGCTTAGCCGCGATGGAAGTCCGGCTTCGCGAAATTGCTAATGTTTTAGTGGTTGCGCCTGCAACGGAACAGAGCGGTGTTGGGCACTCGATTACTTACCTGACACCTTTGACTTGCAAGAAAATTTACAACGACGAAAGCTTTCGCGGATGGGCCGTCGATGGCTCGCCTGCCGATTGCGTCAAATTGGGATTAAGCGAGCTGTCCGAAACGCCAATTGATTTGGTGGTCAGCGGAATTAACGGCGGTTTGAATGCCGGAATCAACGTTCTCTATTCAGGCACGGTTGCGGCGGCGATTGAAGGAGCATTTTTTCGAAAGCCGAGCATCGCTGTATCTTTAGAATTCGATCCTCATGCAGACTTTGATGCCGCTGCTCAGATTGCCGTGCGATTGATCCCAGAGATTCTTAAGTCCAGTTCCGAGCATGAGCATTTGGTAAACATCAACATTCCTACCGCCGCGACCAAAAAATTTCGCTCCGGCGGCGAAGTTGAAGTTCACGTCGTGCCAATGGGAACGAATCGGCATAATGATCGCTACATCAAGCGGAAGGATCCAAAGGGTCGTGACTACTACTGGTCAAACTATGAATTGCCACCACCACCGACCGTAATGGAGACTGATGTTGAGGCGTTATGGCACGGGGCAGTTACAATAACGCCGCTGCATTTTGATCTGACCAACACCCACTCATTGAAGAGAATGCGTGAGTTGATGCTGAAGATTTAAACAGTTTTCAAAATCCGATCAGCGATACCTTCCAAGTCATCTTCCTTCTCGATATCGAGTCGCGGAATTTCCTTGAGTGAACGCAGCCAAATTTCTTGGCGTCGCACAAACTGTCGAGTGTGAAAAAGTATCTGCTGCTCCATGTCTTGACGGCTGATCTTGCCACTCAGAAAGGCAATTGGTTCTTTGTAGCCAACCGCCTGCGACGCAGTCTTGGAAAGCTGGTTGTACTTCTCAAGCAAACTTTTTACCTCGTCCAGCAAGCCTTGCTTGAGCATCGACTGGACCCGAGTTTCGACGCGTCGATGCAGATCGCCGCGCAGCCAACCGAGTGCAAAGGCTCGCTGGTTACAGTGCGTGGGAGTTCGTTCAAACTGCGTTTGCCAGTGGCTAATTGGAATACCAGTCGCTCGTGCAACTTCTAATGCTCGAATCATCCGACGCATATCGTTCGGCAATATCCGAAACGCAGAGAGAGGATCGACCGATTTAAGCCGTTGCTGCAGAACCTCGATCCCGAAATTCTTTACATCTTCTTCAATTGAAGCACGAAAATCATGATCTGGCTCTGGGCCAAGGAACATGCCCCTTAAGAGGCTTTTTAAATACAAGGGAGTCCCACCGACAAATAGGACTTGCTTTCCGCGAGCTTGTATTTCCGCTGCTTTGGCATGAGCCTCCATGACGTACTGCGAGAGGCTGTAATCGTCTTGTGGACTTACTACATCAATCAAATGGTGATTAATCGCGTTGCGTTCTTGCCGGGTCGGCTTCGCCGTTCCGATGTCCATTTCTTTGTAGACAGCCATCGAATCCATCGAAATGATTTCGGCGTTAATTTTCTTTGCTAGGTCGATGGAAACAAGGGTTTTTCCAGAACCCGTCGGGCCGGTTAAAAACCATGCGTTTTTAATCGGCGGCAAGCACCACTGATCAAGTTTCGGCGGATTATATTCGGAAGTGATCATGACGAGATATTATCGAAATCAGATTTGCGACCGCGTTTCGTTGAAGCTCCAGCAGTTTTACTTCATTCTAGGGGTTGATTATTACTGCACGCCATTGGGTAACCGTTAAACAGGCAAGCATTTAACGCTTCCCGTCGGCGGTGGGCATCGAACCTAATTTCTTAAATTGCAATAGTTTCGCAACTAGCGAAACCTCATGCCGTCTACGAAACGACAAAAGTCGGAGCTTGATGAAATTCGTCCAACGTGTGGTCGCTTCGGCCAGAACAATCGCAATGGTCCGCCGGTCGATCCGACCGACGCAAGATCATCACAAATGTAAGCCTGCTGTATGCCCCGTGCTCCATGCCGCTTGGAAGTTGTAACCGCCGATAGGACCATCAAGGTCCAAAATTTCGCCCGCGAGAAACAAACCGTCAACTATTCTGCTTTGCATAGTTTGGAAGTCAACTTCGGCCAGAACAACTCCGCCAGCGGTGACTTCGGCCTTTGGGTAGCCCCGCGTTCCATGAACCGGAATGGTCAATCGTTTCAGATTTTGAATCAAGGCCTGAATACCTGCCTTGGATAGTTCGGCCATCGGAGTTGAATCGCGAAGTTGGCAACTTTCCAAAAGCACCTCGACTAATCGGGAGGGGAAACGCTGACCAAGAAAGTTCTTCACGAACTTGGATGAAGCTGTGCTTTTTCCCTCAGTCAACCAATTGCTTAAACTCTCAGCCGAACAATCGGGTAAGACATCGACCATCAAGCGAGCCGTCGAGTAATCTGATAAATCTGAGATCCACCGAGACACATTCATCGCCGTTGGGCCGCTGCATCCGAAATGTGTCCATAGAAAACCGCCGCGATACTCGTGGCGATGTCTCGCGAGTTTCTTGCTGTAATCTTTCGAAGGAACGATCTTAATGGCAACATCGTCCATTGTCAGGCCTTGCAGCGATTTGCATAGGCTGGCCGAACTGATGACTGGTGCTAGAGCAGGCCGTCGTTTCGATAACGTGTGACCAAATTTTTCAAGCCAAGGATACCCATCGCCAGTCGTGCCGCATCCACTGTAGCTCAAGCCGCCGGTACAAAGCAGCAACGATTCGCTGTCGTAAGCGGCTTCGGATGTGCTGACCACAAATCGTGTTTGCTCATTCTTGGAAACATCGACGACTGCCGTTCCGGTTAGAACGATGGCACCCGAATTGGTGGCTCGACGTAAAATTGCGTCACGAACGTCGACCGCTGAATCGCTCACAGGGAAAATTTTGCCACCGGGTTCAGACTTGGTGGCCAAGCCCATGGCGTTGAGCTGGCCAATCACATCGCTGGGCGAGAGGCGGCTAAGCGGCGAGAGCAACGCACGGCCTTCCGGACCAAAGGCGGCTGCAATATCCGCGCTGCTACAATCGTGCGTAATGTTGCAGCGGGTACCACCGGACATCAATATTTTGACGCCTGCTTTCGTATTCTTCTCAAGCACGAGCACTCGACGGCCGCGCGCCGCGGCTGTTCCAGCAGCCCAAAGCCCCGCCGCGCCACCTCCGACAATTATCGCATCAAAGCTTTTCAATCCAGCGTTCCTAAGTGTTCATTCGGCGGTCATTTGCTGACGAATTTTTATTTTAGAGCCTCAGCAATGGCTGACATCTTGAGATTACATCCCTCGAGTTTGATATGCTCAATCGAATGCTAGTAAGCGGCCTTGCGTATTCCCTAGCACTGCCCAGTCAAGATCGTTGTCCGTCAGATCACCTTGAAGTGAGTATCGATGGTACATTCATCTTCTAAAAATCGATTCTATCGAAAACCGATCGCACGCGAATGGCTGCTGCTTCAAGAAAAAGCTACCTTAGGTGGGTGTTCGAAGAGTTTCTTGCTCCGCGAAACGAGAAATTCTGTGACAATTCAAATTTTGAAAGTTAAAGGCCTGAGGCGTGCCAAACATTGAACCTGTGAAACAGCCAACCAAGCAGCCGCCAGATCCATTCGATCGATGGATGCGATCCAAGACGCTCATCTTGTTGGTCCAGTTTTTGGTGACAGGCATCTTGGGGTTGCCTTTGATTTGGGTCAGTCCCGCTTTCAATCGAACTGAAAAATGGTT
The DNA here is from genome assembly GCA_041740995.1 of Pirellulaceae bacterium. Classification (GTDB taxonomy): domain Bacteria; phylum Planctomycetota; class Planctomycetia; order Pirellulales; family Pirellulaceae; genus JBGSKY01. The sequence goes on from JBGSKY010000309.1 coordinate 6,021, forward strand.
TTGGTCGATCGTGGTCTCACTTTATACTTTGCTATTAGTCGCCTTCGCCGTCGGTACGGTTGTATGGGCCATCACGACGATTAATCAGATCACTAACGGCTAGCTACAACGCTCGATTCATATGCTTCCAGTCTGGTCCCTACGCTCGCGAGAGCTTACGTTGAATCGCATTCCTCTGGTTATGGGAATTCTTAACGTTACACCGGACAGTTTTTCCGATGGCGGACGATATTACAGCCCTCAGTTGGCGATCGATCAAGCGTTACGATTGGAAGACGAAGGGGCTGACATTCTAGACATTGGCGGTGAAAGTACGCGGCCATATGCGACTGAAATTGATGTCGAAGAAGAAGTGCAACGAATTGCGCCGGTCCTGGCTGCTCTACAAAATCGGCTAAGCATTCCAGTTTCTATCGATACAACGAAATCGAAGGTCGCAACGGCCGCGATTGATTTAGGGGCAGAAATCATTAACGACGTTTCTGGATTAGAAGCCGACGTTGACATGATCGAAGTTGCCTGTAAGTCAGGCGTCGGAGTGTGCGCGATGCATATTCAAGGGCGGCCACAAACGATGCAAGACAACCCACAGTATGTAAATGTCGTCGAAGAAATTTTCGAATATCTTCAAGCTCGCGACCAATGTCTGTTGGAGCAAGGAATCGTTGCGAAAAAGATCTGTCTCGACCCAGGAATTGGATTTGGTAAAACTCACGAGCATAACTTAACATTGATTCGAAATGCATCGCGTTTCCTACAACTTAATCGGCCGATCTTGGTCGGGCATTCTCGCAAAGGCTTTATCGCAAAATTGCTTGGCGACAAATCGATCGACCGCGCGGCGGGAACGCTGGGCGTTTCAATGGCGCTTGCCCAAAGCGGCATCCATGTACTGCGCGTTCACGACGTCGCACAAACGAAGCAAGCCTTGACGACCTTCATGGCCAGTATTGATTCGTAAGGGGTTCAATCGCGTCAGACCAACGCGTTACAAGGGCGAAGCTTCTAGAATTTGAAGCGGTAGCGGATGATGCAGTAAAGCGTGCTGACAAGATCCTTCCAGCCAATCTTTTTTCCGTCATTCCAAGAGCGTGGATGATAGCTGATTGGGACTTCCAAAATTTTCACTCGTTTGGCTGAAAGCTTGGCCGTTATCTCGGGCTCAAAACCGAAACGCTTTTGCTCAATCGCAATCGATTGCAACAATTCGCGGCGAATGGCTTTGTAGCAAGTCTCCATGTCGGTCAGTCGCTGGCCGGTACATGCGTTACTAAAACCCGTCAGCGCCGCATTTCCCATCCGATGTATCCAACTCGAATCGGTATGCCGGCCGGCGTCGAGATATCGCGAACCGTAAACGACGTCACATTCGCCCGCGACGATCGGCGCGATAACGGTCAAGATATCGCTTGGGTCATATTCCTGGTCAGCGTCTTGAACGATCACGATCTGGCCGCTACAGCGAGAAAACCCTGTCTGGAGAGCGGCTCCTTTGCCTTGATTGTATTCGTGAAAAATGACCTTTAAATTCGAACGGCGCCGAGCCAACTCTAAGAGCAAATCTCGTGTTCCATCGGTGCTGCCGTCATCGACAATGATGATCTCTTTGTCAACATCCAACGCATCGACTGCCTTGACAACTAAGGCGATCGTTCGCAGTTCGTTAAAAGCTGGGATCACAATTGACAAAACCGGCGTTTCAGCCGCTTTGTAGTCGATCGTAGCACCGATCATCAGCCGCTCGACCGCGTCCAAACTCTTTTCCACCACTTGGCTGGAAGCCTGTGGAAACGCCATCGCTCCTTGATGAGACTCAACTGATCCAGATTTCGCGTTGGACTGCATTGCGAGCGGCGTTTCTTTAATCGACATAGATCGGGTCCAACAGGGAATCGAGTCGCCGCAGCAAGCAATTTTTGCGGCAGCCAAAAATGTGGCGACGATCTAGCTAGAATCGTCCACCTTTGGGAATCGACAGCTACGATGTTAAAAAGAATCAAATGCTTGCAAAATTGGGTTGAAACGAACCTGTCGATTTTGACGAAAGCATTCATGCGCGGATTTTTCGAAATCGAGCGTCAGCTTCGGTTTCTCGATCACGAGCGGCCTAATCGTTATCAGCTTATGTTCCCAGTTTGAAAACGCGGTTGCCTTGATTGCTAATCGTTAGGGCTTGTCGCGACTACAATACTCGTTCGTAGTTTCATCAGGTTTGAATTGCATATCGAAAGACTCCACATTGAATTCACCGGAATTGCCCGAAGTTTCAAACATGGCGTCAGCTTCAGAAGCCAAGCTGAATCGCGTGCCAAGCATTCAATGCAGCGGTGTCGGCGTAAAATTTGCCAGCGCCGATGGGCAGCCGATAGCGATTCTTGACAATTTGGACCTGCGGGTTGAATCGGGAAAAATCGTTAGCTTGATCGGAGCGAGCGGTTGCGGAAAAAGCACACTCCTTCGAGCAATCGCCGGACTTCAACCGATCGATTCGGGCTCCATTGATCTGGACAACAAAGTTGATCAGCCATCGACAGAGAAATCTCGCGTTGAAATCGGGTTTGTGTTTCAGGAACCGGCCTTGCTGGACTGGCGAAATGTTTGGTCGAACGTCGCTCTACCTTTCGAGCTTGGTACTAGTAATGGTCAACCTGGCAAAGTCCTTAGAGCGAAGATCGAGTCGCTGATCGAGTCGGTTGCTTTGCGTCCTGCGGATTATAAAAAGTTTCCAGACCAGCTTTCCGGCGGGATGAAAATGCGTGTGGCATTAGCCCGGGCGCTGGCCAACGATCCGACAGTCTTACTCTTTGATGAACCGTTTGCCGCGCTAGACGACATCCTTCGCTCGCAGCTTAACGATTTATTGTTGGCACTTTGGAAAAATCGATCGCCAACCATTGTGTTCGTCACACATAACATCGCCGAAGCCATCTATGTATCGCACCAGATTGCGGTTATGTCCAAAGGGAAGATCAGTCGGTTGATCGATATCGATTTACCCTTTCCACGAGCCAGCCAAGTCCGCTCCAGTTCGGATTTTGCAGCAATTTACGGAGACGTCAGCGCCGCACTTGCCGAGGTTGCTCGATGATGAAATCGAAAACCTTGCAGGTCAATTTCTGGGACGTCGTCGTACCCGTACTAGTGCTCGTCGGGCTGTTGGTGCTTTGGCAATTTAGCGTCCAAATTTTTGAATTGCCGCAACTCATTTTGCCAACGCCGCTGGCAGTCGCAAAAGCAGGCTTGAAGGAATTCAAGACGCTGGCGGTTGCGTTGTTAACGACCGGTGCTGCAGCACTGGCAGCCTTGGCGGCGTGTGGCATCTTCGGCTTGTTGATCTCACTCTTGTTTAGCCAATCCGCAGTGCTCCGTCGATCGTTTTTTCCCTACGTCATCTTTCTCCAGACGGTACCGATCGTTGCCATCGCGCCGCTATTGATCCTTTGGTCGGGGGTCAATTTTCAGACCATTGTTTTGGTCGCCACCATCATCGGATTATTTCCGGTGATTTCCAACACGACCAATGGATTACTGGTTGTTCCCAAGGTTCAAAGAGAATTGTTCCGTATCAACAGGGCCTCGCGATGGCAGGAATTGTGGAAATTGCGGCTACCTAGCGCCATTCCTGCATGGGCCTTGGGGCTGCGGATCAGCAGCGGTTTAGTCGTTATCGGCGCAATTGTCGGCGAGTTTTTTGTTGGCAGCAGTGGACAATACGATGGGCTGGGCAGCTTGATTTTTCTCTGGCAAGGACGTCAATACACAGCCGGTTTAATTGCGGCAGTTGTAGCAACAACGATTCTTGGGCTGGCGTTCTTTGGGCTGACCAAACTGATCAGCAATTTCCTGCTCAACCGATGGACGCGTGGACGATTGTAATCTGGATAAGCTCTTCCTTACGCAATCGTAAATTGGTTGGTAGAATCTGCGTTTCGGATGACTCGGCGGTTATATTTTGACCAACCGTTATATTCGAATGGAACGCAGGCGCTGCTCAATTGAGCGGCGTTGGTGGCCCAGAGCAACCGTAATTTGTTGGAGAAACGTGGATGACTCGTCGAGTCGTAGTGACTGGCATGGGGATGACCAATCCGTTGGGGCATGATCCCGAAACGGTTTGGAAAGCCGTTTTAGAAGGCCGTAGCAGCGTTGGTCCGATCACGATCTTTGACGCGTCTTCGTATCCAACGACGATCGCTTCGGAAGTCAAAAATTACCAGCTCAGCAATTACGGTTTAATCGAAGACGACTGGAAACGATGTGGGCGTCACACCAAATTCGCCATTGGTGCCGCCATCCAAGCGGTAAATGCTTCCGGCTTTCTGGACGCCAAACTAGACCCGCGACGCGTCGGCGTTTACATGGGCGCAGGTGAAGGCAATCAAGATTTTTATAACTTCACGACGATGATGGCGGCTGCGACGCAAGGGCCAAGTTTCGATCTGGCGGCGTTTTTGAAAAAGGGCGTTAAACTGTTGGACGCCGAAGCGGAATTGGAACAAGAGCCGAACATGCCGGCGGCGCATATCGCCGCACACTTCGACGCTCAAGGCCCCAATGCTAACTGCTTGACGGCTTGTGCAGCCAGTTCGCAAGCGGTCGGTGAAGCGACCGAGTTGATCCGCAACGACTATGCCGACGTGATGATTGCTGGCGGTGCGCACAGTATGATCCATCCGTTTGGACTGACCGGATTCTCACTGCTGACGACCCTTTCGACTCGCAACGACGATCCGACCAAAGCGTCAAGGCCCTTTGATCGCGGCCGCGACGGTTTCGTATTGGGCGAAGGGGCTGGCATCGTGATTTTGGAAGAGTACGAATCGGCCAAACGACGCAGGGCAAAAATCTACGGCGAAGTTCTTGGCTACGGATCGACGGCAGATGCATATCGAATTACAGATATCCATCCCGAAGGCCGTGGCGCAATCGGATGTATGAAGCAAGCGATCGATGATGCGCGACTCAATGCCAGCGACATTGGTTACGTTAATGCGCATGGGACGAGCACGACCGTTAATGATCGAACCGAAACGATGGCTTGCAAAGCGGTCTTCGGCGAACGTGCTATGCAGACTCCAGTTTCAAGCACCAAGAGCATGATGGGTCACCTAATCGCAGCGGCTGGTGTAACAGAAATGATTATGTGCTTGTTGGCGATTCGCGATTCTGTGTTGCCGCCGACAATCAATTTGGAAAACCCAGACCCAGCTTGCGACCTGGACTACATTGCGAACGAAGCACGACCAGCCAAAATTTCCGCCGCGCTGAACAACAGCTTCGGCTTCGGTGGTCAGAACGTCACATTAGCCGTTGGGGCCTTGCGTTGATGTCACCTGATTCGGTCACCGACGCACAACTGTTCGCATTCCTTGACGAATCTTTGTCGATCGAGCAGAGCAACGTAATCGAACAAGAACTCCGCAGCAACAAAGACCTGCTCAATCGACTATCGCGAATCATTGAAAACGAAAATCGCGGCGTCCATTCTTTGGCAGCGATCTGGCGGCGTGGACGAATCAGTTGTCCAACTCGTGAAGAGTTAGGTAGCTACCTATTGGGGGCGCTGGAAGAAGCCGAGCATGACTATATCACCTTCCATCTTGAGGTGATCCGCTGTTCTTATTGCACCAGCTCCGCGATTGACCTGTCCAACGCCTCGCAATCGCCAACCGTCGACGATCAAACAGCCGCCCGCCGCAGTCGCTATTTCGAGAGCAGCATCGGCCGCAACCGCGATCGATAGTTAGTGAATATTCCTGCTACATCGTTTGAATATCGAACACCGAACAAGGCAGGTTGAAGGGACGGAGGAATACATTGTCTTCCTTCAATATTGGACATCCCTTGTTCGATATTCGATTTGTCTTCATTCAAAACTGGCACCCTTCGCCCTCGGTACTCCAGGGGAGAAGGGCTGGGGATGAGGGGGCTGGAGCTTGCAAAACGCTTGCGTTTTCCCAGTGCAGAAAACCACTCACCCTCAACCCCTCTCCTCGAAGCGGGGCGAGGGGAGCCAGATTCAATGCGCTGTATAGGACGCCACGGCGCACAAACCGGACTAACGCTCGACGGCTAATTGATCAACGTGAAAAACCGAGTCAGATTTGTGTATAACAGAGTGTTCATCACGTTTCTGTTTTCAATCTGAACTCCAACATAGACCATTGCAGATGATGAGTGTCGCGAACAAATTTTTCGTTCTGATATTGTTTGTCTCAATCGCGAATCTTCAAGCGGTCATTGCTCAGGAACCGCAAGTTGCCGAATCGCCAGTTACCTCTTGCTGGACGAGCGAATCGCCGTTCGGCGAATGGGGCAGTTGGGCTGCGGAAAATTCGGCGACGAACAATGAGTCCGCAGCGAGTCCAAATTTTGTTTCGACAGAGAGAAAGCCGAACATCATCGTCATCATGGCCGATGATTTAGGATACGGTGACGTTTCGTGCTACGGTACGAACGAAATCGTAACACCCAACATCGACCAACTCGCATCTGAAGGCCTGCGTTTTACTAGCGGTTATTGTTCGGCATCGACTTGTACGCCAACTCGATTTTCGTTCTTGACCGGCAAGTATGCTTTTCGACAACCCGGCACCGGTGTCGCACCGCCCAACAGCCCGGCGCTGATTCAGCCTGGAACCACGACCCTGCCATCGATCTTACGGTCCGCTGGGTACGCAACTGCAGTCATTGGCAAATGGCATCTTGGCTTGGGAGGAAGCAACGGTCCAAATTGGAACGGCGTGTTGCGGCCTGGTCCGACTGATATTGGATTCGACTACTGTTGCATCTTGCCGACGACCAACGACCGAGTGCCGCAAGTTTATGTCGAAAACGATCATGTTCGAAATCTTGATGAAAATGATCCGTTGTGGGTTGGTGAGGAAAGCCCCGATGAAGACCATCCAACTGGATTGACGCATCGATCGACTTTAAAAATGGATTGGTCTCATGGCCACAATCAAACGATTCACAACGGGATCAGTCGCATTGGTTATTACACTGGTGGCGCAACGGCTCGCTTTCGCGATGAAGATTTAGCAGACATGTGGGTCGACGAATCGGTGAAGTGGATCGAGCAAAATCAGCAGCAGCCGTTCTTCCTCTTTTTTGCGTCGCATGACATTCACGTTCCTCGCGTGGTACACGAACGCTTTCAAAGGAAATCGAAGCTTGGTCCAAGGGGCGATGCAATTTTGGAGTTGGATTGGTGCGTTGGCGAAGTGGTCTCGGCATTGGATCGATTGAAACTCGCCGACAACACGCTGATCGTTTTCTGCAGTGACAATGGACCGGTGCTTGACGATGGCTACAAGGACGATGCGATTGAAAAGCTTGGAAGCCATCAGCCCGCAGGTCCATTTCGTGGCGGTAAGTACAACGTGCAAGAAGGCGGCACGAGAACGCCTTTCATTACGCGATGGCCAAGTCGAATTCTGCCTGGAGAGTCAGAGCAAATCGTTTGCACGATCGATCTGGCCGCTAGTTTTGCCGGTCTAGTTGGTGCAACGATTGATGTCGGCGACTGTCCGGACAGCAGGAACGTCATTGGTGCGCTGCTGGGCGAACAAGACGCATTGGGCCGCGATCATTTATTGCAGCAAGACAACGGTTCGTCCGGTAACTTCGGTTTGCGAGTTGGCAAATGGAAACTGCAAAAACATCAATCACAGAAAGCCAACAACGTTGATCTCCGCCTGACACAAACACGAATGCCACTGCTCGCCTTATTCGATTTGTCGTCAGACCCAGGTGAAACAAAAAATGTCATCGGGGCTTACCCAGAGATAGCCGAAACCATGTTGCAACAGCTTGAAGATCTGACGAGCCAATAGACGAATTTTGTTACCGACTTAGCGGAACGTCGAGAGCCGTCCGTTGTCATGAAAACTGTGGGTTTGCACCCGACCGCTACAAATCAACTCGATAACCTATTGTGGGAAAGTCCACTGCATTCGTTGCGACACCAGTTTCGAATCATCGTCCCTCATACAAACTGATTTAGATTCAGTCGCGGATAAGTATGAACGCAATCGCCTTTCACGTCGCTAGTGGTGATGCCTATTTCAGCGGTTCTGCATTGTTGCTAGTCGGACTTGCATTTGCTGCATTCGGATCTAGATTGCTGATTCGCTCGTCATGGGTAGTGATCATTATCGGCTTGATTCTCATCGCGATTTCATCGACTTCGTTCCCGGTTGCAATATACGCTGCGTCGGCAATCGTTCTGGTCGCTTGGATCGCGTTGAGTTTGCGGAGGAGAAGACTAAAGGAGTTCATTTTAGGCTTGATCGTCATGGTTGCTTCATTGACGCTTTACCAAATCGCTTATAAGTTTCCTGCCACATGGAAAACTTCGCAATTCAATCGAGTTGTGGTCGTTGGTGATTCAATAAGTGCAGGACTCAACGAGCCGGAGAATCTAAAGTGGCCAAATCTAATCGCAAGTCAACACTCGCTTGCGGTTGTCAACTGCTCAAAGCCAGGCGCTACGACCGGCTCGATTATTCAGCTCGCTGAGAAAAACGAATTCTCCGACTCGCTAGTGATCATCGAGATTGGAGGCAACGACGTATTTGCGGGACGACGATGGAAGGCATTTGACCAGGACTTGCATGACCTTCTTTCGCTTGTCTCAAATCCCAACAATCAGATTTACATGGTGGAGCTTCCTTTGCCACCATTTTACGACCGATTCAATCAATCGCAGCGTGCGTTGGCAAAGCAATTTAATGCGAGGTTAATTCCTCGGCGGGATTTTGTCGGTCCTAGCCAAAAAGGATTCTACGTCAGACTCGCTACATCTGACGGCAATCGGACATCAGAGGATGGCCGATATGATTTGGCGGCATGTTTCGAAGAGTTGCGAGCAAAATTCTTTGTAAGGTTTTCGGCGATGTTGCGTGGTAATATGCGAGAGCTATTTTCCGTAGGGCTATCGCATGAATTTACCTGATACGCGAATTTCACTGTTGCACCGGATTGCTGACAAAAGCGATTCGGCCGCTTGGACCGATTTCTGCGCGATCTACGAACCGGCGATCTATCGAATTGCTCGCAAATATGGCTTGCAAGACGCCGATGCACGAGAAGTTTCGCAAGAAGTTTTACTGCGCGTCAGTCGCCGAATTGAAAACTTTGATACTGCCAAGTGCGGACGCTTCCGCGCGTGGCTGTCTACGGTGGCTCGCAATTCCACCATCGATTTATTGCGACGCCGGCCGCGCGAAAAAACGCTCGATCGAGATTCGCAGCGTCGGTTTCAAGACGTTCCCGAGTTGGAGCTGGACGATCGATTATTTGCCGTGGAAGAACATCAAGCACAATTTCGTTGGGCCGCTGAATCGGTCCGTTCGATGGAAACCGAAATGAATTGGCAAGCCTTTTGGAGGACCGCCGTCGAAGGTTTGTCGGGCCAACAAGTTGCTCAACAGCTTGGCATCAGTGTCGGCGCGGTGTACGTGGCGCGTTGTCGGACGCTGGCAAAAATTAAACGATTGGTCGAACCCTTTCGTGGAGACGCATCATGATCGCTCGCAATGAATGTCGCTCTTTGCCATTGGCCGCTTTGCTCGATGATTCGCTTGGCGATGCAGAACAAACGAGACTGACCGATCATCTAGATCGCTGCGACTCCTGTCGTTCACGGCTGGAAGAAATGGCGGCCGATCAGCAGTGGTGGACGGAGACCAAATATTCGCTCGCCGCGTGTACAGATTTGGCAACCTTGGGGCCGGATCGGACAGCGATCCATGAACGCAGCGTTGCAACCAAGTCAGCGCCAGAATTGCGTTCTTCGCAGCATTGGGTTGCTGCATTACTCGAAAAGCCTGATCGCGATAATGTCCTGGGGATGCTTGACGGGATCACCGTTTATGATGTGATCGGTCAAGGCGGCATGGGCGTTGTGCTGCGTGGCAAAGACGAACGACTCAATCGCTGGTTGGCGATCAAGTTGCTCTCGCCAATGTTGGCTAGCAACGGCGCATCGCGGCAACGATTTTTCCGCGAGGCCCAGGCGGCCGCATCGATTGTGCATCCGAACATTGTGCCGATCTATGCCGTCTCGGCAGAAGAAAAAATTCCTTACATCGTCATGCCATTGGTCGGTGGCGGATCGCTGGAACAACGGCTCATTAAAGACGGACCGATGCCGATAACGCAGGTCCTCGCGTTCGGTTTACAAGTCGCTGAAGGGCTGGTCGCGGCGCATCAGCAGGGCATTGTGCATCGCGATATCAAGCCAGCCAACTTGTTGCTTGACGAAGGCGGGTTTCGAGTGATGCTGACCGATTTTGGACTCGCGCGGGCGCTTGACGATGCATCGCTTACCGCCAGCGGAATGGTCGCTGGCACGCCGCAGTACATGAGTCCAGAGCAAGCCGCCGGGCGCAGCGTCGATCATCGCACGGACATCTACTCGTTAGGAGCCGTCATGTACGCGTTGGCGACGGGCCGTCCACCGATTACTGGTTCGTCGACGATGGAAGTCCTCCGAAAGCTTGGCGAGCAATCGCCGCGACCGATTGCCGAGCTGAACGAAACGTACCCGCGTTGGTTTCAAAGATTGATTGACTTGCTGATGTCACGTCGCGTAGAGACACGAATCGCAACGGCAAGTGAAGCGGCAGAGTTGCTGCGAGGCTGTGTGGCTCATGTTCGCGCACCGCAAAAGCATCCGCTGCCAACCAGCGTTCGATTTAAGCGAAATTGGGGACGATTTTTGGTTGCATCAGCAGCCGTTGTGGGCTTGATAGCAGCGATTCTGGCGTGGCAATCAACGCCCGTTTCTAAGCAACCGGAGACGCAACCATTAACCCAAAGGATCGATAGTCCAATCGTCACTCAGTCGTCGCGACCTGTGCCGACGGTAGACGATTGGGAAGGGATTCAACTTGAGACCGCGATCAGAAATCTTGAATTGCAGATGCAGCAGTTAACCGAAGGAATCAACCAGTAAACCCGGCTCTCGTAGACGCGGATACTGGTTTTGAAGAGGAACCATTTTATGAAAACGATGATGAAAAACTTTTGGCCTAAAAATCGATTTATTTCAACGCTGTTGGCTGGCGTGCTGATTGTCACGATCGCACCCATCGCAATTTGGCGACTGACAGCAACTGCTGTCGAACCCAATCAGACCAGCAAGCCACGCCAAAGGAACGAAGACTATCGAGTTAGTCCCCCGTTTGATAATACTCCACATTCCGCGACTCAGAATGCGTCCTCCGGCTCACCAATGTTGGTCGGTCAAGATCAGAACTCCCAACCGACTCCTCCAGGTTTTCATTGGGAGGTTCTGCAGGAACAACTTCCAGTAACTGCAACTCGAATGACCCCGGGTGCTGATGGAACACAAAGACCAGAAGCTATAACAACATACCGCGCTGTTCAAAGCAAACGTCTTGTCCCAAACTCGCCGCAATATTACACCGAGTCCGAATCGGACACCGACAGGCAAGCTCGAGACATTGCTCAGTTGCTAAACCGAATTCCCGAGTCACAACGCGATCCCGACAAGCTCAAGGAGCTTCGCCGTCTGCTCGACGAAGCTTTCAACGCCCGCCTAGAGAAGCAAGAGGAACGGCTTACAAAACTGTCCGACGAAGTGTCGAAGACTCGCGAGATTCTGGAGCAACGCAAACTCAATCAAGTCGAGATTGTCGAGCGCCGAATGCGAGAATTGCTGGGCAGCCCCGATCCAATGAGCTGGGGCTTCGAACCCAATCAACCACAGCCGAGTTATCGATCAAATAATCAACCAAATTATCAATCAAACGGTTTTAGTAGTGCCCCCTTTCGAGCTAACACGCCGGGCGATTCGGCAGGAAATCAAAGTAGATATTCAATTCCAACGCCCTCCTATACACCATCAACTCCGCAGGAAAAGTATGGCTTGAGCGACAGCACATTCCTGACGCCTGTGACGCCAATGACCAACATTCCATATTCAACGCCGCAAGCAGTGCCAGCGATGCCGGCACAGCCACCGCAACCCTTCGGACCCTATTGGAATGCTCCGCTTACTCCTAGCCAGCCGCAGGTGCGCTACTCGACACAGCCTCCCCAATTCGTCGAAGGCAGTCCGAATGCACGCGAGGATGTTATCAATATTGGCTTTGAGCTATTGAAAGCCAAAGCGATGCTTCAAAGGGCGCGACAAACGACCCACCTAAGTTTCGCGGATTCACCTGAGGTCCGTCTAAATCAAATCCGAGTCGTTCAATTGACCGAGGTCTGGAAATCACGTCGTGAGTCTGCCCTCCGGTATAA
>JBGSKY010000310.1:0-17975 GCA_041740995.1 Pirellulaceae bacterium
CTACCGAATCAGCGATTGAGCAAATGAAGTTATTGCTTCAGCAATTGTTCGAACGGCTCCATCCAGCCAAAGAAGATTGAACTGCTCCAAGCCTGTTGGAGCCTTTTGAAGTAACCGCAGGAGGAATTGAGAGTGTCAAACCCCTTTTCATATAGGCCTTAAATCTGCATTCGGCCCCCATGAGCTTGCCTCATGGGTGAATCAGCTTCGTGATCTAAATCACGACGCTGCACTGAAAGACCCCAACGGGTTCATCCCGTTTGGTGAATCAGTTTGCTTGAAGCATCAAGGAACTTTCGCTCCGGTGGGGTGAACCCACGCGGGGGCGGAATAGATCACTCTGGACTCTTTCGGAACGTGAAACCTCGTTGTTTTGATCTGCTAGTAAATCGCGAAACACGGAAGCTAATTCAGCAAAATTCGTTAACCGGGCGAGCGACACAACTAATTCTCAAGTCAGCCTCCAGCCTTGCATTTGGATATCCGCCAAAACTGAATTACTTCTGGCCAATTTTTTATCGATGCTAGGTACTGTTTAGACAGCAAACTTCTTGCAACGATTATTTTGCACTGACTCTAAATCCTGCAGCATTCGCTCTTTACCTAGTCTACGTCTTTGCGGTAGTGTGCTCAAATTCAACCCGCGTACATCCAGCTTGCAAGTACCGCAAGCAGCGAGTGTCATTGACGACAATTGGTTAGGCAAGGAGGCTAAATACGATGCGAATCGTTAGTATTGATATCGACCCACAGGCTAGTTTAAACCGAATTCACTTGGGACCATTCGTCGCCGGTTTGAATGCGATCTATGGCAGCCGTGGCAGTGGCAAGTCGACTATCGCAACGTTTATTCGCCAGCTTCTTTACAGCCGTCAACGCGATCGCTCCGGAACCGATCATCGCGGGTCCGATGGCCATATCGGAACTTTGCAATGGGCCGACGCAAACGGCAACAGCCGCGTACTTTCGACGTCCGACCCAGTCCACAGCAACGATTATCGCTTCAGCGGCTATAACCACTGGAGCACGCGGCATGATCGATTGTACGCCGATTCGATCAACACCAATCGCGCATCCGAACAACCTTGGCATCGCATCGGTGGCGAAACTTTTGATGCGGTTTTCTGTGGTCGACTAGGTGAGACGCTGCCCGAGCGACTTTGGGCTGCGGCCCGCGAATTAGGCATCGCAATTCGATTCGATTTGGAAGATGACGAAACGCTGCGACGTTTGCGAGCGGAAGAGCAACGTTTGCAACAACGTCTGCATCACCTCCGTGTCGACGATCGCGACCACGCTTGGTGGAACGCGGAACGTGCACGACTAGCCAGCCGACTTGAGGAATTGCGAGCGCATCCCGAACTTGCAAATGATTATCGTGACAGCGCTACACCAACACGTTTTGTAGAAACCGATTCTCGACCCGTTGTACAGCAATGGCGCTCACAGCTGGTATCGTTGCAGAGCCAACTGAGCCAGTTGCAACGCGAAGAAGTTGAATTAGCGAATCGAATCGCAGACTTGCAAGCTGATCAGCAAAACCGCGAAACAGTCGAACAACGCTATTATTCGCATCCAGAATATACTGCTCGTGGCAAGTATGAGCTCGATCGCAACGGCCAGCTTCGACGCTCGACGCAAGTCCGCAACGACGCCTACGGCTCGTGGGTTGGATATGCCGATCGATCTAACGCTGAAGGCCTGAATCATTCGGTGTCATCGCAATCGATCAACGATACGCTTCACAGCACTCGGACGTACTCTAGCGAGCCGAATGAAGCAATTTTCAAGCAGATTGAAACCTTGCAACAAAATCGGCTGCGACTGCGAAATCAAATTGCAAACCTACATCGCAGCATCCGATCGATCGAAGAAAATCTTCGCACTGTGCACCACGAAGTTCGTGTCGATGCGACCATGTCATGGGAAGTCGAAGACCTGAAGAAACGTTTGGTTTACGCTGACGAGGTTTTACAAAGCTGGACACTGTACGAACAAACCCGAGCTCGTTTAGTTGAAGTCCAATCACAACTTCGCGGTCGAGGGCCTTACCGTAACGGTTCCGATTCGTCTTTCATGGCTTCGATTGAACGCTATGTCCGTGAGCTGTCCGCTGGTGCCTTGCGCGGCTTACCGACCTGGTCATTGGAAGCACTTCGAAGAGACAATAGCTACATCACCGGTTTGTCCAAGAATGGGAAACCGGAAAGTTATCGAGAGGTTTATCGCGATTATCGGCCAGATGCAGCGCTGGCCGATTTCGTGGTGCCTCCATCGACTTCGCCAGAACGTCAAATTGTCGAACTGGCGATCCGCATGGCAATCATTGACGCGTCATCGCATCGCATTGGACGTATGCCGTTGCTGCTCGACGATGCCTTGGACGGCTTTCATGGTCAGCAACTCGATCATATCGTCCGCGTGCTGATGCAATTTGCTAGCGACGGTTTGCAAATCCTTTTGCTCACCAGCGAAGAAGAAGTTGCTCAACGCGTTCGCGCTCAACAAGGCTGGGTCTCGCGGTTGTCTGATACGCTGAAGAAGCCAGTTCCAGTCGCTAACGCTGGAAATTCAAATGTTGAACACCACTACCGAACTCAACAAGTTGTAAACTATCCAGTTTATCAGCCAGCAGCGATTAACACTCAGTATGCGCAAACGCCATATGTTAACGAGACTCTGCACCATTCGTATGTGCCCAACACGATCGATTTGAACCATGTGCTGGCCAACGAAGCGGACCATCAACTCGAATTCGTGCCCAACGGGCGAACTACGTTTTATACGAACAGTGCACCAAGTCATACCACGGAAACATCGAGTTTTCAAACCGCACCGGCCGCATTGCCACGTCAGTTTTTCCTAGCCGAGTCTTCCCGCATTGAAGACGCTCCTGGTATGCTCAACGGCTTGGCCGGCAGCCTTCGAAAGCTGGGCATTAACACGGTTGGCAATTTTATTGAGACCGACCCTCAATGGATTGCCAGTTCGCTGGGTATGCCAAACTTCCAAGCAAGCGAAGTTCGAAATCGCCAGCGAGAATCACTTCTCATGTGCTGTGTCCCGCAACTCCGCGCCTTCGATGCTCGTGTATTGGTGGGATGTGGCATCGATAATCCAACCATGCTCGCCGAAATGCGACCAGCGGTTTTGCTGCAACGAGTCGAAAGCTTTTTAGCCACCGATCGTGGGCAAGAAATTTTACGATCGGGAACCAGTTACGAACTTTCACGGATCACGACTTGGATCGCATCAGCTCGCCGATCGATGGCTCGCCAGAGTGACCGCGGGACAATTCCGTTTGGTGCACGTCAATCATTTGCTTCGACCGACCAATCGGGCAGTCGCGTACGCTCGGGCAACTCGTATCGCACTGGTACAAGCCGCGTCCGATCTGATCGCGATCGGCTTGAGCGTCAAGCGCGACGCGCACAGCGCTTGGCTCGCCGATCAAACTCCAGCGAACGTTCTGGTTATGACACCAATTTTTCGCAACGCGTACCGCCGATCCAAACGATCAAAAGAACAGTTCACCAAGTGACTCAGCCAGCAGCTCGAGCACCATTTGTGACGACGCGAACTTCAACTAACAACGGCAGTCTTCACAGTGGGGCTCCGGTCAAATCGACAACTACAACAACGCGAACAACGTCTAACCACAACCTCAAATTCTATCTCCAACAAGAAAGCCCAATCGTCGATGCACCAAGCATCGGACCACGAATGGCAACTCGCTTGGAACCGCTAGGCTTGTACACTGTCCGCGACTTGCTCGCTTGTAACCCAGCGTCTGTTGCCGAACAATTGAACGACAAACGATTCGATGTTCAAACGATTCGTGACTGGCAGGATCAAGCGAGGTTGGTTTGCACGGTTCCAAATCTACGCGGCCATGATGCTCAGATTTTGGTGGCTTGCGAAGTTCGTTCGGCTGACTCGCTGGCGGTTCAAACAGTCGATAGCCTGCTAGGTAAGAGCATCACGTTTGCAAACAGCAAAGCCGGCCAGCGATTGCTGCGAGGTGCCGCTGCTCCGGACCGTGCAGAAGTTAGTCAATGGGTGAGCTGGTCTACGCAGTCACGCGTGATCCAAGCCGCCTAGCTGACGAAGCTTAAACAAAGATGTTTTGGCGTCGGACGTTGATGTAGCCGGCGCAAGAATTTCGCAAGTAAATTTCCATCTTGGCCAGGACCTGTCTTGGCTGACTTCAAGCGCTCAGGCAAGTGCTGAAGCTAATCGACCAACGACGGCTAGTTCACATCTTGTGGGTCGACAGGTTCGGCAGGTAACGCTCGTCTGTCTGGGCTAGCCGCCGATTCCGCTGTGCGGTCTGCCGTTGCTGGTGATTCTGCCTCGACATTTGGTAGAGTTTCAGGAACAACTTTCATCGGAACGACTTGCTCGCGACCGACCATACCTGGATTGTAGCCACCGTTGGATACGGTATAAGGATTGACTTCGACGCTCGCTCCAGCATCACGAGGCGTAAAATGTCGACCACGCTCGTAAGCGTCTCGATACGCTCCCGGCGAGAACCCAGCTTCGCTCAATTGGACGTCGTTATAGGCTAGCAAAGAGCCTTTTTGCGTGTGGAAGTCTCGGATCGACAATGTGTAGTCGGTCAGCGAACGGTAGTAAGCCGCTGTACTGGTCGACAGTCGCTGCTGGGCTTGCAACAAGAAGTTGATGTTATCCAATCCGCCTTCAAATCGGCTTCTTAAGACTTCAACTTGTCGTTGATCCGCCGCGACGCGATTGTAATTGTTTTGAACTTGCAAATATGAAGCCGTGATCTCACGCGAAGCGTTGGTCAAATCGTGAATGATCCGCAATTCAAGTTCGTTAAGCGCACTGTTTTCGCGAGCCAAGTTGAGCTGTGCGTTTTGCTGGGCCGCGCTAGCTCGGCGCAGTCCGATGTTGTATTGCCACTCGAACCCTGCTTGCCACTCTTGGAAGTTTCCTTCGGTGATGTTTTGAGCCAAGCTCTCAAATTCGTCGTTTGGATTTCGACCGCCGATTAGATGGTCACCCAAACCGCGCCAACGATAAGCTGTCACTGCATCCAATCTTGCACGTCGATTCAATCGCGAGGCGAGCAATTCTAACTCACGGCGTTTGATCAACCATTTCTGACGACGTACTTCCACACGATGAACCATTGCATCACCGACAGCGGAGTACCAATCGAATTCCACTTGCGCCAGAATCGGCTTATCGATCGGCTTAATCAGACGACCATCCGTCGGCGGTAAGCCCATCATATAACGCAACCGTTGCTCGGTGGCATACAAGCCCTGGGCACCCGTCAGTGTTTGCGTTACTTGAGTTTCGAACAGGTAGTATTGCGATCGAGCTTGCGACTCCGCATCTGCTTCACCGCCGCGGGCGCCGACTTTTTGCAACTCGTTGATTCGCTGCCAAGTTCGCAACGCGCTTTCGCGTCCGATGACCTGAGCGTCCAAATTGCGATAAGCATAAAACAGTTCCCAGTAAGCTGTTTCCAGATCCGAGATCAAATTAATTACGCCGCGTTCAAAATCGGCCAGCGACACGTCGGTATTAATACGGGCGATCACAACACCTTGGTATTGCCCGACCTGAGCATTCGGACCAGCGATGCGGTTGTACGTTGTCCCAGAACCCTGCATCAAAGGTTGGCGCCACTCGGCTTCAAGAAAGCCAGTGAAAATGCTTTGGAATCTTCGCGAACCGTTGTTGTTGTTGTCATACAGCACGTTGCTACGCAAGCTGTACGTAGCTCCATTGGCGGCTGTTTTTCGCAATTCCGATATGTAGTTGCCAGTTGTCTGCTCAAAGTTTTGAGGAAACAGATTGCCGAACACCTGCGCGTTAGGGCGATTGTTCTTCTGCCAAAACAATTGCGTTGACACTTGCGCATCGAAAGCTGAAAGGGCCGCCTCAGTTCCTGTTAGCGGATTGGTATCGGTCAGCGATGGATCATAAACAGTCGCCAAGCCGACGGTCTGCTGCACAATCGAGCCACCTAGGTCGCGGAAAATCTGACTGCTCTGCAAACACGACGTGAGCGCTTCCTGAAGCGTCAAATCCCAAGTCGGCAGGTCGGCTGGGTTTTCGACCGACAGCGGCAGTTGCGTTCCATTGAGCCCTGGCGTCGGGCAGGTCTTCACGTCTGGATATTCAATCTGGGTCGCGAAATTTTGGAAGTACGATTGATCCTTGCTGTCACGCCACGCCTCAAACCTCTGGATCGGCGCGCGGCAACCCGAAAACACCGCAGCGGCCAAGAGTCCTGCGAAAATCCGCTGTCGCACTCGCTGAGCACGAACTTTTTTCGAAGGATAAAACGTAGTTCCAGATTGTTCGACGCTCATTTGCGACTTCCCTATCGCACGCCAGCTATGGCATGATTCGCGTAATTTTGCTAGCACTATCGCCTATTTCAACGAGAGTACTTCAGTCCTCTCCACTCATCGGCGAGAGACGCTTTAGAATCACAGCTTGAACGCCGACGCTATTGTGCAATCGGAAGCTTGAATGCGTTTAACTGGCATAGGCGCCAAAGCTTTACTAATCAAATCTTTTGCAAGCAAATCAATCGACCGGCGATCGTAAGTTTTTAGAACAAGTGATCGCGAAACGGCGACGCAACGAAAGCTGCTTGATAGATGGCCAAATTACACTTACTTTTTCAGACTTAAAACGTACCGACAGACGGCGACTTTGAACGACGACATGACGAATTTTGAGCGACTCGCAAATACTTCTACAACGATCGGAAGACTTGCGCCCTCACCAACTGGCGCTCAACATATTGGCAACGCGCGGACGTTTCTGATTGCCTGGCTACTCTGTCGCCAACAAGCTAACAACCGATTAATATTACGAATCGAAGACTTAGAAACGCCTCGCACAAAGGCGTGGGCGATAGCACAAGCTTACGAAGATCTTGCTTGGCTGGGGCTCGATTGGGACGCCTCCCCAAACGAGTTTGCCAATTCCAGTGTGCCATTGCTTCAATCTGAACGGCACTTACGATACCGTGAAATCATTGACGAATTGCTTCGTCGCGAATTGGTCTACCCATGCACTTGTACGCGATCAGAAGTTGCGATGCAAGCGGCCGCGGCACCTCACGAGTCAACCTTCGACGGTCAGGTCTATCCGGGCACTTGTCGTCATCTAGGGAGTCGCGATTGTGCGCCCTTGCGATCTCGCAATGAGCCGTACTGCTTGCGTTTTCGTTGGGATTGCGAGGCCGCCGCCTGGGCGGACCGATTCTTTGGCCCGCATTCGATTAATCCTGTGGAGAAACTGGGCGATTTCGTTGTTTGGCGAATGGATGACGCCCCCGCTTATCAGCTTGCTGTCGTGATTGACGATCATGATTCATCGGTCAACCAAATCGTCCGAGGGGCAGATCTGATTTACAGCACATTCCGTCAGAACGCGATTTACGATGCACTCAATTGGAACCGGCCTCAATACACCCATGTGCCACTCGTAGTTGGTCTGGATGGCCGACGACTCGCGAAACGACATGGCGACACTCGATTGGCGAGTTTGCGTCAGGAGGGCATTTCGGCTGGCCAACTTGTCGGCTATCTTGCTTGGAAATCAAGATGGATAGAAAGTCCCAGAGCGATCGATTGTCGAGCATTGTTAAGTTTGGATTTACTCGCTCTTCTGCCGACAGACTCGCTTGTCCTCGACTCGGCTACGGCCTTCTTGGAAATGCGTGAACTCTTATGAAGCTCAATACGAAAGGCTGCATCGTCGTTGGCAATGACACCGACGTGGGTAAGACATTTGTCGCCAGTCAGTTGGTCGCGTATCTTGCGCGGCGCCAAGTTCGCGTCGGTGCCTACAAGCCAGTTGCATCGGGTTGCGATGGCCAATCGGATGATATCATGCAACTTACAAAGCACTTACCAAAGGCAACTTTGAGTAGCGATGTATGTCCATTTCAGTTTGTCGAACCGATCGTTCCTATCTTGGCAGCCGAAGCGGTGGGCGTTGTCATTGACGATTCGATTATTGACGCGAAGCTCGATGGTTGGTTGGCGCGCACTGACTACGTAGTTGTCGAATCAGCGGGAGGACTTTACTCGCCGATGACTCGCCAGCGAACGAACTTGGATTTTGCGAAACACGCCCAACTGCCAGTCGTTGTCGTAGTCGAGAATCGACTTGGCGCTTTGAATCAAGCGATGTTAGTGTGTGCGACCCTGATTCAACATCGACTGGCAATTTCCGCGATCGTCTTTAATGATGCGAAATCGCAGTCAACCGAAGCCCACTCGCAAATCGATGAACGAATCCGAAGTACGAATATCGAGTTGTTTGATCAGCTCGCTGCAAAGTTTCTGCAATCTGAAATTCCAACCTGCTGTCGACTTCGATTCAACGAGCGATTGAATGATAAGCTTCTTGAGCAAATCATCACGTTTTGAAATGCGTTAGAAATCCTGAGCGAGAGATCAGCGACTTCAATTCGTTTTCTTTACAATCTTCGCCCAAGTATCTCGCAGCGTAACGATCCGATTGAATTGAGGTGCGTTGGGTTTTGAGTCGACGGTATCCACTACAAAATAACCATTGCGCTCGAATTGGACACGCGTTCCCGGAGCGAGTTTGGAGAGTTCAGGTTCGACCGCTGCTTGCACAATTTTGACGCTATCGGGATTCATATTGTCCAAAAACGTTTGACCATCGGGCACATCTTCAGGATCTTCATTCAAGAATAATCGATCGTACAACCGGACCGGAACTCGAACCGATTTATCGGCCGAGACCCAATGAATTGTGCCTTTCACTTTGCGAGTGCTTGACGTCGGCGTCCCAGACTTCGTCTCGATATCGTAGGTGCAATTGAGCTGGACAAGATTGCCAGCCGCATCTTTCTCGATGCTCTCACACTTAATAATGTAAGCGTATCGCAATCGAACCTCGCCTCCGACACGCAACCGGAAAAATTTCGACGGCGGGTCTTCCATAAAATCATCCCGTTCAATGTACAATTCTCGGCCAAAGGGCAGCATGCGTTTACCTCCCTCTGGATGATCGGGATGATTGACTGCTTCAATCTCTTCGGAACTGTCACTTGGATAATTTGTCAGCACGACCTTGATTGGATCGAGCACCGCCATGTAACGAGGTGCCACTTCATTGAGGTGTTCTCGTATGGCATTTTCAAGCACGATTACATCGATTGTGCTATTAAATTTCGCGATTCCGACTTGTTCGCAAAAGCTCCGTAAGCTTTCAGGAGTGTATCCACGTCGGCGCATTCCGCTGATCGTAGGCATCCGCGGATCATCCCAACCAGAAACCAAGTTCTTCTCAACCAGGTGCAGCAGTTTTCGCTTGCTCATCACGGTGTAGGTCAAATTCAATCGCGCAAATTCAATCTGGCGCGGATGATAGATGCCTAACGATTCACAAAACCAATCGTACAGCGGTCGATGATTTTCGAACTCAAGAGTACATATTGAGTGAGTTATTTTCTCAATACTATCGCTTTCGCCATGGGCCCAATCATACATCGGATAGATGCACCATTTGTCGCCAGTGCGATGATGGTGGGCGTGCATAATACGATACATAACTGGATCGCGAAGATTCAGATTGCTGTGTGCCATGTCGATTTTTGCACGCAACGTCCTCGCTCCGTCAGGAAACTCGCCGGCCCGCATCCGAGCGAACAGATCTAGATTCTCATCAACGCTGCGATCGCGAAACGGACTATTTTTCCCGGGCTCGGTCAGCGTACCACGCATGGTTCGAATGACTTCACCGTTCAGATCGCAAACATAAGCCTTCTTCGACTTTATTAGTTGAACCGCCCAAGCATAAAGTTGATCGAAGTAGTCAGACGCGTAATGCAAATTATCCCATTCAAAACCCAACCAACGGACATCCTGCATTATCGACTGAACGTATTCGTCACTCTCCTTGGTCGGATTGGTGTCATCGAATCGCAGATTGCAGGTTCCGTTGTATCGCTTGGCCAAACCAAAATTCAAGCAGATACTTTTTGCGTGCCCGATGTGCAAATAACCATTCGGTTCGGGAGGGAATCGGGTCGCAAATGGGCGTCCTGCGAATCGGCTGGTAGCCTGATCCTTTTCGATTTCGTGCTCGATAAAGTTTAATTGTTTGGGTGACTCCAGCGAATCGCCGCTGTCTTCGACGTCCCAATTATCTCGATTCATCCGTGGAAACTCTCTAGCAGTGATTAGGATTGTTAGACGTTTAATCAATCAAAAAGGGGCTACACCTCGCCGTTTCTCAAAACGTCAGGCTCCTTTTCGAATAGTTTTTTAATATTCGGTAACCATGCGCCCCGTCATGCGGTGATAAACTACCAGATAGATGGGAAGGTGCGAGACGCTTGGCGAATCTGATTTTAGCGATGTCATCACTTGGCAATAAGGGCGGAAACGCCTGGGATGCAAATTCTAGCTCGTTGGGAATCATTTTTTTAATCCTAGCGGGCCTTTCGGTTCCTGGATGCAAGCCAAG
Source organism: Pirellulaceae bacterium (assembly GCA_041740995.1). GTDB lineage: Bacteria > Planctomycetota > Planctomycetia > Pirellulales > Pirellulaceae > JBGSKY01. The sequence continues at coordinate 10,504 of JBGSKY010000310.1, forward strand.
TCCACTTAACATCGGACAGGTCACTGGAAATTCGATGGAGCCAACACTTGCTGGCGATCGAACCTATTTTCATTGTCCAAACTGCGGCCACGATGCATACTTTTCTCCGACAGTTACATCCGATTTAAAGCCAAACTGCCCACAATGCCATTGGCCAGTCCGATTACGGCAAAGCGAACACGGACAACAAATCGAATACGAAAAAACAGATTCTCGGCATCCACTGCAAGTCGGCGATCTAGTCGTTTTTCGCTATCCTTCAACCGATCAACGCTTGCAAGTCAAACGCGTCGCATCCGGTCCAGGCCAAGTCGTACAAATTTTCGATGGCGATCTTTTTCTTGATGGCAAACGGCAATACACCAGCCTCTCGCAATTTCGACGTCGGGCAGTCCCCATTAGCAAAACCCGCCTGGTCTGCGAAAACGATTCTCAGAACTGGCTGGCTTATCATCCCAGCAGTCTATACCCGCGTTCTGGTGCTGATTTTATTCGCCATGCGTCATCCCTAACCGACGAATCGCCATGGGATCTGTCCGAGTCGCGTCGGTTCGCGGCCGTGTCTGATTTTGGTGTCCGCTTGCGTTTTTCATCTGCAAGTCCGAAGTTAATCGTCAACAGTCGACTGTGGTATCACGGGATAACTTTTGAGATTTCAGTTGATTACGCCAATCAAACTGTAAACGGCAGTCGCTTATTTGAAATTGGACAATCTGCGACGGCATCCGAAACTCTCGATACTAATCCAAGATCCGTCAAAACCGCCGCCGACTCAGCGTGGCTTCATGAAGCCAGCCAAAACCGCGAGCATGAATTGATTATTGGAATCGTCGATGGCTTTCTTAGGGTCGGAATGCCGAATGAGGTTTATGCGACAAGGATAGCTGACGACAACCTACGACGCTCCAATACTCAGCCCGATCCATATTGCTTGTACGCTGATGAAGTTGAACACGAAGGTTCGCTTTCAAAAACTGCATTGGGCTTCATCACCCATGAACAAGACGACTTGCACTTGAGTTGGTTAGCACCGCTGGCTGTGCAAATTAAATCTGAAACGGCCATCAGCGGATCTATTGAAGTTTTTCGCGACGTTCATTATCGCGGACCGCTGGGCGAGTTGGACTACACACTTGACGCGACCGAAGGCTATCAGGTGCTTGGAGACCACGTGGCCGGGTCGTTGGACAGCCGCCAAACTTATCGACAAGGCATTCCACGCGATTCGATCTTGGGACGTGTGCGGCTGGACTAAATCCGATCGGCCAATCGCTCATTTTGTCGACGGAACCACCACAAACCGGTTGCCAAAATCACGACACTGATCCCAACAGCGATCAGCGTCGCAACGATGCTCGGGACTGGCCCACCAAGAATCACCGTCCGCGACCAAGCAATCGCGTTAGCAATCGGATTAGCTTGATAGATCAATTGAACGGCGGCTGGAATTTGCGAACTGCCTAGCACTTTAGAACTGTCGTACACAACCGGCGAGAGAAACATCCCGATTTGCAATGCGAAGGGGAGTGCGTAACCAACGTCGCGATAAAACGCATTCAAACTCGAAAGCCAAGCGACCGTGCCGACGACAAAGACCGCAAGCCCAGCGAGGACCAGCGGTGCGATCCACACCCATTGCCAATTTAGTTGATCACCGCTGACGTAAATTACAATTGGTAGCAACGTTGCACCGACCAGCAAATCGAAAGCGGCGCAAGCAACTGAAGCGAGCGGCAAGAGTAATCGCGGGAAAGCAATTTTGGTGATCACATGCCGGTAATTCACCAACGATCCGGTCGCATCACGCATCGCCGCAGCCACAAATTGCCAAACCAACATCCCGACATAGACAATCGATGCCGTCGAAGCGTAACGCGTCTCTTCGGAAGTAGGCTTCGCGTCGACTAGCCAAAAAATCGACAAGAAGATGATCATTCCCAAAGTCGGTTGCAGCAAGACCCACAGTACACCGACGAAGACTTGGCGATATCGGATTTTCAAATCGCGGAGAAAGAACATCAGCAGCAATTCGCGATACTCGAACAACTCCTTCAAGTCACCTAAAATCAGGTGACTTCGATCGGGAAAGTATCGCAATTTGGCATCTTGCAAGCCTGCCTCATCACTAGCTGTTGACTGGGGAATTATCACTATTTGAGTTGGCGTATCGACGATTTTAATGATTCACACGAGGTATTTCGAGCGGCCCATTTTCCGCTTTGCAGTTCTCTTTGCTCGCCAATTGGAGCATTGAGCAATTAGCTTAATGCACTAGAATAGCAATTCTACGGGACCGTAGCTCAACGGTTAGAGCAGGGGACTCATAATCCCTTGGTTGCTGGTTCGAATCCGGCCGGTCCTATTCGCAAATCTGCTAGTTTTTCTTTGGTATCCTGTCTAAAAACCTGCGATTGGCAAGTCTGCCCAGTCGCATTTTCGTCACAATAAGCACTGGGCCGCGTTCTGACTGCTTTACACTTTTTCCGTCTGTGCCCGTGTGCAACTCCTGGCTGGGCGAAGCGAACGCGGATCGAATCTTGGAAACAGCATCCGATTCCGGACCGAGAAACAAATGCCCGTATCGCGGGCGCGTTAGCTTAATGTCGGAATGCCGCATGATCGTCTGAACGGTTCGAGCATCCGCACTGGCGGTAATTTGTGTGTCGGGAGCGTCAAAATCTAGCTCCTCTTTCTCGCTGTCCATTTCTTTTTTGATTGAACGACTTTCGGTGGAACGAACTGGCTCAAGTCACGTCAACCTCATCCTAGTACCGACTACCTAGACGGCGCTGCTTGCGAACGGAACAAATTCGAGAAACGTCAAATGCACAAACGATTGAAACGATGCTCAGATTTGCTTTGGAAGGAGGGATTGGCAAGCCTTGGCGTCCAGATTTCAAAAGATCTGTAGCCGCATTCTATTCTTGTTGCGGTTTTAGTTCCGACTTGCGCTGGTTCTTGGCTTTGCGCTTGGATGCGTGCTGTTTGGTAAACTCTTCGACGTTGGTCCAGTAGCAGCAATCTCTGTCGAGAACGATCTCGTGTTGTTTGGGATCAAACGAAGTCTTGCCATATTTTCGCAAATTACCGCCCCGCAACCTCTCCGCATCGTCGATGAGTTGCTGCGGCGATTGGGCCTCATCCAGTAGATCGCCACAGGTGGAATACGACAATTTCGTGACGTCGGAAACCTCGCGCAGAATCGCTCTCTCAAGTCGTTTCATTCGCAGCCATGCTTGATGAGCGAATAGCAGTCTGGCGGCGGGTTGCAATTTTTCGGTGTTCAAGATTGCTGCTCCAAATCAGAAGGAATCGATTGTGATTCTCGATTCTGGGCAGCCACCGTGACACGTTTGGTCAAAGCGTTTTTTGTCAGGCTAATTGTTTTACTTCACGATAGTAAGCAATGCGATCAGCCTCGCTGTGGTTGAATGAAAAAACGCCCTGACCTGCCGGATAACCATTGGTTCGATTGCCTAGTCGGTTCAGCAGACTGCGCTTCGATGCAAGGCTGTCAGCTCTTTTCAACAACGGTTACCGCGCCTGCCAAAGAGCGAGTCAATTTTCGAGAATTGCAAAACCGACGTCGAACCGGAAGCTAAACGGACCGTTACTAGAATTGCTTTGCATTGGATTTCTAAAATGCCAATTACTCCCGAGAACCGAAAGCGATATGCAAAGAATTGGTCATCTATCAGGGCCAGCATTTTGGAACGAGCCAAGCATTGTTGCGAAGGGTGCAGAGTTCCGAACTACGCAGTTGGGTATCGAGACAAGAACGGAAACTTTGTTGCAGTCCAAGGAAGCTCGCGGTGTGGATCGCTAGAAGGACAAATATTACTCGGGGGCGGTCAAGCGATTGCCATTTCTAGAAACCCCCGATTCGCAATTCGAATGCATAGATCATTTCCATGTCCGGAGCTGAAACTGCATCAACAGGCGTGACGTGCCGAAGCACAAGCGTTGCTCCCTCGTGGGCGAGTGAAACGGTCGCGTACAATTGGCGTTGGAAGTAAACCTGTAGCCGCATTCTAAATCCTGCCGATTCCAAAAAAGCGACTAGAGGTACCGTTCCATCTAATCAACGTTCCCGCTGGCGCGAAATCGTTCGTAATTCCTTAATTTTGAGTGTCCAAGTCCCCGTTTCCGATTATCATCAAAATTTTCGCATCGTTGTCCCGCATCACTCGATTGATTTATGAAAAAACCCTTTGCTCGCGTCAAACAGTTTGTCATTTTCCTGGGCTTCGTCGCTGTTTTCGCTCTAAAGGTTTCGACCGTAAAAGCCGCTATTATCGTAGAGTTTTCAACGAATGTCGGCTCGTTCAACGTCGAGCTTTTCGATGTTAAAAAACCTATATCAGTGAATAACTTCATGCGCTACGTGAACGGAAATTTGTACGACCAGACGATTATTCACCGTAGCGAAGCAAACTTCGTGATTCAGGGAGGAGGATACCGGACTGACTTGGATCCAATTTCAGAATTCGACACGATTGCTGATGAACCGGGCATCAGTAATTTGCGTGGCACGCTTGGCGTTGCAAAGTTTGCGTCGGCATCTGGTAGCGGGACGGCGCAATGGTATTTCAACGTCGTTGACAACCCATATCTAGATTTGCCCCAGTTCGGGGAATTTACAGTTTTTGGCAGAGTGCTCGGCGATGGAATGGCAGTTGTTGACTTGATTAACAGTTTTCAGACCGTCCGGGCGGGAAGCGTGATACCATCCCTGCCTCTTATAGATCCCTCACAGGGGATTACGCCGGGTAATCTTGTTGTTGTGAACACTATTTCCGTCGTGCCGGAACCATGCAGCCTTGTTCTGCTCAGCATGGCAGGAGGCATTCTTATGTTTGCTCGAAAAAATTCGGTTATTCATCGCATTTAGCTATTACCAACAACACGCGAACGGACCATCGCGACAAAGTAATGCTCCAAACGCTCTATTTTTTAGACTTGAGTGATAGCTGCCGGTTGAGCAACTCCGCAAGTCGTTTTGCCGCTTGAGCGACCCTTACCTGAGCGACGTAGCCAGCATCTTTTAGATACTCTTCCGACAGCTTGATCGGTGGCAATTTGCCATCGCGGCCAACTGCTCGCAGTGCCGTCAGAACGTCGCCAGTGTAAACGCGAGTCTCGGCAATCTTTGCCCCCTCGGCTAAGACAACGGATTGGCGATATGGTCCCGTCTTTTCGAGAATCTTCGTTATCGATTCATCTTCGTTGATTTCAGCGATGCGACGATTGACGTCGCCCTTTTCGTATCGACCACCAAGCAACCCGTCCCAAATCGAATGCAGCGGTCGGTTGCCGATTTCGATCGAGTTGGCCCCGCGATCGCCTTCTTTCGAATCGAATACGCCAGCCATGTAGAGCGAACCGCTGTGGCAGGGTTGGTGAACGTCGCCGATCAGATGCATCAGCCAACACAACGCGATCGCGCGTTCTTCATCAGTCACGTTCCGCTCGCCGATCACGTTGTAGCACAGCTCGACGGCCTTGCTGTTATGCAGATCCGGCGTTTCTAAATTGGCGTTATGCCTTGGATGCATCACCGGTACCGGGATCGGCAAACCTCTGCGGCTACCGATCTCCTTTGACGCTCCCAGCTCGTAATGCCAACTTAGGTCGATCGAGCTTGCTGCTGCGAATCGTGTCGGCCCAATAGCCCGTTTTCGTCACATGCCAACGCCGCAAGCTGGTCTCGTCGTAAATCGCGATCAAAGCAGTAAATTTTTAGCGATGACGGATTTTAAACACGCTAGCCCATGCGGCGTTCTCAAAATCGCAGATCGCCGATGATTCCAGCGAGTGCTTCTCAGGATCTAAATTTTCAAACGCAAAGCTACCCCCCGAAAATAGCGGTTTGCCTGTCTAGCCGTCGGGACTGGCGACTCTTTGAAAACTGGGAGCAGATCTCTAGCTTTGCAATCGACGATTATTCTTTTTCGAAGGCGGAGTCGAAGGCGCGGCCGCTGGGGGCGAAATCCATTCGCTTGACGAATGCGGCAGCTTCGGCGGCACCGAACTTTCGCTCCATGCCGCTATCTTCCCACTCGACACTCAGTGGACCTTGGTAATCAATTGCATTCAAGGCACGGATGATCTCTTCGAAGTTGACGTTGCCGCGGCCCGGCGAACGGAAGTCCCAGCCGCGACGTGGATCACCAAAATTGAGATGACTGCTCAAGATTCCCGTTCGACCGTTTAACGTCGTGGCAGCGTCTTTGATATGCACGTGATAAATTCGGTCAGGAAACATCCGAATGAATTCAACCGGATCGATACCCTGCCAAATCAAATGGCTTGGATCAAAATTGAATCCAAACTCAGGTCGATGATCTAGCGCTTCAAGAGCCTTTTGGGCCGAATAAATATCAAACGCAATTTCAGTCGGATGAACCTCTAATGCGAAACGAACACCGCATTCAGCAAACACATCTAGAATCGGATTGAATCGATCGGCAAGCAAAGCGTATCCATCGTCAATCATTTTTTGTGGCACAGGAGGGAATGAATAATTTAAGTGCCAAATGCTTGAACCAGTAAACCCATTGACCACTTCTACGCCAAATTTTTTGGCCGCGCGGGCGGTATCTTTCAGCTCTTCACAAGCTCGCTGATTCACTTTTTTCGGATCGCCATCACCCCAAACATGCGGTGGTAAAATTGCCTTGTGTCGCGAATCAATCGTATCCAGAACGGCTTGACCGACCAAGTGAGCACTGATTGCGTGGCATTGCAGGCCATTGGTGTCTAGCAGTTCGCGATGCTTCTGACAATAGCTGGCATCTTTGAGCGCTTTTTGTACGTCGAAATGATCGCCCCAACAGGCCAATTCAATTCCGTCATAGCCAAACTCGCTGACCAGTCCAACCATCTCTTGAATTCCAAGGTCAGCCCATTGGCCAGTAAATAATGTAACAGGTCGCGACATTTCGAGAGGACTCCGATTTATAGTTGCTGGATGTAAATTGAACGCGAAAATTAGTCGGAATAGTATCGTGCGATGAACGCCTCATCGGACGGCTACAATGAGCTCTAATTCCGCAGTTTCACCGATAAGCTTTGTTATTTCGACGCTTTTCAATGCATCCAAGATAACCTCGTCGCCCATTCCTGCCAATTACGCTAGCGACATGCAACTACAAAGTTCGCTCCTTGACGCGATTCTGACTACGTTCCTGGTGGGAAGCATCTCTGCATCATTGGCGGTGATTTGCGGAGCGCTCGTCAGCTTATCTTGCTTGATGATGGGCGGTCGAATTGGTCATGTTTTACTCGGATTGTCAGGTGCATTTCTGTTCGTGCCAACCTACGCTCTTGCCGGTGCATTCAGCGATGGCGGAAACGTAAATTTCTGGGGATCGATCAGCCCCGTAGCCACTGCCCAAAACCAAAGATATGCGATCGTTGCAGTCGCTTGGATTCACACGGTCGCCAAACTGCCTTTGGCAGTCCTAATATTT
>JBGSKY010000311.1:0-90533 GCA_041740995.1 Pirellulaceae bacterium
AACATCGCCGGGACCAACTCGTCACAAGCACTTGGAGAAAACCTACTTCTAAGTATTTGCAAGCCGTCGCGTAATGTCAAATGCAAAATCGCCGCGACGTCAACCTTCAGTCGGTCAAACGCTCCAGTAGCGGAGCTCGCAAAGAGTCCCGCCAATGTTTAGATTCCGCGACAAACAAAAGGCCAGATGACTTTCGCGAAAGTGTTCGCAAGAACTCCCTAACGACCTGTTAGCTTTTGAAGAGGTCAGTAACAACTCGGCCCGAAGTATCGGTCAACCGGAAGTCTCGGCCGGCGTACGGGAAGGTCAGCTTCTCGTGATCGAGCCCTAACAAGGCCAACATCGTTGCGTGCAGGTCATGAATCTGAACCGGGTTCTCAGACGCTTCATGGCCGAAATCACCTGAACGGCCATACGCAAGTCCACCGCGGACGCCACCGCCAGCCATCCATAAGGTGAACGCTTTATTGTTGTGGTCACGTCCGTTGCTCTGCTGGGCGTAGGGCGTGCGTCCAAATTCGCCAGTCCAGACGACCAACGTTTCGTCGAGCATTCCGCGTGCGGCCAGGTCCGTCAGCAAGCCATCGATACCTTTATCAATCTCGCCACAGTTCTTTGGCAAGCTTTCGTCGATGTTGTTGTGATGGTCCCAATTTCCATAGGTAATCTCAGTAAACCGGACACCCGATTCGGCAAGCCTTCGAGCCAGCAAGCATTTGGAGCCGAAGTTCGCGGTCGAAGGATTATTCAGACCGTACAATTCCCGAATATGAGCTGGTTCGTCGGCGATGTCTAGGATTTCTGGCATCTCACTCTGCATTCGAAACGCAGTCTCATAGGACTGGATCACACCATCGATTTCCGTCGGATTTCCAGCGGCTACCAACTGTTTTCGATTCATTTGCTGTACAAAGTCCAACTCTATTTGCTGTCGCTTTTTCCCAACTAGCGGTTCGAGATTTGGAACACGAGAGTTCTCGATCGGTTGCCGATCGTTACCAAGTTGCATGCCCTGGTAGGCCGCTGGTAAGAATGCGCTGCCATAGTTTTGAGCTCCTTGTTGCGGTGCGATGCTGATAAAGCCCGGCAGATTTTCGTTTTCGACACCCAATCCGTATAAAGTCCATGCGCCCAGACTAGGGCGAACGAACTGACTGGTGCCCGTGTGCAATCGAATCAGCGCTTGTGGATGCGCTGGAACGTCCGTCTGCATCGAATGTATCATCGCCAACTTGTCAGCATGTTTTGCGACACCCGGAAGCAATTCCGAGAACCATAAACCACTTTCGCCATGCTGGGAAAATTTCCATGGTGACTTCATCCATTTGCTATTCCGCGGGCCCGGCTTGCCATCCTGCTTGGCTAACTCCGGCTTATAGTCGAACATGTCAACGTGAGACGGCCCGCCGCGCATACAAAGAAAAATGACTCGTTTGGCAGTGCCAAAAGTCGGAGTCGATTGCACGGTCGATCGAAGATCTGATAAAGACTCTTTTGCCAAAGCACTTTTGCTGGCCGCCATCGCTGAAAACGCAAGGTAGCCAAAACCGCAACTTGCGGTTTGCAGTACGTCGCGACGCGTGTGCAAGTACTGTCGATTGGAGCAGAGGTGAGTTTTCATAAGAATAGCTTTCAGGAATTGTGGACCCGATGAGAACCGTTGCTGCGAGCACGTACGACGAGCGTTAAGCAATATTAATCTAGATAACGAAATTCGGATGTTGCAAACAAAGCTTTCGCAAGGCTGGCATACCCTTGAGTCGGATCGCCACGAAGCTCCTCAAGCATTACTGTGGCTCGCTTGAAGTCCTCCGATGATGCAGGTCGACAAAGCACACGAGCGAAAATCTCGTCGACGATTTTGGATTGTTTGCTCGGACCACCGGCAGCCTTGATCGCATTCTCCGCAACGCGCAGCGAGTAAGCATGCACTTCGGGGCTGTTAAGCATAAACAACGATTGGCTAGGCACATTGGTAACATCACGCTTGCCTTGAACAACCGTGCCATCGGCGCCGTCAAAGAGCTCAAAAATTTCAGGCCGCTCGTCGCGGGGATTCGCCAAAAAGATTGATCGATAATTCTCTTCGCGGCCCAGGAATGAACGAGACAACATCGCGATTGGATTGGCGGCCGCACCACGTTTATTCATGACATTTTCGCGAAACTGGGTCGCCGCCTGTGGGCGGACAGGCCCTTCGCCCGAACGCGCAAGCTCACTGCCCAATTGGATCGAAGCATCGAGTGATCCTGCCGCCAGAAGCATCGAATCACGAATTGCTTCGGCAGGTAAACGTTTTAGATTAGCTCGCCAGAAAGTAGTATTGCTCGGGTCTACCGCGTTCGAAACTGTTATGTCCGCGTAGGCGAGTCGATATGTGTGGCTGAGCAATATTTTTTTGATGAGTGCTTTCTGCTGCCAGCCGGATTTGATGAAATCGTCGGCTAGATAGTCGAGCAATTCAGGATGGCTGGGCTGCAAGCCACTGGTCCCAAAATTATCGACCGAATCAACCAATGCATCGCCTAGCAGCCAACCCCAAATCCGATTGACAGCCACACGAGCCGTCATCGGATTGCTTGGATCAACAATCCACTTCGCAAGTTGTAGTCGACCGCTGCCGGAACGCGGAATTTCGAATTGGCTCGCGTTACCAAATAGGTCTGGAACGCTGCGCGGCACTTTATCACCGGCCAATGAAATCTCACCACGAGCAAAAAACGGACTGTCAGTTACAGAATCAAATAGCTCACGACCGGCACGTTCGCGAACCGCCGCGACCAAACGACCTTGATTCGAGCGCGCCGGCAGATCTTCGACGCCCATCGCCAAGGGGACCACACGACCGTCGGCTTCGTACTCTGCAAGCTCGGTTTCCAAACGCATAGTTTCGCTTCGAAGTCGATTCAGATCACGGACGAGGTTCTGCAACTTATCATCGCCCGCCTTTCGACTCATCAAAGCCTGGCGCTGCAAGTCCTGCAATTCAATCTGTTGCTTGGCTAGCTTCTCCCGTCGTGTCGCATACTGGTCTGGTGTAATGTTTCGTAAAATGACTGCTTCGCCAGAATCTTGGGGAAGAGGTATCAGGCTTGAAACGTTCCGCGTGTTCTGATTTCGGCTGATCGTTCCATAGAAGGTTTTAGTAGAAAGAAAAATGCCTGCTACGGCGGTATAATCTCGTTGGGAAATTGGATCGAATTTGTGATCATGGCAACGAGCACAAGCCATTGTCAGACCCATCGTTGCTTGAAAAACCGCATCGATTTGCTCGTCCGCTTGGTCGACCGCGAATTGGCGCGGATTCATTTCGTTCAGCGACTTTGATCCGATGGCCAAGAAGCCCGTCGCAATAGTATTGGCAGCAGCTTTCGCTGGCTCGGACGCCGTTAAAAGATCGCCTGCGATTTGTTCGATCAAGAACTGATCGTAAGGCAGGTCCGAGTTCATGGCTTCAATGACCCAATTGCGATAACGCCATGCATGCGGGTACTTGCTGTTAAACTCGCGGCCCGACGACTCAGAATATCGAGCAACATCAAGCCAGTGACGGCCCCAATGCAAACCGAACTGATCACTCGCTAATAATTCGTCGACGAGTTGCTCGTACGCTGCATCGAATCCACTCGCATTGACTGCCTTCAAAAAAGATGCCGATTGCTCTGGAGTCGGCGGCAAGCCTGTTACGTCGTAGTAAACCCGACGCAACAACGTTCGCGGATCGGCGTCGCCCGCTGGTTCGGTTCCCGTAACTTGCTGAGCCTTCCTCACCCAACGATCAATCGGATTTTTCGCCCAATCACGATCGACGTTTGGCAGAGGAACGATTTTTAATGGCTGATAGGCCCACCACGTCTCTAGCGAGGCGTAATTTTTGCTCGGCGACGACAGCGCGTCATCAGCAGATTGCTCACGTGGATCCGGTGCACCCATCCGAATCCACTTTTCCAGACTGCCGATCTCGTCATCACTAAGCCGATCAGCAACGTCCTCTGGCGGCATGGCTATGGCTGGCTTCTGATGACGAACTGAAAGCATCAACAGGCTTCGTTCTGGATTTCCACGCACGATGACCGGCCCAGATTTCCCTCCGCTTCGCATTGCGACCGCAGAATCCAATCTCAAACCGCCCTCAGCGGCATCCGCTTCGACCGAATGGCAAGCGTAGCAATTTTCGACTAAAATCGGTCGAACTTTCGACTCGAAAAAAGCCAGCTCACGAGGCGAAATCGGCTGCGATTGGGCGACCGCATTTTGAGCTGCAAAAAACAAAAAGAACGATCCCGCCAGCAACCAGAAGCGAGAGTCGAAGCGGTTGCCTGTCTTCCAAGCGAAATTAGCCATACTTTTAGCTTTCTCGTAAGATTCTGGCCAACCAACTCAAACCCAGTTGGACCATCGGCCTTTACAACCCAGGCAGCTTTCCAAAGTAGCGGTCCGACCGCAATTTCGGCGTCTTTTTGTTGCTTCTCAATTGACCACCCGCCGATTTGATCTTAGCGAGCGGACCGTCTAGCAGATACCTAGTAAAGTTCGTCGTTTGTCCACGAATGCTAAAATTCCCCTGATTTTATTTCTAAACGTTTTAAAGCATTGAGCCGTATCGACATATAGTGATAAAAACTGCTAAATTCGACTCTCGGCGCTGGAGCAATGAATAAGCTGCTACGCACGATCAAAACGCCAACTTAAAGGCGACAACGGTCTGAATTAATTGCGGATGCCGGTAGTCTTCCGCGACAACAAATCGTCTGGTTGGTGCTAAAACCACAGACTTTTCTACACATTAAAAATTGACTGAATATGAAAAAATATTTTTTTGCAGCCGTGTCGCTCGCTTTGCTATCGATGTTTACGAACTCGTCAGCGAAGGCCGAACCAGGCCTCCGAATCGGTGATAAAGCTCCAGCGCTGGACATCGAACATTGGCTGAGCCTGGGTGATGACCAGTTTAAGCCTGTCAAAAAATTCGAAGCAAATAAAGTTTACATCGTCGAGTTCTGGGCGACTTGGTGTGGCCCCTGCATCATGAGTATGCCGCACTTGGCAGAACTACAGCACCAGTATGCCGACAAAGGTCTGCAAATTATCTCGGTCACCTCGGACAAGCCAGCCGCAATTGCCAAGCTGCTCGAAAAGGAAGCCAAGAACGCCAATGCGCCGGACAAAACCTACTCGGATGTAACCCAACACTACTGCTTGGCGAGTGACCCAGACGAATCGACCCAAGCGGATTATCAAGACGCAGCTCGTCAAACGACTATCCCGTCGGCTTTTATCGTCGGACGTGATGGAAAAATCGAATGGATCGGTAATCCTTATGGAATGGACGAGCCGCTTCAGCAGATAATTGAGGGGACATGGGATCGACAGGCATTTGCGGTTGTCTTTGATGACGAGCAACGCGTTATTGATCTTCAAGAACAGATGAATCTAATTGTCCAAGGCATCGACAATCCAAACGACCCTTCTGTCGTCGCAAAGGCGCTGCTTCCCGTAGTTTCCAAATATGAGCGGCTGATCACGACTCCACGCGTTCGCCAAGATATCACCGCGACTCGCTTGGACCTGATGCTCACTGCCGACCCAAGCAATCCAGAGCTGGTAACGTTGTATAAAGAGCTGATGGCCAACCCAGCGATCTCGCCAGTCTTCAAACACGACACCGCTTGGAAAGTTTACGAAGCATCGATGCAAACAGAGAAATTCAACTCTGAAATTTTGCAGCTTTCAATCGATGTAATCCCAAGCATTCTAAGTCAGTTGAGCGAAAAATCGCAGCCCACCGTACTCGACACGCTAGCGCATTTACAACACCGAATGGGCAACACCAAATTGGCCCTTGAGACCGCTGAAAAAGCGTATCAACTATCGGGCGAGCAACCGGAGTATGCCAGTTTCGTCAAACAGTTAAAAAAAGAGCTCAGCGAATAGTTAGAAGCAACGCTTGATGACCTTACACTGAATTGCAATGGCATGAAAAATCACTCTCCGCAGTTTTTGAAACTCGTTCAATCAGTCCTGCCGACAATCAAAACATGCACGGTCGATGATGTGCGAAGAAGCATCGAAGCCAACGAAATTTTTGCGATGGTCGACGTGCGTGAAGAAAGCGAATTCGCTGCCGGCCATGCTGCCAACGCAGTCCACTTGGGCAAAGGGATTATCGAACGAGATATCGAAAAAACTTTTCCAGACCCACAAAGCAAACTTATTCTCTACTGCGGCGGCGGCTTTCGTTCCGCACTGGTTTGCGACAATCTTCAAAAGATGGGCTACGCTAACGTGCACTCAATGGACGGCGGTTGGTCGGCCTGGACCGCGGCCTCAATGCCGACAGCAAAGTAGCAGCACACCCTGCGAACATTGCCAACGCGAAACGGCAACTTCATGAAACGAATCAACGGGGCCGTCGATGAGCACCGGGTGTACGCACCGATTGATCGCTTCATATTGTTAAGCATCATTGTGACCGTTGGAGTCGCCACCATGCTTGGCGTTGCGATCGGATCTTTACCTTTTGAGATCGTACGCGGTCCGCTTGATCGATATTCAGGCGACGGAACGGCGGACGCCTATACGCCACAAATCCATCAAAAGCTGCAGATCGGCTGGATAATCATTTCGCTCAGCGGCTTCATCGTTGCAAGTACGCTGGTCTATTTTTTTGCACGCACGGTCAGAATCGTCGCTCATCGGCGAGCGGAGTTGATCGGTGAAATTTACAACTTGATTGAGCTAGTCAAGCGAACTTCAACAACGACTTGGCTGCTGCTGTTCGTCGTGTGCGTGGTAGCTATCGGCAATCCGCTGCCCTTTCTTTTCGATCCGATTCGATACGACGAAGCTCACACTTACATCAACTACGCTTCCGAGCCGCTATTTCGAACCGTAACACGCTATGACGCGCCAAACAATCATGTCTTCCATTCAGTTCTGGCAAACTTATCGCTGCGAGTTTTCGGCGACCACTTGTTTGCACTTAGAATGCCGGCGCTGCTTGCACAAGTGCTTTGGGTTGTTCTGCTTTTTGCAATCTGCTGTCGTCAGAGCAATCGATGGATGGCGTTCAGTATCGCATTGTTGGCCGCATCATTTCCAACGGTTACGGAGTCCGCTGCAAATGCCCGTGGATACACAGTTTCAGCGGCGTTATTCCTCTGCGGTTGGCTGTTCATCGAACTGGTGAAGGTCAGCCCACGTCCGTTTTGGCGATTGTTCGGGTTGGCCGTCAGTGTCGCACTTATGCTGTATACCGTGCCGACGATGCTTTATGGTCTATGTATCCTTGCCTGCTGGATTGGGCTATCGAGTTGCTGTTGCGTCCGAGTGGCTCAGATCGACTGCGCGAGAACGGTCGGTCGAGCTCTGTGGCTTCGAACAGCGATACAACTTTATTGCGCAATGGCAATCGGTATCGCCTTGGCAATGCTACTCTACTTACCGGTCCTGCTCACCAATCCGATTTCTGAACTGCGAAGCGCACTGTCGAGCAATCATCTCAATCGCTTCGAGATGTTTGTATCTTTGCCGCAGTATGTTTTGAAAGTTTTGCATTGGTGGCTGTGGGATATTCCAACTTTAGCTTCCAGCCTGTTGATCGTTGGTGCTGCCAGTAGTCTGATTAGCGCTTGCCTTTGGAATGGGGATCGCTTACGCGTCTGGCTCGCTTGCCTGAGCGCTATTCCGTGCTGCCTTGTGTTGGGTGTATGGCCGCCGGAGCGAATTTGGCTTTTCGGTTTACCGTTTTTAATCATTTCAAGCATCGACGGATTGTCTTTGCTTTGGGATAGAGTTTGCCCCGACTGGGCACAATCGCGCACCGTTTGGATCGCAGCAGGGGTTGCTTGTTGGATCACCTTTCATACGCAGCTCTATTCGCACATCCAAACTACAAAACGTCATGCGATCGTGCGACAATCCGCAGAGATCGCAAACTGGCTGCACGATCCAAGCCGCTCCGCCTCTCCGATCTTAACTGTGACACCTGATTCTGCGAGTGTGATTTATCACTTCAAACGCAACGGTTGGTCGTTGAATCCGTTTGACCCAATCAGTAAAATTTCGGCAACAATCGGTAGCGCCTGGGTGCTCACTAACGACGATTTTTCCCAACAGCCAATCGATGTTCTTCGCGAGCTGGATGTCGACGAATTGTTCAACGCCGATCAGGCAAACTTTCAGAAAAGATTCGGAGAAACTGAAATTTGGCAAGTTCCAGTCCACTCGAAAATTGGCGGGCAATGACCTAGACCGAATCGCTCAACCACGCGGCTTTGGAACTCGCCGCGAAGAAGAGTTCGTATTGCGTTTGCGTTGCCGGCCAACGTGAGAACGCGTTGACTCGGCAGCATCCTCAATTGGTTTGCCAATGTTGTCTTTGCATCTCAATATTTTGTCACGAAGTGCTGCTGCTCGCTCAAACTCCAAATTTTCTGCGGCCGATAACATTTCGTCTTCTAGCGATTTCACGTACAGCTCAGTGATTATCTCTCCGCCAACATCACGACGAACAATATCTCGAACCTTTTTACGAACCTCCGCAGCCGCTTGAATTCCAGCAGTGATATTTCGCTTGACCGTTGTCGGCGTGATATTGTTCTTACGATTGTAAGCTTCTTGCCGCTGGCGACGTCGCGCCGTCTCCTCGATTGCGTTCTGCATCGATTCGGTCATTCGATCAGCGTAAAGTATGACCTTTGAATTCACATTTCTAGCCGCACGACCAATCGTTTGAACCAGCGACGTTTCACTCCGCAAAAAGCCCTCTTTATCCGCGTCCAAGATGGCGACTAATGAAACTTCAGGCAGGTCCAGGCCTTCGCGAAGGAGGTTGACTCCAACCAATACATCACATCGCCCTTCACGCAGATCTTGAAGCAATGCGACGCGTTCGAACGCATTGAGCTCGCTGTGCAGCCAGCGGCATTTCACGTCGTTATCGGAGAGAAAGGCTGCGAGATCTTCGGCAAGACGCTTCGTCAGGGCAGTCACCAGAACGCGATCACCCATCGCGGTTCGCTCGCGGATTTGTCCAAGCAAATGCATCACTTGACCACGTGCCGGAACGACTTCGCAAACCGGATCAAGCAAGCCGGTCGGACGAATAATCTGCTCGACAATCTCGCCCTCACTCTTCTGCAATTCGTAGTTTGCCGGCGTTGCAGAGACGAAAATTACTTGATTGACTTTTTGCTCCCACTCTTCGAATTGCATTGGGCGATTGTCTAATGCACTTGGCAACCGGAAGCCATGATCGACCAACGTTAGCTTGCGGCTGCGATCGCCGGCATACATCGCTCGGACTTGCGGAATGGTTACGTGCGACTCGTCGACCAGCAACAAAAAGTCGTCAGGGAAAAAATCATACAGCGTGTCGGGAGCAACGCCCGGAGGTTTGCCGGAAAGGGGCCGCGAGTAATTCTCGATTCCAGGACAATGCCCGACTTCTTGTAACATCTCGATATCAAATCGGACACGGGCATTGAGTCGCTGGGCCTCTAAGAGTTTGCCTTGGCATTTAAAATTTTCGAGCTGCTCGTCCAGTTCTTGCCGAATCAGGCCAATCGCGCTGAGCAGCCGATCTTCTGGCGTCACGAAGTGCTTGGCAGGATAGATCGCGATTTCTTGGACGCCCTGGACCGATTGGCCGCTGACCGGATTGATAATTGAAATAGCTTCAATTTCATCGCCCCACATTTCAATGCGATAGGCGAACTCTTCGTAGCTCGGCCAAACCTCAAGCGTATCACCGCGCACTCGAAATCGGCTTCGCTCAAACGCGATATCGTTGCGTTCATACTGAATTTCGATCAATCGCAGCAAAATGTCATCTCGCTGGACACGTTGGCCAACGGAGATTGGTACGACCATCTTCTTGTAATCTGATGGCGACCCCAGACCGTAGATGCAAGACACGCTAGCAACTATCAGTACATCATTGCGAGAGACCAGCGCGCTGGTGGCTGCCAATCGCAATCTATCGATCTCTTCGTTGATCGATGAATCTTTCTCGATGTAAATATCCCTTTGCGGAATATATGCTTCGGGCTGGTAGTAATCGTAATAGCTTACGAAGTAGTGGACAGCGTTGTGTGGAAAGAAATCTTTGAACTCCGCGTATAACTGCGCCGCCAAAGTCTTGTTGTGACTGAGCACTAGAGTCGGACGCTGGATTTGTTGCACGATGTTCGCCATCGTGAATGTCTTTCCGCTGCCCGTGACGCCCATCAACGTCTGGTATTTTGTTCCCTCCCGCAATCCGTTGACCAATGCTTCGATAGCCTGTGGTTGATCGCCAGCAGGCTTTAAACGTTGGTCAATCTGGAATTGGTTGGTCACGATACACGATTAAGACGACGAGTGATTGCCTCGCCAGGTAATGGTAAGACTTTGAATTCAGCCAACAAGTCGGTCCGCAGAATGTCTTCCGGCGAATCCGTTTCATCGGCGGCTTCATATTGGACAATATATGCACCAATCTGCAAATAGTTCTCGTCGTAAATTGGCGGCCAGAACACTTCGGCTTGATGGGCCAGCGTTCGAGCTAACAATCGAGTTGCGCGGCCAGAGAATCCACTGAAGATCATCTCTAATCGACCGAGAGATTCACGGTAGATGTAGAAAACCAAAGCCGCATCCTGGGTTCGAGTCCCTCCACCGGCGTACTTCCAGTCACCGTTGGCGTCTTCATAGTACAAACCAGGCTGATCCGCTTTCTCAGTCTTGCTCAATTGCATTCCAGCACATGCGGACGGCGGATGTGGATCGTTCTCGCGATATCGCAGAAAGAACGGGACGCTTCGATCGGTCGCTTTCTCGACGTTGTCTTGGGCGACAAACGGTTCACACCCGAAGGCTGACGCGAAAACCAAGTCAACCGTCGGGTTGCTCTTAACGCTGCCCAAGCAAACGAGCGCCTTGTCGCCGTCGACTTCGCCAAAGTTCTCGAAGATCGATTTGGCAGAATCATGGACGATATTGTCTGGCATCGTCCCAGGGCTCCAAACGAGCGATTGCTTCAGATTTTCCAAGCCAGTCGGCAGCTCGCGGACTTTGCCTGTCCCTTCGGTTGAAATAGCTTTCGCTGTTCCGCCTAGCGTCGAAACTCCGTTGAGCACCTCACCGGCGAGCACCATATCGCTGGCGACAATCCATGCGGTATCCGCTTTATCATCATCAGGTGGCTTGCGAACGCCGACACAGATTTCCAAACGTCGTCTACGGGCCAGCAATTCCCAAAAATTCTCAGGCTTTACCGCGAAAAGGGCCCCAGGCAAATGTTCTGGGGAGGCATATCCGTGCTCAATTAAATAATCGCACAGCCTCGAGAGCGCCTCAATCGGAATATACTTGGCTTCGTTTTTTAATAAGGCAGCGACTTGGTGGCGATCCAAGCCCGTGTATTCGACAATCGCTTTAATAGTACCCGGACGCTTCCGACGATCGGGAGTATGGCCGAGCAATTCAGCCAATCGAAACGCATATCGCATAATGGATCACTGACGCTGATGAGTGAGGGGTCAAGTCCGACAAGCTATTCAAACTCAGATAGCTAAAACTTGTTAATGGATCGCTAGATTGCTTTAGAGTAGTAGTAGTTTACCACAAGCCAAGGGGCAAATTTTTTACTTTTTGCGATGAACCTGGCGTCATTCTCTCACCTTAAACCCACCAGCGAACACTTTTCCCTTAGCCGCAGCAAATGGCGTACAACCACTAAGACGCTACTAACCGATCGCAAAGTAAACGAAAATTCCTTTAAAGCCATTTCAGAAGCCGCAAATGCATTGACCGCTACCAGCTTGCGACTCCATAAATTGCCGCTAGAGAGACTTAAAACCGCACTAAAATTAATATAACTTTTTCTTTTTAGGTTCCTCAATACGCCGTTACTCGCGTTCGGGAAAATCCGACTTTTCTTCCTTCAACGTCCAAGACTACTTCAATTGAAGCGAATAAACAGAGAACTAAAAAAGCGATCGCTGCGATTTGACCAATCTCTGTTTCAGTCCGGCGATCGCTTTCTCGGAGTTGGTTTGAATAGTTGTTTGTTGGAAAGTTGATCTGCAAAAGGGGTAATTTTATGATTAAGAAATTGATACTGGGAACACTTTTAGGCGGTGCAGCCTGCACGCTCTTGCTGGGAACCTCGGTGGCAAGCTACGTAAGGACTGGCGTTAGTACGCTGCGTCACAACGTGAAGTCTCACATTCCGGTCGACGTCGAACTTCAACGGTGCCGCGATATGATCCAACAGATCTCGCCGGAAATCGCTGGCAATCTACAGGTCGTGGCTCGCGAAGAGGTCGACCTAGCCAAGCTTCAACGTGAAATCGTCGCGAAAGAATCACGTTTGGCTGCCAGCAAATCCCAAATCCTACGCTTGCGCGACGACCTTTCCCGCGAGAAGCCACATTACGTATACGCTGGTCGAACTTACAGCACGAGCCAAGTCCGGGACGATCTCGCGTCTCGATTCGAACATTTCCAAGTCCAGGAACAGAACGTCGATCAACTGCGCAAGATCATCCTCGCACGCGAAAGCAAACTACAGTCAGCACGCCAGAATCTCGACCAGATGCTAGCCGCCAAACGGCAATTAGAAATCGAGCTTGAGAATCTTGAGGCCCGCATGGCGATGGTTCAAGTCGCTCAGACGAGCAGCTCGCTTGCCTTGGACTCAAGTCAATTGAGCCGAACACGTGAATTGATGTCCGAGATCGGGGCGCGGATCGATGTTGCAGAAAAACTCGCTCACAGCGAAAGCTTGCCGATCGGTCTCATCCCGCTAGAAGAACCGCAACATACCGACATCTTGGAAGCGATTGCGACTTACTTCGATGAGTCGTCCGTGGCAAAAGATGTATCGCGTGAAGGAACCATCGACGAGAATACATTGTAAGTTCAGTTTCTGATTTTTTGAGTCATAGTCGTGATGATCGATAACTTGCAGCAACGCGTTTGCTTATGGATTGACGGCGTTGGCGGCTTTGCTGTTTGCAACGCTAACCGATTCCAGTTCGGCTCAGCGTTTGAAAATGAAACGGCAAATGCAGCAGTCTACGCAGACATACCGAGAAACGCATTTGCTATTGAAACCTCAAACGAATCGACGGTTTTATATCCGCTTTGCGAGTCTGTTGGTGTAAACGGTAAAATCGTTCAGCATGCATGCTTATTGCACTCAGAAGACATCCTTAACGTTTGCGATAGTGTGCAGCTTGTTTATCGCAGACCGCACCCGCTGAGCGCGACCGGACTTTTGGTTCTGAAGTCCCGTCATCGATGGAGTGACCACGTCGACGCAGTTGTTTTGATGAGCCATTGCTGTGTGATTGGCAATTCGAGTTCAGCCCATATTCATAACCCAAAAAGTCAGCACCAATGGTTGCTCACTCGCAACAAAGATTGTTGGTCAGTTGCAAGAAGCGACCCTACAAGTTCGACCGGTGGTTCATCCACTGGATTTTCATCGACATGGAGTAATCCTCAACGACTAATCCCGATGCAACGTTTTCAAGATGACGGCCTGCAAATGACTTTGCAAACGTGATCCATTATCAAGAGAGAATCCGGAATGTGAACGAACGAATATTTGACGAATGTCCGCCCAATCCGGTTAGACTATTAAGTAACTTGACCTTCGGTTTTGATTGGAACTGCTCATGATCATCACGAAACCTAATCAGCAGTTTCCGAACGCGCTGGCCGGCGGCTACGAATTCGCTTCCGGCGATCAGCCTGTTGAGGGATACACTGTTAAACGCGGGCTGGGCATCGGCGGTTTCGGTGACGTCTACTTTGCAACCACTGACGCTGGAAAAGAAGTGGCACTCAAACGCATTCGACGCAATGCGGATATCGAAGTTCGCGGAACGCGACAGTGTCTGAATTTGCGGCACCCAAATCTTGTCGAGCTTTATGACGTTCGCCAGATCGATGAGAACCAAGCTTGGATAGTAATGGAATATATCGCTGGCAAGTCACTTCGCGAATTGCTGGACCAGCATCCAAACGGACTTCCGGAGTATCAAGCGGTTGCAATCTTCGAACAGTTGGCCGCTGGCGTTGACTACCTTCATTCGCAAGGAATTGTTCATCGCGATTTAAAGCCGGCAAACATTTTCGTCGAAAGTGGTTACGTAAAGATTGGCGACTATGGGTTATCGAAATTCATTGCGACGTCGCGGCGGGCAGGTCAAACCGATAGTGTTGGCACATTCCATTACATGGCGCCAGAAATTGCAAAAGGCGACTATGGAAAACAAATCGATGTCTATTCATTAGGCATACTGCTTTTCGAATTGCTGTCAGGAAAAGTCCCTTTTGATGGACAGACGTCGCAAGAGATTATTGTTAAACACATGACCGACAGCCCCGACCTTTCATTGGTGCCACCGCGTTTCCGTGCTGCCATAAACCATTCGCTGGCAAAGGACACAACGCAACGCTTCAGCGATGTTTCGAAGATGCTGGTCGCGCTGCGAATGAAGTCGCCTAATGAAAACGGACCAAATCTCGATAGCATCGACGAGGGAAACGAGTCTCTCTTGAACGGCAGCTCTCTAGAAAATGCACGGAGCTCGGAATCGATTCCCGCAGGACTGTTGCGAACGGCTTTCGAAGAGCCTATAGCAAAATCGGTCAACAAAGTCGTTGTGGATCTGATGCGAGCTTGGCGAAACATTCGATCACCAATCGTACGTTTTATTGTCATCGTGTCGGCCGCCGCTTTGTCCTTCAATTTGGCGGGAGTTTTAGCGGGTATTGCTTATTGGACAGCAATGCTCTACCCAGTCTATTTCATTGCTCGATATTATCTGACAGCTCGCCATTCGCCCGAAGTTCATCAGCTTCCAGCGGCGAACCCGGTTCTTCGTGGACGTTCGCTGGCAGAGACTCAGATTGCATCGACAGCACTACCCGAGCGTGTCACGATTGAGCCGCTCAAGCCATATCAGTCACCGCCTCCGGTGCAACCTTTGGTTAGAATGCCTTTCAAACAATGGCAGACGGTTCAGCGCGCTTCACTCGCCCGTCGTTCAGCAATTGATCGATGGTCCGAATGGACTGGAAGCGTCACCATCGCCGGGTTAGCATGTTGTGTCCTTGCCATTTTAGGCGGCCTCTTGGCGCTTGGGTCTGGACGTCTGGAATCCAGCGTCTTCCTGCCGTTGACTGTGTGGATGGCTTGCACGGTTTGGGTTGGCGCCGCGGCGATACTTTGGATCAGCAAGTTTTGGGAAACTCGAACTGAAGATAGTATGACCCTCCGATTCGTCCAACTAACGTTTGGATTAGGAGTTGGTCTGTTCGCATTTATCGTTGATCACTATTTAGCGTTACCGTGGAACGACGTTTATCGAGCCATGCTCGCCAACCCCTCAGAATTGGACGCGACATCTATTGCTGTTCACCTCTCAGAAAAACATCCAATCTACAGCCACTTCTACGATGGCAGCCGACCTCTGTTGCCAGCGTACCTGAGCTTTTTCGCGATGCTTTTTGGTGGAATCCGTTGGTGGCGACTTTCGGACCGATTACGTCGTTATCGAATCAGTCTGACGTCGATTGTCTTCTCAATAGTTTTATGTCGCTTGCTTATCGGGCTGCTCTATTTCCCCGTACCTTTTGCGATTGCGTTCACAGGATCGCTAGCGCTTGTTTTGCAGCTTTCGGCCTATTGGAGCAATTGGCACGAACAGACATCGAATCAATTTTCCAGCTAGCTCGACCTCAGAAACTCGATTTCGAAAGTATTGATCATGCGAATATTTCTGGTGTGCCTGCTGCTTTTTCTTGGCCTAGGCGGATTCATTGCAGCCTGCGGGACGCTCATATTTTATCGAAAGGCACCACTGGCAATGGATTCAGTTCGGGGAATGGCCGCTTCGAATTCGGCAGAGGTTCGCACGCTAACGCCTCGCGAGCAAACTTACGAGCCTGTATTAGATTCAAACTTTCAATCGGAAATTGATCTTAGCCATGAACCTGCCATCGAGCCACAATCGTCTTCGTCAACTGATGACTCGAAGGCGAACGAAAAGCCAGCCGAACTAGTGAGTTCAGCAGCGAATTGGCTACCTGAAAAACACCCGGATTGGATTACGATGCCCGATCGGCGTGATGGCAATTCCGATGTCATGACAATCGTTAGTTTGCCCTCGGAGTCGATCGAGAAAAGCGAAGCCAGTTTGATTGAAATGGCTCGTGCAAGATTGAGTTTACTCGCGCGGAAAGAGCTCGCAGTGGATCCTCAAATTGTACAGAGCGCTGATGAAGAATGGATTGCAGAGCGAATCAGCCCGTCACAAGATCGCTTTTCAACGGAGCACGAGCTGGACGGCACCGTCCTGTACCAGATCTGGGCGGAATTGCGTCTCACGCCTGAAGCGAAATCGCAGTTGATCGCTTGGCAATCGCAATCGCAATGGAAACCACGCTCGATGAAGATGCTTTTTTGTATGCTCGGCGCAATCACCGCTTGCGGTCTGCTGCATTGCGGATTTGCGTGGCAAAGCGCTCGACTTGCAAGAACGATTCAGAGATGAAAACGATGGCAAGCGATTCGACGAATGATCCCGAAAAATCAGGACACGCCTCGGGAGTTGATCACCTCTATTTGAGAGAAATTCTCAACGGCGATGATCAGGCATGGCAGCGACTAATCAATCACTACGAAGGTCGCTTAATTGCGTTTGCGGCGGCCCGATTAAATGATCGGAATGTGGCCGATGATGTGGTCCAAGAAACGTTCATCGGTTTTTATCGCAGCTTGCCCAATTTCGATTTTGCGCGACCACTCGAAGCATATCTCTATCAAATTTGCAGCTTCAAGATCACTGACCATTTGCGTCGCAATGGGAAACGCAAGGCACTGCCGCTGCACTTCACAAACAATGATCAGCAATCCGATACAGCCATTGAGATTTCATCTCGATCAATCGCTGCATCTTCAATTGCGCGTGGCAATGAACGAAAACGATTAGAGCAAGAAGCAATCGACACCGTCTTGCGCGAGCAAGTTTTGAAATGGAAATCAACGGGCGACTTTCAAAAACTCAAATGTCTGGAATTGCTTTTCGTGTCCGGCTTGACCAATAAAGACGTTGCCCAATCGCTTCAGTTGAGCGAGCAACAAGTCGCCAATTTCAAGGCCGACTTTCTCGGACGAACACGCACGCTGCTCAGCAGACTCGCCCTATCACCGGATGTTTTTCCCGAGCTATTTCAGTAACGAACGACTTCGCCTGAAATTACTGTATGCCAGCTTCCACCGGGGTCACGAATGATCAATGCGCCTCGCTCATCGATCCCCAAGCACTCGCCAACAATCGATTCAGAGTTCGAGCGGATTTCGATCCATCGACCTTGTAAGAAGCAATGACGTTGCCAATTCGTTTGTAACTCTTGAACCGCGCGCCCGATATCCATCAGAGCTTGACGCAACGATTGCAAGACTAAAGCCAAGACCATTTCTTGGAGCTGCAGATTGTTGACGTGAATGCCAGGACGTAAATGTGATCGCAAGCTAGTCGCGCGACTAGCAACGCCGAAATCTTGTGCTTGAAGATCGACATCGCAGTTAATCCCAATTCCAATCGCGAATATGGGCAATGCTGCTGCCCCTTGAATAACAGGCGAAGCATTGGCTTTAATTGTCTCGATCAAGACACCGGCTAGCTTTAAGCCGTCAATAAAAACATCATTGGGCCATTTGACTTTTGCGACCGGATCCAGCAGCGAGCTAACCGCATGACGCACGCACAGCCCAACGACTAACGGCAACTGCAAACAATCGCTCATTTGCACGTCGGAATCTGCACTTGGTTGCCAGACGAGAGTGAAGCAAAGCGAATTCTGGTCGCTGAGCCAGGCCTTCGAATTACGTCCACGGCCAGCAGTCTGCTCGCGAGCGACAACAAGCCAGGGCAATTCGACTTTCTCACCGGTTGCCAACTGGCGTTTAACGTACGAGTTCGTCGAATCGACTGAATCTAAAATTTGACGATTGGCAGGCCACTGCAGATTCATCGTCAGTTTGCCGACGACTGTTTGGTTGACCCAACTTTCCATCGCGGATTGTCCGAATGTGCTTCGTCCATGTAGAGCCTGGCTTGCTCAAGCTGCGATGGAGATTGCTTCGCAACATCCGTCGTTTCGCCCAGATCACTCGCTAAATTGAACAGCTCAATTTTGCCGTTCTGCATCGGCTGGCGAACCGCTTTCCAATCACCAAATCGTACCGATTGTCGAGATTGTTGTTCATAAAACTCAAAGTAAAGATATTGATGCTTCTGTTGGGGTTGCACCGTCTGAGCGAAAGGAGTTCCGGCCAGTAGCGTCGGCACAAAGGAGATGCTATCGATCGGCCCATTTTCGACATCGCACAATTCGCCAGTGAGTTGAGCTGCCGTCTGGAAAAAATCTCCGCTGTATCCGATATGATCTGACACCGTACCGGGTTCTATGACGCCCGGCCAACTAGCAATCATCGGAACTCGAATGCCGCCTTCGTAAAGCGAACGTTTAATTCCTCGCAGCGGCCCAGACGGCTCAAAACGATCCAATTCATGTTTTGATTCGTCATGCGGACCGTTATCGCTGGTAAAAATTACGAGCGTGTTTTTGTCGAGTCCCAAACGCTTGAGTTGATCGACAATTCGACCAACTCCAGTGTCCATTCGCGTAATCATAGCCGCATGCTGCTTCGAATTAAGCGACCAATCTCTATCGTTGTATTCGGACCAGTCCGGGACATCAGCACCGTTTCCGATCATGCGTGTCGCTTCGTTATTGCCGTGCGGTAGCGTCAGTGCCAGGTAGAGAAAAAACGGCGAGCTTCTCGGTTTCGTAACAAATTCAATCGCACGATCGATAAACAAGTCGCCAGAGTACATGTTCCTCTCGGTAGCATATCCACCGGCTAAGTCACCGCGCTGCGGGTCAGCAAAGACAACTTTATTGGTCAACCGAAGCGGTTCGTAATCGTCGTAAAGATATGTTGGATAGTAGTTGTGCGCGTGATGTTGGTTGAGATAACCAAAAAAGTGATCAAACCCCTGACGCATTGGATGCCCTGGCTGATCAAGTTCTCCAAGTCCCCATTTTCCAACGCAAGCGGTCGCATAACCACGCTCTTTCAGCAGCTCAGCGATGGTGTAATCTTCGTCTTTCAGCGATTGTATCTCTGAGTTTTCGAAGCCAGCGTTTCCGCGAACCGTTGCATGACCGTTGTGACGGCCGGTCATCAACGTGCACCGCGAAGGAGCACAGACCGTTGCGCCTGCGTAGAACTGGGTGAAACTTAGACCACTCGCCGCAAGTTCGTCAATGCGAGGCGTCTGAATGAGCTGTTGTCCGTAATAACCAACTTCTCCGAAACCGAGATCGTCGGCCATGATAAATACGATGTTGGGGTTTTTGATCAGTGCGTCAGCAGCCCCTTGTGTGGCCGACTGTGCAAACGTCATAGATGAAATCCCAACAAGATCCAGAATTGCTAGTTGAAGCAGAGCTGCAGCGAGCGCTACACAGCGAAATTTAGTCATTGGTCTATTCCTTATTCCTCTTCGAAAGCGTCTCGCAACTAAGACATCTTTTTGCTGATTTAAATTATTCGTTCTTGAGAGAGGCAGTATCGCATTGTAAAGCGATCACTCATCGTGCTTTTTGAAGCCATAGGTTGGTTCCTCATGCCTTAGGCCGGCAACAAGCCACTGTCCATTTACGCGGTAGAGCGACAATTCAACATAGCGCGGAATCTTTTGCTCGTTACCTTGGAACTGGACGTCGACAAGCACATTCATTTTCACTTTGGCGTGTAAGTTTGCTGATGGACCATCGAACTCGATCGAATGAATCCGCTTGATTCTAGCGTATGAAAAGACGAGTCGGTTTTCCCATGACTCCAGCATCGCCACAGCGGAATCGCCGCCTGGATGAAACTTCTTTCTCACCACATCGAACTGATTGCTTTCCAGTTCTTGTGCTGTTTGATCCAACCACGTAACCAGTTGTTCTTTGTCGGTTTGTACAAAATAGCCGGTCAATGTCAGCCCAGCGAAAAGCAGAAATAACGCCAAAGCAACCCAGATTACAAGCTTGTTCCCTGATTGCAACCAAGTCCACAATGTTGCCAACACGACAACAAGGCCGGCGATTGCGACAATTGAAGGCCTCTCGAGAATCATCTCAATCATGTCGAACTCGCAACATTGAACGCAAACTACCAATCGCTCCAGAACAGTTTCTGTCGATGGTGAGGAAACTTGATTCTAGCAGATCAACCAACACTTGCAGCGATCGAATATGACTCGCCGTCGCGACATGGTAGACAAAGTGCATTGCCCGCTTGGCTAAACAAATTCCGAAAGATGCAAGTCTTTGACTTGCCAATATTATGTTTGCCAGCACCAATTTGCCAGTAACACTTGGTGCAGCAAAGCATCTTGCTGCACTTCGCTTTAGTAGAACTTCCTAATTCTGGAATCCACCAAAATCAAGGTCTCCACCGTTGTTTGGCGGCATCGAAAAAGCCGGGCTCTTTGCAGCGTCTTTATTGACGACTAATTCTTCAAATGTCACACTCAACTTTTCGTATTGGCTCTCGCCGATAACGTAATACCATTCAGCGAAACGAGCGTTCAACTCCGCAACTCGCTTTTTGGCTTTGCTAAGCTTGTCGCTACGTTCGTCAAGTTTTCGCTGATTCGATTTCGTCAATTTTTCTTGCAAAGCTTCCAACCGCTCTTGTTTCTCTTGGGCAGTTTCTTCTTTCGAAGCCGGCGGCTGAACGGGTGCTGCTGATTCATCGGCTACAGCAGGTGAATCTTCTGAAGATGGCTCCGTAGCCGTATCCGCGATCGGTTCTTCGACAGATTGATCATCTTGGAAAGCAACGAGCCGGGTCGCCGACCGGGTCGCACTTTTACTTTGGTCATCCGTACTCGGAGGCGTTGCTTCAGGAGCACCAGCAGGCTCAGATGAGTTGGACGGCGACTCGCTATCGCTCGGTGACGTTGGTACGGCGTCAGTTTCGGAATCGGCTGATACGGCGTCTTCAGACTCGCTCGAAACTGGTTCGCTAATCGCTGGCTCCGGTGCAGTTGCTGGTGCGGGGTCGGTTTGTTTCGATGGCGAGCTTGCAGGCGGTTCAGCGGCGGCTTGCATCGCTTCCATCTCTTCCACACTTTGCGGCACTGGTTCAATAATCGCCGCTGGTATCTGACTTTCGTCCAATCGAGCGGTTACCAGCAAGTATCGGTTAATCGATAAAATATCAGTACTCTTTGCTTCAGCCCCATCAGTTGCTTCTTCGGTATCCTTTAATGTCGAATCCGCTGCGTTTCCAAAACGCAACAGGTATTGAACACCGTCTTTCAACGAGACAAGCAATTCGCCAGAAGACGCGAACAGCTCGGTGTTTCCGTCAGCGGCTTGCTGAGGGAAAAAGCCTTTCTTAATTAGAGACTCGATACTTATCTTGTCGTTGAGTAACGCTTGGTCGGCTTTTAAATCCGCTGCCAGCCCCTCAGGCTTTCGCGCGACGTCCTCTATTTGCAGCGCATCTAGGGCCGTCTTAATTGCGTTCAACTTTGTTGTATTGAGCTCCT
Source organism: Pirellulaceae bacterium (assembly GCA_041740995.1). Lineage (GTDB taxonomy): Bacteria > Planctomycetota > Planctomycetia > Pirellulales > Pirellulaceae > JBGSKY01. The sequence continues at coordinate 21,618 of JBGSKY010000311.1, forward strand.
CGTTCTCGGCCAGAGCGCGCGGCGTTTCCGCGCCATTTCGGAAATCGATCAGTTTGTTAGCCGACCATTTGCCGTCTTCGGTATTAAACGCGAGCTGAGCTTCAAATTGTCGGCTCATCTGCCCCATACCGCGAGCGACGATAATATCGTAGTCACGAACATACAACTCGCGAATATCGGTGCTGCTGAGCTGCAACAGGTCTTGGTTGATCCATTGCTTGAATTCTGTTGTGAAGACTTTTGGATCGATTTCAGCAATGTAGATTTGGTCGTTCGTTGGTATTCGAACGTAACGCTGATTTTCTGCATCCTTGACTGGTTTGCCGATGATCAGGTCGGCCAATCGTCCGCCTTTATCATTTTGCATGCGCACTAATTGCCCGACACCCGACTCGCCAACTTCTAGCTTGTCGACGTTTGGCTCAATGACACCATACAAACGTTGATCGTCGGCTCTTGATGACGCCAAAGCCAAAATTTTCACACCGATCAAACTATTAGCTGCGTTGCTCAGCTGGTTCTGCGCGTCAGCCGGGTAGCTATAGTGCGAAGGCAGCGTCCAAACACCAGACGTCTTGTCTTTGACGACTTCAAACGGTTGGATTTGACCGAGGTCTTCGTTGTATTTAACCAACTTGAGCGTCGCGACATCGAGCGGTTTTGTGAATTCAGGAAACAGCGGCTCGCCGACTCGTTCCTGAGCTTCGCTCTCGATATTCGTACTGGTCTTGGTTTCGGTTACATACGCTAGCAGGCAAAGCAGCCCAGCCACGCCCGCGAAGACTCCGGTTTTGCTAATCTCGTTCACAATTCAAGTCTCTAGTGGTTGTGTAAAAATCGTTAGTTTTGGGACGTTGGTCACTACTTCAAGCGTGACTTGCTGATGCCTTCGCGTTCGCGCAGACGCCGCGATACAAAAACGATGACACCGACCAACAATGGCGGTATCGGGGGAATGAATACTGCCAGCATTTTGTAATAGTTTTGAATCTCTCGAATTTGTCGATCGGCTTGAGATTCAACTTCTGCAATCTTCTCGTCTCGTTCACGTTGAAAACGCTGTTTCTTCACTTCGAGTGAACGCTGCAAGACGCCAGCAGTAGCCTGCAATTGCTGCATCGCGGCCATAAGTTCCTTCTGCTGACCAACATCCGCGACCCCGCGTTCTTGCAACGCTGTCAACTTCTTATTGAACTCTTCTTCGGCTTTGGTCGCTTCAGCTTCCGCGTTTTGCGTTTCCTCAGTGTACTTGTCGCTGAATTCACGCCGCTGGGCCGCCGCCGCAGTTCGAGCATCGTCAGCCCGTCTTTCCACCAGTCGTAAGGTGGTGTAGCCCGGCACGTGACGACGTACCTTGGGGTAGTCAAGTTCGCCTGTCAGTACATCAACCACGTTCAGGACAAACGAGACGTTCTGCATTCGGAAATTGATTTCTCCGTAGGCATCTGGCTGGTTACGAATGTTCACGAAAACGTCCGACATGCAATCCGCATCGGCAACGTAGACGGCATGAATCGGCTTCGCCGTTGGCGGATCAGATGAAGCTTGTTCATCGTTTGGTATATTGCCGGCGGTTTTGTTTTCCTCGCCTCGAATCAAGACTGCGATATTCTGGTTACCGATGGCTGGTCCTTGCGACATCCGCACCTGTTCATAATCCGCGTTTTGCATATTCACATCGTCGAAGGCTATTAGACCAGACTGCGGACCAGTGGTTGCAAGCGGAAGGATATCAAGCGTTGCGTTGTCAAGCGGACGAACCGCACCAGCATAGAGGAACATGATTTCTTCGAGTCCTGCCGTTATCTCGCTCTGTTCGCTCAGGTAATCCGCGTCATTGGATTTATCGTCGCCAATAAAGATCCATTGGTCAGTCGCCTGACGCAATTGTGTTAGCATTGGATATGGGTTGTAACGTTGCCACACGATGTCCGGATTGATGCCGCCCGAAAAGTTAGGCTTGCCAGGAACATCGATTTGCAGCGACTTCCATAATTCTCGGATATCACCTTTGGGCGTTTGCTGCCCACCACCAAACATTGGATTGCCAGCCTGTTTTGGCTCGCCGGTCCCCGGCATATCGATCGCGACCGGCATCGGATCTTCAAAAATCGCAGTCGGTAAACCAGCTTGAACCGCTGCCACAAAATTTATCATCTGCTCGGGCGTCAACGACGACGGCTGAACGGCTAACAAGCAATCGTAAAGATTGACGTCAATTGGCGAGCTGGCATCGACGTCAACGATCTCGTATTGCTTTTCTAGATCTCCGAGAATTTGTTGTCGAGGCACCTGACGCATCTGCTGCATCGAGATACCGCCGCTGACTTGTGCGTCGGTCTTCAATACGCCGAGCTTTTTCCGCGACGGACGCGAGACAGTGTTCAACGCCTGCACGAGTTCATATTCGACTGGCACACCGGGCTCAAAGAAGGGGACAACAACTTTCTCTAGACCGCTGCGGAATGCGGCACCAAGCAAGATCGGACGGTCAGCCAGGACGCCCCGTTCGCGAACCTGCACAGTTCGAGGCTCGATGCCAAACTGCTGCTTGGCCATGTCTTCGGCTTCGCTTCGTCGTTCGATGTCACCATTGATCCGAACCTCGATCGGAATGCCGCTTAAGCTTGCTGTTGATTCAAATTCTTTAAGTAAGGATACGATTTCGTATTTCACTTTCGCGTATTGTTCGGGCATGTCTGCCGATAGAAACGCGTCAACAACGATCGGTCGCTCGGGCTTGAGCTCCTTGATCATTTTGCGAGTGGTTGGCGAAAGCGAGCTGACTTGACCCTCGGTCGCATCAAAGCGGAAGAGGTCAAAGTTCTGCAAAAATTCGCTGCCGGCGACGACCATCACCGCGATCAATAAAGCTCGTCCTAAAAAATGCAAGAACATGAGCTGACCGCCTTTGCCGCCGCTCCAATGCCGTCGGCCCACGAGCACCATACACAAATAGAGCCCGAAAATCGCAATCAACACAAAGAAAATGGTCGACGCGGAGCTGAGTACGCCTCGACCAAAATTATCAAACTGTTCCAACAAGGAAAAATTCTTTAGCCGTCGCGCGACAAAGTTGCTCGGTGCGATCACATCGGACTGCTGGGCAAACGCCAATGGAGCGTTAAACAACGCGCCAAGGATGAAACCGACTGTTAAGTTGTTGGTCAAAAACGACGCGACCATACCAACCGCGATCATCGCTAAACCGATAAACCAGTAGCCCAGATAATTGACAAAGAACAGCCCGACATCAACCTCGCCCATTGTCAGCGACAACAAAACGATGAACGTTGAGATTTGCGAGAAGAGCAGGGAGCTCGTAAAGATAAAGACCGCTGCAGAGTATTTACCAATGACAATGTCAAAGTCGTCAGCAGGCAAAGTGAGCAGCAGTTCGTCCGTACCTTGGCGACGCTCTTCGGCCCAGATACTCATCGTAATGGCTGGGATAAAGAAGAGCATGATGTAGACAAACCATTTATTCAACTGCGCCAGCGACCCAAGATTGTCACTAAAGAAAGCGTGCGGCCAAAATGCCGCCATGCTGGTCAAAAGCACAAACAAGCACAAAAACACATAACCGGTTGGGTTAGCAAAGTAGCCCAAGAAATTGCGCTTGAGCACCGCATAGCCAGCCCTTCGGGTGGAGGCGAGCAAGTAGACCAGCCCCAGCAGAATTGCCAGAAAGAAAACGTCGTAACAAACCAATTTGACAATTGCCAGCCAGACCATCGTTCGTTGAGTTTCTTAATATTGCGTGAGGAATGGAACTTGATATCCGCAGAACATGCGACACCTTACAAGTATGCCACACGTCGAAGCTGGACCGTTAAACTGCGGCGGTTGTTAGCTTGTGGAACGCGTCAGCCAAATCGCCCTGAACGGACTTCAATTCAGCAACCGTCCCTTCGAAAACCTTGCGGCCTTCGTTGATCATGATTACTCGCGAAGCCATCGCTTCGACTTCTTGCAAAATGTGCGTCGAAAGCAAAATCGTTTTGGTTTCTCGTAACTTATTCATCGTCATCCGGACTTCGCGAATCTGATTGGGGTCCAAACCTGCTGTTGGTTCGTCCAAAATCAAAACGTCCGGTTCGTGCAACAACGCTTGAGCCATGCCAACACGTTGCCGAAATCCCTTCGAGAGCTTGCTGATCGCTTTGTGAACGACCGATTTCAAATCACACAATTCGACAACGGCTTCGATTCGCTGACGCTTGTACACAGAGTCCATGCCGCGTGCATCTGCAAAAAAGTTAAGCATCCCGGCGGGCGTCATGTCGGGGTAAAGCGGTCCGTTTTCTGGAAGGTAGCCAAGCCGTTTTGAACCTGCGATTCGATCGTTGTACATATCATGGCCCGCGATCTTGGCGTAACCCTCGCTGGGTGCAAGATAACCGGTAAGCATTTTCATCGTGGTGCTTTTTCCCGCGCCATTGGGCCCGAGAAAGGCGACCAACTCGCCCTCGGAGACTTCGAAACTGATATTTCGCGCCGCCGCGAACGGACCATAGAATTTCGAAAGCCCGATCGCTTCGATCATTGGCTTGCGAGCGTCAGTGGCATCCATCGTTGACTCGATCTCTAAAGGTTGGTTAACGCCAGCGACAAGCTTTGTTCGCCGCAGGTTCCATCGTAAGGGGCGTTGCAGCCCGCTGCCGTCGGAAGAAAGGTTGAAGTTTACCGAAATCGCGTTCAGCCGCCAGAGGCGAGGCGGGCCGCAATTTTTCTGGTTACGACGACTTTCGGGGACAGGTTCACTTCTCAAGAAAATGAAATCCACGAGCTTTTTTGGGCAATTACGTCATTTTTTGAAGCCGATTCTGCCCGGCATGTATGCATGACCTAGTTTTTTATGGCTTGAAGGACTTTCGTACCGTTAAGCCGCCAGTGACGTATCTTCCAGCTCTTCAAGAACTATCTTTTCTATGGTTCCTTATCAAATTCGACAGACCCAGTCGTGGCTTCCGACAATCACGCGGATCGCCGATGCCGTCTCGATTTTTGCTGCCGCTTTTGCCGCTCAAACGATCACAGGCCAAGATTTTCATTCGGCAACTTGGTCAACCGCGACGCTGGCTGTTTTGGCGTTTATTCTTAGCGGCGAATTGCTTGGGATCTACCGCGAACTTCGTCGCTCGAGCAATGAGTACGAGCTTGGAATGGTCCTCACAAGCTGGCTGATGTCGCTTGCGTTTACGACGCTGATCGGTTTTGTGACTCGTTCAAGTGAAACACATTCTCGGCTGAGCGGTCTGGCTTGGCTGATATTGGCTGGATTGATGCTGATGCTGGCGAGAATGATCCTTCGCGGGCTGGCTGAGATAGCGTATCGACGCGGCATTGGAGTCAAAAGAACGGCCATCGCAGGGACTGGCGAACTGGCAATCCATGTCGCTCAAAATGCAAAACAGTTTGACGGCAGCGGGTTCAAGATCGTTGGCTTTTACGATGACCGCAACGAATTTCGCCGCACAGAGGTTCCAGGCGACCTACCGGCATATATCGGAAAACTTGACGAGCTAATCGCGGATGCGCGAAACGGAAAACTTGATACGGTGCTGATCACACTGCCAATGCGGGCTGAAAAACGCATTCAAGAATTGCTCACTGCGCTGGCCGACACGACGGCTTCGACGTATATCGTTCCCGACTTTTTTGTTTTTGAACTGCTGCACTCGCGATGGACAGAATTTGGCGGACTGCCAGTCGTCAGCGTCTTCGAAACACCTATTTACGGTATCGATGGTTGGGCCAAGCGAGCATTTGATTTTGTAGTCGCTGCTTTAGCGATCATCCTGCTCTCGCCTGTACTTATAGCGTGTGCGATTGCAGTCAAAATTAGCTCGGCTGGTCCAGTGATCTTTCGACAGAAACGTTACGGCCTGGACGGAAAAGAAATTCTTGTCTGGAAATTTCGCTCGATGAAGACTTGCGACAATGGCCCTGTCGTCTTGCAAGCAACTCGCAATGATCCACGCGTCACCAGAGTTGGATCGATCCTACGGCGGACATCGCTTGATGAGCTGCCACAGTTGTTCAACGTGCTGATGGGTACGATGTCACTAGTCGGCCCTCGTCCTCACGCCTCGGCCCACAACGAACAGTTTCGCAAGATCATTCGCGGTTACATGATGCGACACAAAGTTCGACCTGGCATCACCGGTATGGCGCAGGTATTCGGCTCGCGTGGCGAGACCGATACTGTCGAAAAAATGGAAGCTCGCATCGCGTTAGACCATCGCTACATTCGCGACTGGTCTTTATGGATGGACATTCGCATCATCCTGCGAACATTCTTCGTCGTGCTCAAACACGACGCTTATTGAACGGTTGTGAGTAAGTTTACTCAGGTTATTGGAACAGGCTGTTATAGACAATAACAGTAAGTTTTTTGCGACGCTGCAGGTTCGTCTGGCTGGAAGCAAAGTTCCGTCAGCTAGACAAGCGGTGCTGATATCATATTGAGTTTTGCGTGCCGACAAATTGGCTGACGTTAGTCGCGATCACATTTTCGAATCGGCTAAACGATGCATTCAAGTTCGTTCGCGTAACGAAATACGCAAACGAGCTTGGCCCGCGCAACAAAAAAGATCATGCCAGAATGGCGATGATCTTTTAGAAGGCCTTAAAGAGTTTACCGAACGGCAAATTGGACTGGGCTCACTTACTCCCAATCTTCGTCGTCTTCTTCTTCGTCGTCATCGTCGTCCCAGTCGTCATCGTCGTCCCAGTCGTCGTCCTCGCCGAGCTCTTCGTCTTCCTCTTCTTCGTCCTCGTCTTCGGACTCTTCGTCAGCTTCTTCGCCGTCGACTTCTTCCCACTCTTCTTCTTCTAAGTCGTCCTCTTCGAACTCCTCATCTTCTTCCTCGTCCTCAAACTCCTCGTCTTCTTCGGCGAGGTCGTCTTCCTCGTCGTCGTCATCGAAGTCTTCGTCTTCATCTTCCAAATCTTCATCGGCGTCACGCGCGAACAGCGTTAGACCAGGGGTCAATGGAAGTATTTCGCGGAATGACTTGGACTTGCTTGCACGCCACGATGGATAAATCAAAGTCGTCTTCACTACGGGCTCCTTCTACTTCGACCTTCTACAAAATAAAATCTTCTTAACGACAAACCACTTAGTCAACTAGTGTTTGGAGAATGCTATCGTCGGTTGTTTGATTTGCAAACTGGACGTCGGCTTGTAAAACCCACTCTTTTTTCGGCAAATGTTCCAACGAGCGTAATCCGAAAATCTGTAAAAACCTTTTTGTTGTACTGTACAAGAACGGTCGCCCTAAGTCTTCGCTGCGTCCAGCAATTCGAATTAAGTCCCGATCGAGTAGTTGTTTCAGCATTTCATCGCAGTTCGATCCACGGACCGATTCGATGTACGCTCGTACAACCGGCTGGCGATAAGCAATGATCGTTAGTGTTTCTAAGGCTCCCACACCCAAACGCAATTCGGTTGGCACGTGGTCAAATTGCCGCAGCCAAGGGGCAAACTGAGCCCGTGTCATCAGAACATTTCCGCCAGCGGTCTCTTCGATTTGCATCGCGTGCGATTCACGTTGATACAACTCATTTAACTGGCGCGTCAGTGTACGGGCTTGAGTTGCGTCCGCCAAGCTGGCAAGCTGGGCAATTTTTCGGGTTGAAAGCGGCTCTCGACTGAGCAGTAAAATTGCTTCGACCCGCCGCCGTGCACGAAGCATCCGATCGGCCTCGCTGACCGGGGCTGCGGACGGTTCGCTATTCGCATGCTGAGGCCAAGTATTTGCGGCAATTTCCAAGCGTTGGTCGCACGCAAAAAATTCGTCTGGCGCAAGTTGCCAAGATCGACGAATTGAATAGCCGCTTGAACCGCCGGCCGAGAAACCGTTAGACCGGGGCGACAAAGCTCTCCCACATCGCAAATCTTTTTGCATAGGACACTTACCCAGGATCAGTAGGCGAGTCTTTCTGAGACTCAAATCTTTCGCACTTCCGAGAGGCTCAGCTACTGTTTCCAAACAGTGCTAATACAATTCAGCCATCTCGCGGGCATGATACGAACTGCGAACGAACGGTCCAGCGGCAACTTGATGAAATCCCATCGTTTTAGCGATTGCTCCCAATTCAGCAAACTCCTCGGGTGGGATGTAACGCACAACCGGCAAATATTTTTTGCCGGGTTGTAAATACTGCCCCAGAGTGAGCAAATCGCAACCGACCGACAGAAGATCTGCGAGACAGTCGAGCAGTTCCTCGCGAGTTTCGCCCAAGCCTAACATCAATCCACTTTTTGTCTTGATGCTCGGATCGCCTTCTTTGATCAATCTAAGTAATTCCAAGGTCCAAGCGTAGTCGCTCTTTGGACCACGAACCCGTCGGTATAAACGTGGAACAGTTTCCATGTTGTGATTGAAGACCTCCGGACGAGCCGCAATGAGGGATGGCAAAACATGCTTCTGCTGAACGAAATCAGGCGTCAAAATTTCGACGCTAGCACCAGTCACTTCGCGGACCGCCGCAATGCAGCGACAGAAATGATCCGCGCCACCATCCGCCAAATCGTCACGCGTCACCGAAGTAATTACCACGTGCTTCAGGCCAAGTCGACGTGCAGCTTCGGCCACTCGGGCCGGTTCATCATCCGAAAGTGCTTCCGGCTTGCCTCGCGAGACCGCACAAAAACCGCACGGACGAGTGCAAACATTCCCCAGAACCATGAAAGTGGCTGTCTGCTGGGAATAACATTCCATTCGATTAGGACACTTGGCATTTTCGCAAACCGTCTCCAAACCCAGTTCTTCAATCAAGCTGGTCGTCCGAAAATTCTCGTTCCCGGCTGGCAACTCGCGTCGCAACCACGAAGGAAGTCGATCCGAACGTTCAAAGACGGGCGCAGAGATCGAACCGCAAGCTGCCGATTCTTGCTCATTTGACTCACTGGAAATTACGGGAAGCTGCATAAACTTAGGCTTTGCTGGCGAATTCCGAGCCAAAAAATTCCTTGCTACCATCTACTGTCGGCTTGATCGTTGCTTTGCCAGTGTTCCAGTTGGCTGGACAAACTTGGCCAAACTGCTCAAAGTGCTGCCAAGCCTTCACGACTCGCAACGCTTCATCGACGCTGCGTCCAATTGGATCGTCATTGACCGTCTGATGTCGCACAATGCCTTCTTTGTCGATAAAGAACAAGCCTCGTAGGGCGACAGCATCGCCGACCAGAACGTCATAGTCACGCGATATCGTCTTTCGAAGGTCAGCAACCAATGGATAGTCGATTTGCCCCAATCCACCAAGTTCACGGCCTGTTTGACGCCAAGCGAGATGCGAGAAGTGGCTATCGATCGAAACGCCGATTACCTGAGTATTTAGAGCGTCGAACTCTTTGAGCTGGTCCGAAAAAGCGATGATTTCGGTCGGGCAAACGAAAGTAAAATCGAGCGGGTAAAAGAACAGTATTACATACTTTCCCAAATATTGAGAAAGCGAAATTTCCTCAAACTGGCAATTGGGCATTACCGCTTGAGCTTTGAAATCCGGAGCCGATTTGGTCACGAGAACAGCCATCGAGGAGACTTTCTAAAGGAATTGCGTCAAAAAACTTGATTGTTTGAAATTTGATGTGGGCGATTCTAAGCGAAAACGCAGCGAATTGAGCATATCTTGCTGGTTTTCCGCTAGCTATTGTTCCGAATTTGCCAACTTGGTCAAATGCATCTTGGCAAGACGTCGAACAATCTGAATAATACGCGACCCGCGATTTGCACTATAATTTTCGGACTTTGCGGCTACGGATGCCGGTTTACTCTAAACCGATGACCGTTTGAACGCGTTTACAAGCAACGATTTTTACCGAGTTTTAGCATGGCCAAGTCAAAGAAGAAGAAAGAAACCGTTTTCCTCGTATGTCAGGAAACCGGTGACTACAACTACACACTGCTGCGGAAAAGCGGTGGCGAAAAGCTTTCGCTGAAGAAGTACTGCCCGCGACTTCGCAAGCACACGATCCATCTAGAAAAGAAGAAGTAAAAGTTGGCATGCCAGCGTGGTTAGCTGCCGCCATCAGTTTACGCTGGAGTCATCTTTTCCAAGTCTAAGCGCTTCATTTTCTTGTAAAGCGTTGTCCGATTGATTCCCAATGCGTCGGCGGTCTCGTTACGATTCCAGTTGTAGCGTTTTAGCGCCGCCAAAATGATTTGACGCTCAGGCTCTTCCAGTGCTTCACTCAAAGTCCGATCACTTGGAAGCGATGACGTTTGATTTAAAGCAACATTGGTCGCACCGGCTGATGGCAATGCGTTTCGTTGCAACGCCGAGCTCGGATGGTTTCGTAAGATGGCAGTGGGAAGCGAATCGACGTCGATGATCGCATTTGGGCTCAGCAGGACCATTCGCTGAATCGCGTTCTCTAGCTCCCGAATATTTCCCGGCCAGTCATGTGCTAGAAGCCGATCCATCGCCTGCGGTGACACGCCCGAAATTTGCCGTGCGTACTGCTGGGAAGAAGCTGCAATGAAATGATCAACCAAAACCGGAATATCGTCTAATCGCTCGCGCAATGGCGGCAGCTCAATGTGAATGACATTGATACGGTAAAAAAGATCCTGACGAAATCGCCCTTCGGCGACAGCCAACTCCAGATTCTCGTTGGTTGCAAGAACAACACGGGTATCGACCGAGATAGTCTCATTGCTTCCGAGCGGTTCGAACTCCAATTGCTGCAAGACTCGCAGCAGCTTTACCTGCAGTGCCGGTGATGCCGTTCCGATTTCGTCCAAGAACAGTGTCCCGCCATCGGCCTGTTGAAATTTGCCGATCTTGGCATGATTGGCTCCGGTGAACGCGCCGGCAGCATGACCGAACAATTCACTTTCGAGCAAGTTATCGGGCAGAGCACCGCAAGCCACCTCCACGAAAGGCTTATTATGCCGATCAGATCGTTTGTGAATCGCTCGAGCGATCATGCTTTTGCCGGTTCCGTTCTCGCCCGTGATCATCACGCTGGCGCGCGTTTGCGCGACCGTCTCAATGACTTCAAAAATCTTTTGCATCCGCGCGTCTTGGCTTAAAATCGACTCTAAGCCAAAGCGACGATCGAGTGCAGCTCGTAATTGTTCGTTTTCGCGGGTGATGTTTTGTTGGTTGGCAGCACGGCTCAAGGCCAGCAATAATTCTTGATCGATGATCGGCTTGGAAAGCAAATCGAAAGCGCCCATCTTGATCGCTTCGCAGCCACTCTCCGGCCCAGCGTAACCGGTCATCATGACGATCGGGAGGTCAGGTTTTTGCTTCCTTGCTGCTTTTAGAAAATCAAACCCGTCTTCATCACCCAAGCGAACATCGCACAGCGCAAGATCGAGAACTTGTTTTTTGAGCAGTGTTTTGGCGTCGTTGATTGTGGTTGCCGTGAAGACTTCGAAACCTTCACCCTTAAGCCAGTCGGCCATTGATTCGGCCAACCATCGATCGTCGTCGACGAGAAGCAAGCGAGTGGCGTTGGTGCGGCGTGTCATGTTGTGCATCGATCTAACGAAATAGGTCCAATTCTTCGACGTTGCCCGAAGGCAACTTCAAATGTTCTGTGGAAACCTAGTTTGCAGAAAGCAACAGATGTCGCAAAAAGTCAACGCAATCGATTCCCTGCGATCGCAATCCAACGCAAATCAACGTCACAACGTGCACAATCGATACAGCAAGACCTTGCAGAATGATGAATTCCATATCGGCCAATCAGTTGCCTAGTGAGCGACAAGCTCGGTTGGCAGTGTGCCCTTCGCTTGGTGCGTTGCCCCAGCGTCATGCAATTGATCCAATAAAGAAATCATCTTGCGACGCGTTCGCCAATAAACATCTTCCATCAAGATGTGATCAAATTCTCCGTTTCGCCCAACACTGACCAGCCCTTCAACTCCAGTGCTTTGCTTAAATCTCAAACGGTCCGCTTCGTAATCCAGTTTGAAAATTGGATAGGCCAAACGGGTTCTCACAATCCGGCTGCCAATGAACTTTTTCGATACACCCGGCGTGACGGCCTCTAAGTCGGCCAAACAACGCTGTGTTAGCTCGCTGTCATCCGCGCTCCAGATGTCGTCATCGACCCGACAACCGATGTCGCAAGTCACCTGCGTTTTGCCTTCAGGCACTAAAAACGGAAGGCCAAGTCCGATATCGCTAAGACGGAAAAATACGAATTGTTTTTCCGGCATCCATGTCACGACGTCTGGTAATCCGCTTGGGCCGTCAAGTTTCAAATTGACAAACACCATCGCTCGATATTCAAACTTGCTTAAATATTCGAGCTTGCTTGTGCCGCGAACTAATTTCGGCAATACGTGAACTGGAGCAGTACTGATGAGATGAGCGGTAGGAATTATTTGATCGTTGACTTGCACTCCTGTCACTCGATCATTTTCCGTCAGAATGGCTTGCACGGGGCTGCGAGTTGATATGAACGGCTTTATGTCTTTTGCCAATGACTCACAAACCGCGCCAACACCACCCTCGGGATAGACGTGCCACACGCTGGTAGACTCTGGAAAGGTACCGCTATACCCGATTCCCAGCGTCTTTCGTCGAAGCCGTTTCATGATTGTTAGGTACATCGTCCGTATTGGCCCAGTCGCGAATTTTTGACCGACGGCGGCAGAGAGCTGATCACCCGATACGCCAGACCAAGCTTCGGTCAACGGAACCGCGATTTCTTGCGAGATTTTCCTCCCGTACTCGCTCGTATAGTGTTCGGCGACGGTTACTGCTGGCTGGCGGCCCAATCCAGTTATCTTCGACGTGAATGCGCTTGCAACCAAAGAAGGTGACGAAAGTAGGCCAAAAGGATACGAGTAGTTTCGGTTTCGATAATGGACAGTCTCGCCATATCGGTCCATGTGTCGGCACGTCGCAGAGCATCCAATCGCCGCAGCCAAACGATTGGTGATAAAGTGTGCCCCACAATCGTAAGTGAAACCATCTTCATCGCGTTCACTGCGAGCAAGTCCAGCGATATACGGGCTGGCTTCAAAGACTCGGACCGGTACGCCGTGACGGTGCAAGAACGACGCAGCGGTCAAGCCAGCTAAGCCAGCGCCCAAAATAACTATTGGTTCAGTTGTCATCGATTTTGAATATTTCCGCACGCAGCTATCATCGTTTCGGCTTCACAAAAATCCCATGCAATATTGCCCCTCGATTGATCGCCGTCCAAAGCGAATCCCAGACTGTTCCGGCAGCCAAAGCGATTGGTGACTCGAGGGAGAATTGTCTAACAAGCCACCGCGGTCCGCCCCAATCGTCAATCCAATTTCGAACCAAATAAACCCAATTGACTGGACTCATTGCGGTACGAACCGACTTCTTTTCAAAGCCACAACTTTCAAGCGTTCGGGCGAGCGTTTTACTGTCGAACAGAACCGCATGACGTGGAAAATGGTACCCGCCCCAATGTCTGGCTTTGAAGAATGCGAAGTCAGGAGAAGCGACATTATCGGTCACAATTACCAAGCGTCCTCCAGGCTTGAGAATGTCGAGTACGGCCGCAAGTGTTTTTGTTGGCTCGTACAAATGTTCGATCGTCATAATCATGAATGCTAAATCGAAGGATTCCGACGGCAAACCAAGTTCTTCAATCTTGCCTTGATGCACCTTCAAGCCTTTTTCGCGCGCAGCCATGACTGCGCGTTGATCGGTATCAACGCCTTCGAGCGACCAGCTCTTAGGTCCTTTTGAAGCTAGCAACTCAAGATGAAAGCCGTCGCCACATCCGATATCAATGACGCGAATCTTCTCTGGCATTCCCTTCGCAAAATTGATCAATCGTCGAGCCTCCAGTCGCTGACGAACGCGATGCACCAAGCCGAACTTTTTTGCATCAAAAGCGAAAGCGTGATAGTTATCTGGATAGATTCGCTCAAACTCGCTAGACGCCGGTCTTGGATTTAGAAAGAGCAAATCGCATCGTCGACAGCGGACGGCTAGGAACGTGTCCTTGCTAGTTCGATATTCAAAGTCTTCGCCGACACCGACAGGTTCCGCGTCATCTACTTTGCAGATGCAACATCGTGTTGCCTCGAATTGCAAATTTGAATTCGCTTCAAAATCTTCTACTGATTGTTGCAGCACGAACGCACCAAGACTGTTTGTTTACAAATGTTCATCATCATGAAAGCGGATCAATTTCGTTGCAAAATCTCGGTTCACCACTCTTGGCTGAGTATAGCCAAACACAGGATAATTGCACAAATCGGACTGAAAATTTCCTCAAATCATTTCGAAATTGCAAATTCATCCACGTGGCGGTCTCATAATGAAAATCTGATGAACGGCGGGTAGCCAAGCATCTGAATTTTTGGCCGAAGGAACAAAGCAGTTGTGCAAATTGCTCACCGCAACACTCGTTTGGAGATCGCAGCCTGTGATCATTCCCTTTTTAATAACCAGCATCAACTGTCCAAAACTTGTTACCCATGTCCCCGATATACAAAAATGATCAGGGTCTAAGGGTGGAAGTACATTCCGCACGGCAGCCATTTCGGCAGTAGACTGACTTCTGCAATTGATAGAGGGGATTTTGGTGGCGTGCAAGTGAAATCCGATCGTCGTTGTGCTTTTGCAACACTGGTCTAGACTAGACTAACATCTTCTCCAAACACTTCTTCTTGAAACTATTGGACTAACACAATGAATAAACTGTCGCTGACATTGTTGTGTGTTGCCACCATCAATCCATGCCTTGCTGACGAATCCAGTAAGCTCATTTTTGAAGATGATTTTGAACGGACGGAGTCGCAAGAAGCTAAAGAAGAAATCGGAAATGGCTGGACTACTAACAGCAAGGCGCGAGCAGGCGGAAATAAGCAAGTCGATCTTAAGGACGGTTCGATGTATATCTCGATACACGAAGCCGCAGACCATCCCGTATCGGTTGTTCACCCCGCAGAATTCACCAACGGTACGATCAAAATTCGGTTCATGCTCGAAGACCAAAAAGACGTGCTCGGTTTAGATTTTGCTGACCCGCAATATAAACAAGTTCACGCAGGCCATTTGTTCAAGGTCACCGTTGGTAGTCAGAAAATTGATATTGATGACTCAAGGTCTGGTTCGATGAACATGGAGTATTACGAAGCGAAACGGTCGAAAACTCTAACGCGAGATCAACAGAAGTATATCGCGTCGAAAAAGAAGTCGTTTCCACACGAGACTATAGCTGGAAAGTGGTACGCGATGACAATCAAAATACGCGACGACTTGGTGAACGTTTCCGTCGACGATAATCAAGTCGCCAGTCTAAGCTCTGAGGGATTCGCCCATCCCACGAAACGCTTGCTTCGAATCTCGGTCCCAAGAAACGCCGTCGTCGACGACGTACAAGTCTTCGCTGAATGACCAAACTTCAATTCCAACGGCTGCCAATTTACGTTTCTTCGTGATTACGCGGCGCGGCGTTGGCAATACAAGTTGGTGAAGAATATGTCGGTCTGTGGTTCAGTTGGAAATCGCTTTAATACAAATTCGATATCCAATGCTTTCAGCGATTGGCTTTCCTCGTCAATAACTTGAACGTCGAAGCCTTGGTCGATCAGTTCCTCAAGAAAACCTCGTGGTTCGTGACCGCTCATTTTCAAGCCACGTGGCCAAAATTCCGTAATAATCTTAATGTCCCGATTTTCATCGAGCAGCTTCTTCATGCCCTCAAATGCAAATCCTTCGAATCCCTGAATGTCTAATTTGATCACATCAATTGGACGATGAATCTCGGTCGCATAGTCGTCCAGCGAAATCGATTGAACATCAAAACTGTCTCGCGACTCGTCAGATTGATACACCCGATGGTCGCCGCGATTGCTTGGATTCTGATACAGTTTGATCGATCCGGTTTGGTGACCAATTGCTTTCTGAATCGTGATCACGTTGGCATAACCGTTCTGAGCGACGTTGCGGTTCAGTAGTTCAAAGTTAGATGGATCTGGCTCGAAAGCATAAACTTGTCCGGTCGGCCCAACTAATTTTGCAAACTGTAACGTGTAGTATCCAATGTTGGCACCGATATCGATGACTGTCTGACCTGGCTTGACCAATTGTTGAACAACGCGAGTTTCGAAAGGTTCGAAGCAGCCTCGTTTACTTAGATGCGTTGTGATAACTTGATCTTCGGGATCAACTTGCATTGGATGCCCGAATGCTATGCATCGAGAATTTTCTATGCGATGCAACTTATCAAGTGAGCTTTGAATGAGTGCCAAAGATTGCTCAAGCACTTCAATGCGGTCATTGGTGTGATTCACGCTTTTTGCCAGACCACCGGCCCGAGTTAACCAACGCAAATTGGCACTTATCTTCTTTAATTTATCTACTACTTTTATCATATAAACTGTCCTATGCAGCAAGTGTTCGATTGACGAGACGTTGTCGCACATCCAGTTGCCAGAAGTCCGCTGGCTTCCCACAGTAGGAAAGGAATTGTCTTGCGTCTGGAGCGATGATTTCAGCAAAGGCTTGAATCGCTTGATCACTCCATTGCACTGGCGATTCAAACGACTTCTTCAAACGTAAATTTTTGATGGCTCGGTTTCTGGTCTGTAGTGGAATCTTTTGCCACAGAATTCGAGTTACAGGATTGGTTCTGATGAAACGGAGCATCGGTGAATCAGTGTTCTTCATTTCGGCTGGATTCAGCCTTGAAAACTGCAAGTGCGCTGTCGACAAACCTTCGAGCCCGAGGAAATCAAAGCAACGGTTCAGCTCGGCTGTTGGATCGCGTCTCAAATCTTTTAAAAACACAACGTGAATTCGATCGTCCGGCAAAAGGCTGCGATAGTGGCAAAGCAATCGCCAATAACGTGAATCCTGCAACATGTTTGGGAGCGTCTTGAGCGCATCACCGAAGTCGTATGGCGGATTGATGTTATACTTGTCGCAAGAGGAATGCATTTCTCGAAAACTTGATTCCAAACGCGCGACAGGATCTCTCGCCAAAAAAATAAACTTGCAATTTGGTGAGTGCTTTAATATTCGACGACAACTTACCAATGCGTATTGCGCAGTGGAATAAAATGTCGATCCCTCTCCGACAAGTTTTTCATTGTCGCGTAGTTCGAAGCTTTCAGCGTACCAATCGAGACCACGAGAATAGTTGACCGCAAAAAAGTTCGGCTCTTTTAGTGCTGGAATAAAGACATCTGGATGCGACGCAAGCGCATCGCAGAAAGACGTTGTCCCACACTTACTAAAACCAGGTATGACAAAATCGAGGTGCATTGGAACGCGTAAAACCTTGCAAGTGACGGTTCGATTTCTGGTAGGTCGGGTCGCGAAAAATTAGTTGGTGGTTTGAACACGCCGAGGCAATGCTAGGCAGCCTTTCGGTGCGCACTTCGTTCTGCGATGTGTTGATCTAACTTGTAAATTATTGGCTCGATTTCCTGACTGCTGGCTGACATCGATTGCAATTGATCTAACGCATCATTTAAACGTGTAGTGACGGCTGAGTAGCTGGCCCAATTTTGCATCCGCGAGCGGCAACGTTCGGCGATCTGTTGATACTGCTGGGCATCTTTTGTGGCTACGTCGTAACTTGCTCGAATTGCATCACGACAAGAAGTCCAGACGATCCGGCCCCAAGTCGTTCGCATTCTTAATCGGCTATCATGTGGCCAAGCAGCAGGTTCCGGGTTTGAGTCAATGACCCACCCCAAGTCGCTGTCGAAATAGTCAGACATTGCAGAATGATTGGGAGACACCCCAGGCCTTGCTGCCGAGAGATAGTTCATCAATGGCAGACAGTTGCCTTCGGCTTTTGTCGTTTGCAAGTAAAAGGTGGATGCCTGGGCCAGATTGACCAGCTCTGAATTACTGAGATAGTCAACAACGAACGCAACTTTGCAACGGTGTGGAATCTCGCGTTCTTGATAGTATCGAATGACTTGATCGGCCGCTTCACGACGGCGGGTGATCAACTTCACGACCAATGTTGCGTCGTCACGATCACCTAACGCATACAGGAAACCGTTAAGCAAATCGTGCCAGTTCTTTCGACCGTCATCGGGGTTGAAGATGCTCGTATAAACCACGCCTGACAATTCAAGCGAGGAAGTGCTTGGATAATTCAATTGCAGTACATCAGGTTCGGATCGCTTGGCAGCGCGTTTGCGACGTCGTTCGTTGCGACGCTTCTTCATCGCATCTGAGAAATTTTGATAACGCTCTGGACCTAAGACTGTCTTATAAATATTCCGTAGAGACTGAACGAGCGAGCGTCGGGCTTGTTTAAAGCAACTCTTTCTTGTCTCGTAGTCAGGCTTTTGTTCTTGATTCTCTTGTTTCGGCCAATAGGCGCGACAGTTCACCGTTCGAGTCTGGTCTGGTTGCCACAACGGGATTTGGAAATATGGATCTGGTGTTGGTACTGGAACGATATTGATTGGGCTTGTTGCGCCGCCGCGACGCATTGAGTCAACTGTAAAAGGCCCGCCGACAAGAACCATGTCTGTTTGGTTTGCCATAGCAATCCAATTGTTTCGATGATTGTTGTCGAAATCATGATCAGGAATGTCTGGAAATTCCCAAGCTGGAACAACAACGTTCGGTGCAGTTTTGCAGAGATGCACATCTTGAAATGGAAGAAAGCTGACGTGAACCGGAGACAAACCTCGATTGCGCGCTTGCTGAGCGGCTTCTTCGAGATTGAATTTCGGATCAGGTACTGCGATGACTTCGCCGCGATCGCTTAACAATCGGCTAAAGAGTTGGGCGACAAAATCATATGAATATCCTGGCGTACCAAGATTCTTACCGGACGTTGAACCAGTCATATAGCACGTCAGCAAGATTGCTTGCTTCTTTGCGGTTCTTTCAGCGTGCAAATTCTCGGTAACCATGGTTTCAATTTCTCTCAACAATTCCTTGCAAGCCTTCAATTATCGTTGCCGCAGTGCGTCGCGAAGTTTCGATTGTCAGGTCAAAAATGATGTTTGATTTCGTTGGGGCAGGTCACGATTTTGGTGACCGTTCAAACTGCTTTGCTAGCAACGATGACTTGACTCTTTGGCATGACCAAATCCAATCGCTGGGCAACTTGCATTCCGGTTGGACATTGCAGCAGTGCGTTCCAAGTTTCCGACCAATGACGTAGAACCGGTTTTTCTTCGGCTCCAAATTCCTGATCAGCAGCCCAGAACAACGACCACCACATCGCCCAGAAAAAGCTCTTGCGAATCTTACTTTCAATTTTCAGCCCGGCGTCAAGAACGACTTCATCAAGCTGAGTACCTTCAAAGATCCGAACATGATTTGGTTCAGCCCAATAACTTGGAGGCGCAAGATCTTGCTGCACATGTTCGCTCGCGGGGTCAGGAACGGCTAGCAGAAATAGTGCTCCTGGGGCTGCGACGCGAACTAATTCTTGCATGAATTTTGCTGGATCAGGCACGTGTTCTAAAACTTCGGAGCAGATGATTCGCGAACAAGTTCCGTTGGCAACCGGTAGTGGATTCGAATCGCTGGTAATGCCTGTAAAAGATCGAGCTTTTGTTTTGGACAGCAAGCGGCGAGCGTCTTCTACGCATTTTGCAGAGATATCGGTGGCGATGATCTCCGCACCCATCTGGCCAGCGAAGTAGCTCAGCCCACCATCGCCGCAGCCAACATCAATGACTGTATCTTCCGCAGAGATCGGAAATCCAATGGCAAGCTCACCAGTTTGGTGATTGAACCAGCCGTTTCTTTTCGCATCTTCATAGCCGACAGGCCCAGCTTTTATTTCAGGCGGTTTGGCATGTGTTCGAAATCGCCGTACCAATGGTTCGATAACGGTTGCCATACTTTTGCCCTGCAATTTGTGTGATGTTTAAACTATTTCGCGCACTATTTCCACACCGATGGACAGAAGTAGTACATTTGGCGCGGGTTCGCTCAGATGATTCGCCGAAACTACAAATTTGAGCGCTCGCTCGTCAAGACCATTTGGCAGCACAAGTGTTGCTGCAGGAAAGGATCTGACCGCTTTAAAAATCAATCCGATACTGCATTGCCAAATCGCGTTTTGCGAGCTCTGATTGTTGAAAACTTGCTCTGCTATGTCTCAAATATGCACTGCGAAAAAGAAATCTACCGATTTGAAGAAGCAACAGCCGGTCGCGAATTGATCGCCATCGGAATCGAAGAAAGGCTCGAACGCGGTGAACTGCTCGGCAAAATACTCTAGTTGCAGTAAATCGTTTGCAGACCGATTGAAGCAATAGAAACGCTGACGGCGAGTCCTATACAATCGCTTGCGGCAAAACTTCGAGAATTGAGAGACAAACTCAATCATCGTCTTTGATAGAAACTATTGAGCAACTTGGCTTCGCGACTTCATTTCGAAAATCATTTGTTGTTCAGAATCACGAAGCCCGGCCAATCAGTTGGCGGTCGGCGACCATGCTGGGCGATAAAGACGGTTAAAAAATCTTTAACTCGGTCGTTAGCTGGAACGGCGTGGAGCAGCTCAAAAGCCTCGCCCCATTTGCCCGCTTGAAAAGCGTCTAAAGCTCGTTCGTAGGCAACAATCGCGGCATCCGAAATAGAACCAGGCACCGAGGCGCCAGGCAGCAACTCGCTGACCATGACTGGCTTCTTCAAGCCAGCAGGTAAAATTTTGGCGACGCGACGCGTTCTCGCCACGTCAGAAATATTTGCCTCACGAATCGCTTGTGCTGTCGCTTCATCGATCAAGATCGGCGTCAAAAGTTGTTTGGTCATACTCTCGAGTCTCGCAGCTAAATTTACGACTGGACCAAAGACCGTGATTTTGACTTGATCAACGGTCCCAATTTGACCAGCTACCGCACGACCGCTTGCTATTCCGAGTCCTGCATGAAAACCCGATAGTGCATGACCGGCCTGTCCGGCAGCCATTTGAAATTCTGAATGAATCGCCAGAGCCGCCTCTACTGCGCGTTGTACATAGTCATCCGTCTGTATCGGCCATCCCCAAAAACCCATTGCGGCGTCACCATGAAAATCGCCGACGACACCGTCACGCAACAGAATATGCTTGGTCGTGACGCCTAATGCGTCGCTGACGCGATGGAGCAATTCGAACAAACGATCTTCGAGTTGCTCACTGGTTTGACTGAAACCTCGCAAATCACAAAACAGAACCGCCACGTTCGCTTCGCGTGGTTGCAGCTCTTGATCGCTGCCTTTTCGCATGATTGCTTTGCGAACTACTGGAGCGAAAAACGGCCTCAACAAATCGTGTCGTTGTTGCAAATATCTGGCCTGCCTGACCGCTGCGATGGTCGACGCGGTCAACTCTGTAAATTTCATTTCTTCCTGCAAAATCAACGTGTTGCTTAGTTCCGGCGTCTCCTGAAAAGGGTCATTCGAATCAGAGAGCTGTTCCAAGGTGCCAGCCACGTAGATTGCCCAACCTTCGTTCGCTGTACCTGCAATTGGCACACAAAATGACCAATCCACGTTCGCCATTTCCGTATGTGCAGGCGACTGGTCAAGATCGGCTATTGCCGAATTTGGAAAGCTCAATTGCCCAGTCCATGTATGCAAGACGCTTTGCCCCAAAGCAATTGCGCGGTGTATCAGCGAACGACTCGGTGCGAATGCGCGACGGTTTAAATCGCGACTGTCCCAATGCAAAATTTGGATCGCTTCGGCGGCGACCTCTGGCACAAGCTCCTTTGCTTGACTCTTTGCCGACAGAGTGCTTGCACCCGGATCGCGAACGATGGCAATGAAAGTGGCATGGCGGATCGCCGTCATCAAAATATTGATTACTCGCACTACAAGTTCGTCATCGTTGGTACTGCCGCCGATCACGCCAGAGAGCCTAGCCAGTGCGTCGATCCGCCTTTGCGCATCGCGATACCGAATGCTGTCTAGTTCTTTGGCAGTGAAGCTCTGCTCGGAAACCAGCGGTTGATTTGATGAGTCGCTTGCGACTTCAATCTGTTGACTGGCCAGGGTGAATGATGTGCTTCCGATGACAAAATGTTCGCCGATCGGCAAACTGAATTCGTCATCGCGTTGCCCACGAAAGTAGATCGGGTTCCGCGCGTCGATACGACGAGAAACGTGCAACAAGCGACCGTCCCAAATCATCATGGCATGAACGCGAGAGATTTGGTTGTCCCATGGAACCTCGTATATCTCTGCGGTTCGACCAAGCGGTACTGGTTTAACCGTTGGGACATCCGTCGGTAACGCTTTACGCCACCGGTCGGTTGATTCACTTCCTTGAGCAATCAAGTCGGGCATGCTGAACCTACGGAACCTTTTTAGCCGGCCCGCAAAAGCTTGCCTGCGGCGTCAGAACATTTTTGAGAAACGGACTCTTTTAACCTAACATCGCAAACGCTCCAGCTAAAGTCTTAATGCAAATTCGGCCTCAATATTGCAACATCTGAATATATCGATACGATTTGTGCCCGGGACGGGACTTTAGAATGAAAAGCAAACGCACAAACAAAGCTATGACGCTAGAGCAGCTTGGCGAAGCCGCCGAATGCCTACGGACGATAGCCCATCCGCATCGCTTGCGAATTCTGCAATTAATCAATGTCGGTCGGCACACCGTTGGCGACTTAGCTAACGAATGCGGTATCGCGAGCCCGGTTGCATCGAATCATCTGCGTTTAATGGAACGTTCCGGATTACTGACCAGCCAGCGCGACGGGAAGTGTATTTTCTACCAAATTGCCGATCCGTACCTCTCACCAATTCTTGCCTGCCTTGAGAGCCGATTTGGATAAGCCGACTAGCGGACGCTTCAAAAGCTGTCTACGGCTTGCAAAAACAGTCCTGCTTGAGCCAAGTTTGCGATCAATTTTGTTCGCATAATTTGTAAGTGGTCACAACTGGTCTGTCCTTTCTCCGTTAAAATGCTGGCATGTAATCGGAACGATAAAAAGATGGAAGTTTTCGTTGTTCGGCAGCAATGAACGGATTTGCTGAACGATGCTGTTAGTATACAGTCGTATTTCAAGCTTCATTTGCGACTGGCTACCTTGATCTTCCCAGTACGCTGAAAAAGTGAGGATGGCGAGATCGAAATGCAGAAGAGGCCAAGCTTGCAAAATTTAGAACCGTCAAAGTGCTGGAACGCCGTTTCTTGCGTTTGCCAACTCTTGGCCTGTTTCGTTTCGTTCCAATTCTTTGCACTGAACCCCGACATCGCAGTTGCGGCTGGCCCGAACAAATCGCAAGCAACGACGGATGAAATCAAGGAGCTCATCACACAGTTAGGTGCTGAGCAATACGCGACGCGGATGGAGGCGGAAACTAGGCTGCGACAATACGGCGTGCAGTCGCTCGACTTATTGCGTAATGCAACTCTGAGCGACAACCCTCAAATTGCGCTGACGGCCCGATACCTGTTACGCAGCAGCGACATCGTTTGGTTCTTTGAAGGCGACAGCCCGCGGGTACGCAAACTGCTGCGCAGCTACGCCACTGATGATTTGATGGACCGAGCGATTAAAATCCAGATGCTAGGAGAGATGCACGACGACGAAGGTCTTTCGGCACTGGCTAGAATTGCCCGCTACGAGTCTTATGGCGACCTGAGCAAACGGGCTGCATTATCGATTATGCAAATGTCCGAGGAGCATCTCTCAGTCGCTGTCGTTTCAAAACGATGGGCCTTTGTCAACGAAATCATCGGCGTTGGCAATAACGCCGCTTGTAATTGGCTGCGGCAGCAAAGTAACGCTTATCAAAAAGCCATTGATCAAGCTGCCGATCAGCCGAAATTTGATTTCAAGTTGCTCACGGCGCATTTGACTTTGCAAAAACCGATCAACGGTCAGAGCTTCGAAATGCCGCCCTATGGACTACTGAAGTATGAAAACTACAGTTTGTATTTGCAACCCGATACAATCGATGCTCAATGGTGGCTCTCGGAAATCGAAAATGAGCAAAAACTTCTTGTCACTCGCAGCGGGGAAACGTCTAAAGAATTACTCGAGAGCCTGTGCAAATTCACGGCAGAGCTTCTCGTTCGGGTCGGAAAACATGACCAAGCATTAGAAGCGGCCAGAAAGTTATTGGACGTGCCGATTGATATTCGGGAAATGCTCTCAACCCAGAAGGATCGTTCTGTTTGGGCGATAGACCACGGTTTGCCAGAATTTGCGATCGATGTTCTTGAAAACGTTCAAGGGCGTTGGGCAAGTTACTTGCAGTACTTTCTCGCCGAAGCGCACCGTTGGAAAGGCGATACACAACAGGCTGACGATATCGCCAAAAAAGCATTCCGTGGCGATCAAATTGGCAATCAGAACATTCCGTTTAACGAACGCTACTTGATCGCTGGTGAATTGACCGATCGTGGCCAGTACGATTGGGCCCAGCGGGAATATGAAGCCGCGCTCGCAAGTATCAATGCAATCACGGAAAATTCCATCGTGGTTGTCCTAAAGCTTGCCCCGCTACTTCAAGATGGTGGCGACTATGCTGCTGCTGCTGCGACTTGGCAACCGATTATCGAAAAACTTGAATCCGATCCATTGTTCAAACAGCAGCTTGACACTGAGTCACGTTTGCAAACCTACGGCCTACAAAGCGACACTTTTCGATCGACTTATCTTCATCTGAAGGGCTTGGCGGAGGTAAAAAACGGCCAATCTGAACTTGCCAAGGCCAGCTTTCGCGAGGCGATTACTCTGTGGCCCCAGAACGTCGATGTCGCAATTGAAATGTTTCGCATTCCTGGCGACCAAGTGTGGCAGGATGAGGTCAGTTTGATCATCGACAACATCGCTGAACTCATGATGGACGATGCAAAAAGCAAGGAAGCAGAAATGCGTAACTCGAGCGTCGAAAACTTGGCGAGCGCACGAGAGAACTACGCTAACTCGCTTAACACATACGCTTGGCTCATTGCAAATGTGGATCGCGATCTCGATTTTGCATTGCAAACAAGTCTGCTGTCTAATCGATTAGCACAAGACAAATCGGCTTACATCGATACGCTAGCGAGATGTTACTCCGCAAAAGCCGACATGGACAAAGCAGTTTACTGGCAGAAACGCGCCGTCTCGCTGGAGCCTTACCAGCGACAACTGGTCAAAACAATGCTTCAGTACCAAGAATTGCGAGACAAACTACCGCCTTCGTAGACCAAGCAATTTTTGCTAAACTAGCGATCGATCCTGAATATATTAGAAGCAGTTAGAAGAAGCCTGCGCTTCGGCGAGACGATTTTTGGGTTCGCTGTACACTTTCAAACTAGATTGACCATTGCATGAATAGCACATCCGACTCGCACCCTCTGCTGCAACGCTTGCAACAAGCACGGCAAAAAATTCGCGAAGAGTTGGGCAAAGTGATTGTTGGACAAAGTGAAGTCGTTGATCAGTTGCTCATTGCAATTTTTTCTCGCGGTCACTGCCTACTAGAAGGCGTCCCGGGTTTAGCGAAAACGCTGATGATTAGCTCGCTGGCAAAGACTCTCGATCTTTCGTTCAGCCGGATTCAGTTTACTCCAGATTTGATGCCCGCCGATATCACTGGTACCGAGATCATTGAGGAAAACCGGACTTCGGGTCAACGGGAAAGACGTTTTCTTGAAGGTCCGTTATTCGCCAATGTGGTGCTCGCCGACGAAATTAACCGAACACCTCCTAAAACTCAGGCCGCACTTCTAGAAGCGATGCAGGAACGAACGGTTACGATAGGCCGAAAGCGTCACGAGTTGGTCGACCCGTTTTTCGTCCTCGCGACACAAAACCCAATTGAGCAAGAAGGTACCTACCCGCTTCCCGAGGCGCAGCAGGACCGATTTATGATGAAGGTCTTGGTGCGATATCCTTCATTTGAAGAAGAATTCGAAGTCGCGCGGCGAACGACTGGTGCGGCGACGGCATCTATCCAGCCGGTATTAACGGGCGCGGAAATTCTAGAGCTGCAAAATTTTGTTCGATCGATCGAAGTCAGCGAGAATGCGATTCGATACGCGTTAGCGTTGGTTCGCCAAACTCGAATTGATCAAGACGGCGTGCCTGACTATGTCCGCGACCAATTGGGCTGGGGAGCTGGTCCACGTGCTGTCCAATTTTTGATTCTCGGTGCAAAAACTCGCGCTGCGATGCTAGGCCGACCGCACGTCGATGCGGCTGATATTCAGTATCTCGCCAAACCAGTTCTGCGTCATCGAATTGTCGTAAACTTTGCTGCCGAAAGTGAAGGCGTGACCAGCGACAGCGTCATCGATCACTTGGTCGCCGATACACCTACAGCCCAAGACGAATTGCTACGAGATGCCCGCTTCCAAAAAATATTTGCTTCCTGAAGCAATCGCGGCCATTGGCTCGCTGGAGCTGCGCGCTCAACGAATCGTTAATGGGTTCCTCTCGGGCATGCATCGCAGCCCGTACTTTGGACAATCCGTAGAATTCGTTCAGCATCGTGAATACGTTGCCGGCGACGACTTAAGACACATCGATTGGAAAGTCTGGGGCCGCCAAGACCGCTTGTACATCAAACAGTATGAGGAAGACACAAACCTCCGGTGCAGCATTTTGTTAGACGCCTCAAGCAGCATGGAGTATGGTCGTGGACCGCTAAGCAAATATGACTACGCTGCAACTGTCGCCGCCTGCTTGGCTTACTTGGCTCTGAAGCAACAGGACGCGGTTGGATTGTCAGTTTTTGATGATCGCGTTCGGATTCGCCTACCATGGCGGAGCGGTCGAAAACAAGCTCAATCAATTTACGAATCGCTGGTCCAACAAAAATTGACGGACCGCACAAATTTGGCTCAAGTCTTTAAAGACGTCCAGCAAAGTTTTCCTAAACGCGGATTGGTCGTATTGCTTACTGATTTTTTAGGTAGCGATGCACAATCGCTTCGCGGGCTAGCGTCACTTAGACGTGCCGGCCATGACTGTATTGTGTTCCACATCATGGATGATGACGAGTTGGATTTTCCGTTTAATGACCCGACAAGATTCGAAGGCATAGAGTTCAGCGGTTCGCTGGCTTGTAACCCTCGTGCGTTGCGAGAAGGCTATTTAGAATCAGTCCAAAAATTCCTCGAAACAACCCGTCGTTCATGCGCCGCTTACGAAGTGGACTATCACTTGGTTCGAACATCCCATCCCGTCGAAGCAACGTTAACAGCGTTTCTGGCGGCAAGAATGGCCCACCTACGAAAACGTTGATCACAGCAAGGTTTTGATTCGCTAATGCAATTTGTTTTTCAAAGCTTGGCATGGGGATTTTTGTTAGTCCTGCTGCCCTTGCTGATACACCTAATTAACATGCTCCGCTATCGGCGACAACGCTGGGCAGCGATGCAGTTTTTGCTTGAAAGCTACCGCCGCAACAAACGCTGGGTGTGGCTCAAACAAGCGTTGCTTCTCCTCACACGGATGGCGGTCCTTGCGGTTTTAGTCGCCATGCTCGCTCAGTGGGTCAGCGGCGCACGCTTACTCTCCTTGCTTGGCCAGACAGTGACGCACCACTACATTTTGCTCGACGACAGCATGTCGATGGGACAAACCCTACCAGATGGAACTCTTTATCAGCGAGGTTTGCGCAGCGTCTCTAATTTGCTCGACCGAAGTCTCCAGGACGGCGGCGCACATCAAGTCACTGTGATCCGATTCAGTCGCGCTGCAAAAATCCCTTCTTCGCTCTCGACAGCATCAAGTGACTCGTCCGGCAGTACCGCTGCCATCAATGCCAAATCGAATTCGATTAACGCCGACGAGATTGCTGATGTTATGTCACGTTCGATCCTCGGAAAATCGGATAACCTGTTCAATTCTATCCAGACGCAAGGCACAGTAGATCTAGATGTCAGCGGTCAGCCAGCATACGAACTGGTTCAATCTCTGCTGACAAACGCAGGCGGCGAAACGCCAATTGTTTACTTGGTCAGCGATTTTCGGCAGAAAGAATGGAAGCAGCCGGCGTCAATCAAAGCGTCGTTGCAATCTTTGGAAAACCTTGACGCGAAAATCGAACTGGTTGATTGCAGCAGTCAAAATATTGAAAACGTAACGCTTATTTCTTTAGAGCCCGATCAGGAAGTTCTTGCCGCTGGCGTTCCTGTGATTCTGCGCTTGGCTATTAAAAATCAAGGCGCAAATCCACTGCGAAATCTGACTGTGCGTACAACCGCATACGATTTTTCTAGCACGCAACTCAATATCGCTTTCGATCAATATAGTTCTGGCGTGCCAAATGAATTGCCATCGATCGTTATTGAAAACTTGGAACCCGGCGAGACCGTTACCCGCGGTTTCCAGGTAGTTTTTCCTCAAAGCGGCTCGCACGTCGTGTCCGCTTCGCTTGGTGATGATGCCTTGCAAGCGGACAATCGCATTGCTTGCGTCTTAAATCTTGTCGAAAGCCAGCGACTGCTTATAGTCGATGATTCTGCAAATCGGACTGCTGCTCAATATGTTCGCGCGGCGGTCGATCCAGGCGGGAAAATTAAAACTGGTTGGCAGGTGCAGGTCGAATCGTCTGCGTTTCTGCGAGACAGTCAGTCACAAACACTCAATGGTTTTGCGTCAATCTTCGTGGTCGAAACCAATAGCCTTGATGAACGTGCAGTGCGAAACCTTCGAGAGTATGTATCGCAAGGAGGCGGCGTTGCGTTTTTCCCCGGCCAAGGGTGGACCGATGCAGATGCAGCTCGTATCACATCACAACTTTCACAATCAGATTCCAATTCGGTCAGTGGACAATACAACGTCAAAGGCGCGTTGCTGCCGATTCAATTTACGAAGGTTACAAAGATAGAAAGCGATTCGACAGCGGCTGATATTCAACAAAGCGTCGTTCCTGAAAATCATCCTGTCTTTGCACCGCTAATGAATATGGCGGCATCACCGCTCCAGTTTGTCCGAGTGAACAAATATGTCAGCGTGTTGGCTCAATCGGAAAACTCCACCGGTACCGATAGCCAAACCATTTCTGCAAACTCGCCGATTCCCGCTCGATTGATGGCGGCCCTCGGAAACCAAGCGCCACTGATGCTGGACCATCAATTCGGCGACGGCCGATTTGTAGTTGGCACGTCGGCCATTAATCCAACATGGAGCAACTGGCCGCAGGACCCGAGCTTTGTAGTGGTCATGCTGAAACTCGCTGGCTACCTTGCATCCTTCCGCGCGACCGCGACGAGCCAAAACGTAGCTGACGTTGTTCGGTATTCTTTCTCCGCGCAAGACTTTTTGCCCGATGCAGAAATGGTATATTCGGTCGGTCGTGAGATGACCCGTCAGAGCTTGCAAGTACCAGCCAAACCGCTTGGCAACCGCCAGCTTGAAGTCACGTGGGACCCGAACAGATCAATTGACGCGGCGGCCCAGCAGCGATCGCTTTTTGCCAGCACCCGCGAGCTTTGGCTTTCGTCGCTTTCTAAAGGCCGACAAGTTACCAACTTTGTCGCCAATGCACCCGCCCGCGAAGGCGAATTACAACGGGTTGAAAAGTCCGATTTGCTTGCCAGCCTGCGGCCGCTCAATGTCCGATATCGCAGCGCCGAAAACACTGCTGACGCAAACCCGTTTTCGACCGCTTCGACTCAGCAAAACTGGCTGCTTGGACTGTTGATATTACTTTTACTGGTCGAACAGATGATTGCGTATTTGGCCAGCTACCACCTACCTAAAACCAAAGCAAGCAAGACCGTGGGGGTACCCGGGTGAACCCACAATCGAAGGTCTACTATGAATGGGCGCGACTGACCGCAATGGACAGTTGGTGGCAGTATTGCACTGTTGCGATTATTGTTCTGGCGATTCTGGCATATGTAAGTTGGCTCTATCAGCGCGACGGCATTGAGCTGCCACGCGGCTTGCGTTGGTCGCTTTTGCTTTTGCGAATTGCCGCCTTCACCGGTCTGCTGCTGTTTTTTCTTAACCTGCAAAAACGGTCCGAGCAACCGATCGCGCGCGCATCGCGTTTGGCGATCTTAGTCGACAGTTCTCTGAGCATGACACTCGATGCTGGCGAACCATTGGGCGACAGTCTTGCCAGTGATTCTTCGGCGGTTTCAATCGATGCAGGATATCCAGATGAGAGCCGAATCGAACAAGTCATTCGCAATTTCAAGAACTCAGAACTGATTGACGACTTCGCCGCCGAGCATGAGACAAGCGTCTATCGTTTCGATGCTTCAGAACGCCCGGTTTTGCTGGCGAGTTTTAAAAAGAAAAACGAGGTTACGTCAGCGACAGAGGGCAACGCAACTGATTCGAAATGGAATTGGCGTCTGATCTCGATGGCGATTTGGACCGGCACCATATTGCTAATTATCTCCGTTGTGACGCTACTAATCACCATTTATCTTCGCTTGCGAGCGGCATTTGCGGTCCAATCGACGAACGCAGATCGGTCTCGCCGGCGGCCATCGTTGCTCGGCTTAGGAAATGAACTTGCACCTGGCATCTTGGGTTACGTGACGCTTGGTTCGGTTGTAGCGACGATCGTTGGCGTGGTCCTCATCTCGGCAGCAACTTTGCGCGGATCTGATTACAATTTTCGCTCGCTTTGGAATTGGGTTGAACCTGTTGGCAAATCGCAATTGGCTTCGCAAGATTCAATTGATGACGAAAGTGATCTGTCCGAGATGCGACCCAGCGAATTGGATTGGGAGACTCTGTTGGTCGCTCAAGGCTCGGAAACTCGTTTGGGAGAAGCGATCGCATCGATCCTCGCCCGTGAGCAGAACAACCCACTGGCGGGAATTGTCGTTCTGACGGACGGCCAGAACAATTCGGGGCTTTCGCCGGAATCGGCCGCCGTACAAGCCGCAGCGGCACAAGTACCACTTTATATGATCGGCTTAGGCTCAGCACTTGATCCGACCAATGTTCGCCTAGTCAATATCGACGCGCCGCGTCGTGTTTTTCCTGGTGACCGATTTCGAATTTCTGCCACAGTCCAATCGACCGGATTCTCTGGCAAGTCGATTCCCGTTCAATTACGTCGACGAATGGCAAGCAACAGCGAAACAGCTCAAGACGATAAGTCCTTTACAGTTGAACAAGAAAAAACGATTGAACTAGCTGCCAATGGGCAATTGAATGCCGTTGACTTTGAAGTTTTGCCACCTTCGATTGGCCGTTACAGCTATGAAATTCAGTTGTTGCCACCACCGCTCGATGCAAACGATAAAGACAACGTCAGTCAAACTGACGTGGAAGTGATTGAACCCAAGGCAACGGTGCTGATCTTGGCGGGTGGCCCGACACGCGAGTATCAGTTTGTTAGGAATCTATTGTTCCGTGATGCGACGATTCAATCACATTTGCTTCTGCAGACTGGCGGACCCGGTATGTCGCAGGAAGCCGACTTGCTGCTGACAGAGTTTCCATCGACGGCCGAAGATATGGCAAAATACGATTGCGTACTTTGCTTTGATGCGGACTTCATGGCCCTTGAACAAGCTTCAATCGACGTGCTTGAGGAATGGGTTAGCAGCGGAGCTGGCGGTTTAGTTTTGATCGCTGGACCGGTTGCAACACCGGAGTGGACTGGTTCAGCGGGTAATACAGATTCGCGCGCCTTGAAGCTTCGTGATATGTCGCCTGTGATTTTGAACTCGCGCGGTTCGCGGTTGATTTCCTTAGGTCGATTCGAAGGCGAAACGGTTTGGCCGTTGGTCTTGTCGAACGAAAGTAGTTCCGCCGACTTTATTGATATTGCGAATTCGAAACAGTTATCCGCCCAAGCGTGGAAATCTTTCAATGGTGTGTACAGCTTTTATGCGACTTACCAAACCAAACCAGGCGCGACGCCGCTGGCCTATTTCTCCGATCCCACAACGACGCTCGATGGTGCGATGCCAATTTATTTAGCGTCGCAGTTTTATGGGGGCGGCCGCGTGGTTTTTCAAGGCAGCGGTGAAATCTGGCGTATTCGCGAAGTGGACGAAAATTACTTCAACACGTATTGGACAAAGCTTGTCCGATGGTCAGCTCAAGGTCGGCTGCTCCGCGACTCCGATTATGGGTTGCTCCTAACCGATAAAGAAGAGGCATCGCTGGGTGAACAAGTGACAATTCGTGCAGTATTACGAGACACACAATTTAAGCCGCTTCGTCAACCGAGCGTGGTTGTAAACATGATCGATCCAGCGGGACAGCTTTCACCTTTGACACTGACACAATTTTCAGGCACTGGCCAAGAAGGCGTTTTTGTCGGTCAGTTCCTTCTTCGTCAGGCCGGCAAATATCAGATTCGTCTCGACACAAAAATCGCGAACGATGCAATACTGACACGGCAGGTCATCGCGCGGGTTCCGGCGCTTGAAATAGAACGCCCCAAAAGGAACGACGAACTGCTCTTTGCAATGAGTGAACAGTCCGGCGGAGCGTATTTTGCCGGCGTCCAGAACGCGATCACAGGCAGATCACTTCGAATGGATACACCGTCCGCCGTTGAAGGTCAGAGCAGCGGCTCACCTCCCGTTTCTGCGATCGATGAACCGTTGGTCAAACGAATTACCTCTCGCGATCAGGTCAACTACTTACCTGGTGCTCCCGATCGCGAATTCCAAGAACGATGGATGACCGTGTTGATGCTTTCTATCGCGGCGGCTTTGTCGTTGGAATGGTTGCTTCGCCGACTGAGCCGATTGGCGTAATGCGGCTCATTGTTTGGTTGGGTCAACCAGCAGCGACTGTAGCGCGGCCGCCTGGGAACCATCGCCCAGAACCGCTTGGATCAGGTCCTGCGTTCCGAGCGCTCGTGAACTGGTGAATGATTCGCCAGCGTTGTATCCCGCCGACGCCCCGCAAATAATTGCTGCTGAACGAATACGTTCGATAACATTTGGGCGTTTGGAAAATTGACTTCGGTAGCAAGCGATCGATGCGAGTTTCGTTTCCAAGTGATTAGTTATGTCCATCACAATTTGTCCATCGGTACTCAATGAAGCGACAGGCTCTAGTGGAATGCGAAAGTAAAGTTGCCGCTGAATTGTGTAAGGCTCTAACCCAGAAAAGTGTTCATCCCATTTTGTTAGGCGGCAATAGAAAATCGCCGCATCTGTAATTTGCATCGCTTGATAATGATCTGGCGAAGCCAGTGGCGTCTTATTTCCAAAGCCAATCACGACTTTCGGTCGCACCCGACGCAACTCCGTTGCAAGAGCGATTCGGCTTTCAAAGCAATCCATAAGTCGCCGATTCGGAAGATGCATAATTTTCCGGTACGCAACGCCCAGCGTTTTTGCGGCAGCTTCGGCCTCAGCAAATCTTTCTGACGGACTTTGACTGCCTGGGGTCGGTTCGCCGTCCGTCAAATCAATTAAACCAACGCGATACCCCTGACTGGAAAGTTCTGCAAGAGTGCCGCCGCACGCAACTTCGATGTCATCTGGATGCGCGCCAACCGCAACGATATCCAGAGGTTCAATCGACACAGCGTCCGTTGAGTCATTTGGCAAAAAGAATTGCATGTTGGAATTTAGGCCTGGGTAGATGGAACGATTCTCAGTAGCAATTCTTGCGATGGTCAAACATATCCGCCAGATGGTTTATACTTGCATTTTCACATCCGCCAACCCAAGCTCAACCGTTAGCC
Organism: Pirellulaceae bacterium; assembly: GCA_041740995.1. Classification (GTDB taxonomy): domain Bacteria; phylum Planctomycetota; class Planctomycetia; order Pirellulales; family Pirellulaceae; genus JBGSKY01. The sequence continues at coordinate 55,131 of JBGSKY010000311.1, forward strand.
GGGAACTTCTTATGACACATGCAGTGATTCAAACTCCGCTTGTTGCAACCATTCTATTTTTGCTTTGCGGCACGCAGTTTGGCGGGACGACTTGCGCGGCGGAAACACACAATCAATCTTCTTCCGGCACGATTCATTTGCCTGATTATGTTCCCGGCCGGACCGGTGCCATTTTAATAATCAATGGGATCGAGTCCGTTGGAAATCGTGACGCTGCGCAAACGACTCGTTCAGTCATTCAGTCGCTTCCTGAAAATCTTCCGCCGCCTTTTGTCACTCCCCAAATAGACCCTTCGATTGAATCTGACTCAAATATTCCGATATCCCAGACCGCATTGAATTCCAATTCATCGGCGGCAACAGCTGAAATAACAACTCCGAATCCCGCCAGCCTCGAACTAATTGCATATGAGCTCGCTGAATTGCGAACGCTTTGCGCAGCGCTCGTCAGGGACAATTTGGATCCGATTAACGAACAGGTTAGCGAGAATGCGGAAAGCTTGAAGACTGTGCTGGCAACTTTGCAACGTAGTCAGGAGCAACTACTCGCGCTGAATGAAGAAGCGAGTAAAGGCGCAAAAGAACTCGCTGGAATGAAATCGCAACTTGCTAGCCTAATCGAGAGTTCGACGAAAATCGTAAACGACCAAACTGCCGAGTTGATGAAACTGCAAAATGCGGCGGAATCATTTAATGCAGAAACGGAACGTCAAAAAGGTGAAATGCAAAGACTTATCGAGGAATTCCAAACGAAATCTCGTAAAGATATTGATGCAGCAAAAGAGGAAAACGAGGCAACGGCTCGTCGAGTTAAAGTTCTCGAAGAAAGCTTGCGGCAGACGCAAGAGAAACTGACTATTGCCAACGACAAACTCGCATCGGCTGCCAAGGACCGTTCTTCATCGGACAAAGCCGGCGTCAAATCAAGCCAAGAAAAGCAATCTTCTGACAAGAAAGCAGAGGAACGAAAGAAGCGTGAAGACGATCGCAGAACAAAAGAAAAGGCAAAAGAAAAAGAAGAACTCGAAAAAGATGACGACAAGAACTGACGAACGTGTGTCAGGATCGCTTAACGGGTATACCAGGGAAAACGCCGCTGCGAATTGGAACGCCAAAAAATCTTTCAGCGATTCCAAGGCACTTTGTCGCTGACAAAGTTTGAGCTAAACATTCATTGCCAAACTGTTTACGATAGTGGTGACCACTAAGTCGTTTGGTCACAGTCACGTTCTTGCCAAATGGCACACTTGTAAGCTCTGTACCTAAATTCTCGCATGTGGAAAAAAATTGTCGGTTCCATCGCTCTAATCTTGATCGTCCTTGGGATAGGCGGTGTTATTGCATGGCTGAAATATCGCTCGGTAATGGCAGCCATTAATATGCCGCCGCCAGCAGAAACGGCCACGACGGTCAAAATGGAACATCCGATTGTTCGCAGCTTTCAATCGCAGTCCACTGCCATCGGAACCGTGATCGCTTCACGATCTCTGACTTTGCAGATGGAAATGGACGGCACTATCATCGAGCTAAATTTACGCCCTGGTCAGAAAGTAAAAGCGGGCGACAAATTGATTGAGCTGGATAGCAGTATCGAAGCGGCACAATTGTTGGCCGCGAAAGCAAATCGCGATTCCACACTATCGAACTATCGAAGAAACAAGGAAGCCGCTCAGCAGCGTGCAGTAAGCGAATTGGAGTTAGATCAGAGCGAAGCGCAACTAGCAATTGCCGAAGCCCAGGTGAAAGAGTTGGAGGCGAGAATTGCAAAAAAGGTCATTTACGCGCCTTTCGACGCGATCGCAGGCGTCTTTGACTTTCAGCCGGGCCAATATATCTCGCAGGGGCAAACGATCACAGCGCTCGTTGGAACAGATCCCTATTTGTTTGTCGATTTCATGATGCCAGCCGATGTCGCCGACGAACTTTTCGTTGGTGATCAAGTTGTCGTGATGATGCATAAGTCCACTATCGATGCCACAGTAGTTGCTGTTGATTCGGCAGCAGATCGAGCGACAAGGAATTTGCGAGCGAGGTGCCGTGTCGATAATCCACCCAAGGCGATGCAACCCAATGATTCAGCCAGAGTGGTTATGTCCTACGGTCCTAAGATGGACTTAACCGTCTTCCCAGCAACCGCCGTTCGTCGTAGCCCAAACGGCAGCTATGTCTTTACGGTCGTGCAGGACGAAAATCAGCAACGAGCGCGCGACACTCCGATCGAGATCGTTCGATCATTGGGCGATTCCGTTGCCGTCGCAAGTGGAATAACAACAAATGATCTCGTAATAACCGATGGCTCTTTCAAGCTTCGCGAGGGCATGCTGGTCCACGAGTTGAGCGAAGTTACGCCGGCGGCTGAAGCTTCATTAAGAAAATAGTTAATCGCAATTTATTTCGTTATGAAACGTTCTTTCACTGACATCTTTATCAAACATCCGGTTCTCGCGATTGTCGTTAATTTGATTATCGTGTTGATCGGCGTCCGCGCATGCTTCACGTTGCCTATTCAACAATTCCCGACGCTTGAAAGCTCGTCCATTGCGATAACCACCGTTTACACCGGAGCAAGCGCCGATACGGTCAGTGGATTTTTGACGACACCAATCGAGCGGGCCGTTTCCGAGATTTCAGGTATTGATTACATCGAATCCAACAGTACGGCCGGCGTCTCACTGATCACGATTCATCTGCAGCTCAACCATAACAGCGTGGCCGCACTGTCGGAAGTGAATGCCCGTTTGCAACAAGTTCGCAGTCAATTGCCCGCCGAAGCCGAACCACCGACCATTGAAATCAGTCGCGCCGATCGGCCTTACGCTTCGTTCTATCTCAGCTTTACTTCTGATCAATTTACGATACCGCAATTAACCGACTATCTAACTCGGGTCATCCAGCCACAGCTTTCAACGCTCTCGGATATTCAACGAGTTGGGATCGAAGCCGGTCAGAATCCAGCCATGCGAATCTGGATCGATCCGGAAAAACTCGCTCGAAAAGAGTTAACCTCCGGCGATGTCTACTCCGCGCTGCGGCGGAACAACTATCTAGCGGCGATTGGCCGCGTGAAAAGCGACAGCGTACAAGTCGATTTGCTGACCAATACTGACCTGAAAAGCGTCGATGAATTTCGCAACTTGATTGTCTATGAAAAAGACGGGGCAGTCGTCCGTTTGAATGAACTGGCAGATGTCGAATTGGGTGCCGAAGAACCACAGCGTGTCGCCATGTATCGCGGCGAACCCGCCGTTTACGTTTCCGTTTGGCCATTGCCGGGCAGCAACGAGATTGGCATCTCGTATAACATTCGCGACGCGATGGAAAAGATTCGACCAAGCTTGCCTAAGCATATTGATATGCAACTGGCTTATGATGCAACAACTTTTATGGAAGCAGCCTTGACGGAAATTTCCCAAACTTTGGTCGAGACAATTCTGATTGTTGGCTTAGTTGTCTTCTTATTTCTTGGCTCAATTCGAACGGCCATTGTTCCGCTGGTGGCCATGCCAGTATCTTTGGTTGGTGCCACTGTTGTCATGAGTTTGATGGGTTTCTCATTGAATTTATTAACTATCCTCGCCATTGTTCTGTCCGTGGGTTTAGTGGTTGATGATGCGATTGTTGTTGTCGAAAACATTCAGCGACACGCGCACAATGGCATGAATCGAATCTCCGCTGCCTTGCTGGGTGCTCGCGAATTAGTTGGGCCAATTATTGCCATGACTATTACGTTGGCAGCGGTCTACGCGCCGATCGGTTTTCAAGGTGGTTTGACCGGAATGTTATTTCGAGAGTTCGCCTTCACGCTCGCGGCGGCGGTCCTTGTATCTGGCTTTGTTGCCGTGACACTTTCGCCGGTCATGAGTGCTTACATGATTCGTCCGTCGGGCAAAGAGGCTTGGCTAACGCGGCAGGTCAACCACATCTTTGATTGGCTGCAACAGCGCTATGAAAGCCTGTTAAAAACAGCCATCGGAGTCCGCTGGGCGATTGCCTTTTCCGCCCTGATGGTTTCCGTCGCTGCGGTACCGCTGTATCAGTTGAGCTCGCGTGAGCTTGCCCCAACAGAAGACCAAGGCGCGATTGGAATGATGATCGAGGCGGCGCCGGATGCGACGCTCAAGAGCACAACGCGTTGGTCAATGAAGTTGGCCGAACGCATGCAAGAAATTCCTGAGTCCAATTATCTGTGGGCCGTCATCGGCAGCAATAATGGCTTCGGCGGCGTCATTATGAAGGACTGGCATGAGCGTGATCGCAGCACCCAAGAGATGATAGGTCAAGTCAGCAGCATTGCATCGGAAGTGGCCGGTGTCCAACCTCTACCAATCCTCGTTCCATCGCTGCCAGTCGCGGGAAACTTCGACGTCGAACTAGTTGTAAAAAGCGACCTGCCGCCAGAGCAGCTGGCTGAACTTGCTCAAGAGATCAAACTGAAAGCTTCAAAATCAGGCAAGTTTCTCTACGTCGACACCGATTTAAGATTTGATTTGCCACAAGCAAGAATCAACATCGATCGCAATCGAGTCGCCGATCTGAAGCTTGACTTGGCCGCCATTGCGCAGGATCTGGGTGTCTTCTTAGGCGGGGCGTATGTCAATCGTTTCGATTTTTTTAGTCGTTCCTATCAAGTCATTCCGCAATTGGCAGAAATCGACCGCAGCAATCCTAGCAGTTTGATGGATATCAAGATTCGCGTGCCGAGCGGAGAACAAGTTCCGGTCAGCACCTTTGCGACGATCGTTTCCGAAGTCGCACCCCGAACGCTGCAACGTTTCCAGCAACAAGGATCGATGCGAATGTATGCCGGCGTCTTTCCAGGCGTAACCAAAGACGCTGGGCTCGACGAACTTGAGTCGATTGCAAGAGAAGTCATGGGACTCAAAGCAGCGTTTGACTACGCCGGAGAGTCTCGGCAAATTCGCAAAGAAGGCAACGCATTGATTGTAACGCTGGCCTTCGCACTGGCCTTAATCTACTTAGTTCTCGCAGCTCAATTTCAATCCTTTCGCGACCCGTTGATCATTTTATTTGGATCAGTCCCACTGGCCATCACTGGCGCGCTGACATTGACCTTTCTTGACCTGACGACCATCAACATCTACTCACAAGTCGGGCTGATTACGTTGGTTGGTCTGGTTGCCAAAAATGGGATCTTGATCGTTGAATTCGCCAATGTATTACGTCACGAAACATCGCTCGATAAATCGTCGGCAGTGATTGCCGCAGCCAAGACGCGATTGCGCCCGATTCTGATGACCAGTTTTGCAACGATGCTCGGTCACTTCCCGTTGGTCCTGGTTACTGGTCCCGGCGCACAAGCGAGAAACAGCATCGGGATCGTTTTGGTCGCCGGAATGGGTATCGGAACAGTCTTCACCTTGTTCGTCGTACCAGCGCTCTACACCATTATCTCGGCGAAAGAAAAATTGGTGACTGATGAAGCATCACTAGACGAAGCCAAAGATGACATCACGACGGAACTTGCAATAGCCTAAACGTCCACCACGCTGGAATGCATCGGCCAAGATTTTCGAGTTACAATGTCGGTGTAGTAATCCGGCCAAATTTCTCCATCGAAAGCTAATTATGCAAATTCGCGTTTTCTCTTTTGCGTTAGTCGCCTTCGCGGTTACCTGGCTTGCTTGTCCGACGCTTTTGTGCCAAGACAAACCTACACCCACAAAATACGAACCGCATCCGGACACTGTTCGGCACGAGGGTGTTCCGGTCGGCGAGATGCTGGGTCCCTTTGAATGGAAGAGCACGATTTATCCGGGCACGCTTCGCAATTATTACCTTTACATTCCCGCTCAATACAAAGCGGCTGGACCGGACGGGAAACCTGCTTGCGTGTTGATTGGCCAAGATGGCTTAAATCGAGCTCGCGACTGGCGACTGCATGAGACGATGGACAACTTGATTGCCGATGGATCAATGCCCGTAACGATTGGTATTTTTATTGATCACGGATATGTGCCAGTCGACTCTTCAGACGCTCAACCGCGATTCAATCGTTCTTTCGAATACGATTCGCTAGGTGATCGCTACGCCAATTTTCTGATCGAAGAAATCTTGCCGGAGGTTTCCAAGTCCTACTCGCTGAGCGACGACCCAAACGATCGTGCACTTGTCGGCGCAAGCTCTGGTGCAATTTGTGCTTTCAATGCCGCATGGGAACGACCCGACAAGTTTCGGCGCGTGCTGTCCACCATCGGGACCTATGTCGGATTGCGCGGGGCTGATGAATTATCGACGCTGGTTCGAAAATGTGAGCCCAAACCGCTGCGTGTTTTCTTGCAAGATGGTTCGAATGATCTGAACATTTACGCCGGCGATTGGTTTAATGCGAATCAAGGCATGTTGTCAGCGCTGAAGTATTCGAACTACGAAGTCGAACATGCCTGGGGCGACGGTGGGCATAATGGCGAGCAAGCCAAAGCGATTATGCCAGACGCGCTGCGCTGGCTATGGAAAGATCATCCCAAGCCGATTCAGGCTGGGTTTAATGGCAATGGTCGCATCAATATTTTGCTAGAAAACGAAGGCTGGGAAGTCGCCAGCGAAGGTCACAAGTTCACTGACGGTCCAGCAGTCGACGCCGATGGCCGGATCTATTTTGGCGATGTCGCGGCTGACAAAATTCACAAGCTGGATCTCGATGGAACCATCAGCGAGTTCTCGAGCAATTGCGGCGGCCCAAGCGGCTTGATGTTCGGACCGGACGGAAATCTTTATGCCTGCTGCATTAATGCCAAGCAGATAGCTAGGTTCGATTCGACAGGCAAAAAGAGCGTCTTCGTCGACAACACAACTTGTAACGATCTGGTTGTTATGCAACATGGACTGTACTATACCGACCCCAAAAACAAGGCCGTTTGGTTTGTGAACTTCGAAGGACGGAAGCAACAAGTGACCGACATGATTGAGTCGGCCAACGGCATCATTGCGACGCCAGACCAAAAGTTTCTTTTAGTCTCTGACTACGTTGGCCAATTCGTTTACAGCTTTGCGATTCAATCTGATGGAACATTAACTGCCGGACAACAATACGGTTATCTCCATTTGCCTTACGGCACGAATAAAAGTCAGGGTGATGGCATGACGGTTGATCGCGACGGCAATATCTACGTCTCGACGGCATTGGGCATTCAGGTGCTTGACCAACCAGGCCGCGTAAACTTGATTATCGAGAAGCCTCAGCGAGCATCGATGCCGAACATGGTCTTCGGTGGAAAAGAGATGAATACGCTTTATGCGACTTGTGGCGACAAACTTTTCAAGCGAAAAACGAACGCGACAGGCTTGAGGGCTTGGCAATCACCTATTGCGCCACCTAAACCGGGACTGTAAGTTCGCCGTGGAAATGATTGAAAGCGATGTGAGAATATGCTGCCCGCAAGTCGCGATTTTTGAATTTTGCAGACGCTCGCTTGGTGTTATACTTGGCGAATGATGTCTGAAGAAACCATTGATCCCGAAACTGTATCTGCGTTGCCGCCACGCGTTGAAGAAGCCCGCTTGTTGGAAATTGCGGCGGAGCTGCCCGGTAAAACCATTACGGCCATATCCACTGGTCGAGCACAAGCCGCTGAGCAATTGGCGTTGGCTCGACCGGATGCGACTGTTTCGTGCTGGTATATCGATGCGTACCGGGCCGACAAAGCGATTTTGCAAATTGGCCAGCTTCCCAATTTAACCGTTCAATGTTGCGCCGACTGGCCAGATCATCCCTGCGATTTGGCTTTGTTGCCACTCTCGGTGAGTGGCGAAGCGGAGTTGTCACGCGAATTGATGCAGCAAGCCTACTCGCATTTGACTATTGGAGGCCACTTAATCACGTCCGTTGACAATGCAAAGGATAAATGGCTGCACGAACAAATGAAGACGTTCGAAAAGAGCGTGAAGGTTCGCAGCTTCGACGATGCCAATGTGTACTTTGTCCAAAAGACTGCTGAGCTAAAGAAGCAAAAAGATTTCTCTTGCGAGTTGGCTTTTAAAGATTGCGACGTGCTGATCAAGCTTGTTACCCGTCCTGGCGTTTTTTCTCATCGCCAGTTGGATAACGGTGCCCGCCAGTTGCTTGACGCGGTGGATGTATATCCTCAAGCTCGGTTGATTGACATTGGATGTGGCAGCGGTGCAGTCGCGATCGGAGCCGCCATGCGCGAGCCATCTGCCACGGTCATGGCGATCGATAGCAGCGCTCGCGCAATTGATTGTACGCAACGTGGCGTCCGATTGAATGGACTTGAAAATGTCGAAGTTCGCTTAAACCACGATGGTCAACTGCCCGAGGAATCCAGCTTCGACATGGCCCTTGCCAATCCGCCGTACTATGCCGACTTTCGAATCGCCGAACGCTTTCTTGCCACTGCACATCGAGTCTTGCGACCAGGTGGCCGGTTGGTCTTGGTGACGAAGCAGCCGAACTGGTATCGCGAGCATCTACCTGAGCTTTTTGAAGACGTCGAAGTCTTCGAATCACGACGCTATTGGATCGCTTCGGGCGTTAAGTCCTAGCACCAAGTGGGATTGGCTTACAGATAGCCGATTGCAAAGTTGCTCAACGCAAATTGGAAGCGTTGCTTGCAAGACTTGCCTGACTTTGTCTTGGCATCGCTTGTAGTTGCAATGCTTGAACAAGGCTCGACGGTGCGTCTGGAATTTCCAAAACTTGTTGCTCACCATTGGGGCCTCGCACGATCACCGTCAAATCGTTGCTGGTCGCTTGTGTCATTGCAAAGCCAGCCGAGGCGGTCGTTTGTGACGCTCGCGCAGGTAGAGTGTCTGGAAAGCCATCTCCCCGTGGAATTGGCTGTGGAACCGGCGCGGTTGCATATTGAGTTTCGCTACTGGACGTCACTTGATAAAGTCGGCTCAAACCAAGCTTGTTTAATTGTTCGTAAATCACTGCCGGAGCCGAATAGAGTCCCTCATCAAGTTCTTCGTCGGCGGCATAGCAGATGCCGATTAAGCGTCCCTGAGAGTCGAATAGTCCACCGCCACTGCGGCCTTGAACCGGCGCGCCTGAGGTCTCAACGTTGGGCGGACCAAGGTAACGATTGAGCTTCGTAATCTCTGACTTGCGCGCGGTCGGATCGGCACCATGGTCACAGCCGATACTCACCACCGGTTCGCCTTCGTTCAGCGATTCGCTGGCAGGTCGGAGTGTCACGCGATCGAGTGATGAATCGGCCTGGAAGGTCAGCAGCGCGATATCGATCTGCTCACATTGATAATCTACCACAGTCGCCGAGGCTCGCACCCATTGGCCGTTCCGCATGTACTCCACACTCGTCGGCGATCGACCTCCACCATTTCGGAACAGATGGCCGCAAGTCAGCACCAATACATCACGATCGTGTTGATCGATAATTGTTCCAGTTCCAACGGCAAGACTGTTTGCTTCGTCAACTCGGATTCGGACCGTCGCCGACATTGGATTGCTTGATGGTGCGTTAGGAGGCATCGAACTCCCAGCGTCAGCGCGTGCAATTGGGGCAACCGCGCTTGCTTGAGTCACAAACGAAGGGACGGATTCAATTTCAAATTTTGTATTGGACGAGTGCAGCGGCGGGAAAGGGCCTGAGCTATCAGATCTGGCTGCCAGAGTCGCAAGATGCGGTGCTGGCGCCTGAGGTTGATTACCACCAAATTCAGAGTCACCGGTCGTTGGCTTGGGTGCTAAATCACGGGGCCCGTTTCGGTTCTGAAGCCGTTGCTGCAATTGCTCTTGCGTGATAGATCCAAGAATTCGATCGACTTCCTCACCATCTTGCAGCACGATAATTGTCGGCAGCCTTTCGACTTTCCAACGTTGCACATGCCCCGGTTCTCGGTCGGCGTCGATTTGCCTGACGATCCAACCTTGATCAACCAACTTACGCATCAGCGGCTTGATCTCTTGGCAAGGTTGACACCACGAGGCAGTAAAATCCAACAACATGATGTCGGCCGCCAACGCGGTGCGCGAAAACGATGCAATGCACAGCAAGACGAAAACTATATTGGACTGCTTCAATGGCGAAACCATTGTCCGGATCCTCCCTGATCGGTTACTAATCTATGCTTGGCACAACGACGCAGCCGATCATCCTGATCTGATACGATGGTTGCAGGCCTTTTCCATTGAACCAAGTCGCGAATCATTTCGCGCGTTTAAATACAATGTCGACCGGTCGGGAGTGTCGTTGGAAAGTCATTTAAAGCACAAGTCCAAACTTTAGCCAAAGTTGGAAGTTTTCAAAAAGTTCTTCCGCGCGCTACAATGCGCCGCTTAATTCAAAACGTAGCGAGACTCGCGGAGAGTTTCGAAATCAACATGAAGGTCCAAAAGTCTTGGTGACTTTCGTTACTGTCTCGCCGACAGTTTCAATTATTGGGTAGAACCTATATGGCTAGCGAAATAATTCAAATTGTCACGACGTTTGCAAGCAAAACCGAAGCGTTGGCTCTTTGCGACATTTTGCTTCAAGCTCGGCTGGCGGCCTGTGTGCAGATCGATGGGCCGATTGAGAGTCGTTACTGGTGGAACGGTTCGATTGCTAGCGAAACCGAGTACCGTTGCACGATTAAGACCATGGAGCAGACTGCCAAGCAATGTATTGCTGCGATCCAAGCCAATCATCCTTACAAAGTAGCCGAAATACTGGTGACCTCGGTTCAGTGGAGTGCGGATGAATACTCAGCGTGGGTTGGCCAGCAAGTCAAAGTTGAGCCGCCAGCCAATTAATACTAACTACAGACCCACCTTGCAGATCTATTCATTCAATGATTGTCAGTCCGCCCTTTCACCTTCAGCTTTATTACGCATCAGAATCTATCGAATCCGCCTCGGCTAGTGAGGCAACCGTAGTGCTATCAGGCAAAGCCCTCCGGACGTATGCTTCGCCACCGCAGTTCGGATTTTTCCCGACGTCATTTGAATCGCTGATTTCGACCATGACTTCTTGGTCTGGCGTATTTGCGGAGTGGGACGGGTCTTGGGGTTGGGTGGCCAGCGAAAAGGACGAGCATCGGCGTCCACTGTGGCGACTGGATGGCATGATCTACGACCGCGACCAAAAGGTGTTCTATATCGAACTCCAAGGTCAGTGTACGCTCGACGCTTGGCGATTATTTCTTGCTGCCTTAGGAGTGACTGACACAAATCGCTTAGCCATCTGCTGGACCCACGAAGGCCTTTGGCTAAATCAGAACAGTTTTGAAACATGGCTAACTGGTGATTCGCAGATTTGAAAATGAAGAATGTTTTGAACTTTCCCAGTTCAAATATTTCGAAGGTCATAGTCAGAAGTTTTTCGAGCATGAAGAAACATAGATGCCTGACAACTATTATCACTCGCCATTCATGGCTGGCACGTATTCTCTATTCTCCATTCTGGGCACCTTTTGTGCTTCATGATTAAACCGATTTGATTGATTCTCTAACTGACAATCGCACGGTTTTAAAGATCAAAACCACCACCACCCTTGTTGCATTCTCCCTACTGCTGCACACCAGGCCAAGGATATTGGCGAAATGCCTGTGTCCTTCAAGTGCAAGCTGCGCGACAAATGTTTCGACCGTGCTACCTTGCTGAATGATGAAATTGGACTGCCATTGGCTACAATTGAACCTAATTCAAAGGTTTTGATGATGGCCGGAATTCCTTAAAAAGCGGTAACAGACTTGAGCGATTCCAAACCGTGCGACATGACACAGGACCAACAGGGGGATACCGCCACTTCGCACGATGCTGCGCCTGCTGAACAGCCGAAGCAGGTCGGTCGCTACCGAATCGAGCAAGTGCTTGGAAAAGGTGGCTTCGGTCTCGTTTATCTGGCCCAGGACGAGCAACTTAAACGGCAGGTTGCGATCAAGGTGCCGCACGCGCACCTAATTTCGAAGCCCGAGTATGCCGAGACATATCTGGCTGAGGCTCGCACTGTAGCCAATCTAGATCATCCCGGAATTGTCCCAGTGTACGATGTCGGCAGTACGGCGGAGTTTCCATTCTACATCGTTTCCAAATTCGTCGAAGGCTCCGACCTCTCCAGCAAGCTCAAGCAACAGCGGCTTAAATACAACGAAGCCGCCGAGTTGGTGGCGCTGATAGCTCAGGCGTTGCATTTCGCCCACAAACAGGGGCTGGTGCATCGAGACGTGAAACCCAGCAATATCCTGATCGCCAAAGACGGCCAGCCATTCGTTGTCGACTTCGGTTTGGCGCTCAGGGAAGAGAACGTCGGCAAGGGGCCAAAGTACGCCGGGACGCCGGCTTATATGAGCCCGGAACAAGCTCGTGGTGAAGGGCATCGCGTCGACGGCCGCAGCGACATCTTCAGCCTGGGGGTTGTCTTCTACGAAATGCTTGTTGGTCGCAAACCGTTTCGAGGCGAAACGCTGGCCGAATTGTTTGAACAAGTTACTAGCTACGAAGCCAAGCCGCTGCGGCAGTATGACGACAACATCCCGAAGGAGCTGGAACGCATTTGTCACAAAGCGATGGCAAAACGAGCTTCGGAACGATACTCGACCGCCAAAGACTTTGGTGATGACCTGCGTCACTTCTTAGTCGAACCGACGGTAATCCAAAATAGCGCTTCGCCGGGAGGAATTACTTCGGAAGCATCAGTCGAGCATGTGTCATCACGAGCGTCATATTCGGTTGCTGCATCCTCGGCCTTGATGAACTTGGGTTCCGCCAACAGTCAGCCCGTCAAGATTGTGCCCAAAGGTTTGCGATCGTTCGAATCTCACGATGCCGATTTTTTCTTGGAATTGCTGCCCGGTCCGCGAGATCGTGATGGCTTGCCCGACAGCTTGCGTTTCTGGAAAGCCCGGATTGAGGAAACCGATCCAGACACCACTTTTTCAGTGGGGTTAATCTACGGGCCAAGCGGATGCGGCAAGTCTTCACTGGTCAAAGCGGGACTGCTACCTCGGCTCTCCGACGACGTGATCTCGGTTTATATCGAAGCCACTCCTAACGAAACGGAAACGCGTCTGCTACATGGACTGCGAAAACGTTGTCCGGCACTCGAAGACAACCTGAGTCTCAAAGATACAGTGGCCGCGTTGCGACGTGGCCAGGGCATTCCGGTCGGCAAGAAAGTGCTGATCGTTATCGACCAGTTCGAGCAATGGTTGCACGCCAAAAAGCAAGAGGAAAGCTCCGATCTAGTTCAAGCCCTGCGGCAATGCGAAGGGGGCCGAGTGCAATGCATTGTGATGGTGCGGGATGACTTTTGGATGGCCGCGACTCGGTTTATGCGCGGGTTGGAGGTTCGGCTGATCGAAGGGCATAACTCCGCTGCAGTCGATCTGTTTCCCGCTCACCACGCTGGGAAAGTATTAGTCGCTTTTGGTAGAGCGTTCGGAACCCTGCCAGATCAAATCAGCGAGATTTCGAAACAACAAAACGACTTCATTAAGCAATCGGTCACTGGGCTGGCGGAAGAAGGGAAAGTCATTTGCGTTCGCTTAGCATTGTTTGCTGAAATGATGAAGAGCAAGGCATGGACGCCAGCGAGCCTGAAAGAAGTCGGAGGCACGCAGGGCGTCGGCGTCGCGTTTCTTGAGGAAACATTCAGCGTTTCGACGTCGCCACCCGAGCACCGCTACCACCAAAATGCCGCCCGTGCCGTGCTGAAAGATTTACTCCCCAATTCCGACACGGGCATCAAGGGCCACATGCGGTCGCACGGAGATTTGATGAAAGTCAGCGGCTATGAGGGTCGTCCGAAAGACTTTGACGAGCTTATACGTATTCTGGACAGCGAAATCCGGCTCATCACACGGACCGATCCGGAAGGCAAAAATACTGACGATGATGCGGTCAGACAAACCCAACCGGACCAGAAGTACTTTCAATTGACGCACGATTATTTGGTGCATCCGCTACGTGACTGGTTGACACGCAAGCAAAAGGAAAATCGTAACGGTCGGGCGGAATTAAAACTGTGCGATACCGCGACCACATGGAACTCTAAGCCGGAAAACCGCTTTCTGCCGTCGTGGTGGGAAAGTCTCAACATCAGCCTGTTGACCGACAGGCGAAAATGGACCGAGCCTCAGCGAAAGATGATGCGCAAGGCAGGACAAGTGCATGGGCTGCGTTCGGCTCTGGTTCTCGCTGCGGCGGCGGCAATCGTGTTCGGCGGCGTTACTATTCGCTACAACATCGAAAAGAACCGACAGGAACTTGTTGCCCAGAAGCAGGCGGAGCAAAACGATGCCGAAGCCAAACGTCTAGTCGAAGGTCTGCTTCAAGCCGAAACGTCGCAGGTCAAAATCATCATTGGAAATCTTGCAGGCTATCGGCAGTCTGCCATGGATGATCTAAGCAAGGCGTTCGCCGAATCCCCCGATGATTCCAACGCCAAACTCCATGCGGCCTTGGCGATGTTGCCGGACGACTCGGTGCTCGCGTTTCTTAAGGAGCGGTTGCTGACAGTCACGCCCGCTCAGTTTTCACCTGTGTGTGACTTACTCAAAGAACACAAGTCCGACCTGATTTCCGATTATTGGGAAATTGTTAATGACAACAATCAAGCTGCGCCACGGCGTTTTCAGGCGGCTTGTGCTTTGGCAAGTTACGATTCCAACAACGAGCATTGGCGTAATGAGAAGTACACCCAGTTTTTGGCTAAATATTTAGTGGACGTGTTGCCTTGGGAATTGCTACCGTGGCGGAATTCTCTGCGTCCCGTGAAAGCACATCTTATTGCACCGTTGGCGGCGATCTATCGTGACCCAAACGAGGGCGAGCAAATCCGCAATTTGGCTGCTGACGCTTTGGCTGAATACTTAAGCGATGACGCCGAAGCGTTGTACTCCCTACTAATTGATGCCAATCAGCAGCAGTTTGGACCAATTTTTGAAAAGCTGGCGGTCCATCAAAAGCGAGCTGTCGAACTTGGCATCGCCGAAGTTGCCAAGAAACCTGTTCAGGACGCCAGCGAAGACGAAAAAGAAGCTTTGGCGATGCAACAGGCGAATGCTGCCGTGATGTTGTTTCGAATGGACGCCGTCGAGCAGGTGTGGCCGCTGCTTAAACACAGCTCCGATCCCCGCGTCCGCAGCTACATCATTCATTGGCTGGGCACCCGCGGCGGCAAACCGCAGGCTATTGTCGCCCGCTATGAGCAGGAACGTGATGTTACGATCAAGCGGGCGTTGCTGTTGTGTCTGGGTGAGTTTAAGTTGGCCGATACCGAACGGCAACCGTTGCTAGAGACGCTGCTAAAAGTTTATGGCAGCGATCCCGATGCAGGCCTGCACTCTGCCGCCGAATGGTTGCTGCGGAAGTGGCAGCAGGCTGAGAAGATCGACGCCATCAACCAAGATTTACAGCAAAAAGAAGAACAACTCACAGTCTTCAAGGAAAAAGATCGGGCGTGGTACATCAATGGCGAAGGTCAGACGTTCGTGATTCTCGATGCCGGTGAGTTTCAAATGGGATCACCGGCCTCAGAAGCCGGTCGCTCAACAATTGAGAATCTCCATCGACAGAATATCGGCAGGCGGATAGCAATTTCGACGAAAGAAGTAACGATTGAACAGTGGCGGTTCTTCTCGCAAGCCAACCCGGGAAAAGTGTGGGCCGCAGATCGGGAGAATGTAGATCAACTGAAGCCTGCGGATATTCCCCCGGACGATTCTCCGATGTTGGCGATGCGGTGGTCTGAAGCGGCGTGGTATTGCAACTGGTTGAGCGAACGGGAAGGAGTCCCCAGGGAACAGTGGTGTTACGAACCAAATGACCAAGGGCAATATGGCCCCGGTATGAAAGCGAAAGAGAACTTTCTGGATTTGGTAGGCTACCGCTTGCCGACCGAAGCAGAATGGGAGTTCGCCTGCCGCGCCGGAGCCCGAACAAGTCGCTACTACGGCGAGACAGAAATCCTGCTAGCCAAGTACGCTTGGTACCTGAACATTGGAGACGACCACAGTTGGCCTGTTGCAAGCTTGAAACCAAATGACTTTGGATTGTTCGACATGCTTGGTAATGCCAGCGAATGGTGCTACGACGCCTATTTCTGGAAACTGACGGATTCAGAGACCGACGCGTCGGCGACTGAAGCCGTTGAGGCGACGGGTGTTCGCGTATTGCGTGGCGGCTCATACAACATTCACGCGTGGTATGCTCGGTCCGCCAACCGTATCTTCATCCAGCCAGAGGTCCGTCTCTTCAACTTTGGTTTTCGCCCAGTCAGAACTTACCACTTATTCTTTTAGCCACCCGTTCTTCTATTTTGTCATGCCCCGCCTCAAAAGCCTTGGTTATGCGCTAGCGATCATGACCGTTAACCTTCTCGCTGAGGAGTATGACAGAAGGTCTTCGCATTTACGCCGAATCGCTGGTAAAGAATCGCGGATCGATTTACTATTTACGTTTACCAAGACAGACCAATTTACTGGCCCAGTTCCTTCCGTTTGGCGAACGGTCAATCAGCGACGATAGAGTGTTTAATGGAGTGCATTAAGATATCCGGTCACGAGGGTGACGATCTGCGTATGGCGATCGATGCCGCTTGCAGCCAAATGGAACAGATTTATGCCCAGGGTCGATATTCCAAAATTACGGTTCAACGAAATTGGTCCAAGCATAACCCAATTATCTCTGGCAAGATCGCTCGACCAGCCGCCTACCGTTGGTATCTCAAACGCGAACTGTACAAGCTGGCAGTCAAAGGGGCAGAGATCGAGATTACTTCATCACGCGAAAGAGTTGACTTAAATTCGCCGCAGTTATTAGAACTGATCGACGAAACAGATTTCGATCTGACGCTCAAAAAAGTGTTCCTTTTTGGCCCCGAACGCGTCGAAATTTCGCTCGAACGGCTGGAGCATTACACCGGCACAAGAGCCGAAGATTTCCAGCGATATATCTTGCTGACCAACTATCACATGCACATGGAAGTCTTTCGGCAATTGCATCCCGAATGCGTGGTACCCGAACGACGCGATGTTCAGATGCCTGCTTTTCATCATCGCAAGCCCAACAACAACGGTGTCTCGATCGTCAACATCGGGGTCGGTCCTTCTAATGCGAAAAACTGCACCGATCATTTGGCCGTCTTACGCCCAGACGCGATGATCATGGTCGGCCATTGTGCTGGCGTTCGCAATCATCAGGAGATCGGTGATTTCGTCCTGGCATCTGGCTACATGCGCGATGATCACGTACTCGACGAGGCGTTGCCGAGATCGGTTCCAATCACGCCTAGCTTTTTGCTCAATCGATACTTGGCCCGAGTGCTAGATGAACGTCGGCTGCCGTATCGAGTTGGCGTCGTTTACACAACGGCCGATCGAAATTGGGAGCTGGTTCTCAATCGCAAGTTGAAAGATCTTAAAGCCAGTCGCAGCATCGGCGTCGATATGGAATCCGCGACGGTCGCAGCCAATGGATTCCGATATCGAATTCCGTCGGCGACGCTGTTATGCATCTCAGACAAACCTTTGCACGGTAGTCCGAAATTGCCAAAGTCAGCGAACTCTTTCTATCAAGCGACGAAAAGTCTACACCTCGAACTCGCCGAAGCCGCGATTCGAATCGCTTGCGAAGAGTATCCCGATGGACTTCCCAACAGCGACCTGCGATCGATGGACGAACCACTGCTTGGTGGTCCTGATCAATAAACTCGTAGCGAAATTCGCTACATCGGAACTCCAGCTTGAACATACCCAAATGTTGTCACAGCACGCCAAAAATCCATCCTTCAAGATCCGCAATCGCGCGTTCGGCATCAGTTAGCGGTGGCGAAAAATATTGCTGTAGAATGTGACGTCGATCGGATTCGGACAGCCATCGTGCAACGCTGTACGCGTCTTGCTGATCGACCGTTCGACCATCGCGCGGATATCGATTTCGGACCAGCGAAGGGTAGATTTCCGCGATGACTGATTTGCCCACTGGAGGATGCCAACCGTCGAACGGCCAAAAGTGAATTCGCTCCGGAACGGCATCGCGAATACGACGCAACCATGGTAGCCCGGCATGAGTCGAGGTCGCGACGCTACCTTGCATGTCAAACTGGAAAACGGATTTAGCAGAACTCGTCCATCGTTCAGCGAGCCTGAACTCGCTACTGTCGCCGACACGGAACTTCGCTGGCCCGTCAATTGTTCGTAACGCTTTAACGGTCGCATCTTCCAGATCGGTTGGCCAATGCGTGCAGAAGTCCTCAAGAAAAAATCGCCAACTGCTCAGTCGATAACGTTGGAAATACGTTAGCGGGAATGAGAATCCATGATCTATCCCAATGAACAATCGCTCGCTTCCTTGTAGCTGACTTATCAACCAGCTAGCAACTGCCGATCGCGACCAGTTGCTCTTTCGCTTGCCATCAATAGAAGTCGGAGCGGCAATGCCTTTGACCTCGCCGTCGCTACACGATTGATAAACTTGGATCGCCGAAGTCGGCGTTGTCGGGCGATCACGACCCGAGTAGTCCACGCCGATATGTCGATCAAAGAGCAATCTCATGGCTGCTGGAAACTAGTCCAGATCGTAAACGCGTTCTTCAAGCGTACCGCGATCGCCTGTCGCTTCGCAAACCATCTTCTTTGCGACTGGATCTTGCGTGATTTCCAGTTTGAACGTCTCTCCATCACTTGCGACTCCGGTACCCGAAAAGCCGCCTTCCTTGGGAGACAAACTAATTTCCGTCAGCGTCAAACTGTTTGTCAATTTCGCTTCGACGGTTTCTTTAGGCCATTTTCCTGGATTGGCGGCGTCGCAGCCTGCAAACGCCAACAAGCAACAAACGACCAGCATGGATAAACAACGATACATCATGGCTATCACCTTTTTCTATGAGGAAAGATCTTCAGTTTATAACTTAAACGCTCACTTGGTCTGTCGATAATACTCAATTAATTGATTCGTTGAACTGTCGTGGGAAAGTGGAGTTTGATTATTTTCAAGCTCCGGAATAATCGCCGACGCAAGCTGCTTCCCTAATTCGACGCCCCACTGATCGAATGGATTGATGTCCCAAATGACGCCCTGAGTAAAAACGCTATGTTCGTACAACGCGATCAACTTACCAAGCATCGAAGGGGTTAAAAGGTCCATTAGCAGCGTATTAGATGGCCGGTTGCCCGCGAAAACGCGATGCGGAATGAGCGCCTCTGGCGTACCTTCAGCGCGAACTTGTTCCGCAGTCTTTCCCATCGCAAGTGCTTCGCCTTGGGCAAACACATTGGCCATCAATTTATCATGATGGTCACCATGAGGGTTAAGTGATTTTGCGAAAGCGATAAAGTCGCAAGGCACGAGCGAGGTGCCTTGGTGGATTAACTGATAAAACGAGTGCTGGCCGTTTGTTCCTGGTTCACCCCAAAAGATTGGCCCAGTAGCGTAATCGACGCTAGTTCCATCCAGCGTTACGGACTTGCCATTGCTCTCCATTGTCAACTGCTGCAAGTATGCTGGGAATCGCTTCAAGTATTGATCATAGGGAAGCACCGCTACGGTTTCGGCGCCAAAGAAGTTAGCGTACCAGACAGTCAACAGTCCCATAATCGCTGGCATGTTGGCATTCAGTGGAGCCGTGCGGAAATGTTCGTCCATCGCATGAAAACCGGCGAGCAGTTGACGAAAGTTGTCAGCTCCAATCGCCAACATCGTCGATAATCCGATAGCAGAATCCATCGAGTAACGTCCGCCGACCCAATCCCAAAAACCGAACATGTTTTCGGTATCAATCCCGAATTGGCTGACTTCTTTAGCGTTGGTCGATACAGCAACAAAATGCTTGGCGACGGCAGACAAATCGTTATCCATCGCGGCCAACAACCACTGACGAGCTGACCGGGCGTTGGTCATCGTTTCTTGAGTCGTGAATGTCTTAGAAGCGACAATAAATAACGTTTCACTTGGCTGCAGACCAATCGTCGCTTCAACAAAGTCTGTCGCATCAACATTGGAGACAAAATAAAAGTTCAGCTCGCGGTTGCTGTAGTGCCGCAAAGCTTCGTAAGCCATAACGGGGCCTAAATCGGAACCGCCGATACCAATGTTGACGATGTTGCGAATCGGTTTGCCGGTGTGGCCAGTCCATTGCCGCGAAGTTATTTTCTGTACAAAGGTAGCCATCTGATTTAAGACCGCGTGGACATCAGGCACAACATCACGGCCTTCGAATTTCACTACACTCTCACTGGGGGCGCGAAGCGCTGTGTGCAAGACGGCGCGTTGCTCAGTCGTATTAATTTTTTCGCCTGTGAACATTGCCTCAATTCGATCACGCAAATTCAACGACTCGGCAAGTTCGATAAGCCGTTTCAGTGTTTCGGATGTGATACGATTTTTGGAATAATCAAGCAGGATACCTTCGCTGCGGAGAGTGAACTTTTTTGCGCGATCTGGATCCGCTGCAAACATGTCTCGTAGATGCGACGATTTGATTTCCGCAAAGTGCTGGTTCAGTGCGATCCAATGACTATTTTTTTGCAGTGACGTACTCATGTGAAAAGTTTCTGGCCTAAGTTGTAGTAGCAGGTTGGATTATTTTAGTTTGTGTTTCGTCGATACGGTCGCAAAGTTGCCGAAATGATTGCTGCCAGGTGAGCACCTGGGTTTTACGTTCAATTTGTGGTCGACTTGCACCCCATTGTTGTTCCCATTGACTGATTAAAGCAGCCAATGAACCAGGGTCAGACAAATCACAATAAAGATTCGCATCCCCGCCTACTTCATGATGAATGGCGATGTCGCTAACAAATGGCTGGCAACCATGCCACAGCGATTCAACAATCGGTAAACCAAACCCTTCTGTTAACGATGGAAACAGGATACCACGAGCATTGGCATAACACATGTTAAGCTCTGAATCGGTCACGTCATGCAACATGAAAAGCTGTTTTCCAAATCGAGGATTATTTTGCATTCGTTGAACAACGGATTTTCCCTGCCAACCGCATCGACCTATTACTAGCAGCTTTACATCGGGATGCGTCTTCCAAACTTGTTCCAACGCGTCTAAGGCATAATGATGATTCTTTCGAATTTCGATCGAACCGACCATGAGGTATGGGGTTTTATTTTGCGACGCGTCAAAGAGGGTTGAGATTGCTCGACGAACAAACCCATCGCGAGGAACAATCTGTGCGCCTAATGCAAATGATGAAATTGAAAACTTATTGCCCGAATAACTTGATTGCTGATTGGTATAGTCCCTAAACTGCCGTGCAACAGTTTCGGAGATTGCGATGACGCCATCGGCTAATTCAGAAATGTGACTTAAGTAACTGCGGAAATTGCGAACTTCTTCTTGGTCATAGTGCTCCGCATGAGTATGTGGTATCAGATCGTAGAGAACAAAAATTAATTTGAGCCCGGCCGTCTTCGCAGATTTGATCGCATCCCAGTCTGTATGTTTGGACCAATAAGAATCGGGCAGCAGCAACACATCATTGGCGACCATTGGCGCTGGGTCGGCCGGGGCATTACGATCAAAGGCTTGCGAGATTCGCACTGGCGCACGAAAAGCCCCAAGATGTCCAGGCAATGGAAGCAGCCAACGTCGCAACATTGGCACTTGCAATCGATCGCACAACGCCGACGCAGTTACGCGATAAAACTCTGGCAAATGCGAGACGATATCGTCGCGCCAACGCAGCGGATGATTTGAAAGCCTCAGTGTGGCGGGGTCGCTTCCATTCATCGCCGCCAAGCAAAAGCGTCCCTGTTCCAAGATGACTGGTCGGAACGAAAAATTGACCGAATCATCAATTTTCGCCGCTTCGCTACAAAGCAAGCGAACAACCCGTTGGACGCCAGTATGAAATCGACCGTTCACGGTGTGCGTGCAATCGATCCAAACCTTTTGCTTTGGCGTTCGTGGTTGGTCGGGCTGGGGCATCAATCACGTGCTTGGACGAAACTTTGGACAAACGATTCCAGTGTTTCTGATGGCCAAGATGCCACGAGCTAACGCTGGAAAACTCGGTATATCGTAGCAAACACGGCACGATTGGTGAGACCTGTTTTGTCCGGAACGTCTAAGCCATACATTTTTTATAGAGATCTAGAATCCACCAGGAGTCGAGAAATCATTACTGCTATCGAATTCGTTGTAGCGCTCCGCAGCCTTGTTGGAAAATCGAGTAAAATCTCGCTCCCAAAGCAATTCGATATCGCCAACCGGACCATTTCGTTGTTTAGCAATAATAATTTCAGCATTGCCACGTAGTGCGTCCGCTTCTTCGCCGCGAGCATAGTAGTCTTCGCGATGAACAAACATCACCACATCTGCATCTTGTTCGATCGCTCCACTTTCGCGCAAATGGCTCAACTTTGGTCTGTGATCTTTGCCCTCTTCTGCTTGTCGATTTAATTGCGCCAAACATAAAACCGGGACTTCCAATTCCCGCGCGAGCATCTTCAACCGCCGCGCAATCTTGGCGACTTGTTCTTGACGCGGATCTTTGGGATTGTCTGGCTCCAACAGTTGCAAGTAATCGATAACTATCAAGCCTAATCGACGCCCATCTTTCTTTTTCGTTTCCGTTTGCGTGATGCGGCGCGCAACAGCCGCTATTTCGCTAACCGTTCGACTGGGCGCGTCATCGACGTACAACGAGGACTGGCTGATAGCTGACGCGTGTTGCAGCAGACGTTGGCGTTCTTCCTGTGTGACCGAACCGTTTCGCAATCGCGAACCATTGACACGAGCAACCGAGCAGAGCAGTCGATCCGCTAATTCGATCGATGACATTTCTAGCGAAACGAACAAAACCGGCGCAAGTTCTTGCATTGCAACTTGCTCGGCAATGTTCATCGCAAAAGCGGTTTTGCCCATACTTGGTCGGGCGGCAAGAATGACCAACTCGCCGCTGTGCAGGCCACCAGTCATGTGATCGAATTCAGTAAAATGCGTCATGACGCCATCGGCCAACTGTTCGCCTTTCATTCGCGCATTGATGCGATGCATCGCTTGCTTAAGGACATCGCTGATCGTCGATGCGGAATTTGCACTTCGGTCATCTTGAATTTGAAAGATTCGTTGCTCGGCTTGCGACGTCAACTCCTTAGCCTCGAATGATTCATCATAAGCATCGCGCAAAATGCTTGATGAAGCTTCGATCAATCGACGCATCGTTGCTTTTTCGCGAACAATTTCCGCGTAGTAAACTGCGTGAGCAGCGTTGGGTACCGAATTGGCCAACTTGCCCAGATACGCGGCACCACCAACTAATTCAAAATCGTTAGCGTCCTTCAATCGTGAGACGAGCAGCGTGACGTCGATCTTTCGACCGCTGTCATGCATCTCCTTCATGTGCTTGTAAAGCTTGAGATGCGCATCGTCGTAGAAATCATCTTCACGAATCACCATCGTGAGATCATTGAGCACATCGGGGTTGAGCAACGCACTTCCCAGAACCGCCATCTCTGCAGTCAAATCGACCGGCGGCGAACGATCAAGGTAATCGGCAGGGCGAATTGGCTTAGGTTCGTCTGAGCGATACCGCGACTTTTTCTCGTTCACAGGCATGTGATCCTCCTTGAGCTTTTGTCAGTGTTTCCGCCCGATCACGACAGGAAATCGGAGAAAATGCTGGTTTACTGCGGCAATCCGGAAACCCGCATTGGTGCGGTCAAATAGGCCTGCTATCTTAGCAATCGTGGCTCAATCGGCGAGCCAAAATATTGCCGTTTTCGTCGTCAAGCCTCTTTTGAACAGCAAAATTTCAGCAAACATTTTTTCAGCACAAGCAAATTTCTTACGCTGAATTACACTCCCGCAAAATCCCGGCGTTCGCCATCGAGCAACTCCTCCCGCCTTAACTTCAACGAGAAACTTCATGTCACAGCACACCCAGTTTATTCAGCAAGTGCCACCTTTGAGCACGCTGGGCTATTGCATGAATGTACACCCAACGATTGATCTTCAGTCGTTGCTCGAAAACTTGGCAAACTACACTGCGCCAATTCATGAACAGTTACGCCGTTCGACGATACCATCGCCGAACACCCAACTTGGTGTGGGACTCTGGTTATCTGAATCTGTTGTTGATCAGTTGCAAAAACAGTCAAATCTTGAACTATTGCTTCAAAATTTGAACTCGCTAAATCTGCAACCCTTTACGCTAAATGGATTTCCACAAAGTAATTTTCACCAACCGGTTGTGAAGCATCGAGTTTACGAACCAACATGGTGGCAGAAGGAACGACTGAGCTACACAAAGAAACTCGCTGAACTCTTGGCCCAGCTACTTCCAGAAAATTCAATCGGTTCGATTTCAACTTTGCCGTTGTCTTGGTCAATCCCGATGCTCACCGAGCAACACTATCGCGAAGCGACGAACAACCTGTTGGAAATGGCCGAACATTTAGAGCGAATCTATGAGAACACAGGCCGAAAAATCTTGTTGGCAATTGAACCCGAACCGGGTTGCGCTATCGGCGACAGTGCCGCAATGCGAAAGTTCTTTCTGCGATACTTATTCAAGACGCCGCAAAGAAAACGATCGCAAGAATACCTTACCGTTTGCCATGACGTTTGCCATGCTGCGGTCATGCGTGAGGACCAACGACAACACATTCATGCGTATCGCGAATGCGGCATTCGGATCGGAAAAATTCAGGTCTCTTCAGCAATTTATGTTGATTGGGATCAGATGAATTCCGATCAGCGCCGGGAAGCGTTCGCGCAAGTCACTGGTTTCGCAGAAGATCGCTACTTGCACCAAACAACGATACGAAATGGGCCAGTGGGTTCGGTTCGATTCGCAGAAGACTTGTGCCAAGTGGTCGCTGGCGTGACTGCTCCCGAACGTTTGATCGGAAATTGGACAATTCACTTTCATGTCCCAATACATCTAACGAACTTCGGTCAGCTTCAAACGACGGGCCAGGCAATTGATGAAACAATAGAAGCGATTTCCAGCTTGCCATCAACACCGATGTCAAATGGCAAGCCTTCGCTTCCAGTCGTGCAAACTTTGCCCCCTGGCAATCCGATTGATTCCAGCTTCTTTTCGGGACATTTTGAAATTGAAACATACGCTTGGTCGGTCCTACCTGAAGGCTTCAGACGCAACAATCTTGTCGATGACATTCTTGACGAATTTCGATTCTTCATGCCCAAGCTTTCGAGCAAATAAAGTAGGCGTCCGCAATGTCACAACCACATGACAAGAATAAAAAGAAGCGCCCACGCTGGCGAACGAAAAAACGAATGGTCCCTGCTGGCGCTGCACCGGGAACAATGCACGTCGATCCGACAGCCGACGAGACAATCATTCGCGTAATCACAGCCAATAATGGAAGCTTCGTGGATCGCGAACACGTATCGATCGCGCAACTGGAACAAATGCTGGAGTCTCCTTCTTGGATTTGGATCGACGTCTCCGGCTTGGGTACTGAATCTTCGCTGAAACGGATTGCCGAACTGGTAAAGATTCATCCGCTTGCTATGGAAGACGTACTGCACGTAAACCAGCGAGCAAAGGTTGATCAATTTGGTGACAGCTTATTTGTTGTCGCGCGCATGATCGATGGAACCGACGCTCGTGACAGCGAGCAGATATCGTTTATTTTGCGACCAAACATCTTGGTAAGCTTCCAACAACGTCATGGCGACTGCTGGGATCCAGTCCGGATCCGAATTCGCGATGGCAAAAACGCATTCCGCAGCCACAGCATCGACTATTTGCTGTACGCATTGCTAGATTCAATTATCGACAGCTACTTCCCATTTATCGATCAGCTTGCCGACCAACTCGATCACATCGACGAATCGATCACCTTGGGATTGGAAGATGGCGCCTTCGACAAGCTGCATCAATTACGCAGCCAACTTCTTGCATTGCGACGAGTTATAAGACCGCACCGCGATATGGTAAATCAATTGATTCGCGACGATTATGATTTAATCGTACCGGAGACAAGGATTTTTCTGCGAGATTGTTATGACCACGTGATTCATGTCAGTGATTCGACCGACACTTACAATGAAGCGGCCAATGGAATCCGCGATTACCACATGTCGATGGTCAGCAATCGAATGAACGAAATTATGAAAGTGCTGACGATCATGTCGAGCATTTTCATTCCGTTGTCGTTTGTTGTTGGTCTGTACGGAATGAATTTTAATACCGATCTTCCAGGCAATATGCCAGAGTTGAACATCCCACATTCATACGAATACTTATTGCTTTTTATGGCTTGCGCTGCCGTTGGAATGCTGCTTTACTTTCGCAAGAAGAAATGGATTTGAATTCAAAATCGACTTTCCGCAACAAGTCTGGCTTATCTCTGGGGCAACAATTCAAACAACAATATCTCTGGTCGATCTTCGTCTCTTGTCTGATGAACGATACCCACTAATTTTCCATCCGCCACATTCAGAATGGCTGCTCCATTAATCGGCTGAGGAAAATTGCTCCTTTGCGGTAAGAAAATCGATTCATTTTCGAAGCTTAACTGCGTCGGTTCCATCGGGATGTATCTTTGATTCCCCTCGCACAAAAGCACCAGTTCCATCGCCTTTAGTTTCGATGAATCCAATTGTCCCATTCGTTCTGCAGGCCAGGTTTCAATGCCTATCGGGAATCCATCGAGCTTGATGCGGATGTTGCTTGAACTACTGAGTTTCTTAATATCGTTCAGTTGAGATTTCAAATCTTTCAGTGCCCAAGTTTGACCAACGCACTCCAACAAAGCTGAATCGGCAAGACTTTCATTCGGCGGATGAAAAAGGTCGCTTGGCCCGAGAACCGATCCATCGCTTAACGGCAGAATCCATCCGCTACGAGTTTGCGTTCGACTGAATCCATAAAACGAAGTCTTCCATCGCAGCACAGCAAGTTGCATCGGCGGCATCGTTTCCATGTCCAACCGCATTGCCGGTCCAGTCGCGATTGGCGTATTCCATTCTTGCCATTGCTTGGGCGGTTCTGGTTGCAACTCAAAGCGATGTCCAGTAACAACCGGCTGGCCCGGAGGTTCAGGCGTCGCGAAACCGATTCCTCCCACCGCGATGCTTGAAAGCGAACTGGCTTGGACCGCAAGCCCACGAAAACCCATATCCATTTTGAGTCCGCTGACATTCCAAAAATTTGTATTGTCGCGAACTAATGAACGATAATCTGCATCGACCGAAACCTCTACTCGCACTCGTTGTGAATCGGGCGATAGTGCGATCGATTGCACCTTGCCGACCTCTAATCCACGAAACAGCAACGGGGCAGCATTTTGCAGTCCGCCAAGCATGCTCGCTTCGAGCATGATCTCTAGACTTTCACCAGGCAGACTAGTGGCAGGTGGTGATGAGAGTCCAGCAAAATGGTACATCGCCTTTGGTTTGCGACGCGATGGATCGACCGCAATATATTGCCCAGAAAGCAACGTATCTAAGCCGTTTAGTCCACGAAAGGAAGCTTCCGGCCGAACTATCCAAAATCGTGTACCTTCGGTAGCAACGAGCGATGCCTGTTCATCGACACGAGCAACAATCATCACTCGATCAAGCGAAGGGTCGAGTTTGATTTGAGTTATCGCGCCAACTTCCACGCCACGATGCCGCAAAGAATCGCCGACCTTCAGGCCTGCACCATCTTCGAAAGAAATAGTGATTTCAATGCCCGTTGAACGAAGCGTCAAATAACTTACGCCGCTCGCTACTAATAACGCGATGATTGAAACCCAAATGACTACGCCTGGAAACCGCAGGCCTGTTACATTTCGAGCTACAATCGCTTCAGGAAACGATTCTTTCGCGTTGGAACGATTGTTGTTGAGGTCCGAGTCTGGAACTGTCATTTCAAACGACTTGGGGAAGTGTGTACTTCGTCGATCTGATCATGTAACCAAATCGCTTGCGGATCAAAAAACAGCGAAGCAAGCATATTGCATGAAACACACAAAACAAAAACAACAATCGCTGGACCAAATTCAAAATGCACCAAGTCGCCGACTTTCACTAGCATGACCAGCAACGCCAACAACAAGACGTCCAACATTCCCCACCGACCAGTAAATTCAACTAGCCGATAAACCCAACCGCGATGATGCCGTTTGGAAAATCGAAGCAACGTCAATTCCAGCACGCCGATTATTTTGCAGAGTGGCAAGATGATCGAAAAGATTAATACGATGAGGCCAACGAACCA
The DNA here is from genome assembly GCA_041740995.1 of Pirellulaceae bacterium. Classification (GTDB taxonomy): domain Bacteria; phylum Planctomycetota; class Planctomycetia; order Pirellulales; family Pirellulaceae; genus JBGSKY01. The sequence goes on from JBGSKY010000311.1 coordinate 83,242, forward strand.
GTTCCCCTCAAGCATCAATTCCCAGGTACCACTGAGCAGCGAGCTGATATGGCGATAGCCGAATCGTTCAATACGAAGAATCGGCAAGAGTATAGCTGGGAAATACAATATTAAAGCGGCCATCGCGAATGCAATTGACGGGTCATTGGACCAGTGTCTCGCCACTGCATTTCGAATCCGGGCCGAACAACGAACACAATACTGCGCGACCTTTTCAGTGGATGCGACTTGTTGAATTTGTCCGCAGCAGTGGCACGCTCGCAACGTTGATTCGCATGTCATGGGCCACCCAAAATTGTCACACTTGTTGAGAGATAAACAGGTGCGACAAGGTTGTCACTGACCATTTCGCCAAAGAAAGCCGTGAAGCCATCAGCCTTGCGTGCGATTTGAGCCACAAAGACTCCTTCACTGTCTTCGAACATTGGTTGTGACACCCAGGCTGCTGAGCGAAAGTCGCGAGTTTCGGATTTAGCAAGCCACATTTGTACTTTTACGGGCTTGCTTGCACTGGTCAATGTCAATGCCACACGATCAGATTGCGTCTCGCTCACTGCCCAGTCGATCTTGGGCATCGGCGGTCCGCCATTGGTGCTGCGATGCAGTCCTGCTACGCTTCCAACAAGCCGATCAACATCGCGAATTTGGTGACCTTGATTAGGAGTATAGGTCATGTATTTGGCACCCTTTAAGTCGTCCCAGTAGAGACTGCAAGCATCCAAAGTCCAGTAACGATCGTTGGTTCCAAAGATCAAAACTTTCGGTTGTGTCAGACTTGCGCGGTATGTGTAAGGATCAACGATTGATTGCAGCATTTGACCACGTGGCGTATTAAGAAATTTCTGCATATTGAGGGCCGTGTAGTCGCCGATTTCCTCGCTGTACTTGCCCCATGATGCCAATTGATGCTCCATCTGCGGACTCATGTTTAACATGTCGATCACAATTGGCGCAAACGCATGAACTCGTTCATCAATTGCCGCTGTGAGCCACGTCGTCCAGCCTCGTTTGCTCGCTCCGGTAACAGTAAAACCTTCTATTGAAACCCCGAAACGCATCGCAAATTCCGATTGAACGACATCCATTGCGCGAACTGCGGATTTGACCATCGGCAGCAACAACGGCCAGTCCTCACCTTCGCCAGTCAAATAGCGTCGAAACGTTTCCGCAATAATTGCATCTTCGTAACGTCCATCGAGAAGAGGTTGAAATGGAACTTGTTCTATTACAGCGACCGGCGATTTGGCTGCATGTGCCAGTCGAGCAAGCAAACCAAACTCGCGGGGAAGGGCTAGATCAGCAGGTGGCTGTTGCGCCCAATCGCCTTTCCAAGATCCACCGGCAATAAACAAGATCGCGTCATCGCCTTCTAGTGAATCGTTGTCTTTTAAGTCGAATTTGAAGTCTTTTGAATCAACTGCCGCGTTGACTTGAAGACTTTCGGACGACTGAGGTACGATCAACCAAAGGACATGACGCCAAGGAATGCCTTGCCACGTTTGCGAGGTCAGATTGTATCGCAACCAAATACAATTTCCCTCAACGCCAGTGCTCGCCAATTCATAACCGAATGAATTGTCGGGGCGTGAAACATAGTTGGCTAGTACTTGTGAATTGCCAATCGCTTGAACCGGTGCATTGACCAAGGGTTGAGCTTCCAAAACCGCTTGACCCAAAATCGCCGGTCCGCTTAATACCGTGACCATTAACGAGACGATCCCAATCAAAAACGGCAGTCGAGCGGCTGAGATTTTGAATTGCGTCATGTTAGTTGTCCTACGTTAGCTTCCTGTTTGATAATACTGGCGATACCAAGCCACAAAATTCTTGATTCCGACTTCAATCGTCGTCGAAGGACTGAAGCCGACTGCAGCCTTCAGATCATCAATTTCCGCGAATGTCGATGGAACATCGCCCGGTTGCATCGGCATCAGATTTCTAATTGCCGAACGTCCGACGGCCAATTCAATCGCGGCAATAAAGTCGTTCAAGGCAACCGGTTGGTTGTTACCAATATTGTAAATGCGATATGGCGCGTTTGAGGTTGCCGGATCTGGATCATTGGAGTTCCATCGATCGTTGGGTGTTGCCACACAATCCATCACGGCTGCAACCGCGCGAACAATGTCATCAACATAAGTAAAATCCCGCTGCATTTGACCATTGTTATATATATCGATTGGCTGTCCTTCAAAAATCGCTTTCGTGAACTTGAAGAGCGCCATATCCGGCCGCCCCCAAGGACCATAAACCGTGAAAAATCGCAAGCCAGTTGTTGGAAGTTTAAATAGATGCGAGTAAGTATGCGCCATCAGCTCGTTCGACTTTTTCGTCGCGGCATAGAGACTTAGCGGATGGTCGACATTCTGATGTACTGAAAACGGTTGCGACGTGTTTGCACCATAAACACTAGAACTACTGGCATAGACCAAATGAGCTACGTTGGAATGGCGGCATCCTTCTAAGACGTTGGTTGTCCCCACAAGATTGGCATCGATGTAAGCCAAAGGGTTTTCCAACGAGTAACGAACGCCAGCTTGAGCCGCTAGATGAACGACTCGATCAAAACTGTACTTCTCGAATAGCAAACGCATCGCATCGCGATTTGCCAAATCGATTTGCTCAAACACAAAATTCTTGTAACCGATAATTTGTTCCAGTCGGTCATGCTTCAGTTGCGTTATGTAGTAATCGTTCAGATTGTCCAGCCCGATGACTTCGTTTGAATCATCTTCGAGCAGTAGCTTGCACAGATGAAATCCGATGAAGCCAGCCGCACCGGTGACGAGAATTTTCTTCATTCAAACAGGTCTTTTGGTTCGAACACTCAAGTGATTGAAAAAGGCCGTTGAAAGCAACCTTAAACCATTTGCAACGACTGCAACATCGGATTGTTAATGATGTTGTTATCGCGATCGCGAACGTCAATCGTACATTGTTCAGGGAATTGAGATTCACTGCCAAGCACCAACAACGTGACGGTCGTTTGTTCTTCGATCTGCATTAATTCACGCCGCTTGTTGTTATTCAAATACGCAGCGACATTTTCATTGACGCGAACACTCACACGGGCGGCAAGTGGTGTCTGAGCCGCAAGTAGCAAAATCCGATAGACTTCCAACGCCATGCTTTCAGCAGTTTTAACAACCCCTCGCCCCTTGCAGCACGGGCAATCTTCATAGACGCTTTTCTTAAAGCTTGGTCGAATACGTTGCCGAGTCATTTCGATCAAGCCAAATGGGCTGGTCCGCAAAACTTTTGTCTTTGCCCGATCGCGTCGCATGGCTTCTTGAAGCGTGTTTTCAACCTTGCGTCGATGCGATTCTTTTCGCATGTCAATAAAGTCGTTAACGATCACTCCGCCCAGATCACGCAATCTTAGTTGACGAGCAATTTCCTTGGCAGCAGCCATGTTCAACTGGAACGCGTTTTCTTCTGCCGAGTCGTCATTGCGGAAGCTACCGCTGTTGACGTCAATTGCCACCAACGCTTCGGTTTGATCGATCACGAGCGAACCACCATGCTTCAGAGGAACAACGCGTTGATGAATCCGCGTAATTTCGCTCTCCAGTCGATATTTATGAAATAAAGGCTCAGGTCCGTCATAGAGTTTCAATCGTTCAGCGAATTTCGGCATCGTCATTTGGACGAAATCGAATGCACGTTGATACGCATCGGCTTGATCAACAATCAAGCAATCAATGTCGGATGTAAAGTTATCACGAATCGTGCGAATCATCATGTCGCTCTCTTCATAGATAACACCAGGCGCTGGCATGGTCTGCATCCGCTTGACGATCAACTTCCACAAGCGAACGAGATAAGTCACGTCGCGTGAGAGCTCTGAACGAGTACGATCCTCACCTGCGGTTCGAACGATGAATCCGATGCCCTTTGGTGGGTCGACTTCACGCATGATTTCGCGAAGTTTTTTGCGTGCAACTTCGTTTTCAATTTTTCGTGATATACCAACTTTGTCCAAGGCCGGCATCAACACAATATAACGACCTGGAATCGAAATGTAGGTTGAAAGCGTTGGCCCTTTGGTGCCGATACCTTCCTTGATGACCTGCACCAAAACTTCATCGCCGCGGCGGAATACTTCTTGAATCGGTGGCTTGAATCGAGGACGCCCGCTGCGCAGGAGCGCACTCTGTGGTCGGCGACGTGGACCTTGGCTATCGCCGCGCGGTTCAAGGCGGTCGCTTAGGTCATCTTCGTCGTCCGAGTCATGTTCATCAGAATCGTCATGACCGATAGCAACCCCGGCTGGCCGACGGCTACGTTTCGGACCGCCGCGTTGGTCTTCGGCATTTTCAGCGTCGGCAATTTCGGCTGGATCGAAACCGGCTTGGCGGAAATACTGCGGCTCGACATCGCTGATATGCAGAAATCCGTTTCGACCGACACCAAAGTCAACAAACGCAGCTTGTATGCTTGGCTCGATATTGACAATCTTGCCTTTATAAATGTTACCGACCCAGTTATTTTGACTTGTCCGCTCGGTGAATAGCTCTTCTAACTGGCCGTCTTCCAAAACCGCAATCCGACATTCTTCGGCTTGCGATACATTGATTAGCATCTCTTTTTTCATTGAATTGTCTTTTCTCTTTTGTTGTGGTTGCACTCCAAAAATCATTTTCAGCTAGCGACTTAATCTCTGAGAGGGAAAGGCCCGCTCGTAGTTTTCGCTAAGCTTGAAGAACGATTTCTGGAACTAAATCTGCAAGTTGGTTTTGTAGGAAGGCATCGACTTCACGAGCGGTTTCCAATCGCATCGCACGCCATGCCATCGCCTCACATTGATTGATCGTGATCGATCGAATCGCTTTTTTCAGGATCGGAATGGCCGAAGGAGCCACCGACAAAATTCGAATCCCCATGCCCACTAGCAACAATGCATAGGCTGGGTTGTTGCTCATCTCACCACAGACACTCGTTGGAATATTGTTTGCCGCCGCAATGTCTTTAGTCCGGGCGATCAATCGCAAGACCGATGGGTCGCAAGCTTGATATAAATCCGCAACCGCTTCGTTACTGCGATCAACGGCCAAAGTGTACTGAGTTAAATCATTGGTCCCGATGCTTACGAAATCAATCTCTTTGACAAACCGGTCCAGCATCATGACCGCAGCGGGAACTTCGACCATCATTCCGATTGGAACATCGTCTCGAATAGTGTATCCGTCTTCGCGCAGATCTTCAGCCACGCTTCGCAACATGAACCGAGCGTTACGCAATTCTTCCAAAGTCGAAATCATTGGAAACATGATTCGAATATCGCCCAAACTTGCTGCTCGCAAAATGGCTCGCAGCTGCGTTCGAAACAGCGACGGATTTCGAAGCGACAAACGAATCGAACGCAGCCCAAGAAATGGATTGTTTTCCTCTCGCGCGACTGGGTGCATTCCCATCTTGTCCGCCCCCAAGTCGAGCGTTCGAATAACGACCGGACGCTGCTTCAGCTCTTCCACGACGGTTGCATACGCGTTGTAATGATCTTCTTCCGTAGGCTCTTTAGCGGTCCCCAAATACAGAAACTCGGTTCGATACAAACCGACTCCATCGGCCCCTCGTTCAAAGCAGCCAACAGCTTCTTGCGGGAATTCAATGTTCGCCATCAAACGAATATGCACTCCGTCAGACGTACACGCTGGCAGGTCGCGGATTTCTGCTAGCTTGGTCGAGATGGTCGCGCGACGCAAACGCTGTTCGGTATAACGTTGCAAGGTGATTTCATCGGGATCGACAATCACTGTCCCTCGATGACCATCGACGATGATCATATTCTCGCTCCGCAAGCGGTGCATGAACGGACCGATGCCTACGACCGCAGGAATCTCCAACCCGCGCGCGACAATCGCCGTGTGACCGCCTGGCCCGCCAATCTCAGTACAAATACCTAAGACTTCTTTCGGATCCAAACCGGCCGTCTCTCCTGGCGTCAGATCATAGCTGGCCACCACTGCCGGATGCGGTAAGTTCTGAAGCGTCGCGGTTGGCTTGCCAGAAAGCGCTTCCAACAATAATCGCTCGATATCGCGAATGTCGGCCGCTCGCTCAGCCAAGAAAGTCGACTTGGAACGGCGAAAAGTGGCAGCCCAGCCGGTCAAAATTTCGCTGACCGCAAACTCGCCGGTGAAGGACTCCTCTTCGACCAGACGCCGAATGTCTGAATGAAGCTGTTTGTCCATTAACATCTGCTGCTGGGCAGAGAAGATGTTGCCCAAATGCTTGCCAAGATTGGCGCTCGTCTGTTCGCGAGAGGCTTCTAATCGAGACGAAGCGGCCTGGATTGCCGATTCAACCCTCGCCCACTCTTGCGCAGCGTCGGTGCCAGCCGTTCGGCAGCGCGTAATCTGATACCCTTCACGGTCAAAAACTAACGCATTACCAATCGCGACGCCCGGCGAAACTGCGATACCTTGCAATTCCCACATGCCGATCTCAGCTTATTCTTAAAATTTTCTTAACGCACAAATTCCGGCCGCCAGCACGTTTTTAAGTCGTGCGATTGAGCCACCTCGTGCCGGCTGCTAACTGCCCGATAGCAGCAATGCAAGCGTTCTTATAATCTGAACTTTGCTCCAATATCGACTAACGTCGCGTTAGCCTCAGGCGGGCAAATCTTCCTCGTCAAAATTTCTCTCAAATAGCGAAACGATCTCTGCGACCGCCTCTTCCGCATCATCGCCCGTCGCTTCCAACCGCAGCTCTTCGCCAGCCGCGGCACCCAGACCAAGCATTGCCAGATAACTGCGACAATCAACTCGCTGAGAACATTTTTCCAACGTAATTTCGCAGCTATATCTACTTGCGGTCTGGACCAATAAATCTACAGGTCGCATGTGCAACCCCTGGGGGTTTCTCACGGTAACGGTAACTGCTAGATGCTTGTTCGCCATAGACCGCCGAATTAGCTTCCGGAACCGAATTGATTGCTGTCCGACTCGTCCAAAAGTTGCGAAATATCCTCAGCTTTCTTGCTTTGTCGCAAAAACTTGCAAAACGTATCATTTCTCACCTGCCGCGAGATGTTTTCCAACGCTCGCAAATGATCACCTGGTCGATCCGGCGGCGAGACGAGCAAGAAGAACAAATGCGCCTTCTGCCCATCAAAGCTCTCGAATTCAACACCTTCGTTACAGACACCTACCGTGCCGACCAGTCGCTCGACTTGTGCGTTCTTGGTGTGTGGTACAGCAACGCCTTTTCCGATTCCCGTCGAACCCAACTCTTCGCGTTTCATAATCGCACGAATAATATCGTCACGATCAGTCGCTTTGATATCA
>JBGSKY010000312.1:0-1629 GCA_041740995.1 Pirellulaceae bacterium
ACCCAGGCACATGTCATTGTTCGTTCGGGGAATCGGGTGGAATCAGCGTGCGGGTCTTGACTCCAAGGGATTGGGCGATGGCAGGTAGCTTGAGCAAGCCAATCGATCTGCCGGATTCGAAATGGTACCAAGTCGGAGCGGATACTCCTGCAGCCAACGCGCATTCGTCAACGGTCATTTGCTTTGATTGCCGAATGGAACGAATTGTCATCCCGATCTGGCCTGTGAACGACTTTGGATTGTCGCTCGTTGGCCGCCCCCGTCGTACTGAACTCTTCTTCATTTGGTTGAACTCCTAACATTGTCTTGGTTATTAAATTCGTTGTCTTGATCATTGCTTCGATTTCTGAAGAGACGCCCCGGCCTATCGCACAATAGATGAGCGATCCATCGGACCATAGTTTCCATCGAAACGAACAGTTTTCGAGTAGCTCAATCTCAATGCGGTCTATGTCGTTCCCGTCGATCGCCGCTTGTAAATTGCTCATCGCACTTTTTCCTTTGACTGCAAAGAGTAAGTAGAACAATGGTTAGTAGTTGGATTTCGCACTGAATTTAGATGGCTGCCTTTCGAAATCTGGAAAAAATCAGCTCCATCCTTGGAGCTGACCAATTTGGCCCCTACCTTGAGTACCAGCTTACAGCCAATCGCCTGCGATACTGCGAAACGTTGCCACTTGTGCAACCGATCTTTTCAGCTGTTTCTTGGGTCGTATTTCCCAAGATCAACAGCTCCACAATCTCCCGCTGTCTGCTATTCAGACTTTCGAGCCATTGTTCAAAGTCGATCCGGAAAGCGGCAATTTTCGCCGGATCACCACCGACTCGCGAAACAAATGCGACGTCAACTGGCGAGCGAATTGCTTTCGCTTTACGCGTTTCAGGATTGAGAAGCGATCGAACCGACTCTCGGTTGTGTCGGTTGCTCAAGACGCTTTTGAGAGCGTAGTAGGCAATCGAGCTTGGCTTTACGTCGCTTGGAGCTCTGCGGTGCATTTCCCAAGCGACGCTTAACGCGTCACCGATTTTTGCATCCCGATCAGGATGCCTGGCAAGTCGCCGCCTCAAAATCTCTGAGACGACTGGAAAGACGTTCTCCTCGAACGTAAACTGGTCGGAACCCATAGTGATAATCCCCTAGACAAGGTGCACTGTGGTAAGGCCCGACTGGCCCGTCCAGTCGGGCCACTTTTGATTGTGGGGTGTCCGTTTTTCAGGCCCCGCGTCCAACCAAATTTCGATTGTCAAAGATCAGCTTTGCTTGGTCTATTATTATCCATGCTGGATAATAATGCAACACTGATCAGTGCGTTTTTTTAGAATATTTCGCGATTAAGATTCATCCTCTTCTTCAGCAAGACCGCGAATCTTGTTGATAAGCCGGGTAAGTAGAGACTCGATAGTCTTGTCGTCGCTATTGAGGGCGATTTCCGCTTCTAGGAGTTTGATAATTCTGTCGAGCAATTGTTTCTCGCGATCCATCATCCAACCTCGGCGGGGGCGGTGGTTCTTCGATGGCGTCTGGCTGAACGTAACTGCGACGCGCACATAGTGTACCACTGACGTGACCAAGCGACTTGGCTGCGGCGTTTAATCCACTCGATCTGCAAACTTCCGTGCCGTGCGTTT
>JBGSKY010000313.1:0-4742 GCA_041740995.1 Pirellulaceae bacterium
CTGTAGTAATCAGTAAACTCTCTCCGATGCGTGGAACTGACCGCATCAGCGTCGCCGGAAAACGAATAATATTATGTCAAACAAAAAACCGAGGTACACCCCTCGCCATTCACGCCCTTCATTGGACGACGCGTTAAAGCACTATAGCGGTCAAATCACCGGAGTGCACTCCTACTGCGAGGCTGTACCGCAAATGGGGCGGCGGGATTTTGACAATCTAGTCGATGAGATCAAACGGAACGGAATGCTGCAGAGGTTACTCGTAAATAGCGAGGGGCTCCTATTGGACGGTCGGAACCGACTGCAGGCGTGCTACCTTCTTCGCCGCCAGCTCACGGACCAGCATATCGAAGTGACTGATGCATCACCTCTCGCGATCGCAAACGCAAACATCGCTCGTCGGCATTTGACGGTCGACCAACGGGTGATGCTCGCTGTAAAAGTGTTAACACAGGAGCGAGAAAAGGCAGCGGAGAGGAAACGCGAGGGCCAGCGTAAAGGTCGCGAGAATCGCAACTCACCGTCGGGCGCAAAACGGGCGTCCAACCAGACAGCTAAACTCCGCAACCAGCGAGCCATTGAGAACGTAAGCAAAAAAACTGGAGTGTCTCGCGCAGATCTAGCGAAAGCAGAAAAAGTTGCGAAGGTGGACCCGGACACCGCAAAAGCGGTAGAAGCTGGCGAGATGCCGTTGGACGAAGCGGTCAAAAAAACAGGGGTGGGTGTGAAGAACAAGAAGATAAAAACCCCGAACAATATAAAACCAGTACACAAAGAGACGGACACAAAATCAGTCAGTACGGCTTCGTCGCGTGAGACAAAATTCTCCGACTCGCAGACCACGATCGTCGATCGAAGCGATGACATCCGCGTTGTTGCTTTCGGTAAGGTTAGCATCTTCCATCATCAGGACCTGACATCACCGCCGATCATCGTGGGCGACGATCAAGGGCAGTGGTGGGCATATGATCTAGCGGAGGGCATTCGATCGGAGGCAGAATCGAAGAAACATGCGACTCGCGGCCATAGCCAAACTAAAAATGCAGCTAAATCGAGTACCTGCTGACACCTAGGCAGATCCGTCGAATGACGCGGCACGCAGTTCCAGAAATGACAACTCCTGTCCCTGGGTGCCGCATCGTGATCTTTGCTCAGCTTCGTATACAAGTCATTCATCGAAATTTCATCGCTCCATCGAGTGGAATGGTCAGTTTTGCCAAAGCCCTGAATCGCTCCATCACGGGATCGTTGAATGACCACATCCATACGGCCAAGTTCATGCTCGCACACGACATGGCACCGAGCGAGATTGGGTATCGTTTGAATGAAACACCGATGTAGACATTAAAGTAAGCGTTCTATCTCCCCATGTTGACAATCGGTTTAGCGTGACAGGTTTGCTTCCACGTCCAGGAGAAAATTATGAACGCGTTTCCCAACCCCAAGCTCACCAGGCAGTGGCGTGCGCGAATCGCACGTTTCGACGATTTCGGGACGACCATCGCTGAATCCTGCCATACCGAAGGCTACTGCATTGCGTCGTTCTATCAGTGGCGAAGGCGATTGCGACAAGCCGCTCGCGAACCGGCAGGATTTGTCGCGGTCGAAGTGCCGGAACATCAAGAAGTATGCGTCGCGTCAGCACTTATTGAGATCGAACTCCCGGCGGTGCCATTGTGCGTGTGAATTGCGGATGGTGGCTCGACCGTATTCGATTCACTGCTTGCCGCAATCGTTGTCGCTACCGAAGCCGCTGCGAAGGAGACGACATGATCTCCGTCGCCTCGGGAACCTGCATCTTCATCTATGCCGGCTCTGCCGACATGCGAAAGAGTTTCGACGGCTCATCACGATGCCTCCCTTTGAGAACTGATGGTATTGTCTGGGTTTCGCAGTGCCTCCAGCTTGCCTATAACTTCGCTATCGGCACTGATGATGAAGCGTCTTTGAGCGTAATCCGGTTCGATCGAGACTTTTTCATAAATGATTTGCTCAAATAGCCAATCGATCTTGACACCGACTTTTCGAGCGAGCTGAGCAAGCGATAGCCCACCATCGAATCGCGAAATGCGGTGCGGCGATAGAAGTTTAATTCCGGCAGCAGCACGAACTCGTGCGATGAGTCCGATGCTGACGTAGTCTCGATCGCACCCTCGAAAGCCTTCCCGTGATAGCGTGTACGCGACGAAGGCATCACTGGCCTGATCTTCCTTTGAAAGTCGTTCAATGCGACTCTTTAATGCATCTCCGTCAGGCAGCGACGAAAGCGAACCGACCTTCACGTGAATGACTTTCGATGTCGCCATCCCGCTCTTCCAAACAATGCGTAGTTTGACTTGCCCGACCTGCGGTTGGGTGACAACAACTTTCTGCACCAGAGAACGAACAATGCGTTTCTTTTGCTCGTTCGATAACCGGCCATCGGCCCAAAGCGAATTCAATCCATCGCCAGCCTTCGCCCATTGTTTGGCAAGTGTGGGTGAAAGCTCGCTTGGTTTCATCATTGTCTCGCTGTCGCCGTGATGGGCCTGTTTCGCTTCGCGATACAGCCTCATTGCCTCTTCCCATCTCCGTTCGAGTTCGGATGCCACCAGCCGGTTTTGAGGATCACATAGATGGTATTGCGTCTCTGCCCGCTGGGCTTCATAGTGGAGCCGCTGAAGCTTTTGCTGCCTCGCCAATGCAATCGTTTCGTGCGTCGAGCTGAGCTGAGTTATCGAACAGCTGAGTAAGTCGAATTCGGCTGCGTTCAAAGTTCCAAAAACTTCCTCAGCAACCAACTGATCAACGGGCGTCGATCGAGTCGAAATGCACACCGGCAGGCATCGCTGTTGGTACAGGTAGTTGCATCGATACTGCCCTCCTTGACGATACTGAACCGTCATCTGATGACCACACTTGCCACAGTAAAGGAGGCCTTGTAGCAACGCGCTGCCAGCCCTCGGAGTGCCTGCGGAATTGAGACTGTTGTAGCGAGCCATATTGCCCTCGAGTATTTCTTGAATCGACTGGAACGAATCCCATGTGATGTAGCCGGGATGAAGGTCTCGTAACAATACCTTCCATTGATCCTGATCGATCCGTTGCTTGTAACGCTTGTGGGACGCCGTCTTTTGCGGGACAAATCGTGTTTTACCGTAAGCATAGGCTCCCGCGTAAGTTGGATTGCGCAACATCGAGCTAACCGACGACTTGGTCGGCTCTCGCCAACGGACGCCGCTACCGCCACGGATTCGACGCGGCATTCGTAGCTGGTTCTCATTAAGAAAACGGACGACCTTCCCGAGTGATCGCAGCTTCATGAACTGATCGAATATCAGTTTAATTCGCGACTGCGCTTCTTGGTCGGCATGCTTCTGCGCCGAACCGTCACTTGCTTTGATGTATCCGATCGGTAGGTCAATTATCAACTCACCTCGCTTGGCCTTGTTCAGCATTCCAGCAGTCAGGCGAGCACGAATCGTGTGCAATTCCAGTTCGGAAATCTGCCCTTTCAATCCGAGCAGTAACCTGCCATCGATTTGGGCCGGATCATAGATTGAATCACCATCGCCGATGAGACATTGTCGCAGTCCGCAGAGATCGAGAAGTTGATACCAATCGGAGCAGTTGCGTGCGAAGCGAGTTACGTCAAATGCGAAGACCGCTCCGGCCTGATCCAGAGACACTCGGCTGACCAAATCCTGGAACCCCAGACGCCCTTGCGAAGTGCTGCCCGTCAAACCGAGGTCGCTGTCGATCACAACGACTTGATCTGATTTCCAGCCCAACGAGATCGCCCGCTCACGCAGCGCGTACTGCATTTCGAGACTCTCTCGATTGTGAATCCTTTGTTGGGCCGTCGATTGACGAACGTAAACGATCGCTTGTCGTTTCAGATGGTGTGCCCCGATTTTCATTGATGAAGTCATTGAGTACCTCCGTGTACACAAGGGTGAGTTCGGTTTCGATTAACGTTCTTTGTTCTTCTGAGAATCCGTCCCAGATTTCTTTCGCTTCTTGGTCTGACATGCTCGTTTAACCTCTTGCCAGGTTTCCAAAAGTTCATGAAGTGATCCCTCACTCAACTTGGTGGAAGGTTCTGGCACAAGGGAAGACCGCAGGTCAGTGCTATCCTGGGCAATGCGAAGCTGCATCCCTTGCTCAAACTCCACAAAGACGTTTTCTGGATTCGACTTTCGAAAAGGCAAGAGCGTGACCTTGAAACACTGACCAAAAAGCGGGTGAAACCGATCCACGACAGTTACCAGCGGAGTTTCACCAGTTTCCCGGTCGCAACCCCCTGCATCCCGTAGGTCCGTTGTTCAATGGCTTGTCCGGGTTGGTGACCCAGCACTTCAAAGCCGACCTTTTCTCGGAACGTCTCATCACCGTCACGGCAATTGTACGCAAATCTGAAAACACCTATTGGGTGCAAGTCGGCCATCGAGCAAAGTGTCGACGATTGATCGAAAAGGTCACGCCAGCACTTGTCTTGAGTGGAACGGTCCGCCGGTTCGCACGAGATCGAATCTCACGCTCATCCTGAGCTAAGCATGCGTGCTGGAATTTGAGGACAATGAAATCGTCAATGCGGAGTCGTCGTGACAGGCTCCAAACATCTAGTCCTTAAACAAGCGACCGCTTAATCAAAGAATCTTAGAAAACTCGAAAACCCTCGGCGTTTTACGCGTGTATTGGATGTTACTCATCAGTCCATTCACGCACGCAAACGAGGGTTTCGAGTGAACGCTAAACTACGA
>JBGSKY010000314.1:0-9028 GCA_041740995.1 Pirellulaceae bacterium
GTTTGTTCTACACGTCACGCGACTTGGATGATGCTGCCAAGAAGAAACAATTGCAAGAAGCATCTGCTCTGCTAGAGGAGTTTCTGGAAAAATATCCCGACGGTTCATATGCCGACAAAGCTTTCTACTATTTGGCCGAAAGCAATTATCAGCTTGGCAACGTGCCGCGAGCAGCGACGCTTTTTCGAACGCTGACGACCAATCCGAAGTTAGAGAAATCGTCAATTATTCCGGACGCCTATTACTCGTTAGGTGTCGCATATGAAGAGCTTAAGCAACCGAAGTTGGCCTCGGAGGCGTACGATCGTTTTCTTGCAAAATATTCTGATCACCGGCTTGCCCGCGAAGTCCAGCTTCGTAAAGCCGAATATCTGCTAAGCATCAATCAAGCAGATCAAGCGGTCGAATTACTGGGCCAACTGGTCGGCAATAAAGACGCGCCGATGAGAGATTACATTCTCTATCGTTATGGCTATGCATTGGGCAAGTCGGGCGACTACAAAAAATCGGCAGTGGTCTACAAGCAACTTTCAACCGAGTTCCCGAACTCTGAATATGCCACCGATTCCGCCTTGGCCGCCGGTCAATCGTTGATGCGCGAACAACGCTATGACGATGCGAAAACATTTTTTAAAGGGTTGTTGCCAAACAAAGATGATTTGGCTGCTCAAGCGGCGCATTGGTTAGCACAAATCGGAATCTTGCAAGGCAAACCTGAGGACACAATTTCAGTATCTCGCGACGCGCTGGGTTGGGCCCCAGAATCCCAATGGCGAACGGCTTTGCGAATTGATTTGGCTGACGCGTTGGCCGGGACCGAAGACGGCAAGGACGAGGCAACCACGATCTACGAGAGTGTTGCGCTGGAACAAGAAGATCATCCCTCTGCCGCTCGCGCCGCCTACAACGCGGCCTTCGCGGCCCTTCGCAAGGGCGATGCGACCAACGCGACGAAGTGGGCGGATTACTTTGCAAAACGCTACAAAGATGATCCGCTGGCGAGCGAAGTTGCGTTTGTAAAAGCCGAAAGCTTGTTGCAAGCTGGCAAGCACGCCGATGCGGCAGCTGCGTTTGAGCAGTTGATTCAAGCTTTTCCGCAATCGCCTTCCTTGGCCGGTTGGAAGCTCCGTAATGCGTCGGCTTATTTCTTCGGAGAGAACTACGCGAAGGCCATTCCAGCGCTAAATAAGATTGTTCAGGAAAGCAAAGATTCTGAGGCGATCGGCGAAGCACTATTTCTTCTAGGCGCCTCGAACTTTAAGCAAAGCAAGTTTGATCAAGCGATTGAATCGCTGAAAAAATCGATTGCTATTGAACCGGCATGGAAAGGTGTTGACGAAGCGTATTTGATTCTGTCGGAAGCCTACAGCAAATCTGGAGATGATGCCTCGGCGCGAGCGACCTTGGAATCGTTGATTGCAAAGTTTCCAAATTCTCCATTCAAAACTCAAGCCGAATTTCGATTGGGGCAACTCTCGGCTGACTTTCGTGATTTCGACGAAGCAATTGCTGCCTACGACGCCGTCCTAGCCGCTAATGACGAACCAGACTTGATTGAATACGCTCGCTATGGCAAGTCATGGGTCTTGATCCAGCAGAAGCGATTTGACGAAGCGCTCAAGCTAGCGATGCAAGTGTCGATCAATACCAAAGACGAGTCGTTGCGGACCGAGTCAGCTCTCGCCGCCGCGATCTGCTTACGAGAAATTGGCAAGCCGAGCGAAGCCGTCAATGTGCTTGAAAAGATTCAGCGTGAAAGCAACATTAGCAACGTCGATTCTTCGTTGGCTGCCAAGTTGCTTCTCGAACTAGGTGTCGCGTATTTGCAATCCTCGCAATTGGACAAAGCCAGTACTACCCTGCAAACATTGGCAAAGAAGTATCCTGACTTTCCGGACGTTGACAAAGCGATCTACGAAAACGCGTGGGCTCTCAAACGCAACGGCCAAGCTGATAAGGCGCTCGTCGCGTTTCAAGATTTGATCCAGCGTTTTCCAAACAGCCCACTCGCTGCCGAAGCCTATTATCACGTAGCCCAGCAAGACTACGACCGTCAAGATTTTGATTCGGCTGTCAAAGCCTACACGATCGCAATGACTAAAACGAGCGATGATTATGTTCGTGAAAAGTCGCTGTACAAACTTGGTTGGACGCACTACCAAACATCGAACTGGCAATCAGCCGCCCGCTTCTTTGGCGATCTGTCACGCGAGTATCCGGACGGCGAACTAGCGATTGATGCGATCTTTATGCAGGGCGAATGTGACATGAAGCTGTCGCGATTCCGCGAGGCCGTTCTGCACTACAAGAAGGCGCAACAACTGTTTGAAAAAACCGAACAAGGCGGACAAGTCGATCCACAAATGGCTCAACTAATCTACTTACACGGCGCTCAAGCGGCCCGAGAAATGAAGGATTGGGATTCGATCAATCGCTTCACGGATGACTTGTTGCGACAATTTCCAGACTCAAATTATGTAGCCCTCGCTCGATTTGAGAAAGCCTTCTCGTTGCAGAACCAAAAACAACTCGACGAGGCGTACAAAGTCTTTGAAGAGATCGCCGAATCAAGCCGCAATGAGATTGGCGCTCGTTCGCGCTTCATGATGGGCGAGATACATTTTTCTAAACGAGAGTTTGCCCTGGCTGTTCAAGAGTTTCAAAAAGTCATGTACGGTTATGGCGCAACCCAAGCGGCACCGGAGATCAAGAATTGGCAAGCGAGATCGGCAATCGAGGCCGGGCGTTGTAGCGATCTGATCATTGCTGATTTGAAAGGCGAATCGAAATCGAGAGCAATCGAAGTGGCGAAATCGTTCTACGGATTCGTGGCAACCAATCATAGCGACCACGAAATGGCCAGCGCGGCCCAAGATCGACTGGCTGAACTCAACGCAATGCGATAACTCGTCGCACTGTGGAAAGTCTCGCAACTCGTCATCATCCATGCAATTTATGTAGCTTTACTTGCCTAACGAACTTCGTTGGCAAGTTGGCGTTTCCTCTTCAACAGAGTGATTCGACAAAACACTGGCGAAGTTTCCGAATTTTCAGTCGCGAAACCTTCAGAAATCGTTAGCATAAGAGGGTCAACGGTTCGCAATAAACTTTAGACTTCTTGGGTCAGCAACCCCGCGTCTGAGAATCGCAGTCCTAACAAAAGTACGATCGACAATGAGGATCGCCGCCATCCGATTTAAACGGCCTGCTTGTCATCTTTTCAGCGTCTGCTTGTTGCTGTTCTTGCTCGCGTGTTTTTCCAGTAGCGCTTTGGCTCAATCGCCAACAGCCAGGGAACGAACACAAGGCAATCGTTTCGCTCCGCCGCCATCACTTCAGGATCAACGTGCATTGGAGCAAGATGGAAATGCTCAGGAAATTGTCGATGCGGATGAATTTGCTGCTCTGCAATCGGCGGCCAACAGTTCTGCCACAACTGACGAAGAAGGAAGTGTAAGACCGGGCATTAACGCATTTAGCTTGTTGCTGCGTGGTGGCTGGGTCATGGTTCCGTTAGCAATTGTGTCGCTCTTGGTTTTGATGTGGACCTTCGAACGTTTCATTGCTCTGAGACGCTCAAGGATATTACCGAGGGCATTAGTTCGACCGCTAACACAGTTGATTCGTCAGTCAGACACGCTTCCGGTGCAAGATGCCTACAAGCTGTGTTTGGCGTCTCCATCGGTTGCTTCTAACGTAATCGGAACAGCGCTCATGCGGACTGGCCGCCCGATGCCCGAGATTGAAAAAGCCGCTTTTGATGTTATGCAACGCGAAATCGATTCGGCGACTGGACCGGTGCGATGGCTGGCGTTTTTGGCAAGTGTCGCTCCGCTACTTGGCTTGCTTGGTACGGTTTGGGGGCTGATTCTCGCTTTCCATGACACAACTATGCTGGATCCAACGCAGAATCGCGCCGAAGCACTGGCAACTGGTATTTATGAAGCTCTCGTTACAACGTTGGTAGGTCTGATCATCGCGATTCCTGCAGCGGCGATTGCACAATATTTTGAGAACCGCATATTGCGACAGTTCCGCGGTGTCGAGGATTTGACTGCTCTATTATTACCACGGCTGGAAGCGTACGAGAGTCGGCTTCGATTCGATCCAATCGGTCGCGAACTTGTCGCTCGTGATATTCAAACTGCCGCCAAAGTTCGCTCGTCAAGTCAACCGTTGTCTGCCAATTCAAGCCAGGCCAGCGTCAACGGAACAATGTATGACATTCCACCTATTGTCGAATCAAATCCGAACGTCTCGACTTCGCGACGAAGCACCGGTTCGCGAAGTGACCTTTCCAAGACCAATCGGAACACCTGAGCATGGGTCTTTCTATCCGCAAACCGATCGCTGCAAACGCTCTGTCGATGACGCCGCTAATCGATGTCGTGTTTTTGTTGCTGATCTTCTTCTTGGTTGCATCGCAATTCGCAAATGAGGATCGGCAATTGCCGCTGAAACTTCCTTCAGCCGACAGCGCGATGCCAATGACGGTCGATCCTGAAATTTTGGTTATTAACGTTGCCGCCGATGGGAAGTTTTACGTTGACGGAAAATATCTCAGCTTGGCCGATTTGAAGGCACGAGTGGAATCGGATGTTCGCGACAATCCAATCAGTCAAACGGTGCTTGTGCGAGGTGACCGCGATGTGCCCTATCAGGCGATCGTTTCCGTCTTGGATATTTGTCACAGCGCAAAGGTACCGAGCTACAAATTGACGACATCTTTGGACTCGGTCTCGTCGAATTAGGAGGCTGTGCGATGCAAGATCAATCACAAACGCAAGATCGAGGTGGCTGGATTTACAACGCTTCGTTGGTGTTTTTATCGTCAGTCGTCTTGGGAATTGTGTTAACGAATTTTGCGGTCGACGATCCTCGACTTCTGCACAACGCCTGGACATATATCGCGATCTTGCCCGCAGGAATTATGCTGCTTGGTCTGCTCTCACGGATGTTTTCGAATCGTTCGCTGGAACGCTCTTTGCAAGCTGCTTTTTTGATCAGCCTGACGATTCATTTGTTAATTCTAACGGGCTCATTTCACATCGTTGTTTTGCAATCGGCCTACCAAGCAAAAAATGACGGCGTTCAAGATGCAGTCGATCAAAAACGAATCGAAGAGAATTACAGCACAGTTGCTTACGAACCCAAATTCGACAAGCAACCTGAAACAAGCATTGCAAATCAAATAACTCGCTCGCAAGTCGTTGACGCTTCGGCGAGCGATGTGAAACTCGAACAAAGTCAACAATATGAGCTGACGAAAGCTGCAGACGTGCCGCAGCCAAAATTGGATCTGAAATCGCCTGAGTTAGCACCGAGCCGGTCAAGCTTGGAGATACAACCTATCGAAGCAGAACAGGTTGAAATCACAGCTCGGGCTGAACAACTACCTCGCAATTCGCTTAATCTAGATGATCCATCGCTAGCCGCGCGGGCGAGTTCCGAGATCAATGTTCCGCAACAGCAATCCTTAGATCCGAATGAATCTTTGCCAGATGCGAATTCGATGGCACGGTCAGCGGATGTTCAACAAGGCCAACGGCAACCGTTTACGACACCCTCTCTCGACGCGATTCCATTGCGTCCCAATCGCGCGTTATCCGAGCTTGCCAGACCCAATTCTCCACGCCGACAAAGCTTGCCCGACCAGCCGGTCCAGCCTGACATCCAGGCTCGTCAGCAAGCAACCCTTCAAAGTCTGGACAACTTGTTTGAAAGCCAGCAACGTGTACAGTCGATGCCACGCATGGATCAAATTGGCGATACTTTCTCACCGAGCGATTTGGTGATGGGTGTGACAGTTCCAACCCAAGGGATGAGCGATATTACAGAAGCCGCCGGTCCGATTACTGACGTTGGTGCTTTGGGATTTGATCGTCGCGATCAAACGCGTCCGTCGGATCAGCTCTCGACTGAGGGTTCGTTGCAATCCGATAGCAATTCAAGCGGCCTGAGCACTGGATTCACTGGCAGCGCAGCTAGCGGCCTTTCGCCGATGCTATCCGGACCGCGATCGACCGATTTGCAACCTCGGCCTCGCGGTGGGATGGGATTCGGTGAGCTTGGCGGTCTGGCCCGATCCAACGAGCAACGTATGCCGACGGAAATTGGTCGCAATCGAACTGCGCCGATGGTCCGCGTTACACCCGGAACTCAAGCGCCGACCGGCTCGACGGCGATGCCCGCGCCCGCTTTTGCTAAGCGAGCCGAACGAAACAATCCGCAGGTCGAAGCATCTGACTTAGGCCAATGGGGACCGCAAACTGAAGCAGCGATCGAAAGCGGGTTGGCTTTTCTCTCAAACCATCAACGTGCCGACGGCTCGTGGGCTTTGGAAGATTTTGGCGATCGGCCTTACTTTCAAAGCCATACCGCTGCGACGGCTCTGGCGCTGCTGGCCTTTCAAGGCGCTGGGTATTCACACATGGAATTTCAATATCAAACGCAATGTGATAAAGCGATTCGATATTTAGTTGCAAATCAGAAAACAGACGGCAACTTGTACATACTGATGAACCAACAGTCCGATCGAAACGGAATGTTCTACTCGCACTCAATCGCAGCCCTTGCCCTTTGTGAAGCGTTCGGAATGACTCAAGACGAACGGCTGCGCGAACCGGCGCAACGAGCTATCGACTATTTAATCGCGACGCAAGATCCTATCGGCGGATCGTGGCGATATGCACCACGAACAGAATCCGATACCAGCGTAACTGGGTGGTGCATGATGGCCTTCAAGAGCGCTGAGTTATCAGGTCTCAAGGTCGATCCCAAGGCGTACATCGGTATTGAGCGACATTTGCAAAACGCCCAAGCCAGCCCGCAACAACGATACTTGTATCGATACAATCCTTCCGCTGCGGACACGCCTCAAACACGACATGGCTTGCAACCAACCCCTACGATGACCAGTGTCGGGCTGCTTGCAAGACTGTATCTCGGTTGGCGAAGAGATAACGCGGATATGGTTCGTGGCGCAGATTATATTCTGCAATCGTTACCTGAAATTGGCACGGTTGACGAACCCAAGCGCGACACTTATTACTGGTACTATGCGACCCAAGTTATCTTTCATATGGGCGGCGACTATTGGAAGCGTTGGAATCAAAATCTGCACCCCATGCTCATTCAATCGCAAATCCAACGCGGGCCGATGGAAGGTTCTTGGGATGCAGGCGGTGCGATTCCGGATCGCTGGGGTGTATTCGCGGGTCGATTGTACGTCACGACCATGAATCTACTTTCGCTAGAAGTCTACTATCGCCATCTTCCGATCTATGAGGACACAGCGCGATAGCCGTCTGCCCTCGTTGGAGTGTTCGAAGCGATGGGGAGTGGCGAGCCGCTCAGGCTATTCAACATTCAGCGACTTTGCCTAGTAACGCTTTGTCGTTCCTTGGGCAGTCGGCGCGGTTGTTGAGGGCGTCGCTGCTGGCGAACTCGCTATGATCGCCGAGTTTGCGGATGTAATCGTGTTCTGAGCCATTTGAACATTCAGTGCCGCAACCCGTTGATACAAATCGGGTTGCAGGGCATTGAGCGATAGTGACTGCTGATAATTCTGGACTGCTTGAACTAGGTCCCCGGAGTCCTCTCGCAACTTTCCGCGGGCGGCCCAAGCGCGGGCGTTATTGGGACTCATCGCAAGCGCCTCATCAAGCGTCTGTTCTGCGAGTTTGGATTGACCAAATTCCGATTGCAGGCGTCCCAGTTCGACTTTGGCATCGATTAATGTTGGATTTTGGCTTCCCCAATTTTGAAGAAGCGCAAATGCTTTGTCGCTGCGATTGGTTTCCGCCAGCAAGACGGCCAACCCGCGATAGCAGTCGGTGTGGTTTGGGTTTAGATCCAGGCATTGGTTGTAAAGAACCTCAGCTTGCTCGATCATCTTGACATCTTTTTGGCTTTGCCCAAGCCTCGCATAAGTCGATGCCAAATTGTAATAAGTGTCAGCGTTAGTCGGATCAGACTGTTTGGCGAGCTCGAATTGCTGCAACGCCTCGGCATAACGACCTTGTTGATAAAACTGTAATCCAAGACCGTTTTGTCCAACGCTGTTCCACTTGCAACCAGTCGCCGCGAGTGTCAAAAAGCAAAGCGTAACGCCAGCAAGTTGTTTCAATCCGTTGGCTTGAAAGCTATGTCGGTCCACGCTGGTTTGCCTCTATTAATCAAGTTCATCAGCAGTCGCAGAAGTTGCAAAATCATTGCACTCCGCCTCGGCAACTCTGACACAAGCTTGGCATTAACAAAGAATTCCTAGACGCAACAAGATCAATACTCAGCCGTTCAAACGGACTTGAATGATTCTGAGCAAAATTCAACAAATTTTTTCGAGCTTGACGACTCGCAAGTATTTGGAGGCGAGTTTTTTGGCGCGCTTTGGAAGCTTTAATGATCAGCAGTTGGACGCACGCATTTTCCGAAAAGTGCGTAAACTGCCAAAAATATCCAGCCTATCATCAGGGTCAAACCGCCAGATGGCACTATCGCCCAGTGCCCTAACGTATCCGCTAGCGAAATTGAATAGAGCCCACCGGAAAATAGGCCCATGCCGATTAGCAGGGCGACGACTGTGAGCCACAGCAACCGCGAGCGATCGAGTCGCCCTGTCAGCGCAATGGCAAGAATGGCAAGCGTATGAAACATCTGGTAGCGAACGGCAACTTCCGTCTGATCAATTCTTTTTTCAATATCATCGCTGCTAACTCCTTGTTCAGCTAATGATTTTTCCATTCCATGGGCAGCGTATGCGCCGACGCCGACTGCGCAAACGCCTAGCAATGCGGCGATTAGCAAGATCGCTCGGGTGAAGAAAGTTGTTCTTAACGATGTTACGTTTTGATTTGTCATGGAGAATAAATGAACTCTTAGCGGACTTGCGGAAGCTAGGCGATCGGTTGCTGCAAAATTCGGGCAACGCTTGCAAGCATCGCTTCCATTGGAAACGGCTTATGCAGGTAGTCGCTGACACCCAGCAGTTGCGCATACGCTTTATGTCGCTCGCCTTCGTTGGCGGTCA
>JBGSKY010000315.1:0-2438 GCA_041740995.1 Pirellulaceae bacterium
AGCATTTGCCAGCAAGCCTGGTCTATTTATGCTCGCATCCAGCGGTGGCGATCAATTGTCCATGGAGGATAGCTCGTTGGGCAATGGAATCTATACCTACGAATTGCTGACTGGCCTTCGTGGTGCCGCAGACATTGATCATGACTTATCTGTGTCGACTGAAGAATTGAGAGACTATGTAGTTGCTTCAGTGCGTGAACGAACGGGCAACAAGCAGATCCCTAATGTGCCGCTTTCATCAGCACCAAATTGGAAGTTGGTAGTTTCGGGTGTCGTGCGTAATACATCAAACAAAGTAGAACCTGAATCAATCCGCTCGGAAGCCGCAGTCATCCTATCACCCGCAACCGCTGGGAAGAAGTGAGAACAACTCATAGTGACAATGTTCAAGCGAATGCGATCGACGATGCTACTGCTCGTTTTCACCTTCGGTATCGCGTTGAGTTCTTCCGCTGCCGACGAGTTTGACGGGTACGTCGTCGAGGTGATTTCGTATCAGGCTGAGATCAAAGATCGCAGCGATGTGTTGGCGGTTGTCTCCAAGGGGACGCGTCTGTGGGTGTTTCAAGAACAGGGTGCGAAGTGGGCACTGGTTAAAGATCCGAATTCTGACAAGCAGGGATGGATTGATCGAGGGAAGGTGAAACAGCTTCGCTATAAGACTCTTGCCGGTCTCAAGCGAGGACAGGCTCTGTTCGCAGACGGTGATCGTGCCATGGCGAACAAAAATTACGCCGTATCGATACATGCGTTTCAATCATTTCTTCAGAACGCGATAGATAACGTCGGTGAAATGCATTCAGACACGCTCATCGCTCGGAATAAGCTAGGGCTTGCTTATCAGCGTCGCGAAGAGGTTGGTGACAAAGAAATAGCGGAAACCTACTTTTCCAAGAACGTAGAAGATGCGCTCATGCTTTGGGGGTCTTATAGTATCGAAACAGGTACTTACCTGAATAGCTACGCGGTGATCAAGAACAAGCTGGGAAAGGGTCGAGACGCGGAGGAGCTGTATCGCAAGGCAATTACGATTGGAGAGAAAAATATCGGGCCGAAAGCTATTTGGTTGCATAATTTTGGTGACCAATTGACCGAGCGAGGAGATCCCGAGCAGGCGATCGAAGTTCTTGAACGTGCCCTGAAACTTGCAGACCAGCAGGACAATACTAGCGATCATACGAAGTCTCTCATCGAAGGAAGATTGACAGCGGCGAGAAGGGCACTCGCCGCGCAAGAGGCGTGTCGTGTGTCGTTGCCCGCCGACTTGGCGGCGATTGTTGATTTTGATGAAAGCCAACCGCACCTGGCCATTAACAAAAGTGACAAACCGTCGTTTCAGTCCTTGATTGTAGGATCAAACCCCGGGAATTCTCCATCGACGATGACGATTGATCCGCAACGCTATCTCCAAGAATTGACCGATGCGTTGCCCAGCGCACTCCGACGTGGCGACAAAGCGGATGCACTGCGAAGGGCTGTCATGATTCAGGCAGAAAAAGAAAGCACTAGTCCCGAGGAAATGTATAAGCGTCATCGCGAGGTCGTCGGTCTGATGGGGCTTGGCGACGAAGACAAGGGGCACATTGCCCATACGATGGCGCGATTGGCTGACGACGCAATTTCCGCGGGCCACTACGAGGACGCGGGACAGGCACTTCTGGTGGCGAGCCAGTTGATCGAAAACAAGATTGTGGACGATATGCTTGTCACGGGGGTGATTCTTAGTAAGCAAGCCAAGCTGAGTGGCAATCTGGGCGATCATGCCCATGCTGTCGCCTGTTACAAACGAGCCATCCCGTTGCTTTACATCGGTGCGTCTCAATGGGATATCGCGGCAAACCCTATTGGCAGAGCAAAACGACTCAACGAATGGATCTTTTCACGTGGTCGAGCACATGTTCCGGCAGTCTTGCGCACGATCATGATACTGAACGATGAGGGTAATTTCGAAATTCCGAACGACCAATGGTCGTGGGTGATGGGAGCCCTGCCGGAGTTAGCTGAGCGACAGTCGCTGATTGGCCAACACAAGGCGGCCGTCGAGACACTTCGAGTCTCAGAAAAGATTGCGATTGAACAGTTCGGCTCCGGACATTTCCAATTGGCAAGAACCTATCTCGCTCAAGGTAGTGTGTATGGACGTATCAACGAATCGAACTTCGCAAAATCATCGCTTGACAAAGCTCTCACCATTCTACGTAGCGAGTTGGGTGAGAACGCACAGATCATCGGCAATTGCGAGATCAGTTTGGCGAACAATCATCGTAAGTTGAAAGAGCTTGACCTCGCGGTCGAGCATCAGCAAACTGCGATCAGCGTATTCACTCATGTCCTGGGAAGCGGGCATGCTGAAACCGCTTTGGCGACAGCGCGACTTGGGTCCATCAAGTTAGATATGGGCGAGTACCGTGAGGCGGAAAACTTGCTGTCCGAATCGC
>JBGSKY010000316.1:0-26569 GCA_041740995.1 Pirellulaceae bacterium
TTTGCGTCTGGTTGCCACCAACCAGTGGTGCGGCGGTCAGCACCGACGGGCATTCCCGCGAGATCGCTGCCACATCGTCAGGCGTCAAAGTCGCCGCATTCTCGCTGCCGCTTGCCGCAGCGGCCAGTGTCGCTTCGGGGCTGATCATGATCGTGTTTGCGCCCATGTTGGTGACCGTCACTGCAATTGCCCGCGATGCGCCTTGGCTGATTTCCATCATCGCAATAACAGCAGCGACGCCGATAATGATGCCTAGCGTCGTAAGAACTGTTCGCAAGAAGTTACGTCGGAGTGCTTGCAGCGCAATAGCTGCGGCACCGAGAATCATCGCTGGGCCGCTGAATAAACCTCTCGTGCTGCGCAACTGGATTTTCTTCGGCAGCTTCGTTGCCACCATCGATTGATCCAGATCGCGTTGATTGATTTCAGTGTCATCAACGATCAATCCATCGACCATCCGAATCACGCGATCGGTCTGACGAGCGACTTCGGGATCGTGAGTTACGATCAGCAGAGTGATACCGGTCTCTTGGTTCAACGTCCGAAAGAGCTTCATTGTCTCTTTGCTCGTTTTGGAATCCAAATTACCAGTCGGTTCGTCAGCGAGAAGAATTTCCGGCTGATTGATCAATGAGCGAGCGATCGCGACTCGTTGCTGCTCCCCGCCGGAGAGCTGACCTGGCGTATGGTCGAACCGTTTTTCAAGACCGACGATGCCAAGCAATTCTTTTGCACGCTTGCCAAGCTGACGAAACGACATCCTTGAACTGGCGTAAGACGCAGGCATTTTGACGTTGTCGGCGGCAGGCATCCGAGGCAGCAGATTGAAGCTTTGAAAAACGAATCCAAGCAACTGACTTCGAATCGCCGCAAGCTTGTCCGCATTCAGCGCTGCGACTTCGACGTTATTCAACTTGTATGATCCAGACGTGGGGCGGTCCAAGCATCCCAGCAAGTTCATCAGCGTCGTTTTGCCTGAACCTGACGCACCCATCAAAGCGACAAATTCTCCTCGTCGAATTTGCAACGAGACGCCCTTTAGCACCTCGACTGACAACTCGCCGACTTGGTACGTCTTATGAATGTCGCGCAACTGAATTATCGCTTCGGAGGCAACTGGCTTCTTTGAAACGTTGCCCGCTTTGGAAACGATTTTTGTGTCAACAGCGCAATCGTCAAAGACACGATCGGACCGATCTGCATCGTTAAATGATCTCGTCGCGTTAGACACCTGAATCTCACTCATCGTTTTTGGGTTTGGTGACTCGGGAAATAAAGCTTGAAACAAAATCCTGTTTCTTCTTTGGAATGATTCCCATCACAACATTCGTACCAGATTGCAATTCCTCATTCGCAACTTCCATCATAACGCCATCTGAAATTCCAGCTCGAATGGCGATTGGTCGAACCAGCCCCGGTGAATCTTCGACCCACAACGTCGGCTTGGTGACGGAGACGATTTTTTGTCCAGGCGTTAAAGCCATGGGATCATCGACCAAAAAGTCTTCCCGAAAATCGATTGCGATCTGGTCTGCCGTCGGCTTCCATCGAACGGCTTGATTGGGCACGACGAGAACATCGATCCTCCGCGAGACTTCAAACATCAGATTCGCTGTCATGTAAGGCAGGAGTTTGCCATCGGTATTGTCGATGTCAACGATCACACCGTATGTTACCACGCTATTGGCGGTGCTAGCGTTCAATCGGATCTGCGAAACCCTTCCTTTGAAATTTTCATCGCGATAAGCATCGACGGTAAAAGTGACGGTTTGACCGATCGAAACTTGTCCAATGTCTGCTTCGTTCACCGCTGCCCAGACCTGCATGTGACTCAAATCCTTTGCGATTAAGAAAAGGCTCGGCGCGTTCAGTCCTGCGACGACGGTTTGGCCGACATTCACACGACGATCCAGAATCACGCCGTCGATTGGTGATCGAATAGTAGCGAAGTCTAAATTGATTTTCGCTTGTCGCAGCAACGTTTCTGCCTGTGCAATTTTCGCGTCGGCGATAGCGAGTTCCGCTTGTGCAATCTTTTCGGCCGTTACACTCGCTTCATATTCGCTTTCTGAGTTCGTTCCACGGAGCAATTCAGCCCGTTTGGCATCGCGGGCGGTTTGTTCATAGCTGACTAGCGTTCGGACGCGTTCGGCTTTGGCGAGATTCAAATCCGATTGAGCTTTTTCCAGTTCCGCTACGAAAGGAACGTCGTCTAATTCTGCGATAATCGATCCACGTTCAACCTTCGATACGAAATCGACAACTTTGGTTGGATCCTTCGAATCGGGGCCAAAACTTTTGACTCGTCCAACGATTTGGGCCCCGACGTCAACGACTTCGACAGGTTCGATTGTCCCTGTGGCCGAAATGGCATGAACGACGTTGCCGACTTTGGTTTCAACGAGGCGGAATTCGGGAACCTCCGGTGGCGGCTCGCTGACGTAGAGGTAGCCGACCAGTCCGATCATGCCAAGAAAAAATAGTAGTCCGATGAATCTCATTGCTTCGACAATGCCTCTGCAAAATCGCTGGCGCTAGTTTTTGGCATTCCTCGATCAATGCCTACCACTCGACCAGCTTCCAATTTGATTATTCGATCCGCGAGTGAAAAATACTGATCGTCATGGGAGATTACGATCACCGACTTGCCATCGCCCTGCAATCGCGGCAATATTTCTCGATAAAAAACACTTTTGTACAACGGATCTTGATCTGCCGCCCATTCGTCAAAAACATAGATCGGTCGATCTTCGAGATAAGCGGTCAACAGTGCAAGCCGCTTTCGCTGGCCTTTTGAAAGGTCAATCGATGAAAAACGACCGTCGGTGACTCGAACAACCCCTGTTAATTCAAGATGCGATAGCAGATCGGCGACCTGACGTTCGTGCGATTGCAAGTCTGAAGGTCCGATCGCAGAGACGCCTAGCAAGTTCTCGAACAGGACGGGTTCGGCAAAGACAGCCGAAAAACATTGCCGATATGCCTCGCGGTTTTGATCGCTGATTTCGGTCGATCCAATTCGAATTAGACCACTTGTCGGTTCGTACAAACCGATTAGTAATTTCATGAAGGTCGTTTTACCGCTTCCATTACCACCAACCAGAAACACAACTTCACCTGGATAAAAATCGAGATCAATTGGCCCAATTGAAAAACCGCGTTCGTCAATAGAACGATCGTACGCAAAACAGAGATCTCGAATCATCAGATGCTTAAAGTCTGTATTTAAATTCGGTAAGGCACTGTGTGACTCTTGGACGACGCCGGTACCAAGCTGTCGAAGTTTGTCGATCGATACGTTGGCTCGTTCAAATAAAGGTATCCATGCAATAATGCGTTCCAGTGGTGTCATAAGATACAAAACCGTCAGCACGCAACCGGTCAGCGCTGCGGGATTAGTCGAGTTCAGTGTCACTGACGATGACTGCGGCAACCAGTACCAAGCAGACAGTAATGCGCCGATGGCGATGAAGAACATTAGCCGTCCCCAACTGACGGCGGCCGATTGAATGCTGTGGCCAATTGTCTGATCGCTGCGGACTGCTTGATTTGTTTCGGCAAGAACATGATGCAAAAATTCTTCCTGTCGATCGCGATGAATTTTCAGCTCTTTGATTCCATCGACTAACTCACGCAAGTGCAACATCAATCGATCCTGATGGCCGCGACCGCTTCTAAGATACTTCAAAGCGTACGATGCAGTTTTTTGGTAGGTGAAGAAACCGATCACGATGAAGACTACCGCGCCGATTAGAACGGGCCATGAAAGGTAGCCTAAATATGCTAGACCGAAAAACAAGGTTAACGCGTTACCACAAAGAATCGGAATGCCTTGAACAGCCATCGCGATGATCCCGACGTCGGTCGTTAACGTCGCTAAGGCCGCTGATGGACCAAGCAGCTCAAAATCACGAAGCGGCATGCGCAGGATCCGACCGCTCACGTCCATCAACAATTCAGAGATCGACCGTTGTGAAACTCGTGTCAGCAGCACTTGCGAGGCAATGTTCGTGACGATGATAACGATGCACAATAGACCAAAGTAGAACACTTGGTCCCGAAGCATCGGAGTGGCTTGCTTGAGAATCTGGAAGATCAGCGCGATGATTCCAATCGTCGATAGTGCGCTGATTCCGCTCAGTGCGACCGCCAGTGAAGATTCGATCCAAGATGATCGGAGTAAGACGAGGAACAGCTTCATTATGTCCCCGACTTGGCGTGAAGGATTCGTTCGATCAACGCTGATAATTCAACAACGTCAGGTTTGGCGAGCATGCTGTAATGAGAGCCGGGAACTGTTTTAGCCACTAAGTTTTCGCAAAGCCGTTTCCAACGTGAATCGAGCAACCGCCAAGGTCGAGCCGCCTTTAGCATCACGATATTGCCAGGATAGAATTCCGATTGATAAGTTGCGATGGCGCGAAGATGGGATTTGCAGACAGTCGCTAATTTACGAATTTCTGCTGCCCCGCCGTCGTCGCTCTTGTCGCCGTCGAGCGCTTGAGATTGCTGAAGTATCCAATTCCATTGCTGTTCAAGCGGCATACTTTTCAGCTCGCGCATTTGAATTCCCAACCGTGGCGCGATCTGTTTGATAATTGATTCTTCAGTAATCTCTTCCAGCGATCGGTCTTTTAGGTTCAGGTGCGTATCGAGCAAGATGAGTGGCCGCACGAGATGACCAGCGGCGATCAATCGCCGACCTATTTCCATCGCCAGCAACCCGCCCATCGACCAACCTAGCAACGTAAAGGGTCCTCGTGGTTGGCGTTGCAAAATGGCAGCGGTGTAGATGTCAGCCATCTCATTTAAGTCGTCGTGCGGTTCATACTTTCCATCAACGCCTAAACCTTGGACCGCAACGATCGGTTGTTCGCTTAGCAACTCTCGCGCGAGCGGAATAAAGTTAACGACATGACCGCCCAAACCATGCAAGCAGAAAATTGGTTCTGCTGACGTTCCAGGCCTTAAATCGATCAAATAGGCAGCGAGCGATTGAGGGTTGCGAATCAGAGATTTGCGACCGAGTTTCCGGTTGGCTCTGAGTACATCGACTGCAAGACTAGACGGAGTAACACCTACTGCAACAGAGTTTATCGGCAGTTCAACGAAATACTTTTCATTGAGATGTCGCATCAGCCGCAAAAGTCCCAGCGAATCAAAACCAATTGAATACAAGTCGTCACTCTCATTCAATTCAGAGAGCTGCAGCTTGTCACTCGACCAGGCGAGAATCTCATCAACAACCGAATGCTCTTCAACAGAAAGTCGAGTGGCGGTCGAGTAATCAACCGATGCAGTTTGTTCGATTAACGTGCTTGGGAATTGAAGCTTCGATAAGCTTTGTGAGACTGTGTCCGTTGGGTTGTCGATCAACACATCTAAAAGTTGAAGATATTTGTTCGACATTTCATCGACTTGTTCCTTGCTCATTGATGATTGGTCGTGTGCAAGAAATCCGTGCAAGCCATTTTGGCTTTCGACCATTTCAAGCTTCAGCTCAAATTCGCTGCCGGCACTTTTGCGTGAAAAATCGAACGGCAAAACCTTTACCAAACTCGAAGTGGGTGGCGATGGCTCGGCATCCGTTTGGACTAGATTGATCAAGACTTGCGCAAACGGAGGTTTGCCAGGAACGCGTTTGGGTTTCAACTCACTGACAATCAATTCAAGAGGCAAGTCTTGATGTTCAACTGCACGGACTGTCGATTTTCGGACGGTTCGCACGAATTCCCCAAATGATTGGGCATCATCAATCTTGTTTCGTAGAAAGACCATGTTGACCAAGTACCCGATCATCGTATCGAGTTCTTTTCGGCCGCGAGAAGACATTGGCGCGATGACTGTTTGTTGACGTTGACCGGTGTAACCGTGAACTAACAAGTTGTAAACCGCAAGGAGTACAACGAATGAGGTTACCCCTTCACGTTTGCAAAATTTTTGCAGTTTTTCGAAAGTCGCAATCGAAACAGCAAAATATCGGCGATAGTCGGAATTGTTTTGTGACTGCGTTGTCGAGAGTTTGGGCAGTCGAGTCGGTTCGTCGTCGGCAAGATAGTCGCTCCAGAACTTGACCAATTTCTGTCTTGCCGGACCTTGCAAATACTGACGTTGCCAAATTGAGAAATCACGATATTGATATTCTGGTTCCGTGCGAACGCCGACTTGACCTTGAATCAACGCGGAATAGGTCGCAACAATTTCGCGACGCAGTAACTGCATCGATGGTCCGTCAAAAACCACGTGATGCACTACCAACGCAATAACATGTTCGTCAGGCGATAAGCGTGCGACGGCAATTCGCAGCAGTGGACCAAGTTCTAAATTGAACGGCTCGTCCGCTTGAGCAGCGCAAAACTCCGCTGCATCGATGACTGCTAAATCATTCGAAAGCGACGTGAAATCTGCAAGCTTTATTGGCACATCGATTTTTGAATGAACAACTTGTAATAGTCCATTCTCGGTGTCTCGAAAAGTTGTCCTCAACGATTCATGGCGACTCACGACTTCGTGAAGAGCACGTTGCAATAATGTCGCATCGAAACGACCAACGATTTTCATCGCAGTCGCCATGTTTAATGCGGCTGGATTGGAATGCAGATGATGACGCAACCAAAGTCGCTGTTGATTGTATGCAGCAGGACTTGTGTCGCCATCACGGAAGACTTGTAGCGCTGGCGGTGGTGGCAATTCATCATCGAAATTTGTGTCTGCACAATAAGCCGCTATCGCTCGAACGGTGTTGAGCGTAAAAAGTTTGACCATCGGAAGATCGATTTGAAGATTCTCTCGGAACCTTGAAATTAGACGTAACGCCAGCAGCGAATTGCCGCCGATCATAAAGAAGTCATCGATCGCACTAATTCGATCGCGTCCAAGAACAACGGCAAATTGAGACGCAATGTCAGCTTCCAAGCCATCTAACGGTTGCACAAACGTGTTTGGATCGGATTCGATGAGTGCCGAAGATGTCCAGTCGATCGCTGGTAATGCCTTCCGATCAAACTTTCCACTGATTGTTTTAGGGAGCGCTGGAAGTTCAACAAAAACGCTCGGGATCATGTACGCAGGCAAAGCGCTTTGTAGATGCTCTCTCAGTTTTGAGATCGAAAAATCAGAGCCTTCTTTCGCAACAACATAGCTCGCCAGTTGCATCTCATCGTCACGTGGCGTGGCGGCGATGACGATGCAATCGAGCACTGAAGGATGCGAACGCAACGCATTTTCTATCTCAGTCAATTCAACCCGAAAGCCTCGGATTTTGATTTGATGATCTAGTCGGCCAAAGAATTCGAGCTGTCCATTGGCATTCCAGCGAACAATGTCACCTGTTCGATAGAGACGTTTGGTCGGATGATCGGGACCGTCCAACGGCAACTCGACAAAACGCTCAGCGGTCAAATACGGTTGATTCAAATATCCATCGGCAAGGCTTTGCCCACCCAAGAACAATTCGCCACGAACGCCAATTGGAACGAATTGAAAATGCGAGTCCAACACGTACGCCATCGTATTGGCTAGTGGCCGCCCGATTGGCAATCTTTCGAGATCTTTGGAGCTAGCATTCAAATCAAGCGTTGTTGCGACCACGGTCGCTTCGGTTGGACCGTAACTATTAATCAATCGAATCGAATCGCCATAGGTGCCGAACCATTGAGAAACGCGTTCTGTCAACGCAGCTTCACCACCGATTACGATCAATCGCAAGCTGGTCGGAAGTTCGATCCGTTTTTGGTTGGCCGCGTAAACTATCTCATGCCAGAAGCCGGTTGATAAGCTGAGAACAGATATCGATCGTTCTGCGCAACCTTTCACAAAATCATGAATCGAATTCATCATTGCGTCACTACGCAAGACAAGTGTGCCGCCGCTGAGGAGCGTAATGAACACTTCTTCGATGTGCGCGTCAAAACTGATCGATGCGAATTGCAACACTCGATCTGACGCAGTGATTGCATACTCATTTCCAGCCGCAACGATATAAGCCACTGCTGCCGCGTGTGAAATCACGACGCCTTTAGGTCGGCCAGTCGAACCTGACGTGTAGATGACATACGCCGTTTGTTGGGAAGATACTTGCGGCGGTTCAAAGCTTTGTATTGAGTCTGTGCTCTGAATTGTCGCGATGTCATCGGCGAGCACAAACTTCACTCCCGAATTTTCAACGGCATCGTTGAGCTCGCCAAAGTTTTTTCGGGAAGTGACGCAGAACTTTGTTTGGCTGTCCTCTAATGCCGAAGCGTTTCTAGATGCAGGTGCTTTCTCGTCGAGAGGCAAATAACCAGCACCTGTTTTCAAGATTCCAAGGATGGCAACAATGAGACTTGCCGAACGTTCTAAGTGCAGACCGACCAAGCTTTTCGGAGTTACGCCCTGAAGTTGCAACTCGCGAGCAAATTGATTCGACAAGTGATCAAGCTGCTCGTATGTCCATTCGAGTTTCCCATCGATCAACGCTACCTTAATTGGCGTCTGCGAGGCCTGTTGACCGAATCGATCGTGGAGTGTTCCTGCAACTAGATCGTTCGGCAACAAATTTGGGTTTGACGTCGCGAACTGATGAATCATTTCTCGCGAATTACCGTCAAGAATTGGAGTGCTAAGCATCGAATCGTTCGCCGCGGCAAGACCGATTCGCAGCACTTCAGTCATCACGCTCCACAATCGCTCAATCGTCGTTTGATTAAAAAGGTCGCTATTAAAAACCAGACGACCAACAAAACTTTCGCCGAATTGCTGAAGCACCAGATTGATGTCGAAGTACGAAGAATGGACCGGTGCATCGTTCCAAGGCTCGATCGAAAAGCCAGGAATGTCGGCTGCTGGAATCGTATTGTTGTGCAGCACAAACATTGCTTGAAACAGAGGGTGCCGACTGGTATCACGTGGTGGATTTACCGCGCTGACAACCTGATCGAGTGTCAGATCTTGATGCTCGAACGCTTCCAAAACCGTAATCTTGGTTTGCTCTACAACCTCGGCGAAAGTTTTCAATCCGGCGAGATCGGTTCGCAGAACGAGCATGTTGATAAAATAGCCGATTAGATTCTCGGTCTCGCTCTTGCGTCGATTCGCCACTGGCGAGCCGATCGCAAAATCCGATTGCCCGCTGAACCGGCCGAGCGCGATTCGGAAAGCGGAAAGCAAGACCATAAATGGCGTGACGCCATG
Organism: Pirellulaceae bacterium; assembly: GCA_041740995.1. Taxonomy (GTDB): domain Bacteria; phylum Planctomycetota; class Planctomycetia; order Pirellulales; family Pirellulaceae; genus JBGSKY01. Next base: position 9,172 of record JBGSKY010000316.1, read on the forward strand.
AGCTTGGGCAAAAGATACCACCGCGTTTGACTGCGATTGGCTCAATTCGCAATGCAGCTGATTACCGCGCGTAGTTCGAATTTTAGGCCGCGGATAATCGGTCACTAGATCAAGAGAAGGGACTTGATCGAGCTGGCCCTTCCAATACTGCGAAAGCCGCTCAAGGTTACTTCCGCTGAGGAGCTTCCGTTGCCAGATCGCCCAATCGGCGTATTGAACGTCCAGTCGCGGAAGATTCGGTGGTTCATGACTGACGAGTGACTTGTAACACTGAGTGACTTCACGAGCCAGCAGCGCAAGTGACCAACCGTCGTGAATGATATGGTGCCATGCGACAACGATAACATGCTCGTCGCGGGAAATTTTGGCAAGCTGCATTCGAACAATTGGCCCATTCTGCAGATCGATCCCAATTGAAACTTGTTGTTGGACCCATTCATCAATCGCAAGTTTGCGCTTTTGGTTTTCAAGATGGCTGAAATCGGTGATCGAAAGTTCGACGGCGGACTCCGGTGCAATATTTTGTACTGGTTCGCCGTGCAACTCAGGAAATGTCGTTCGTAAGACTTCATGTCGGTCAATCACTGTCGCAAGTGACTTTCGCAAAACGGCAATATCAAGCGGTCCGCGAACTGAAAGAATCGGATATGTCGTGTAGGCTCCACCAGATGGGTCGAGTCGATCCAAAAACCAAAGAGCTTCTTGAGACAGTGCTAATGGTGCTGCTTGGTTTGGGTTGCGAGCCTCAATCGCGGGCAGAGCAATCGCGGTCTCTGATTCATTTTCCGCAATTCGAAGAGCCAAACGTTCGATCGTCGGTTGTTCGAACAATGCTCTCAGAGGCAAAGCGATACCTAGTCGAGATTCGATTCTCGCGACGAGTTGAGCGGCTAAGAGTGAGTGGCCACCAATGGCAAAAAAGTTATCGTGTCGGCCAACTTTTTCGAGTCGTAAAACGTTAGACCAAATGTCCGCTAACATCACTTCAATCTCACCGACCGGAGCGACGAACGTTTCGCTGGCGATCGGTTTGACGAAATCTGACACGCTCGGAAGACCGCGTCTGTCGATCTTGCCATTTGGCAGCAGTGGAAGACTTAACAGCGGACAAAAAGCAGTTGGAATCATGGCCGACGAAAGTCGTGTCGACAGATCGCTGACAATTCTAGATCGCAGGTCAGCAAAAGCAGCATCCGAAATGTCATCGACGGCCAAGTACGCAACCAACTGCTTTTCACCGTCGTCGTCGACAAATGAAGTCACATAACACTGATTTACACCGGAGCACGTTGAGATCGCAGCAGTGATTTCAGCCGGCTCAATTCGCACACCGCGAATCTTGATCTGGTCATCCATACGACCGAGAATCTCGAGTTCTCCATTGGGTGCGATTCGACCGCGATCGCCGCTTCGGTAAAGCCAGTCGGCGGAATCATTGTTCCATGGATTGACGAAGAATGAATTGTTGCTGACGGCCTCTTTGTTCAAATACCCGAGGCTTCTAAACGGTGTTCGAATGACAATCTCGCCTAGCTCTCCAACACCGCATTGACGGTCGCCATCGAGGATGATCACTTGCGTGTTGGGTAACGGATTGCCGACAGGTTGAATGCCCGGCATCGGATCGTTGTTGATTTGTTTCGAAAATTTCGCCAGCGTTGTTTCAGTCGGCCCGTATAGATTGACAACTGTAGTCGATATAAAACGTCGAGTTATTTTCCGGCAGAGCTCGCTGCTAAGCGGCTCACCAGCGGAAAAGAAATAACGCAAAGACGTATTAGGTTGCGATCCATCCGCTGGACTAGCAAGCCAACTGCGAACCAAGCTCGGGACACTGTGGCAAGCAGTAATTCCCGCCGCTTTTAACCAGCTAAGAATGGCTGGCGAAAGAACGGCATCGCTGGAATCTGGCAAACATAACGTCGCGCCACTGGTCAGCGGCAGAAAGACGTCGCGCAAGACAACGTCGAATGACAGCGCTGTTAGCTGAGCAATTCGATCGCCGGGACCGATTGCGAACGTTGAACGCTGCCATTCAAGAAAATGCGATAAACCTTCGCCGCTGCCAAGGATTGCTTTCGGCTGACCTGTCGATCCGGAAGTGAAAAACACATAAGCCGCTTCCGGCTTGTGCAATTGAGTTGCTTTGTGGTCCGTTAAAGCTCGCAACTCGAATTCATTGAATTGTTCAGAGCGAATCAGCATCGCTGCGTTCGCTTGATCGAGCATCAGCGCCTGCCGAGCGTCCGGCAGGTTAGGGTCGATGCACATAAGCACTCGCGAAGCCAGTTGTACGGCAAGCATTGAGGCGATCAAGTTGATTGATTTTTCGCCAGTCACCGCTACGACTTGACCGGCTACAGTCGCTTCCGCGATTCGAACGGCAAGCGATTCTGCGTGATCGGAAAGCTGCTGGTAAGTCCAGCTTTCGGAACGGTGTGTCAGAGCAACCGCATCCGCGTTTTCCTTCGCAATTCGACGAAACGTATCGGCTACCGACGGCAGTTGCGGCTTATCAAGTCTCGATCGTGGATCGGCAACAACTCGTTGAGAAAACGGACTGTTCAGCGACATTGCCGCTAGCGAACAATCTGGATCATCGGCAGCTTGACGGAGTAAATCGACGAACTGATCGACAATGATTTCAATTCTAGTTCGCTCAAACAAGGCTGCGTCGTAAACAAGTCGTAATACTAAAGCGTCCGCGACTGGTTCCGCGTACCAAGTCATCTCAAACTTCGCCGCCGGTTCCGGCAACTCAAGCAGTTCAATTTCCAGTTGCGGCAATGACAGATTTGGTGCTTCGTAGCTGAGCAGATTCAGCATGACTTGAAAGAATGGAGTGCGTTGCGTATCTCGATCAATTGGGATTTCTTCGAGCAATCGCTCAAAGGGAATGTCCTGATTGGAGAAGCCTGCCAACGCTAGATCGCGTGTCTTTTTAAGCAGCTCACGGAAGCTTGACTGCGGTACGATTTGTCCTCGAATGGCTAGCGTATTTAGAAAGCAACCAACTAAATTCTCAAGCTCTTGTCGATTACGACCGGCCACTGGTGTCCCGACGACGACATCATCCTGGCCGCTCAATCGGCTGAGCAACAATTGCAACGTCGCAAGCAAACCCATAAACGGTGTCGCTGCTGAACGACTGCAAAGGTTCTTGAAGGATTGCCACAATTGCGACGGCACAGTGAACTCGTAGCTAGCGCCTTGTGTCGGTCGAAATCCACGTGGTCGATCGGTTGGCAATTCCAAAGTTGGTGCGTCGCGAAGATGTTCCTTCCAGAAGTTCAACTGGGCGTTATCCGAAGCGGTTTGAAGCGAATCGTTTTGCCATGTCGCGTAGTCGGCAAATTGAATTTCGAGTTCTTGGAAATCTGCTTCGGCACCCTGCGATATTGCGTCATAAGCTGTTGCGAAGTCACGCATCAGAATGCCCATCGACCATCCGTCGGAGATGATGTGGTGAGCGGCGAAGAGAACGATGTGCTGGCCTGCACCCAACCGAAGTAACTGCACGCGGAAAAGCGGACCAGTTTGTAGATCGAATGGCAGTTCGCTAAACTGTTGAATTAACGATTGGATTTTTGGATCGTTTTCGTCTCGACTATCCGGTAAGTCGATTGTTGGCACTTCGATTTGCCAAGCGTCCTTAATTTGTTGAACAGGCTGACCGTCTCGATTTGCAAACGTGGTTCGCAGCGTCTCATGCCGTTCGATCAAGACGTTCAAAGATTGAACTAAACATTCGACGTTGAGTGGCCCTCTCAAGCGACAAGCCGCGATGATGTTGTAGGTCGCTTTGCCAGGTTCGATTTGGTCGATCAACCACCATCGCTTTTGAGCGAATGAGGCGGGGAACTCTGCAAATTCTTCGCTTTGTTGCTGCAGCAATTTTTCGAGCAGCCGACGTTGCTGGTCAGTCGACATGGCTTCTGGAAGCGTGTCATTAGACATTCGGGTCTCGCGTATTGTTCTGAGACTTCAACTGTTGCAAAAGCAATGTTTCAACTTCGCGATCGCTCATCGATTCGATCTCCGACGCAGGCCGTTCAAGGGTGCGGCGTCGATTTAATTTTGGGATTGAACCGTTAGATACTTGGACAGGTTGTAGGGGACGTTCGATCGATGTTGGCGACGATTGTTCTACCCAAAGCTGCACGGCGTCGGGATAAGTTGCGTCAAGGTATTGTGCGAGTTCGCGAATCGTTTGCGATTGAAAGAGTGCCATGAAATGTATCGTCTGATGAAGTTCCTTTTGCAACTGATTTAAGAGGCTGCCAGCTTGCAGCGAATCGCCACCAAGTTCGAAGAAGTTATCATCGATTCCGATCGATTCCAAACGTAGAACTTCCCGCCATCGCTGGTCGAGCATTTTTTCTACATTGGTTGATGCGGCTACGAAAGCAGTATTCAAATCTGGTCGCTTATTCAGCAGTTTTCTTTGCTGAGTTGATTCGCTTACAGCAGTGGGTCGCGTCGAGCCAGCCTTTGAATTTGCCGAGCGTTGAGAATCGTCCAACAAAGCGTCTGGGAGTGCAGCGCTTTCGAGCCAATGACGCTGACGCTGCCATGGATATTTTGGCAGCGAAACGAGGCGACCTTTGCGAACAAAAATTGTTTTCCAATCGATTGGTTCGCCGTCAACGATTGACTCTTCAAGTGACCTAGTTTGACCATCGAGTGACGATTTAGTCTTGGTGCCATTTTGCGTTCGCCGTCCAATGAAAACGCGAGCGTCATGAATCCCATCAACAAAATGCGACAACGATTCTATCGCTTGATTGGCGTCGCTGGCGCTGATGACAAGTCGGCAGTCCAACAGTTCACGTTTCAACGCAGCGGTGTGACATACGTCGTACCAATCAGGCGTCGCTGACTGCAAAAATTGCTTCATTTGTATGGCAGCAAGTCGTAAAGAGGCTTCCGTTTTCGCGGTTAAGATCAGTGGCAGTTTCTGCGATGAATCGTCCGGCAGAATTTGGTTTGGCTCACTAGTCGTCGGCGAATACGATTGCAGTACGACATGCGCGTTGCAACCGCCAAAGCCAAACGCGCTAACGCCAGCAACATAGGGTCGATCTTCGACTTGTGTCCATGGCTGATTTGCACTCAAAAATCGTAGCGTCTCAATGGTATCGATGTTCGCGTTTTGAACTTGAAAGTGCAGATTGGATGGCAGCGTTTTATGCTGCATCGCTAAGACCGTTTTTATTACGCTGGCCATTCCGCTTGCGGTTTCTGTATGTCCCAAATTGGTTTTCACGGCTCCCAAGTGCAGCGGCTTGTTTTGTGGTCGATCTTGACACAGCACGTTAGACAACGCGGCAATTTCGATTGCATCGCCGATGGGTGTCGCAGTGCCGTGGGTTTCAACGAAGCTTACTTCTGATGGCGGAGTCTTCGCACTTTGATATGCCTGACGCAACAACGCTTCTTGCGTTTCACGCCGTGGAGATGAAAGGCCATTAGCGCTGCCATTGTGATTGGTTGCCGAACCCATGATTGTTGCATAGATGCGGTCACCGTCTTTCAGTGCTGATGAAAGGGGCTTGAGGCAAATCAAACCAGCGCCGTCGCTGCGAACATAGCCATTCGCTTGGGCGTCGAAAGCGCGGACTTTTCCATCAGGCGAGCAAACCCCAGCCTTCGTCAAATTGATGGTCGTCAGCGGATTCAAAATCAGATTTACTCCGCCGACTAACGCCAAAGTCGATTCGCCATTTCGGAGACTCGCGACCGCTTGGTGAATCGCCACCAATGAAGAAGAACATGCGGTATCAATCGCTAGGCTTGGCCCCTGAAAATCGAATGCATAGGAAATTCGATTTGCTGCCACGCACAGTGCGTTACCAGTACTAGCAAAAGGATTGCCGAGTGTTGAGTCGCCAGCAATTTTTCCAATGTACTCATTGGCTCCAATGCCGATGAAAACGCCGACTGGCAAACCTTTCAAGTCCGAAAGAGGAATTCCAGCATCGTCGACGACTTCCCAAGCGAGTTCCAAAAGAATTCGCTGTTGCGGGTCGATCATTGTCGCTTCACGATCGGAGATACCGAAGAAGTGATTGTCGAACATCGATGCGTCTGACAAACAACCGCCCCACTTAGTACACATCTTGCCAGGCGTTTGTGGATTGGGATCGTAGAAAGCGTCCGAGTCCCATCTTTCAGGCGGGATCTCACCGATCGCTTCTTGGTTGGAGACGAGCAATTTCCAGTAGTCGTCTGGACTTTTGATATCGCCAGGAAAGCGGCACGACATTCCTATAATTGCAACTGGCTCGTGGCCGCGTCGTTGCAAGCTTTCTAATCGACTTTGAGTCTCCCGAAGCGCGTAAACGGCCTTTTGCAACGGGGACATATTTTCCAGACGAGACGCGAGGTCTGACATTATTATCAATTTAAGGTTCGAAGTCGTTGCAGTTCAATTCTCATCCGGCCCCATCTGGCGGTTAGCGACGACCCAAACGCCTGTACTGTACAGCGTAGTTCGTTCCGGTTGAAAAGCAAAAAGCGGCCGAATTCTAACGGCTAATTTAGACTCGAAATCCGGAATGAAAGCGGTCGCGAATAACTCCTCGCACTGCTGAACTTTTGTACAAATATTGTTCGGCGATCTAAAGTTCCAGTTCGACTAGTTGTGCCATCACTAACGCCTCAATTTCAGATTCACTCATCGATTCGACTTCGGTGAGTAATCGATCGTTGAATTCCGAATCAAAACTCTCCTGCAAGTCGTCGTCTGCGACATTCCATTCAGGCGTTTGATTGATCTCTTGAGGCTCTGCAACAGTTTTCGAATTGTCGTCACTTAACCCTAACAAATCATAAGCCACGTGCATGGAAATGGCTTGCAGCGTTGGATGGTCGAACAGCACTGTTGGACTGAGTTTTTGGTCAATCGATCGGCCAATTGCATTGCAAAACTCTACGCCTGTCAGTGAGTCAAACCCCAAATCGCCTAGTGGACGTTGCATCTCCGGCGGTTGCTCGGAATTCAAGCCCAGCGTCCGGACTGCTAAAGCCACAATGTGATCGCGGACGATTGCGATTTCATTCCCTGTACGGCTGGATCGCAAAATGTGCAACAGCTCGGGTGTCGCTCCGGATTGTTCGACGTTTTTCGGCAAGTGCTCGCTGGCGATCAATCGCAACCAAGATGGCATCGCATTTCGAGGAATTCGAGAGCAGAATTTTTTCCAATCCATTGGCATCACGGCAGCTTGCACAAGACCAGCTTGCAAGATTCGCTCCATCCACTGCATTCCGGCCACCGGATCAATCCAGCCGACACCGGCCGTCTTCCAGCGTTCATGATCAGCCGACTGCAAGCTTGCGGCCATGCCAACATCGGACCATGAGCCCCAATTGATGCTTGTCGCAGATAACCCAAGTGAACGACGATAACTTGCCAGCCCATCCAACATGGTATTCGCCGCCGCGTAATTCGCTTGGCCTGGCGAACCGACGATCGATGAAACCGATGAAAACAGAACGAACTCCGAAAGTGAAAGATTCTCTGTCAATTCGTGAAGGTACAGCCCGCCCAATGCCTTGGCTCGAGCGACTCGTTCGAAGCGTTCGGCTGTCTGGTCTCGCAAAATCCCATCGTCAAGCACGCCGGCGAGATGATAAACTCCCGTCAACGGTAGATCTGTTTGATTGATCGAATCGAGTATTCGTTTAACGGTTGATCGATCGCCGATATCGCCTTGCATTACAGCGACACGAATACCGTCCCTACGGAGCTGATCGATGACCGAATTAGCGTAAGCTGTCGGAGCCGATCGACCGATTAAGACCAGCGATTGGGCGCCACGGTTGGCGAGCGTTTGAGCGACGACCAGTCCGAGTCCACCAAGCCCGCCCGTGACCAGCTTCGTTCCGCCGCTCAGTACTAGCGATTGAGATGCATCGACCATCGATTGACTGTCAGGATGCGCGGCAAGTCGACCAACTTTCCGACCTGAGGTGCGAATCGCGACTTGCGATTCGTCATCGTCAGCCAACAACTCCATAGTCAAAGATGTCAGTTCATTAGGCAAGCGTTCAAACGGTAAATCAACAAGCGTGGCCCGCAATTCCGGTTGCTCGCTGGAGATAACTCGCATCAACCCTGGAATTGTTGCTTGTGTAAGCGAGACACTTGATTCGCCATTGGCTTCGGTTGCCAGAACGCCGCGAGTTACCACATAAATCCGCGGGAGGGTTTGTGATGATTGACCGCTGATTAGATGAATGAAATTCAACAACGCAACATAACGATCCGTTGCGGCATGGTAGTTTTCGTCTGCGTCAGCAGCATTTGTCGGCAGCGACAAATTGCTCAAGTCGATCACAGCATGAAATTTGCCGGCCGAAGAATGTTTTATGCGATCCAAGCAGTTTTGGATTTCCGTGATTCGATGATCGCCAACGGAATTACTGTCGATCACTTCAACAAAGTGGCCGACGCCTTCGAGTTGATCGGAAAGTGCGGTTGCGGTTCTGTTGCAGTCGTCAAGGATTAGCCAATTGCGCTCGGCCTTAAATTCGTCGTCGTCGATTGAAGATTCAAATTCCGCATCAATCCATTGCAACGATTTTATCCATTCGACTTGCAGGGGATTAACGCGTCGCCGTAACTCATCAGCGGCCGACAAACGCATTGTCAATCCGGAGATCGCCAACACCACCACGCCATGCTCGTTTACGATTCTACAATCGGCAACGCATTGATGCTTGTCCTGCCAAGCAATCTTGACTTCGCCGTTCAGAGTGCCGTTGGTCCAATCGATAGACTTCGGCGTGTCCAACTGCTGCAATGTTTCTGCAACCCACAATCCGCGACTATCGTTTTGCGACGCCGCGACGCCTGCGACAAGCAACAAAGCATCATCAAGCAGTTTTGCGACGTTAAATTTTTCGTCGGTCTGGAATGCACTCTGCTTCCAAAATGCGAACGCGATCAGATTGTCCGAACTGGAATGGCTGTCAGACTGAACTCGAAAACGCTCAATTCTCAGATGACTTGAGTCGCGCGAGATGCCAGCAAGTCGTTGACGATGCAAGAGCTCTTCGCCGCTTTGCCAATCTTCTGCCTGCGTCGACATGTCGCTCGCAGCACCGTCTGGTGACGCGTTTGCAATCTCTGCGGTTTCCAGAATCGATGCGGATAGCAGTTCGACGAAGGTTGCCTGATTTTCGGGATTTGACTTCGAATAAACCAGTCTCGCTGAACGACGGCCATTTACCTCTGGATCAAGCACAGTTTGAAATGTGCATCGATTAGAATCTAAGTAAGCCATCGCGCTGAATTTGATGTCAGCGATCGAGATCTTCGACTCCGATTTGGCAAGCGATCGAGCGGCTTCCAAAATTGTGTTGCACATCGCCGCTTCATTCACCAGGATTCGTGATTCAACGGCCAATGTTAGGCTAAGTGCAATTCGCGAGCGTTCGATCTTGCTTTCGAAAATGGTCTGCGCGATTGGCAGGTCGAGTCGATTTCCGAGCAGTGGGTCGCTCGTTTCGTTCGTCTTGCTGGCCGCGCCATCACGGACGCGAGTTGCAATCACTTCACCACCGTAATGCCGTCGTCGTTCGAACGGATAGCTTGGCAGTTCCAGTGTTGCGATCGACTTCTGATCGAGCAAATCGGGCCAATGTAAATCGAAACCCAACGTGAATAGCTTTCCAGCCGCCGTCAACATACCTACCAAATCGTCCGTGCCCTGTTTCATCGACGCGACCCAATGTCCCGAAAATTCCTTGGGCATACAGCGCATGGCCATACCGATCAGAATCGGATTGGGGCCGATCTCAATATAAGTGTCGCACTCAAGCTGCGCGATAGCATCGATGTTTTCTACAAATCGCACTGCATTGCGAGCGTGATTCGCCCAGTAACTTACGTCAGCGTAGGTCTCCGAATCGGCGAGCTGGCCTGTGAGATTGGAAGCGATCGGAAGTTGCGGTTCACTGGTAGCAACATGGCCTGCCGCTTGTGTTAGTTCATCAAGGATTGGTTCGATCAGTGACGAATGAAAGGCGTGCGAAGTTACCAATTCTTTGCAGCGATAACCTTGTAGAGCAACGGCCTGAACGATCGCGTCCACGTCTTCAGAAGGCCCTGATATGACAATACTTTCGGGTCCGTTGTAGGCAGCAATTGCAACATTTGGGAAAGTGCTCAAGGCTGTCTGTACGACTTCAAGCTTTGCTAGGATCGCAGCCATCTTCCCGCCGGTTGGCAGTGACTGCATCAGCGCACCGCGGCTAGCAATCAAACGCATAGCATCGCTTAATGATAGAACGCCTGCAGCACAAGCCGCCGCGAATTCGCCGACGCTGTGACCCATCACAGCAGTCGGATGGATGCCCCAAGATTTCCACAGCTTTGTCAATGCGTATTGGACAGCGAAGATCGCTGGCTGCGTGTTGCCGGTTTGATCTATTTCGCCAGCACGATCGCTAAAGAGGATTTCGATCAGGCTTCGCGAGTGCTCGCTGCGGAAAATTGCATCACAAGCATCAATTGCGGATCGAAAAACGGACGATTGGGCGTACAACGAACGGCCCATTTGGGCGTATTGTGAACCCTGGCCAGTGTATAAGAACGCGATTCTTTGACGGTCGCGGTTGGGGTTCATGCCGACTTGGATCGGCAGGTTGGTTGAGCCACGAGCGAAACCGTCAAAGACTGCTTGCAGTTCGCGTACGGAGCTTACGACGCAGGCCATTCGATGAGTAAAAGTTTCGCGACCAAGATTCAATGTCTTTGCAACACTAGAGAGCTTCAGTGCATCAGTGTGTTCTTGACCGGCAGCATCTAGTTTGCTCGCCAGATCGTTGGCAATCAGACCTGCCAGTGCGGCTAGAGCAGATGGCGTTCTTGCCGACAACGTGATCAATTCGGGGCGTTGGCTCGCATCGATCGCTGGCTGCAACTCGGGCACCGCCCTCGGCGTTGAGTCGTTATGACTTACACTATCTTCGACATCATAGCTTTGTAAGATGACGTGCGCATTGGTTCCGCCAAAACCGAAGGAACTGACACCGGCGAACTGAATCGGCGAGTCAATCGGTTTTAGTTGTGTTGGGATCTCAATCTTCCCATCGTCTAGTCGCAAAATCGGATTGGGTTTGACGAGATGCAAGTGCGGCGGTATCTGCTGGTTTCGAAGCACCAATATGGCTTTAATCAGTCCAGCAATCCCAGCGGCGCTTTCGGTATGTCCGATATTCGTTTTGGTTGAACCAACAGGCAGAGGTGATTGCTTGATCAGCGAATTGGGTTCGTCAGGACGATAAACTTGCTTGATTGCTTCCAACTCGATCGGATCGCCAAGCTTGGTTCCTGTGCCGTGCGTTTCAACGAAACCGATTTCGTGAGGAGCCACGTTTGCTTCGGCCAGTGCCAAACGCATCGCTTGCTCTTGAGCAGGGCCGTTGGGTGCCGACAGACCGTTGCTTCGTCCGACGTGATTGACCGCCGTCCCGCGGATCAATCCGTAGATTGGATTTCCGTCAGCAATCGCGTCTGAGAGTCGCTTGAGCACTATCGCGCCGCAACCTTCGCTCCGCACATAGCCATTGGCCGCCGCATCGAACGCTTTGCAGCGTCCGTCTGGCGCCATCATCTGAGCTTTAGTCAGAACGACTGTCATTTCTGGGCCGAGAATTAGATTCACGCCACCAGAAATCGCAGCGTCGATTTCACCACTGCGAAGCGCGCGACAAGCCATGTCGGTCGTTACCAACGAAGACGAACAGGCAGTATCAAGCGTAACACTGGGCCCGTTGATATCGAGGAAATACGAAACTCGATTTGCGATAATTGCGTGACTGGTTCCGGTGCCGTTGAAAACATCCATGTCTTCAATCTGAGCGATCTGACGGAGTCCATAGTCATTGCCGATTGCACCAATATAAACGCCGGTTTTGCTGCCAGCCAAAGATGACGGGCGAATCGAAGCGTGTTCCAGTGCCTCCCATACAACTTCGAGCATCACGCGTTGTTGCGGATCCGTTCGGACCGCTTCGCGAGGCGATATGCCAAAGAAGTCCGCGTCAAATTCAGTCGCCCAATCGATGAAGCCACCCCACCGCGTGCTGACCTTTCCTGGAGCCACCGAATCAGCATCAAAGAAGTCGTCAATATTCCATCGTTCAGCGGGAACTTCGGTTATCGTGTCACGGCCTTCGATCAACATCTGCCAATAATCTGAGGGCGAATTGACGTGACCAGCGAATCGACAGCCGATGCCAACAATCGCGATCGGCTCAAGGGCTTCTTTAGGCTTGTACGCTACCGGTTGCGCATTCTTTGAATCTTTGCTGTCGGATGTACCAAGCCATCGGGCCAGCGCACTGATTGTCGGATACTGGTAGACCGCTGTCGGCGAAAGATCTTGCTCCAGTTTCTGCGACAATTCCGCCGTGACCTCGACTGCGTCAAGCGAACTCATTCCAAGTTCGACGAAGGGCGTTGATCCACGGATATTCGCTTTGCTGATGTGCAGTCGGTTGGCGATGTGGTCAACCAACCAATTCTCGATTTCTGTGGCGGTCAATCGATTTGGTGACGAAGTCGCTGCTGGAATGTCTGTGGCGATATCAAACCGCTCCGGGGCAGTGACTGGTTCTGCGATCTTTGGCCGGTCAGTCGCCTCATCGATCGTCCAAGATGCGATCGTCTCTAAAGCCCCCGAAACGAATTGTTCACGGCAAGCGAATCGTTGAGTCTTACCACTAGATGTCTGTGGAATACTGCCTGCCTTAACCAGCGCTACGGCAGAAACCATCACTTCGTGGTCCGCTGCAATTGCGATTCGCAAGCGTTCGATGATGCCCGCCCAATCGGTTGATTCACTGCGTTTTCCAGCGGTCGCGCGCGGTTCCAATTCTTGGACCACGACCAGCCGCTCGGTCCCGTTGGCAGCGATTGTAAATGCTGCCGTGTGTCCGGGTCGGAAAGACTCGTCAACGCGTTGAGCCGATTTCTCAATATCTTCAGGGTAATAATTTTGGCCGCGGATCAAAATCAGATCCTTGATGCGACCGCAAACGAACAGCTCACCCGCTTTTTGAAAAGCCAAATCGCCGGTACGCATGTACGGCCCGCGACCGTCGGCTGTGTACGCACGGAAGACGCGTTCGGTCAATTCCGGTTGGTTGTAGTATCCTTGTGCGACGCTTTCACCTTGCACCCAAACTTCTCCGATTCCAAGCTCGTCACACTCAACGAAACTGACTGGATCGACGATCCGAAAATGTTGAACAACATTGGTTGCAGAACGATGTTCAAGTCTTGGAAGCTGCGTTCCCGATCCAACAAGCGTCTTACTAGCCGATGTTTCAGCAGAAGCTAAGACGGCGCGGCTGCGGCCCATCGATTGCGATTCTACTTCGCAGCGAACTGTCGGCGCTTTAGCCGCACCACCGCTGACGATCAGCGTCGATTCGGCAAGGCCGTAACAAGGATAAAATGCGTTGCGATTAAACCCATATGGTTCAAACGCTTCGGCAAATCGATCAAGCGTTTGTGCGTGGACGGTTTCGGCACCAGTAAAGGCTAGTTCCCAACTGCTCAGATCAAGTCCTTCACAAGCTTCCGGCGTCGCTTTTCGAGCACATAAATCGTATGCGAAATCTGGCCCGCCGCTGACTGTCGCGCGATCGTCGCTGATCGTCCGTAACCATCGCAGTGGCTGTTGCAAGAACGCGGCTGGTGCAAGTAGCGTACTGGAACCACGAGTAAAAATGGTTTGCAGAATCCCGCCGATCAGCCCCATGTCGTGATAGTTGGGCAACCAGAAAACGCCGCGGCTATCTTCTCGATTACCAAACGCATCGCAAATCATTTGGCTGTTTGCCATCAAGTTCGCGTGGGAAATTTGAACACCACGCGGTGACGAAGTCGAACCCGAAGTGTATTGCAAGAATGCAAGCTGGGAAGGATCGACTGGGAGCTCGCCAAGAACCGATTCAATCAAACGTTCACAGCGTCGGGCGGCTGAGCCCTCTCCTGATGACTCTGCGTCTCCGATCAGCTCGCGTTCGAGTGAATCGCTCGCCAGCCAGATCGGGGTTGGGCATTTGCCGTCGCAGCCTTGCCGTGACTGCTCAAAATCGGCTCGCCACTGGTCAAGATTCGTCGCTGTCGTCAGCACTGCGGCCGGCTTGCAGTCAGCTGCGATAGCGGTCAAAAATCCTCGTGTTCGGTTTCGACGAGGCGGACTGACTGGAACCGCAATTGTTCCGCTGGCTAAGCATCCAAGAAACGCCGAGATAAATTCCAGACCGGGCGGATAGATCAGCAAAACTCGCTGGCCGGCAAGCGAGCGATTCCGAAGCTGGGTTGCAACTGCAGCAGCCCGCCCTTGGAGCTGACCGTAGGTCACACCGTCAAGCTGCAAACCGTTTTGGTCAACGGCACGAAAAACGCGTTTCTGAGCCACTGAACCGAGTTCAAAGAACAGTTCGGCGAACGTGCGCGAATTAAATTTCACAGTGTTTACGCTGGTCCAATATATCCGACGGCAAATTCCAACGCCTTAACCACGATGTCGATCGCTGGCCAGTCGTTAAAATTGATGCCTGTCGAATGATGTACATGATAAGTGGTCGTTAAACTCGCTGGGCGTCGGGCCAGCGAATTCAGATGGGGCGACTTCCAGCCTGTCAAACCAAAATCCAACACGTCAGAACTGCCGGACTGGTCGGAAGCCAATCTCGCTTTTCAGCGGGATACCGACAGTTTGATAGCATTTCACTGAGCCGTCAATTGATATAAGTTTCCTAGATTACGCAGAGCCCCACATCATTCTAGCTCATATTATCCAACGACAAAGTCTTTACGGTCGCGGTATTTCCCTGGAATGCGAGCCAACTAGACGTGTTTGGAGCTAAATTCAGTCGTTTAAAGTGCCAATTTCGACCACTGAAGACCTCGGCTTGGTTTGTCTCGGATTCAACAGACACTTGGTCATGGCAGGCGAATGCAAGAGAAGCTGGAGTGGAATCTAAATTAATGGAAAACTGGTCAAGCGGAATAGAAAGGCCGGCTCCGATCGCTTTGATATATGCCTCTTTACTGGTCCAGATCTCATAAAATCGTAGCAACTGCGCGGCTGGCAACTCAGGTCGCTGGATCGCATCAACGTCCGCCTGTGCAAAAAATGATTGAGACAACCCGACGTGATCGACGTTGTCGCGATGCAACTCCAGATCGACACCGAGCGCCCGATTGCGTCCAACGGCCAGCGCCATGTGGAAACCCGAATGCGTCAGGCTGAAAGTTAGTCCTCCCGCTTGCAGATTTCCGGTCAGCGAAGGTTTCCCAAACCGATTTTGCGTAAATTCTAATTCGTCGGGCAAAAGGCCAAGATAATTACCGAGGATCATTCGCATGATGCCTCGGCGTTGAACGAATTGCTGCTGAAGTCCCGGAAAGCGATATCGATCGGCCCGGGCGAGTTCTTCTTCTGAGAGCAATCGCCGAAGATCCAGAGCGGCTGCCTGGTTTGGTTCGACGATGCCGTACCAAACGTCAATTTCTTCATCCAGCCGATCAAGCTTCCCGTAATTCATTCTGCGATTTTAGCCTAAGCGAACCGATTTGCGGACCACGCGCCGCTACAAGCGAGCGGAAGATTTCAAGTCCGGTTTGAGCTGCAAGGTTCCAGGGAGTGTCGATGGCTTCGAACTATCGCTATCTGATTAGCTACCGGTCTATTGTCACCGTGGTCTTGGGAAACCAACTTGTTGTGGATGAATTCGCCGATGATCTCGCGTTTGAGTTGTGCAAATAATTGCAGCATGTGCAGCGTCAACCGACCCTTAAAACGGGTCGTGTTGAAAGGCTGCGCCGCTAAGATTTGTGACACGTAGAACTTGTCGAATAATTCCTTGTCCGATTGCAAGCTGCTGCATTCGAGTAAAAAAATCTGCCAAAGCCGCACGAGCTAGTTCGCACGATCTAAAGTCTGGCGACTTCGGCTACTGTCTGATCTTTCGCTCATCGCTTGTTTCCGAGCTCTTCCAGCAAGTCGGTTTGCACCTGCTGAATTTCAAGTAGCCGTTGCCACTGATGCGTCAGCAACAAATCCATCTTGGAGTGTAGATGCCGGATTTCGAGTTCGGCTTTCAAGTTAATGCGATAATCATTTTCGGCTCGCAGTCGATCCTTCGCTTCTTGTCGGTTCTGACTCATCATGATGACCGGCGCTTGAATCGCGGCAAGACATGACAACACGAGGTTGAGCAAGATGAACGGAAATGGATCGAATGGTTTGCCCAACAGGGCGATTGAGTTGATAGCGATCCAGACTATTAATACGCTGGCAAAAAATATAATGAATGTCCAGCTGCCACCGAATGTTGCGACGCGGTCAGCCAGCTTCTCGCCGAGACTGAACTTTTCATTGACCGTGTCGTTCAGGTTCTGAGTCAAGATGTCGTGCTCGCGCAGACTCTCGACCACTTCCTTCTCAAGCGTGGACAATTCACCGCGTTCTTGCTCGAGAACGCCCTGGACATACAGACTGCGATAGTGATTCAAATCACTTTGGCAAACATAGCTGTCGGCGTTACAGTCCGTATGATCTTTGCTGATCGATGCGATGATCGCCGGACGAATGAAGCGAACGGGCGTAACTTCGGCGATCGTGAACGACTTGCCGCATACTGCACAGGTAACTCGATTGTGGTTGCTCATACTCGGTTCTTGACCGGCCCTCCGAAACGCTTGGAATCGAGAGTTTAACGTCTTTGGAAAAACATGGCAGCGATACTGCAGCTTCAATCGCCGAAACTTCGCTAAACCTCGACTTAATTCTTTCGATATGTCACTTTCGGCATTACTTTAGAACTGAGCATCAGAATTAGAGATTTCGATTTCCGATCTGGTTAGCCGAGTTTCGTATCTAAGGCAACCGTGATTCGGTTTGTCGGTGGCAAGGGGCAGCCTTACCTCGTTTCCTATCTACAAGCCGGTCTTGCTGCACTCGAAATGAAGATGGATTCGGGGCCGATCACTCCGAAACAATGCAAAGCTTTTACTCCTATTCAGAAGACGCAGCGATTGCTCGCGCGTCAACAGGGAAACGTAGCGATTGTTATCGCAAGCCGTCTTGCCCAGCTTCCGCTCAAACACCCCGATATCGACACCTGATTCGCAGAAACTGGTCTATTCCACGGGGCTCGGCCATTTGGCGTGATCGCTGGCCATCGATGCGTGCTTGCTGGGATCATTGGGGGAGCGTCGGCTGGGACATCCGCCTCTGTCAAATTCACCAAACACGATTTCAAGTTGGGCCACATTTATTGCGGCCATAAAACATTGGGGAGGAACGAGGCGAACAAGTACCGTCGGTGGATTTTCACGACCAATTTCAATCTATTCCTTTGGGTT
>JBGSKY010000317.1:0-40281 GCA_041740995.1 Pirellulaceae bacterium
CTGTGGCAAGCTCAACCTGATGCCAGAACTGACCCACTAAATTCCCCGAAGAACCAAAGATTGAAACTAGGCGTTTCAAATTTCGGAAAAGCTAATCGCTGATTCACCCCGCTGTCGTGGCGGAAAATCATTACGAATCTGAAGCCACAACGCAATTTGCCAGATTCGCGGACGCGTCTCGATTTGAAATTGCCGCGATGGTAGAATATGTAGCTAGGCCGAGAGGAATTCTTAGCTTCCCGCCGCATCCCACCTCCCACTCTGGCGTTTGTTATCGATGTTGAAAATTCAATTGCGTGCTGATTTTCTAGTTCTCAGCAGAGCCCTAACAGCGATCGTGCTGAGCTGCTTTACGCTTGCTGCATTGAACAGTTGCTTATTTGCCGGTGACGATGTTCAATCGCCGTCGCCAGATCCGGCGGCCGATCAAGTGCCGTCAGAATCGAGTGCGGAAAAGCTGACCGACGAATTGTTGCAGCACCAAATGATGCATGACATTAAACCACTTATGCAGCAATATTGTTTTGATTGCCATACCGGATCGTCAGCGGAAGCCGGAGTTGATTTGACGATTTACGAATCGATCGATGCAATTCGGAACTCTTCATCGGTCTGGAATCAAGTTCGCGGGCTGATCAAAATCGGCGCAATGCCGCCGCCGGAAGAAGCCGAAATGCCTGACGATGCAACGCGCGAAAAACTGTCCGGCTGGATCGATCAAGCGTTGCATTACGTCGATTGCGAACAATGCAGTGCACCAGCCATCGTGACCGTTCGGCGCCTTAATGCCGTTGAGTATGATCACGCAGTTGCTGATTTGTTCAGCACCGACCTGAGACCGTCTCAAGCAATTGGATTTGTGACGGATGAAGTCGGAAATGGATTCGACAATCAAGGCGAAACGCTGACGCTGAGCCCTTTGGCGATCGAAAAATATTTGGAAGCGGCGACTTTAGTTTCTGAAGAAGTGATCTCCGAGAACCGAGGTTCATTGCGGAATCAATCGCGTGAAGGCGGTTCGCTGGAACGGGGAGATACGTTCGCCGTTGAATTCGATTTAGCGGCTGGCGAGTACGAATTCAGCAGCGGAATCGAGTTCGGATTCAATCAAGACTTCTCAGTCGATGCAGAAGTCCGAATCGATGGCGAGCTGATTGATAGCTTCGAAGTTGCTCCGCGTCGCAAGAACTATAAATGGAAGCGTGAGGTAACCGAAGGACTACACCGATTCGAAGTGAAATTCATCGACAACGAAAAAATTTCTGAAGGTGGCTCACGACGTCGCTTGCGGATTGATCACGTTAATACCAAAGGCCCGAGCCAGGGTGAGCCGCGATATCCCGTCTCGCACCGATCGGTCGTGATTGCCTATCCCACCGACGAAGTCAGCGTGGAAGATGCCGCAACGCAGGTCGTTCGAAACTTATTCACGCGAGCCTATAGACGCCCGGCAGATGACGATGCGGTCGAGGCCAATGCAAAAATAATTGTGCAGGAGGTTAACGAAGGAACAGCTTATGTAACGGCGATCAAACATCTGATCGAACGAACACTGGCGTCGCCGGAATTCTTTTTTCGATTGGAGCGTAACAGCGGTCTGCCCGCCAACATCGAACGGTTGCAAGCTGACGTGCAATATGTCGAAGCTTACGATCTGGCCAGCCGACTGTCGTTCATGCTTTGGTCATCTATTCCCGATGACGAACTGCTGCGGTTGGCTGGCGATGGTTCATTGCTGGATGAGAAGGTTCTGCGCCAGCAGGTTGATCGAATGATTGACGATCCTCGAGCATACAAAGGGTTGGTGCAACAATTCTTTGGCCAGTGGCTAGGACTGCGAAACCTCGATTCGATTCAAGTCGATCAAGATCGATTCCCGAGCTACAACATTGAATTGGTTAATGCGATGCGTCGCGAAACAGAGATGTTTTGCGACCATATCCTCAAGTCAGGCAAGCTGATCGATTTGTTATCAGCGGACTACACGTACGCCAATCCACGGCTGGCCGAGTTATACCAGTTGCAATTTGAAGGCAAGGACGCATTGGAGCTGTATGTCGGATCGACACGCAACCGCGAAAGGGCGACGCGAAACGGATCTTATCGAGACGAATCGAAATTCATCCAGGTCAGCTTGGACGACAAACGACGTGGGTTGCTGACTCAAGCATCGATTTTGACACTGACCAGCAATCCAACGCGAACCTCGCCGGTCAAACGCGGAAAATGGGTGTTAGAAAATATTGTCGGCGATCCACCGCCTCCCGCACCGCCTGGCGTACCTGCGTTAGAAGATTCGGCCAAGGATGGCAGCAATATGTCGCTGCGAGAACAGCTTGAATTGCATCGAGCCGACGCAAGTTGCGCTTCATGCCACAAGGTGATGGACCCGATCGGACTTGGTCTGGAGAATTTCAACACCATCGGTCAGTTCAGAGAGAAAGACCAAGGTTTGCCAATCGACGCCGCTGGCCAACTGGCTGACGGCCGTGAGTTTGTTGGTTCCGGAGCGTTGCTGCAATTGTTGCTGGCTGACGAAGAGAAATTCGCTCGGCATTTTATTACCAAGCTACTAACGTTTTCGCTCGGTCGCGGATTGGTGCGGGAAGATTCTTGCACGGTCGACGTGATTTTGCGGCAGACGACTGACTCAAATTTCGCGCTTCGTGATATCGTAAAGTCGATAGTTTGCAGCGACCCATTCCGCTATCGCTTGCCGAGCGAAGAGTAGAAAAAAGGTAGGTCATCTAGTCTTAACCGCTCCGCTACAAGTACTGGCGGAGCGGGTTGGAGGTTTCATTACGCTTTTGTCATTTTCGGTAAGCATATTAGCGAGCGTCAGCGCAGATCGATTGCCTTTGGTTCATCGATAAGGTGAAATCAATTCTTCGATTAGCAAACTTTCTAGCGCGGTCTGGAGTATTGCGAGATCGATTCGACCTTCCGATCCGTACAACGCTACCTGCAGTCGTTTCGCGATTTGATCAAGTTGCTCAGCGACTTTCTGCACGCGGTTCATCACGTCGTTTTGTTGCCAACGGTCATCGGGATTGGCGAAAATCCGCCATTTCGAATTGCGGAAATCCCACTCCAGTTCATCGATTTGTTCATTCGGACGCTGGCCTGCGATATGTTGTTTGGTTGGAATGGAGGCTGACCAAGCGGCGGTTATCAAGGCAAGCTCCGAGCTACTGGCCGCCCATGCAATTCGATGGTTGATCGGCCAACCGATGGGCAACATTGGCGCGGATTGCCAGAATGCATCTTGCAGGTTGATTGGTAACACGGGACCGTTGGATTGATCCTCGTCTAAAGTCAACTGCGAGACCTGTCGCAAAAGATCGGCGATTTGCCATGGTTGGACCAAATGCGGCAGTCGTTGCCCAACCGGTAAGCTACCTGGGCGAATGATTAGCGGCACGTGCAATCGTTCAGCCCAAAGATGCTGGTCGATCAAACCGACCGTCCGATGTTCGCCCATCGGATAGCCGCCCAAGCCCAGCAACACGACACAAGGGTCCATCGGTTGGCGGTCGCTGTCGTCGGTTGCTGGTAGCGATAGTTCGGCGATCAACTCGTTGATATACGACCATGCAAAATCAATCGCGGCCGCCTGGGCTGAACCGCCGCAAATGACATTAAAGAGTACGTCCAAGTCGGTTGATTCGTCGACCAGCAACGCCGGCGGCTCGACATCACGGGAGGGCTCTGGGTCTTCTTCGTCACATGGAATCGTTCTCAATTCATAAGGCGCATCCCACTCTGAGGACAACCCGGTTGCATGAATCCAAAGCAGCCCGCCTTCGAGTTCCTCTTGATCCAAGCCTGTCTCGAATAACTGCGTAATTGCGTACTGAAAGAGCTTTGCAATTCGCGTCTGATCCAACGTTTCGGCTGACGTCGTCGCCGGCTCAAATTCAATGACCGACGCATGTGTGAATCGATCCAAGAACGCTTCTTCCGCCAGGGCTTGCGAGTCAGTCACGAAATGAGTTGGCAAGTCTTGAGTTTCAAACCACTGGCACAAATCAAGCGGTTCATTTTCGTCAACGTTGGCTGGCTCTACAAAATTGCCAGTTTTGGATTGCCGCTGGAGCAGGAATTTTGACCCAACGCAAATCGCTTCCAGTGAGTCGACAATCTTGAGCGATTGAAGCCAGCACTGATCAAACGCTACGGCTGTGCTTGCGAAGTGATCCAGATGCGGCGTTTTTGAAATTGCGCCTCCGTAGCAACCCATAAGATTGGTGCCGAGACCTTCGATTGTAACAAGGATAAAGAGCTGGCGCATGCGACGTCAAATTCATCAAATTCAGTGCAATTAATTCGTTCGATACAAATGTAGTACGCAATCGCATTTTGTGTAACTAGCCCGATTAATACTACAGTCCAGGTCGGCTCTATCAGGCATGTTTTAACAGGTGGTAGTTGCATTGATTCTCGAAGCGGCCGAACTCAATTGCCACATCCAAATCTCCCTGGGCGAATTATCAAAGTTCATGAGCAGTTTATCTGGGATGCCGATGCCGATGGGCGGAATTGGCTTCGATACAAATTTAAACGATTTCACCATTGGACCGGTCGCTGTACCACAGTTTGACCGCGAGTCGGCTTGTGGGCTGCCGACTGCTGATGATGCAGATATTGCAACATCGCAGGCGCATCTCATTCCGGCGGCTGAATTTGCGTTGCCAAAGTTTGATCGTTGCAGGATTTGGGATGTCGATTTTGATTGTGTCACGATGGAGCAATCGGTCGATTTGCTCGATGCAATGATCCAAAATCGGGTTAACACATACGCGATCACTGCAAATTTAAACTACCTAATGTTGTGCAGCCAAAACCCGCGTCTGGCCGCCTTTACCCAACGATGCCCATTGGTTTTGTGCGATGGCAAACCGATCCAATTGCGAAGCAGGCTTGAAACCAACCGCTTGCCCGAACGTGTCGCAGGTTCTGATTTGATTTACAAGCTAGCTGAGCTTTCGGTCCGTCGAGGATACAGCATCTATATGCTTGGCGGTGCCGATGGCGTAGCGGCGAAAGCGGCTCAACGCCTGACAAGCCTATACCCGGGCTTGAGAATCAGCGGCGTTCATTGCCCGCCATTTGGGAATTGGAATGGCGATGTGCGAAATGAAATGAACGAGCGAATTGTAGCGGCCAAGCCGGACATTTTGCTGGTCGCCTTCGGGCAGCCCAAGGGTGAGTTTTGGATCGAGCAAAACTATAAAGAGTTGCAAGTGCCAATAAGTATTCAGGTCGGCGCTACGTTTGACTTTCTGGCCGGTAACGCGCAGCGAGCGCCCAAGTGGATGCAAGACTTTTGTGCCGAGTGGCTTTATCGCGCTTTCAAAGATCCCCGGCGACTTGCCCCACGATACCTCGCCAACGCAGCATATTTGTTCCGAGCGGTGCAAGCGGATCTACTGCGCAAGCTTGCTTGATATGCAGTTTTTAAAAGTCGCCTCTGCTAATAAAACGAAAACCGCCGAGTGATATCACCCGGCGGTTCTCGTTCAAATTTTGCTTGTTAGCACGACAACGATTACTCGCCGCCGCCGCCACCGATCAGTGGTCCGTCGCTGCCCAATCCACCTTTAAGCTCGCCGCCGGAACGGTTTTCTTGCTTGTCAGGTTTTGCACTGGCTTCGGCCTTGTTGACGGCTTCTTCTTGCTCAGCGGACCAATCGACGCGTCGTCGAGAAAGTCCGATCTTGCGTTCGTCGCTATCGACTCGCAAAACCTTGACTTCGATTTCGTCGCCAACTTTTACAAGCTCTTCTGGATTCTCGATCTTGTCGTCAGACAATTCGGAGATATGCAGCAAGCCTTCCAGGCCATCTTCGAGCCCGACAAAGACGCCGAAGTTAGTGATCTTGGTAACTTTACCTTTGACCACTTGCCCCGACGCATATTTCTCAGGGATGCTGGTATGCCATGGATCATCATCCATTTGTTTGAGCCCAAGGGCAATTCGACGTCGGCTTTGATCGACACTCAAAATTCGGCAGTTGATCGTTTGACCCTTCTCAAGGACTTCACTTGGATGGCTGACCTTGCGAGTCCACGACATATCGGAGACGTGCAGCAAGCCATCGATTCCTTCTTCCAATTCGATGAACGCACCGTAGTTCGTCAAGTTGCGAACCTTGCCAGTGATCAAGCTGTTTTCAGGATACTTCTCAAGCACATTGTCCCAAGGGTTGGCCAAGGTTTGCTTGATACCAAGTGACAGTTGCTGGCCTTGCGCATCGACGCCCAAAATCTTGACGTCGATCTTGTCGCCGATTGCGACCATGTCGGTCGGATGATTGATGCGTCGGGTCCAGGACATCTCGCTGATGTGCACCAAGCCTTCGATGCCTGGCTCCAGTTTGATGAACGCACCGTAGCTCATGACGTTGACGACTTCGCCATTGACCGTTGTACCGACTGGGTACTTCGATTCGATGTTTTCCCATGGGTTCTTGAGCTTTTGCTTCAGACCCAAAGCGATCTTTTGTTTCTCGCGATCGATCTGCAAAATCTTGACTTCGATTTCTTGATCGATGCTGACCATCTCGCTTGGATGTCCGATCCGTTCCCACGACATATCGGTGATGTGGAGCAAGCCATCGATGCCGCCGAGGTCGACGAACGCACCGAAGTCGGCGATGTTCTTGACAACACCCTTGCGGACCTGGCCAACTTCCAAGTCGGCCATCAAATGTTCGCGATCTTCCTCGCGTTGACGTTCGATCAAGCTGCGTCGCGAAACGACGATGTTGCGGCGAATATCGTCGATTTTGAGGACTTCGCATTGCACGAAACGACCGATGAAGTCGCCGATGTCGTTTGGTCGACGAATATCGACTTGGCTCGCTGGCAAAAATACGTTGACGCCGATATCGACCAGCAACCCACCTTTGATTTTTCGAATAACCATCCCAGTGACGACCTGGCCCTCTTGGACCTTGGACATCATCTCTTCCCACTGGATGATCTTTTCTGCTTTGCGTTTGCTCAGCGAGATCATGTTGCGATGATCTTCTGGCATTCCGTGTTGGTCTTCGACTTCTTCGATCAAGACCTTAACGATTTGGCCGGGCGCCGGGGTCGGTTCGTCGTCGCCCCATTCGTTGCGGTGAATCGAACCTTCGCTCTTGAAACCAACGTCGATCACAACGAATTCGTCGTTGACTTCGACAATTTTGCCTTCGACGATCTGATTGACGTCGAACTGTTTGTTGGCATCTTCCAAACTGGAGAGGAGGAGTTCCTCACCATCGACGTTTTCCATCATCGCGTCCAGAAGGGCGGTTATGGAGTCGTCTTCCAACGAGCGAATAAGATTGCGATTTACCATGTAAAAGAGGGGCTTTCCAGAATCTCTTCCGTGTTTCGGCGGCCGATTGTGCGATGCGTGACTGGCAAGCCACGTCCGGCAGAAGGGCCAAAACGTCAGACAGAGGGGTTAAAGTGCGTGCAATAAAGGCTTTCGAGCAACGATTGTCCGAAATAAGTTCCCACTTTGCGTGACTAAATGTTTTAGCAGCGATTGCTTTTCACAGCAACGGCGCATTTTCGCCGTTTTCCTGCCAGCGAAGCATCAAGCGTTGCAGGACTCGCCAAGAGTACCGATTTGCACCAAAAGTCTTGGCGACTTTCGCCACTTTTGAAACGCAGCGACTGAAACACAGTGACTTCGTCAACCGGCGCAAAACTATTCCCCCGTGCCCCCACTTTCGGTTTGCTCAGATGCTGTAAAATGGTCGGCTGACTAGTAATGTCACCAAAAAACAACCCCGAAACTCGTCGCTTTACACGATCTATAACGGACCAATTTGATGAACTATGACATGCGAAACGTCATCTCGCTGATTCTCGGCGGGGGACGCGGCACGCGGTTATTTCCACTGACGAAAATCCGCGCTAAACCGGCTGTACCGCTAGGTGGCAAATACCGGTTGATCGACATCCCGATTTCGAATTGCCTCAACAGCGGCATCAATCGCATTTTCGTGTTGACGCAATTTCTCAGCGTTTCTCTGCATCAGCACATTCGCCAGACTTATCGCTTCGATAATTTCAGCGGTGGATTTGTCGAATTGCTGGCTGCCCAACAGACAATGGATACCACAACCGAATGGTATCAAGGCACAGCCGACGCTGTCCGTAAGAACCTGACCTATTTGGACAGCAAAGAGCTCGAATATGTTCTCATCTTGTCTGGCGATCAACTGTATCGCATGGACTATGCAAAGATGCTGCAGACGCACATCGAAAGCAAAGCCGATGTCACCATCGCCGCGATACCCGTGACTCGCGCCGCGGCAAAATCGTTGGGCGTCATGCGATGTGACAGTGCCGGACGAGTGACGGGCTTTTTGGAGAAGCCTCAAACGGACGAAGAGATTGAAATGGTTCGCACCGATCCGGCGTGGATTGACTCGCGGGGAATTCCTTCGCAAGGCCGAGATTGCTTGGCGAGTATGGGCTTGTACATTTTTAACCGGCAATTGCTATTCGACGTGCTGACCAAAACCCAATACGAAGATTTCGGCAAAGAAGTTTTCCCAGCGGCTGTGCGAACCCGGAACGTGCAAGTTCATCTGTTCGACGACTATTGGGAAGACATTGGAACAATTAAAGCGTTCTACGAAGCGAACTTGGCGTTGGCCAAGCCGAACCCGCCGTTTGATTTGATTCAGGCGGAAAACCCAATTTATTCTCGCGCCCGATTTTTGCCGCCGACGATTTTGGAAGGTGCAACGATCAAACATTCGTTGATTGCTGACGGTTGTAAAATCGGCAAAGGAGCAGTCATCGAAAACAGTGTGATCGGCGTTCGATGCGTAATCAACGAAGGCGTAACGATTCGTAACAGCGTGGTCATGGGAGCAGACTTCAACGAGACTGCCGATGATCTCAAGGACGATTCAGCCGCCGGGCTTGTTCCGCTTGGGATTGGTAGCGGATCATTGATTGAAGGAGCGATTCTCGACAAGAATGTTCGTATCGGTCGCCACGTTAAGATCGTCAATCGAGCTGACGAAGACGAATCCGACTCGCACGCTCCTTGTTACGTCCGAGATGGCATTCCGATCTTAATCAAGGACGCCACGCTGCCCGATGGCTGGACGCTATAGCGGTTCAGCACAAGCTGCCGGTTTTCTAAATCGTCCTAAACAAAAAAATCCTCGTTTCAAGCTTGGCCTGGAACGAGGATCGAAAAGATGTGGCGATCGCTTTCGCGACTACGAGTTGACGCGACGGCGTTTGAAGTTTGAACCGCCGGCGTTGCCCCGACCTTGGTAAGGCCGGCTGGAACCACGATCAGATGATTCATTCTCAGGTCGCAATTGCAATTGCTTGCCAGCGACCCAAGTTCGTTTCAACGTTGCACAAATTTCGCTTGGCAAATCGTCTGGCAAGTCAATTGTGCTGTACGAATCGTAAATCTTGATTGGTCCGATGTAACCGCTGTCGATACCGCCTTCGTTGGCAACCGCGCCGACAATATTGCGAGGCATCACGCCGTCATCACGTCCAACTTGGATGCTGTAACGAATCATGCCTGGCGATGGCGGGCCGAATGATCGTCGGGCACCACGCGGTGGGCCATTGCGATCCGATCCGCCTCGCGAATCGTTTCCGTATCGACTTGATTCATCGCGTTGATATCGATCGCGAGGTCCGCGATCATTGCGATCTCCGCGATCGTCATCACGACTGAAACGTGACGACTGCTGTTGTGGTTTGTCTTTCGCCAAAAACGGTCGACCGGCCAATGAAATCTGAGCTAGTGCGGCGGCGATCATCGCCATCGGCTTGCCCGTTTGCTCGGAATATTCAGTCAGCAACTGCGTGAACATCGAAAGGTCTTGCTGAGCGGTCATATCGGTAATCGACTGCTTGAACTTTTCGATTCGCATCGCGTTGACGCTTTGCGCTGTCGGTGGCTGTACCAGCTCGATTGACTGCTTCGTCGCTCGTTCGATCAGCCGCAGCTTGCCGCGTTGCGTGTTTGTCAAAAAGATGATCGCTTCACCCTTTCGGCCCGCTCGACCAGTTCGACCGACGCGGTGAATGTACGACTCACTGTCATTGGGCAGATCATAATTGAATACGTGGCTGACGCGGGGAACGTCCAGCCCGCGAGCGGCGACGTCGGTCGCGACCAAGATATTAAGCTGACCGTCTTTGAGCTGTTCGATTGCTCGCTCGCGAACCTTTTGTGGCATGTCGCCGTTGAGCGCGATAGCCGAGAGCCCGCTGCGGTTAAGCTGCTCGGCGACGACCAAAGTCGATTCGCGAGTTTTGGTAAAGACGATCACGCCGTCGGTCGGTTCGGCTTCGAGAATTCGCTTGAGCACATCAATCTTGTCATGCTGGGCAACGAACAAAGCACGCTGGCGAATCGAGTCAGCCGTCATCGATTTGTTCTTGACAGTAATCCGCGCTGGGTTGTTCAAGTACTCGTCAGCAATGTCGCGGATGGCCGATGGCATGGTTGCCGAGAAGAGTGCGATTTGTCGATCGTCGGGCGTCTTTTCGAGCACAAATTGGACATCCTCCAAGAAGCCCATATTGAGCATCTCATCGGCTTCGTCGAGCACCAAACAGCGGATGTTTTTCAGGTCCAACGTGCCGCGATTAATATGATCGATGACTCGTCCTGGTGTTCCAACGACGACTTGCGTACCGCGTCGCAATTGACGAAATTGTATTTCGTAATCTTGCCCGCCGTAGATTGTCGCGACAGAAAATCCGTGCAATTGATCGCCATAAGTCGCAAAGCTATTGGCTACTTGAATCGCTAACTCGCGAGTCGGAGCAAGCACCAGAACCTGCGGTTCGCGTAACTCCATATCAATCCGCGAAAGGATCGGCAATGCAAAGGCAGCGGTCTTGCCGGAGCCGGTTTGCGATTGAGCCAACACGTCACGACCGTCCAACATGTACGGGATGATCTGCGCTTGGATTGGCGTTGGTTTTTCGTACCCGCTTGCGGTCACTGCAGCGAGCACTTCCGATCGTAACGGCAAGTCCGCAAATAAAAATTCGTCGCTCAACTCGCTAGCAGCTTTTGTTGCCGCCAATCGTGTCGCGGCCAATTCCGACTCAGTTAGCATGACGGAATCGTTTTCAGCTTGCTCGCTAATCGCGGGTTGGCTTACCGGTTGAGCGCTAACTACTGGAGCAATCGCGACTGCATCGGAGACAACGTTCGCTTGAACAGTGGCCTGCACCTGGACGGCAGGCTGAACGTGAGCAGTCGATTGAACCTGAGCAGTTGGTGCTGCTGGTGCGTCGTCGCTGACAACAAAAGTCTTGACTTGTGTTTTCGGTGGGGTTTCTGTTTTTACGTTTCGCTCGGAGAACGGTTTGGCAACTCCCGCAGGTTTGCGGCGTTTGCTCTTAACCGGCTGGTCCGACGGAATGTCCTGCAGCAGTGATTCCGCATAAGCCTCAATTTTGAGTGCCTCAGCTTCATCGATTTGGACAACTTGGATTTGGTCGTGATCTTGGAATTGGTCTTGCGACATCGAAAAAATTCATCTCATAAACGAAGGTTCACTGGCTGCAAAAATTGCTGGCACAGCGCGAGCGTCCGGTCAATAGCCGAAACCGCAATTGGGCGTACGCATCGAAAGGCAATGCGACGCCGCTTCGTTTACCCTGCTCAATGAAACCCGAGGGATCGCTCGGAGGAGCAAATTTAGAAGACCTGTCGCATGACGGCCATAGTTTGGCCGAGCTAGCAGAAGCACCTTGCCACTGCTGCGGGCGGAAATGATAACGCACTTGGGCCGCTCGCAAAAGGAGCAAAATCAAAATTTGCTTGAAATGCAACGAATTCAGCTCTGATTCGATGTCGAGGCACGCTCTATCCTCCATCCTGCGCTCGCGCCGGTTTCTGTATCAAAGCCGACGCGAAAGGGACATTAGAAGTTGTAATTGTCCTGAATTAATTTCCGTGTTTCGCTATTCGATAGCAGATCAAAACTGCCACGTTTAATGTTAGCCTACGAAGCTTCTTCACCCATGAGACAAGCTCATGGGGGTCCAGATGCAGATTTAGAGCCTATCGCGAAACGCGGAAATTGATTCGCGACAATTTCTAAGTACGACCAGCCCACTGCTGCACATTTCCCCCTACCCCAATCAAACGCGCTTGAGCCACAGGAACTCGTACGGTTCGAGGATCAGGTCGGCGGAGCTGGTGAATTCTCGGCCCGTGGCGATGTCTTGGAAGAATCGGCCTAGGCCGCGCAGTCGCAGTTTGTTGCCGTCGATCGTTTGCGGATGCTCGCTGAAGTTGGCTAGAACCAGCAGCCTGTGTCCTTCGTGAATTCGCGAATAGCCCAAGATGTGCTCGTTCTCAGTTCCAATCAACTCCATCTCCAAACCCGCGAAGGCTTCCGTCTCGCGACGCAGCTTGATCAGCTTGCTGATCGAGTTATAAATTCGTCGGCGAATCGCGTCGCCATTTTCGAGTTCTTCAAGATAGTCCCAACGGAATTTCGGGCGATGTATCCAACGCGTGTCGCCCGCTTTGGCCGGGTCTTTCACGAAATCGTAATCGTTCAACATGCCCCACTCTTCGCCCAAATAGACTAGTGGGATTCCGCCGATGCTCAGCGCGATCGCGTGCAGCAAGATGATGCGGCGGCACGACATTTCTTTCCACTCGTCGTTGTCGGCTTCGATCGCTTGTTCCAACCCCGCTAGCGATGCCATCGTACCGGAAATCCGCATGTCACCGGTTTGGGGATTGTGTTGAAACGGTACGCCTCGCGCGAACGAACCGGCGAATTGCCCCGTGTAAAACTGGTTCAAGAATCGTCGATGTTCGAAAGCGTTGATGCCGACCGCCGTGGCGTCTGCATCATCAAACGTCCAACCAATGTCGTCGTGACAGCGCAGATAGTTGACCCATGTCGTATCCGGTGGCAAGCGATGTCGGTGCGAAAGCGATTGCGTCAACAGCCGAACACTTCGCGTTGCAAGCGATTCCCACAACAGCGCCATCAACGTTGGGTTGTAAGAGATTTGGCATTCATCGCGACTGACATATCGAACGACTTCGTCGGGATGCACGATCGCTTCGGATTTGAAAAGCAAGCCCGGCGCAGCGATACTGCAAGCACGATTAAACGCTTGGATAAGAATGTGCGCCTCGGGCAAATTCTCGCACTGCGTGCCCATCGTTTTCCAGATGAATGCAACCGCGTCGAATCGCAATATGTCGATGCCGGTGTTAGCCAAGAATAGCATCTCGTCCATCATCGCGGCAAAGACAGCTGGGTTGGCATAATTCAAGTCCCATTGGAAGCTGTTGAAAGTGGTCCAGATCCACTTCCCCATCCCATCGTGCCACGTAAAATTTCCGCGTCGAACAGTCGGGAAAATTTCTCGCAACGTCTTTTCGTACTGATCAGGAATCACGCGGTCGGGATAAATACGATAGAACTTCTCGTACTCGCGATCTCCTGCGAGCGCCCGTTGAGCCCATTCGTGATCGTCGGCAGTATGGTTGAATACAAAATCGAGGACGAGCGCGATGCCGGCTTTACGAAGGTCAGCCGCTAACTCGGTCAGGTCAGTAATCGTTCCGACACGTGGGTCGACGCTGCGATAGTTGCTGATCGCATAGCCGCCGTCATTATTTCCGGGCCGAACCGCAAAGAGTGGCATAAGGTGCAAATACGTCAGCCCAAGTCTTTCGAAGTAACCAATATGCTCGCGGAGCTTGCCAAGATTCTCGCTGAAGAGATCGACGTAAAGCGCGCCGCCGACCACGTTTTGCGACATGAACCATCGCGGATGATTTAGCCTATAACGGTCCAGCTCTTTAAGCTCCGACGGTCGTGCCAGCGACGCGGCGGCCAAGCGAACGAGGATCTGTTCTAGATGGAAAAAGAAGTCGTAGCGGTCGTTGTAAAGCTGACGCAATAGATCAAACAGCGAGCCGAAATTTTGATTCAGGCGAGTGGTGAACAGTTCACGCTCCGCTGCCGGCGCGTCGACGCTTTCCCAATACGCTTCGATGCGTGGCATCAAACGTTTCAGACTGATTTGCGCTTCGTAACGAAGTTCTCCGGTGGCGTTTAATTCGCTAAGGCTGGTCATTCGGAATTACGATCGTGCCGGTAAATTGATAATAATCGATACCTTCAAGGATACCTCGGGCATGGTGACCATCGGCAAAAAAGATCCGCGGTTGCTTCAGTAGTTTTTTCAGCTCAGGTCCGTGATTCCCTACAACCACTCCCAACGTTCGTCCACGAAGCATTCCTTCGTCGATTCCGGAGTCGCCAGCCACCAAAACGTGTTCGGCTGGGAATCCCCACTTGAAGAGTAGATGCCTCAATGCAACGCCATTGCCGCCGCGAATCGGCAACAGATCAAGAAACATGCCGAGCGAGAAGACGACTCGGGTTCGCAAACCTGCTTCGCGCAACATGCCGCGGATTGCGGGGATGGATGGTGATTTTTCGTTGTCAACGGTGTAGCTGATTTTGAAGTCCGATTGTTCGACTTCGGCTTGAAGATATAAGCCATCGATATTGCTAAGCAATTCTCGAATCCGATCTGGCTCCCATGAAGTGGCGATCTGTTTTTGCCACGAGCTATCGGGTGTCATTTTCGATCCGTAATACAGCTCCGTGCCTGCGCTAGTGATCATCACATTTGGCTGTGGCAATTGCAACCTTTCGATCAACTGCACGGCATCATCCAAACGTCGTCCCGTCGCGATGCCGAAGCCGATTCGAGTCTCATTGTTGATCAGTTCGCAAAATTGTCGCAACGCTTCATCATCGCCCGTCAACGTTGAATCGAGATCGGCGATCAACAGTCGATCGAATTCCGGAAGACGTCGATTACGTCCTCGTTCCGCCAACACCGGCGTGGCTTCCAGCGTCGATATTTCTTGGATGTCTCGCAAATACCGGTCAACGTGATGTTGCCAAGAGTACTCGCGGGTCGCACCGGCGATACCGTTTTCCGACCATTTCTGCCATTGATCTGGTTCGGTCAAGGCGATTGTTAGCGAGCGGGTAATGTCTTGCGCATCGAGCGGATCGATCAGCATTCCATTCTGGCAATTGGCAATAATGTCGCGCGGACCACCATCGTTGGTTGCGATAATCGGCAGCCCCGAAGCGGCAGCTTCTAATAGCGTCAGTCCAAATGGTTCGGTCAATGCTGGATTGATGAATACGCCTTTGCTGGTCGTCGCGTGTCGATACAGCGCCGGTCCAAACTCAGGCTTGATGTTCTTTGGATAGGCGACTTTGCCGTAAAGGTCGTATGCGTCGATCATCACCAGGATTTCGTTGATGATCGATCGTTGTGCTTGGCCCATCGATCGCAAATCTTCGCGTGTCCCGAGGACTAAGACCAAATTGGCAAGCTGCTGCAATTCTTTGCTTTCACCAAATACTTGAACCAACATCTTTGTGTTCTTGCGTTCGTCTGGCCTAGCCATTGCCAAAATGATTGGCTTGTCAGGTTCACGCAAAAATGGCAGCAACGCGTCTTGAATTGCCGATTCTGTTTCGCCGGCCTTCGGAGGATAGAACTGCTCAAGATCGACACCTGGCGGAATGACTTCCATTCGCTCTGGGACATAATGTTCGTACAGTTCGTATTGCTGCTCGATCTCCTGATTGGTACTGACAACAACCATCGAAGCGACCTCTAAAGAAAGTTCCTCTGCTTCGGTACGTTGCGAAAAACGGTACTTGTTTTCCAAGTCGGCGTGATCGAGTTTGGCTGCCCTCAAGCGTTGCATTTTGACGCGACCTAGCGAATGGCCAGTGAAGATCATTGGAATGTGCAACATGCGTGACAATTGCGCGCTAGCATAGCCGGCGTCTGCATAATGTCCATGAATCAAGTTCGGCAAACCAGTTCGGCGAAATTGTTGAGTCAGCTGATCGACGAATAAATCGAGAAAAGGCCACAGCGCTTCCTTCATCAAATACCGTTTCGGGCCAAATGGAACGCGAACAATTTGAGCTTTCTCGCTGATCGGTTCGGTGAGAGCAGCGTAATCGCTGCTGACGCGAGGATCGATAATTTGGCGAGTAATTAAATCGACGCGGGCGACGTTGGGGCGTCGAGCCAGTTCGGCGGCCAATTCAAGCACATATTTGATTTGCCCGCCGGTGTCGACATCTCGCCCAAGCTCCGGATTCTTGGCTCGGATCAGACCATGCAGGCTTAGCAAGGCAATATGAAGTCCGGGGGCCGGTTCGACGTTGTTCATGTTGGAAAAATCAGGTTTTCAGGGAGGAGCTAGGTTTGCAGAAGCACTCGCAGTCGGACCAAACCGCCTGTTTAACGTACCTTGCAATGCTGCAATTGCGATACCTCAAACGAAAAAAGGTCCCGCGAATAGGCCGACCCGGTCCCGCGAAAACAGAATTCGCGTTTGATAAAACCGAGCATCGTAGATGCCTAGTCGAAAGCAGCCAGCAATTCTCGGTTGCTCTAGTTTATTTTCGAGTACCGAAGTCTTAGAATAGCGTTCAAGCCGGTGACGTCGACGCTATCCTTGGAGCTTTCGATCAATGACTGATTGGTTTTTTCGCGACGCCCACGATCGTACCGTCGGACCATTGCGTTCCGCAGAACTGCTAGAACGAGTTCGTCACGGTGACATTCAGCGCGAGACGTGGATTCGTAAAGACGACTCGCAATGGGTTCGATCGATCGAAATTAACGGTCTTTTTGACGCTGCAGCGAGGCCAGAAACCGAATTCAGTTGCCCAGTGTGCAGCCACGCCATTTCTAAGCCGCCGACACGTTGTCCGAGTTGTATGAAGTACATCGATCAAGCGGTTGGTAAGATCAAGCGGGCCGAAAGCAGTTCAAAGCAATTGCAGAAGTTACGTGCACTAAGCCAGCAATCGATGATGCGGCCTAGCGGTAACTCAACGCAGTCTAACGGCGTCTCACGCGGCAACGTCGAGAACAGTCAGCTTACGCCGCAATTTTCACGAGCCAATCTTTCTAGCGTTCAAAAATCACAACAGACCAGTGACGCACCGAGCGGCAATGGTCAAAGTCCGAACGGCAACCGCTGGTGGCGCGGAATATTTGCCCGCCGCAAGTAGTTTTCGACTCGCCAACCTTACTCGCTCGTTGAGCGAAAGTCGCTGCTGAAAAATCACGCCTTCTGCAGCTTGCTCTGCTACAATAGTTCGCGAAAGTTCAGGCGGATTTGCCTGACCGGCTGCGACATGGATTTGGTATGCACAACCCGTCATCAAAAAGCGAACCGCAAATGATCGAGGCCATGGGCAGCGAGCACCAGTGCGTTTACTTGCCCGATCGATTAGCGCGGTTGTCGTATCTCTATCCGCGACATGGACTGACTGCAAACCAGCTTGATGATCAACTTGCGAAAGGTCAACGTCGCTCTGGTCCGTATCTCTATTACATCAACTGTGTCGCATGTCGCGCTTGTGAGCCGACGCGGGTCTTGGTCGATCAATTCAAATGGACACGTTCGCTGCGTCGCGTCGAGACGCGTGGCGACAAAAAAATCAACTGGCAAATTGGTACGGCGCGAGTCGAACCCAGTCGCGTCGAATTGTACAACCTACATCGTGATGAACGACAGCTCGGCGAACGCGACGAGGCCGCAACGGACCACGACTATCGAGACTTTCTTGTCGAGACTTGCTGTCAAACCAAAGAGGTTCGATACTTCGATGGCGATCACTTGATTGGGATCACCATTGTTGATGTTGGGATCGAATCGTTATCGGCTGTGTACACCTATTTTGATCCGCAATACGAACCATGGTCTATTGGAACCTATGCGGTTCTCAAGCTTTTGCGTATCGCCGAATCGGTGAAAATGAGGTACGTTTACCTAGGGCTGTTCGTCGCCGATAACCCGCACTTGCGTTACAAATCGCGGTTCGTTCCGCAAGAACGACTGATCGACGGCAATTGGAGCCGCTTCGATGAACCGTCGATCGATTGGACACACTTTAATATTTCTGAAGAGAAGACTGATGATGCACAGTAGCCTAAAATGTTTTGGTGTCGTCGTTGCCCTATTGGTTGCTTTTTGCAACAAATCAGTCGCGGAAGACTCATCTGCGGCGGTAATCGAAACGACGAAATCTGGCAGCGAATCTGCTGGTTGGATCGACTTGCTCCAACCCGAAGAATTCGCGGCGACTTGGAAATCAACCTCCTTCGGTGGCGAGGGCAAAGTCGAATTTAAGGACGGCGTACTGCGACTGGGCAACGGCGATCCGATGACCGGCGTTACTTTCGTAAAAGATTCAATGCCCAAGGATAATTTTGAGATTAAATGGTCAGCAAGACGTGTTAGCGGCACTGATTTTTTAAGCTGCCTGACATTCCCGGTCGCTGAAGAATTTTGCTCTGTCGTAGTCGGTGGTTGGGGCGGCGGTTTGGTCGGTTTAAGCAGTATCAATCACAGCGACGCATCGGAAAACGAAACGACCCAGTTCCGCAGTTTTACCAACGGCCAGTGGTATGATTTCGTTCTGACGGTGACTCCTGAACAAATCATTTTTACCATCGATGGCGAAGAGATGATCGATGTGCCGCGAGCTGACCGGAGTTTCTCAACGCGGCTTGAAGTCACTCGCTGTAAACCACTTGGCATTTGTACTTACCAATCGACCGGCGAGATCAAAGATTTGAAACTGCGAAGCCTCGACGCGAAAGCGGTGCAGGTGGTTGAAGATGCAGCAGAAAAGCAAACCGTAAAACCGAAGTTCATGCAGATCAAGAAGAACGATAAAGATCAGCTGGAAGCGCTTCAAACGGCAGTCGCATCTTACAAGATCACGGGCGGTCCTTTTGACGGCGCAACGATCGATCTTGTTGGAGCAGTACATGTTGGCTCTAGCGAGTATTATCAAGAGCTTAATCGTCGCTTTGCAACGTACGATGCGGTGCTATTTGAGTTGGTTGCGGACCCGGAAATTAGATTGGCCGGTCGAAAGGACCGCGAAGGCGTGATCAATCCGGTCAGCTCGATGCAGGTGGCCATGAAAGATGCACTGGAGCTGCAATTCCAGCTTGATGAAATAGACTACGACGCGAAAAATTTTGTCCACGCCGACATGACTCCAGACGAGTTTTTGAAGGACATGGAAAAACGTAAAGACAGCTTCGTGTCGATGTTCGCGCGAGTGATCGGTTCATCAATTGCAATGCAAAGTACCGGTGGCGGTGGACAAGAAGCTGCGATGTTGGCGGCGATGATGCAACCTAATCGAGCTGTTGCGTTGCGACGGGTGTTTGCGCAACAACTCGACACGGCCGAGATGCAAATGGCCGGTCTGGCCGATTCAAAAGGCCTCTCAACATTGGTAACAGAGCGAAACAATAAGACGATGTCAGTGCTTCGATCGGAATTGAAGTCCGGTAAACGCAAGCTGGCGATCTTTTTCGGCGCTGCTCACTTGGACGATATGCATTTGAAGCTGGAGCGAGACTTCGATGCTAAACTCAGCCAGACAACCTGGGTAACTGCTTGGGATCTGCGAAACAACTAGTCTTACCAGCGTCCCCGCCTTGAATTATCAGCCGAAGAGCTCCGGTTTCTGCAACACAACCAGACCTAACGGCTATCGGCCGATGTGGACAGTTAAAAAAACTTGCCCCGAGCAATCCCGCCCAGCCGAACCCGAGTCTGCGTTTAGATAAGACTCTCTACTCTAAGCCAGCCCTATTCCATTTCCGCGATGCGGATGTTGCGCCATTTGGCCCAGAAGGCATCCTCGCTTTTGCCAACGCCGTGAACTTGCAAGCCGATGAATCCTTCCGCCGTCATGTCATCGTGAAAGTCGGCGCGTAATTCGCCGTTCATAAAAGTTCGAATGTGATCACCAACGGCTTCAACCCGGAAGCTGTTCCATTCTTCTGGTTTGTACAATTGCTGTCCTTGAGCTGTAAACGCCTTCGGATCGCCGCCAATTGTGCCAGGAAATATCCAGCCGCGCCGAGCTTCATCGTAAATGCCGCCCATCCACGATCGATCCAATTTATTCGCATCCAGTTCCGACTGGTAACCATGCACGCGGCCAGCTGGGATTTTGCGCGGCTTACCTCCTTCGCCGACTTCAACCATCGTTTCGGTATCGAACACCAGGGCTCGGAACATCACGCCGCTGTTGAGCCGTGGATCGACGATCGTTTCGTACTCAAGCACAAAATCCTTGAAGCTCTTATCGGTGCACAGAAACGTGTTCTCGGTATTTGGAACACTGGTCCCAACGATTACGCCGTCTTCAACCGAATATTTCGCGTTGCCCCCTTTGACGTTCCAGCCATCGAGAGTTTTTCCATCGAACAAGTCGACGAATTGTAGCGTCGCAGCTCCTTCCGCCGATGCTATGTCTTTTTCCTGTGCGTGGCTTTGCAGTCCGTTTCCGGCAATCAGCGAGAACAACGAAAGCGCGGCAATACGAACGAAACGGTGGGATGAAACTTTCATGAAATTCTCTTTAAATAGTTGGCTGTTAGTTGGCTGATCAATAGCCGCGACTTTCCTGGCCGCGAAAATTCTTCGTTCAGGGCTCCTTTAGCAGCCCGGTCCAAGTTTCATTCGGACAGCTCGTGCGATTGTCTTTTGTATTGTCGCATTAACGCACCGCTGGTTTGCTCTATTGACCTAGCGATTGCGTTATGAAGTAACCGGTCTTGGATTCCTTACAAGCGCTAATTGTACTTGGCGGCCCGGCGACGACCACCCGCCCGCCGCGCGTTGCGGAGCCAGGGCCGATGTCGATAATCCAATCTGCCGCGTTCAAAAATTGCTCGTTGTGCTCGACGACAATCAAACTGTGTCCACGATCAACAAGCTTTTGCAAACACTGAATCAATTTTTCGACGTCATAAAAATGCAGCCCCGTTGTTGGTTCGTCCATCACGATCAACGTCGAACGATTCGATACGTTTAACAGAAAATTCGCCAGCCGCAGTCGCTGCGATTCGCCCGCCGAAAGGGTCGACGTCGGCTGACCAAGCTCGATATAGTCAAGCCCGACTTCGCTCAAAACGGCCAAGCGATCCTGGATCTTCGGAGTGCCTCGAAAAAAATCGTTCGCCTCTTGGACGCTCATCCGCAACACATCAGAAATCGTTCGATCGCGATATCGAACGGCCAGCACCTCTGGACAAAACCGCTGACCATGACAATCAGGACAAACCACTTGGACATCCGCCAAAAAAATCATATCGATTTCGAGATAACCGATCCCTTCACATTTGGGACATCGGCCTTCGGCACTATTGAATGAAAAATTGCTCGGTGTCATGTTTCGCGAAACGGCATCGCGAGTCTGGCTAAAGAGCGAGCGGATTTCGTCGAACGCTTTCACCATCGTGACCGGCACACTCCGCGTCGATCGACCGGAGATGCCTTGATCGATCATTATGCAATCATCAAATCGAAGCGAACCGGCCAGCTTGTCAAATGGCAACGGTTCGTCAGTTGGCATCCCTAATCGCTGCTGGATTGCCGGCACAAACGTTTCGTTGACCAACGAGCTTTTTCCGCTGCCGCTGACGCCGCTGACAACACAGAAAACTTGTTGCGGAAATTCGACGTCAATGTTTTGCAAGTTATGACCACAAGCACCACTCAGCGTGATGAAATCTGTTGCTGCCCGATTGCGGCGCAGTGCGATGTTCCGAGTTGCGTCGTACAGATAGCTTGACGTCAGCGTTTTGGCCTTCGCGAGTTGTGACGGTGGTCCGGAAAAAACAATCTCGCCGCCCAGCCGACCGGCCAGCGGTCCGACCTCCAGCAAATAGTCTGCCTGCTCGATCAGCGGCGGTTCGTGTTCAACAACCAGAACCGTATTGCCGCGATCGCGAAGCCTGCATATCACGTCGATCAAGCGTTGACTATCGTCAGCATGAAGTCCCACTGTCGGTTCGTCGAGAACGTACAACATACTGACAAGATTCGAACCGAGAACGCTCGTCAAATTGACCCGCGTCACCTCACCACCACTCAGCGTCCGAAGCGGGCGATCAAGCTGTAGGTATTCAAGCCCAACGTCAGCGAGATAGCTTAGTCGACCGCTTAACTGCTGCACAATAGAGCTGGCGGTTTTCGCTCGCACCGAATCGAGTGACAGCTCAGCCAGAAATTTTTGCAGCTGTCCAACTGTCATTGCGTTAAGCTGGGCGATGTTCTGTCCAGCGATATGAAACGCCAACGACTCCGGACGTAAACGCTGACCGTTGCATTGAGGACAAGGCAGATAAGAGTGCCAGCGGGCGGCAAAGATGCGGATGTGCATCTTGTATTTCTTCTTTTCAAGCCAACGAAAGAATCCCTTCAAGCCACCGAAATCCCTGGCCGGCACGCCATCCATAACTATTGCGCGCTGTGACTTGGTAAGCTTTGAGTAGGGCGCGTCGACGTCGAGTTTGACAGATTTAGCCAACGCTAAAAGCTCATCCAGCTCGTGCGAATATGCCGGAGTTGTCCATGGTGCGATAGCGCCTTGACGCAGCGATTTGCTTTCGTCAGGCACGATCTTCTTCATATCCAGTTCTTGGACTTCGGCCAATCCTTCGCATCGTTCGCAGGCACCAATCGGAGAGTTGAACGAAAACAAGCGCTGATCAGGCGTAGGATATTGCCGACCGCAGTGATTGCAAATCAAGTCTTCATGGAAATGATATTGCCAATACGCTCGACCATCGATGACCAACCCCGCTGCTGGCGGTTGCAGTTCCGACAAAATATCGCCTTCTGGATCTTTTAGCACTAGCAACTCAGCTTTACCTTCGCCCCACGCAAATGCTGTTTCAAGTGCTTCGGACCATCGATCAAGATCCTGGCCCATCTGCAAACGATCAACCACAATCGCGACTTCAGATTTCTCATTAACGGCGGCGACTAAAGCCGTTCGATCGTCATCTGAAAGGCTAAAAGATTTTTCAGCGACGATAATCCGAACGAATCCAGACGACTGCAAATGCGCCAGTTGCAACGCCAGATCAGTTGCGTCGTCCCATTTCAACGTGAAACTGACCATGGCTCGGATTGACGTCGGCAAGCTGGCTGTCCAGGCGAGCACGTTGGACGCGTTTTGTCGTATGACTTCGTGACCGCAATCGATGCAACGCAGCTCGGCTATCTTTGCAAAGAGCAATCGCAAGTAGTCATCGATCTCGGCTGACGAGCTGACGATGCTGCGATTATTCCGCGACGCTCCCTTCCGCGACACTGCGATCGCGGGCGGCAAGTTCTCGAGGGTGTCGTATTCCGGTCGATCCAGTCGCTCGAGAAACTGCCGCGCATAAGACGAAAAACTTTCGATGTATCGTCGCTGACCTTCGGCGTACAACGTGTCAAAGGCTAGCGACGTCTTGCCGCTGCCGCTCACTCCGCAAATTACTGTCAAAGAGCCAAGTGGCACATCAACGTCGACGCTTTTAAGATTGTGCGCGCGTCCGCCGCGCAACCGAATCGCTGGACGACTTACAATTTCGGGAATAGCTTTTTTGGATTTTCGTACTGTCATCGATTTTATTGGAACACTTGGAAGGCCAACGCTTAGTCTACTTAGCACAACACTTGCAAGCTCGCACAAGTAATGGCAATGAGCATTCAATCCTTCTTCCTGACCAACACGACGCGGACGTCACAGACATTGGTTCCGGTCATCCCACAATCGATCATTGTACCAAGCTCTCGAAAAATTGAATGTGAATCGAAACGTCGCTTCGCGTCACGAATCTGTTCTTCGTGTGCACCAATCCACGACATCGATTGCCGATCAATCCAAGCTCCCGCGACTGGTGTGCTGCCGTCTTCACCGTCAGTCCCGCCGGACAAGAGGCAAAAATCAAACTCGCGTGAGATCGTTCCTGGTAGGTACAACAATCGTAACGCGGCAGACAAAACTATATGTTGATTCCGCCCTCCACGACCAAGTTGCACCGCGCCAAGCATCGAAAGATCGACCGTCGGCTCTCCGCCTTCGATGTTGCAATCGACTGCATTTTGACTTACCAGATTCATCAGTCCGCCAACCATGCGGTCACCGACGACAACTGCGTCGCCCTCGCTGCGGCGATAACATTGCAAGTGATATCGATAGCCCAGTTCGACCGCTTTGACGCCCGCCGCGTCAACTGCTGTCACGTTGTTCGCCAAAATAAGGTTGGCGAAATGTCGCGGCGTGTTTGCCTTCACCGCCGACGAAACAGCGGAAGTTCGCCAAGCGCTCATCTTTCTAACCAGGGAATGCGCAGGCGATAGCCGATCGATCATTACTTGCATCGCTTGTTCCCAGTCTGGCGAGCAAGTTGCACAGGTTGGCCCTGACGCGATCGTCGCCAAGTCGTCATCCAAGACGTCGGAAATAATTAAGCTGACAAGTTGATTGCTGCGGCAGTGTCGCAACAAGCCGCCGCCTTTGATATTGCTCAGCACGCGACGAACGCAGTTAAGCTCATGAATGCTCGCCCCGGCAAGACTTAAGGTTCGCGTGACGTCGATCTTGTCGGCGAGCGTTACCGATGCGATCGGATCAACCAACAGGCTGGAACCGCCGCCGCTGATCAGACAAACCACCAAATCGTGCGGCTTGGCTTGTGAGACGATCTCGATGATTCGTCGAGTCCCCACCACTGCGGCAGATGTCGGGAAATTGCTGCCGATTGAACGCGACGGATGAATTACGATCGATTGCAAAACATGACCAGAATTGGGCTCGCCGACAGCGTTGACCCAGCCGCTGACTCGATCAAACCATTTGCTTTCCTTGAGTGCATCGAGCAGCCCGCTGACCATTCCGCTGACCGCTTTGCCAGCCCCGACGACATAGATCCGCGACTCGTCAGCCAGTTCGAACTCCTGATCGTCAATCGAAATTTGATTGCCGCTGACTTCGATTGACTTGCGGACAACTCGCTCTGGCCGAACTGCATCGACAGCCGCGTTCCAGATCGAAAGCGCGTCGCACGCGACCTTCGATGGCTTGCGATTTAGCATCACGCGTCAACCTTGCTAGCCTGCGGATCGCGACGGCGTTGTAGTTGAATCAATTCGTTGTCGCAGATCATGTATGCGTCATCGTCGTCAGCCACTTTCACCACCGCGCCGCCAGTGAATTCACCAAAAGCGGGCAAAACTAAGCTGTGCGATCGTACCCAAAAACAGGGCAGTCGCGTTGCCGCGAAACCTCGGGCCGAAAGCCTAACACACGGATGCACGTGACCGCCG
Organism: Pirellulaceae bacterium; assembly: GCA_041740995.1. GTDB lineage: Bacteria > Planctomycetota > Planctomycetia > Pirellulales > Pirellulaceae > JBGSKY01. The sequence continues at coordinate 25,241 of JBGSKY010000317.1, forward strand.
ATTTGAAAAGGATCCTTGTTCGCATCAACTTCTTGCGGATCGTGAACAAGCGTAAAACCATCGCAATCGACCTGCGATTGAATCGATGCAAAGGGCAGCTCTGCAAGACGGCTGCGAGCGGATTTGTCATGATTTCCGACGATCAAATGAATGGCTACTTGTGATTGGAGACTTATCAGGAATGAATCAAGCTGATCAAAAACTGCGTCAATCAACGAGCTTGCTGCGTGGACGATATCGCCCAACACAAAACACTGCGTCGGCTGGCTGTGATCGATGGCTGCTTGCCAACGCGAGAGTGTTTTTTCAGTAACGCCAGTCGGCACATAGATTCCGGACTGACGGAACGTGGAATCTTTTCCGAGATGCAAGTCGGCTAATAGCAACGTTCGTGTGCCAGGTAAGAACGCTGTCCGATCGCTTGATAAAACGATTGGTGTGTCCGCCAACGACAATTCAATAGATTCCATTCTTCGTCCTAAATCGATTGTCAAATCCAAAGATTATTAACCGCGAATTTGTCCGTTGCCGCGAACGATGTACTTGTAACTGGTCAGCTCGCGAAGGCCACAGGGGCCGCGGGCGTGAAACTTGTCGGTGCTGATTCCAATCTCCGCTCCGAAGCCAAACTCTCCTCCATCGTTGAATCGCGTAGAAGCATTAACGACAACTGCAGCCGAATCGATCGCGTTAAGAAAGCGTTCAACGTTCGCGTAGTTGTTGCTGACAATCGTATCGGTATGTCCTGAACCATAACGATTGATGTGCGCAATTGCCGCCTCGACGCTTGTCACAACACCGACTGACATCTCAGGGCCGAGGTATTCCGTTGACCAGCTTGACTGGGTCGCCGGAGTCGATGTTTGCAAAAGCTTCGCCGCCGATGGGTCGGCATGATAGGTGATTTTGAAAGGCGTCAATCGCGACTGTAACTTCGGCAACAATTCAGCCGCAATCGATTCATGGACCAGCAGGGTTTCCATCGCGTTGCAAACACCCATCCGCTGGCATTTCGAATTCTCAATGATATTCAAAGCCATAGCGAGATCTGCTTGAGTGTCAACGTAAACGTGGCAAATCCCGTCGAAGTGCTTGATGACCGGCATCGTCGCTTCGGTAGCCACGCGTTCTATCAGCTCCTTGCCGCCGCGTGGAATGGCCACGTCAATGCATTTGTTGTCGGCGAGCAGCTTGCCGACGACCGCCCGATCTGTAATCGGGACAAGCTGAATGGCGTGCGTGGGCAAGTCAAATTTTGCGAGCAGGCTTTGCATGACTTTCACGATTTCTTGGCTGCTGTGGATCGCCTCTTTGCCGCCCCGCAAGATGACGGCGTTACCGCTTTTGAGACAGATAGCCGCTGCATCAGCGGTCACGTTCGGACGTGATTCGTAGATAAAAAAGACGACGCCCAGCGGCACGCGGACTTTGCTGATCTGCAATCCGTTAGGCCGCCGGAAGCTTTCGAGCGTCTCGCCGATTGGGTCGGGCAAGCGTGCGATCGCCCGCAGCCCCTCAGCGATCGCCGCAATGCGTTTACCGTCCAACCGCAATCGATCGATCGCTGCGTCGCTGAGCCCATACATCGGAGCGTTTTCTAAGTCGCGAGCATTGGCGTCAACAATCCGCGATTCGGCCTGTTGCAGGGCATCAGCAGCGGCCATTAAGAATTCATTTTTGGCAACGGTACTGGCCAACGGCAATTGCTGTGATGCCGATTTAGCATCGCGGGCCATCTGGTCGCAAAGCGCGTCGATATCGACAGCGGTTGCGTTTGTGTCAGCTTTTACAGTCGCCATAGGTTTAAATTCGATCGAGCCGGTTTGATTTTGGTTCTAGCTGGTTGGTAGTAGAGCCAGTCTAACGAATGAGCAAGCCGATTGGCAAGAAGCAGGTAGGGTAGAGCCGTCTCGCTCCCCGGTCAGCTTGTTTGGCGTGACTCATATTAGAATGCATTAGCCTTTATTTGGGGCTGCCACGAAATAACTTCCCGATTTGCACGGCACGTCAATCTGAAACTGCCCGCAATCGGTTACTGTCCGAAATCTGCATTTGGACCCCCATGAGCTTGTCTCGTGGGTGGACCAGCTTCGTAAGCAAACATGTAGACAGGCTGGGAGCTAATCTTACTTTTGAGCAGAGATAAAGCACTAGATATGGGCTTCCTCTTCGGATGCGGTGATTATTGGACCGCGAATGTCAATCGGTGCTGTCGGTGTGTTTCGAATACCGCCAACTAGGTTGCTCCAATCCAAGCGAACGTTTCGTATCTGGCTACCATGAATCGAACTCAATGCCCAAACGACAAATGAAAGTCGAAGTACGCCTGAAAGTCCGAAAACGAAGAAGTAACCGAAGCTGGTTGCCCCAAAATATTGAATGCACGCGCCGCCCAAAGCTGCACCGATAAACCAGCCGACCGAATTGCCGAAGTTGTAGAGCGTCAAGATTTGAGCTCTTCGCTTAAGTGGTACGGCTTCAAAAAAAATCAACATAACGGCCAACTCGTATCCGGCCCAAACACATCCGGCGACGCATTGCACAGTCAAAATCCACCAGAAACTGGACGAAAAAATCCACATCGGGGCCATCGGTACGAGCGTGATCGAAGCGGCCCACAACAGATTTCGTGTGCCATACCTTTTGGCAAATGCACCAAGCCAGTTGAGCGACAAAATTCGCGTTACAAATGCGGCTGAAACGATCACTACGAAACTTGTATAGTCAAAGTGCAATTGGGCGAGCATATAAGGGCTGAAGAACGGCCCCGAAGTTTGTATCGCAGCGGTCAGTCCGATCAAAAAGAGGATCAAACGTCGCGTGTCGATTGGCAGCGACTGCCATGCTTCTCGCCATGAGACTGCGTCGAGTGACGCGGTATCAATCTTCACCGTCGTTCGGTGCCTGACCAAGAAAATCGCGCTGACGATCCTGGCCAGCAACGCCAATGAGAATATCGCGATGTACGGTGTCGCGTTGGAGGTGCTGTTGCCGCCTAAATAAAGGATCAATCCCCCGAGCAAAAATGAGCTGAGCGTCGCCGCCTGCGTAAACCGCGTCCGTTTAGCAAAGTATCGAGCCCGAATGCCGCTGGGAACAAGTTGCGAAATCCATGCGTTCCAGCCAGGCGACGAAGCCATACCGCTGGCCCAGTACAACGACGTCGTAAGAAAAAATAGCCAAGCAGGAATCGCACCGACCCAAGCGGCAATGATCAGCGGAATGAACGACAACGTTTGAATCGCAACGCAAAACAGAATCCAATTGCGATAAGAACCATTGTTTTGCAGAACCCGAAAGGCAAAGAGCTGTGCAATGCCACCGCAAAGAATTGGCAAGCTGGCCACTAGCCCTGCTGTGACTTGCCCGAGCCCGACCGCAATTGCAAAAGCGGCGACGTAATTCTCGCCAAACCCAACCATCATGCCGTAGAAAGTCGCGTCCAGCGTTGAGACGCGAAGATTATGTCCCAGCACTTCGACGCCACCCACTGGCGGACCGTTTTGTGGCCGCTGCGATTGTGTCGGCTGACCTGCGACTGTTGGGATGACTTTCCGTGTCTGCTCTATAGTGTCCATTTCTCTAACGTTCTAGTCGTTCCCGAATTTTGTCAAGGCGTTTTGGTGAAACGCTGACACTTGTGCCAAGCTGTTGAGCGAAAAGTGAGACACGCAATTCTTCCAGCATCCACTGAAACTCGGCCAGTGTGTCGGCAGCAAAACCGCGAATCTGCTGCAAAGGCTGACGGCCCAAACGCGGCAAAGGTTCGCCGCTTAATCGCTGAGTTAATAATCGTTGGTAAGGATCGACCGTTTCGGCGGCCCGTCGATCAGCGACCTGTCCGCCGGTGCCGAATTTCTGTAACCGATGTTGAATCGCCATCAGGTATCGCGGATATTCGGCCAGCCATTGCCATGCGTAATGCCGCATGAAACCAGGTTTGAAAAGCAGATCAAGTTGCCCATCGATGTCGATCAAAAGCTCGCTTGGAAACTTGTGTGATTCGCGAGCCAACGCCAGCTTTTGAAAGGCATCGGCCAATTTTGGCAACCACCGACCAAGGTCCGCCGCGACCATCGAGATACGCTGGATGGCGTCAGCTTTTCGTGACTCAAAATCACTCGCCGTACGAATCGTCGGACGACCTTCCACCAGTGCGATACGGATCATAAACTCGCCAAGCTGCTGCTCCAAGTCGGCGCGGGCGACGCGGCGACCAAGTCGCATGGCGGCATCGGCAAGTCCTGGCAGGTGACGGATCTGGCTCTTCAATTCACGTTGAAAGGAGATAGAGTACAAGCGGATGCACCCTGATCGCAGATCAAAATCGGCAAGCTCGGCGTCTTCGCACAAGGCAACATCGACGTGCGTTTTGCAATCGACAAATGTTGGAAAGAGCGTCACTGTCGCGTCACGCTCCGGTGTAACGACTTGTTCGGGAAGAGCGTCGATCGTGAAGGCCGTCAACTTGCTTGCGAACCAAGCTTGCTCGCGAAGCAATTTGTCGTCCATCGTTTTGCCCGCTGGTGCTTGGATGGCTTTGTCAGCGGTTTTGATCAATGAATCTAGATCTCGGCTGAGCTTCGTAACGCTGCCGGCTTCGTCAACGATTGCAAAATTTAACTTCAAATGCTCAGGTAATTTCGACTGGTCAAAGTCACTGACCGAGATTCGCTCGCCAGACAATTCGGTCAAAATCTTGCACAGCGACTGCCAAAACGAAGACTCAGCAAATCCAGCTTCAAGCAATCGTCGCGCGACCGCGTCGGATGTTTCAGGTGCCGGCGTTAGGTTGCGTCGCAATCGTTTCGGCAACGACTTAATCAAACCCATGACACGTTCGCGGAGCAAACCAGGGACGAGCCAACCGATTTGGTCTTCGGAGATTTTTCCGATCGCGGACTCTGGTACAAACGCCGTCACTCCGTCAGCTTGGTCGCCGGGCGCGAATCGATACGAGACTGGAACAGTGGCGGTACCGACGCGAATGGTGTCAGGAAACATTTCGCTGAGACTGCCCTGCGAGTGTTTCGCCAGCCATTGATTGAGGTTTAAAAACGGTGACGTCTCGCTGGTCTCGTCTGGATTGAGCGTCCGGTCCCAAGTCTCCAAGCTCTGGCGATCGACGACCTGTAACGGAATTCGCGGGTGATAAAATTGCTGCAGAAAATATTCGTCTAGCAGCAGGCCCTTGTCGCGAGAACGATTGGCGAGTTCGGCTAGCTCGTCGATGACCTTTCGATTGTGAGCGTAGAACCGTGCACGGCTTTGTAGCTGGCCCAGCGCCAAGCCTTGATCGATTAGCAACTCGCGGGCGAGCGTCGGGTTCACATCAGCCAAGGGGACTCGGTCGGCAGGCAAAACCGGCAACGCAAAAAGCGACGATTTGCGATGAATCATCGCCCGGCCCGCTTTGGTGCTGAAATGCGGACCATCGTAGGAATGCTTGATGAGGTGACTTGCCAGCGATTCAATCCAGCGGTTGTCGATTTCGGCGACTGTCCGTGCATAGCGTTGCGAAGTCTCCACAATCTCAGCGGCTACGATCCAGCGGAACTTACTTTGCCGAACGCCTGACCCAGGCCAAAGTTGAACTTCCAACTTACCCGCTGCGTCGTAGCGGCCATCTTCGCGGCGCATCGCGATTCCCGAAAGCAATCCACTGAGCAGCGATTGGTGGACCGCCGCGTAGGATTCATCGCCACTATACGAGACCTTGGTCTCGCTCGACGGAGCATTTTTTGGCGATCTCGACGACTGAGCGTCAGGTTTCTTTACGGCGGACGGTGCAGGAATCCAACGTCGCTGGCCGACGCGCATTTTTTGGGCTTCGGTCAGCTTGCTGAGCTGTTGATGGACGTCGCTCCATTCACGGAACCTTGCCGGTGATAGGAAAGTTTGGCGGATGATGCGTTCCAGTTTTGAACGGCTGACAGACTGGCGAAGGTGCTGATAAAAATCCCATAACAAAAGGATGCTCCCAAAATCCGAGCCGTCGTGCTGAAATTTTTGATGTGCATCGTCAGCGGCCGCTTGTTGTTCCGGCGGTCGCAAGCGAGGGTCCTGAATTTCCAAGGCTGCGGCGATGATCAGGCAGTCGGCCAGACATCGGTTGTCCGACGCAGTCAGCAAGATTTTGGCGACGCGTGGATCGACCGGCCAGCGACCAAGCTGTCTTCCGATCGTCGTCAGTCGCCCGTCTTCATCGATTGCATTGAGCTCAACAAGCGTCGCTTGGGCATCGCGGACTGAATCAGGCAGTGGCGGCTCGATCCAATCCAATTCGCCAAGTCCAGCAAAACCAACGAGCTTGACTTGCAGCAGGACGTTTGCCAAATTCGCACGTCGAATTTCAGGCGTAGTAAAAGCTGACCGACCGTTAAAATCTTGTTCGTCGTATAAACGAATACAGATCCCGTCGGCGACGCGTCCACAACGGCCAGCTCGTTGGTTGGCCGACGCTTGCGAGATCGCCTCGACTGGCAATCTTTGGACTTTACTGCGAGGCGCGTATCGAGAAAGCCGGACCTGGCCAAAATCGATTACATAACGCACCGAAGGCACGGTGATCGACGATTCAGCAACGTTGGTTGCCAAAATAATCCGCTGCCGCGAACCGGGCTGAAAGATCTTTTGTTGATCCGCTTCATTCATCCTTGCGAAGAGCGGCAAGACATCGGTTCGGTGAATCCTTTGGCTAGCGGTGAGATGGCCGCGAAGCGTTCGTTCAGCGAACCGTATCTCCCGCTCGGTCGGCAAAAAAACCAGCACATCGCCGTCGCCTTCGCTATAAAGCTCGTCGATCGCATCGAGAAACGCATTTTCGTTTTCAGCCGGACTGCGATAGCGAATTTCGACTGGAAAGGTTCGACCGCTGACGCGAAAAATGGGCGCAGGCTGATCATCAGTTCCAAAGTAGTCGGCGAATTTCTCTGCGTCGATCGTCGCGCTGGTGATCACGACTCGCAGCTCTGGTCGCTGGGGAATGATTCGTTTCAGATAGGCCAAAATCAAATCAATGTTAATTGACCGTTCATGAGCCTCGTCGATAATCAAACAATCGTAATCATCTAACCAAGGGTTGCGCTGGAGCTCGGCGAGCAATATGCCGTCCGTCATGAGCTTGATAATCGTGTCGCGTTGCACTTGGTCAGTGAAACGCATTTTGAAGCCGACGGTTTGCCCGACTGGCGATTGCAATTCGGCAGCCAAGCGATTGGCGATCGATCGCGCGGCCAACCGACGCGGTTGTGTATGACCGATGAAGCCGGTTCGCCCGAGTCCGGCTTCCCAGCAAAATTTGGGTAGCTGGGTGCTTTTGCCGGAACCAGTTTCGCCGCAAACGATGACGACTTGATTCGACTGAATTGCGTCGATAATCTCGCTGCGGTGAGCGGTAATCGGCAGCTCGGCATCGTAGTCCAAATGAAGTGCTTGATGGCAACGACGATCCGCATCGGCTTGCGCTTTTTGCAAACTGGACTGCCAAGCAACAGTGGACTCCGTTTGCAATTCGTCTGGCAATTCGTTGTTCAGCAAGGCTAGCCGATGCTCGCCGCTGAGCTGCATTCGTTCAAGCGTGGTCGCAAGCAACCGACGATCTTGAGTGATCAGCGATCGAAGCGCTGGATGGTGTCGATATTTGTTGTTCGGTCCGTGCGATGACGAAGACCGGCGACGGTCGCGGCTACGAACTGGTTTTGCGTTGTCGGCCACGCGAATTATAGATCCAGCAGTTGAAGAACGACTGCAGCAGTCTGCCCGTGTGGCGTCTGTGAGATTTTCGCAACGTACGGACGTTGCATTTTTCGTCCTGGTTCGCGCAATACATCAATCGCGAGTTTTGGATCGGCATTGTTGCAGTGAGCTGTCCAAGGCGATTGCCCGTTATCATCTGCCGCTGCGATCGAAGCGAGCAGCTCGCACATTCCAGTCGCGGCGCCAAGATTACCCATGCCGCCTTGAACCGCGACGACTGGCAAATTCGGTTGAATTGCAGCGAGCCCCTCGGCAACGGTGGCGTCGAGCACGACTGATCCGCTGCCATTGCTGTTGACATGGTCTAAATCGCTGGCAGAAATTTTCGCGCGTTGCAGCGCAAGTTCGAGCGTTTGAGCGATCGCTTGTGAAGATCCGCTGCGATGATTTTTTGGTTTGACAAATCCGCTGGCGATTGAAGCGACGCGGCCAAATATTTTTTTTCCGTTGTCGCGGGCGTGTTGTTCGTTTTCGAGCACGAGGCAACCAGCACCTTCACCGGATGCCATGCCCGCACGATGCTTGTCAAACGGCTTGACTGCCACAGCGGGATCTTCGACCTGATCGCGAATGTAGTGCTCAACCGGGACTTGCAAGTGACGGGTCGGATTTTGATATGAGCCAGTTGCACCGACGACAACCACATCGGCCGCGCCGCGCTGAATCAGGAGATACGCTTCGTGGATCGCCATCAACGAAGCTGATTCATCGCTGACGATTGAATTGTTCGGGCCGCGAGCATCGAGCGCAATTCCGATGTGACATGCGGCCATATTTGGTAAAGGCTTTAACATCCACAGCGGATAGATATTTGAGATAAAGAGCTGGCCCCATTTCGCGAAATCGACTCCATTGGGCGTGCTGCACAATCGAACCAAGCTCTCGATTTCGCCGACTTCGCTGTACAGCATCTCGCTACCAAAGCAGACCGCCAATCGTTCTGACGGGATACTGCCTGCTGTGATGCCGGCTTGCTGGCAGGCCATCATGGTTGCACCGAAAGAGAATTGAATCTCTTTGCACATGACTTTAATGCTCTTGCGAGGCTGAACATATTGTTTGGCGTCGAAACCCTCGATCAAGCTACCGTACCACCGATATTGCTCGCCATTCGAATCGAGCACGACTCCTGGCGGTTGCATTAAGCTGACCGCCGATCGACCGATTTTGATCGCGTCCCAATAATCGGCCAAGTTTAAGCCCAGCGGCGTCACTGCTCCACAACCTGTGATGACAACGCTTGTTGATGGACGCATGATTCAGAGCAAAACCTTGGCTGCGAGCGTTCGCGTGATGCTGATGGGGCGAACGAGGTGGAATTAGGATTGGTGCGGTCGTCGTTTTCGTCTTCGTTGTTTCAACGACGAGTTTGATCGTCGTCACAATTTACGCGATTTCCAAAACTGGTCAAACCGGAAGCGATTTTCCGTAGGGCGAGTCTGTTTTTGAGCTGGACAAATAGGGCGCGGGGTGGGCTCTTTAGGCGAGGGCAAAGTTTGCTTGCCGAAGAAGAAGTTTGCTTGCCGACGAACCGGACGGCTCGCGCCGTACCGCTAAGAATGCTTCGCCTTGCTCTATAAAACCGTAGCGGAATGGGCGCAAGCCCTCCGGTTCTTCTAATACTTATAATGACACCGAAATTTACTCACTCTGACTGAAAAACAGAGCGTCGATACACTTTACTTGCGAACCTGTTAAACTAAACAAGGCTAGCGGGGCGTTGATCAGGAGTCGAAACGCTGCACCGTAGACGAACCTTGGCCGCGAGGCTCGACAATCCATTGATGGACATCTATGAAATTACGAATCGGTTTAGTTGGGCAAAGTCGCGATTGGAAGTCGTTGTACTATCCGTTGTTACTGCAAATGCGTGATCGATTCGAAGTCCGCTCGGTATACAATTCCGTTTCTGCGTTGGCTGACCAAGTTGCTCATCAGATGGACGCCAAGAAAGAGGATAGTTTCCGGGCGATGGCGCTGCGTCCCGATTTGGATGCGATTTTGATGCTCGAATCGGACTGGTACGGAGCGATGCCGATTTTTGCCGCTTGTGATGCAGGCAAAGCGGTTTTCTGCGGGGCCGACATCGAGCTTGACGGACACACGATGGACGAAATCAAAGCTCGGGTTCAAAGTTCCGGGATCGCTTTTATGACAGAGCTACCGCGTAGGTATGCACCGGCGACTGTTCGGCTGAAGGAGCTCATTGCGACCCGGCTTGGCCCGCCGAGATTGCTGTTTTGCCACCGACGCATGCCCAATGATCTTAACGAGGTCGAAAATTCAGCCAAATCGATTTCGTCGCGAGCCGATCGAGAGTTGGTCGAACTGATCGACTGGTGTCGCTACCTTGTCGACGACGATCCGACATGGGTCCAAGCCGTCCGGCATCCTTTTCCCCAGAATTTGTCTGTCTCTGATTATCAAGTCATCTCGCTTGGTTTTGGCGATCCAGAGCAAGACGACGATTCGGTCTTGGCACAAATTTCTTGCGGCGCCTACACGCCTGCCCAGTGGCACGAAGCGGTCGCTTTTCGCCCTCCTGCAGCCATCCAGGTTTGTTGCAAAAACGGACTTGCTTTTGTCGATTTGCCGAACAGCCTGGTTTGGTTCGATTCGGCAGGGCGTCATCAAGAGAGCTTGGAGCAAGAGCTTTCGGCCTCGCAGCGGTTGCTGCAACAATTTCATCGCTGTGTAACCAGTTTGGTCCAGCGAGTCGAAAACCTGAACGATACGTATACCGCGTTGAACGTTTTAGCGTTGGCCAAGCAAAGCATGATTGCGGCACAACGCATGCATGTGCCACTCTCAAGGACTTAAGATTGTAATGACGGAATTGAACGTCGATGAATTCTCATGGAAGGTTGTTGTCCGCCAATTAAGGGCTGACGATTTCGACAATCTCCTCGCGATGCAGCAGATCTGTTTTCCAGGATTGCCGGCTTGGACCAAGGAACAACTGGCCAGCCAAATCGAACGCTTTCCCGACGGCCAGCTGGTCATTGAGATCGATGGCGAATTAGCGGCTTCATCGAGCAGCCTGATTCTAAAATACGATCCAACATTGGAGTGGCACGATTGGTCCAAAGTGTCAGACGGTGGATACATTCGCAATCATCAAAACAAAGGCGACACGCTGTACGGCTTGGAGATGATGGTCTCGCCAAGCTTCCGGGGGATGCGGCTTAGCCGTCGGCTCTATGACGCGCGAAAACAGATTTGCCGCGATCGTAATCTTGCTAGGATTATCATCGGAGGCCGAATTCCCGGCTATCACAAGAAAGCCGATGAAATGACGGCCCGCGAGTATGTTGAGCGTGTTCTGGAAAAAGCGCTCTACGATCCGGTGCTTACCGCGCAATCATCAAACGGTTTTGCGCTGCGAAGACTGATCCCAAACTATTTACCGTCGGACGTCAAATCAGGCGGCTACGCGACGTTTCTAGAATGGATCAACTTCGATTATCAGCCTGGACAAGTCCGCCCGCGACAACAGGCCGTTGAACCGGTTCGTCTGTGTGTCGTGCAATACGAAGTCCGATCAATCAATGGCTTCGAAGAATTTGGAAAACAGTGCGAATTCTTTCTCGACACCGCATCGGACTACAAGTGCGACTTTGTCTTGTTTCCAGAGATGTTAACGACCCAGTTACTCTCGTGCGTCAAACCGGAACGACCAGGCCTGGCGGCGCGAACCTTGGCAAAATTTACGCCGCAGTACTTGGAGTTTTTTAGCGAAGCGGCAATTCGATACAACGTCAATGTAGTTGCTGGTTCGCAATTTGTGGTCGAAGATGACGTCCTATATAACGTCTCGTTTCTGTTTCATCGCAACGGTCATATTTCTCGACAATATAAAATTCATATCACGCCTAACGAGAAACGTTGGTGGGGCGTTCAAGGCGGCGATCGATTCGACGTTATCGAGACCGATTGCGGCACGGTCGCGATCCTCGTCGGCTACGATATCGAGTTTCCTGAGCTTGCACGATTGGCGGTTAAGAAAGGCGCTTCACTGGTCTTCGTGCCCTACAATACCGACACGCGGCATGGCTACTTGAGAATTCGAACTTGTTCGCAATCGCGATGTATCGAAAACCACATGTACGCGGCGATCAGCGGTTGTACCGGCAATTTGCCGTTCGTTGAAAATGCCGATATTCATTATGCGCAATCGGGAATATTCACGCCGTCGAGCCAGGAGTTTGCTCGCGATGCGGTGGCCGCAGAATGTAGTGCGAACGTGGAAACGGTGGTGATTCACGACCTCGATTTTGCCCAGCTTCGAAGACAAACCGATTGGGGTACCTTTCAAAGCTGGAATGATCGGCGGACAGAAATGTACAGCATCGTTGTCAATAACGGCGAAGAGAAAATAACGATTTAAAATGGTCCCAGACAGAACCAAACGCCGCCATAGTTTGCTGCCTTGGATTGCGATATTGATTAGCGTAAATGCGACGTTTGCCGACGAAGTTTTTATCGTCGCGGGAACTGGTCAAGCGGGATACGCTGGCGACGGCGGACCTGCGGAACAGGCGTTGCTGGATCAACCATTCGGAATAAAACTTGGTCCTGATGGCTCGATCTACTTTTGCGAAGTCGGCTCGCATGTCATTCGACAAATCGACCCTCTTGGCAAGATTTCGACAGTCGCTGGAACTGGGCGTAAAGGGTTTGAAGAGGCAAACGTCTCGGCCAACCAAGCACTACTCAATGAGCCGTATGAAATCAGCTTCGACAATGAAGGTAATCTCTATTTTGTCGAGATGATGAACCATTGCATTCGTAAAGTCGATCGGCAAACCGCGTTAATGAGTCTCGTCGCTGGAACTGGCCAGCCAGGTTTCGCCGGAGACGGTGGACCAGCAACAATCGCGCTCTTTAATCGACCGCATTCCATTATCATCGACGATCAAAATCAGTTGTTCGTCTGTGACATCGGAAATCATCGCATTCGCCAGATCGATCTAGCCACCGCAACGATTCGGACACTTGCCGGAAATGGTCAGACCAATTCAAACAGTGAGCCGCACGGCCTTGTGAGCAGCTCGCTCAATGGTCCACGGGCTATCGATTTGGATCGCGATCAAAACCTTGTTCTGGCCCTGCGAGAAGGCAATCAACTGCTCCAAATTGACCGCAAAACAGAAACGATCACATGGCTTGCCGGCAGTGGCAAAAAGGGTTGGAACGCCGACGCGACAGCGGCCAAGCTGGCCGATCTGAGCGGTCCTAAAGCGGTTGCCATTGCGAGAAACGGCGACGTTTATTTCGCGGACACGGAGAGTCACACGATTCGCGTTTATCGCGCTGTTGAGAAAGTTGTTGAGACGATCGTCGGGACTGGAAAAGCGGGCAGCAAATTTGATCGCGATCCGCTCCTGTGTCAACTGGATCGCCCGCATGGAATAGCCATCGATCGACAAGGCGACTTGTGGATCGGCGACAGCAATAATCATCGCGTCTTGCGCATCGACCGTGAAGTGGTTTCAGAGCAATGAAGTGCTCAGCAAGTTTTACAACTTACTACTCCTTGAGCAAGCGACCAACTAGGCCGCCCATGGCTTGATCCTGGTGTTGAATCATTCGCAAGTTCGCTTCGTAGATTCGCGAAGCCTCAATCAGCTCCATCATCGCGCCGGTTGGCTGGACAGCGGATTGTTCAAGAAAACCGCTGACAAGCTGTCGCTTATTGTTGTCTACGTTTTGCACCGCAGCCAGCGGTTTGAACAAGTTGTCACCGGCACGCGCCAGGTCGCCGGGTTCGTTTGGTTTTGCTAGCCGAATCGCTTGTGACTTGCCACCTTGCATAATTCGCCCATCGTTATGGACTTGAAAGTCTTTTGTCGGATCGATTTGGATCGGAGAACCGGAAGTCGATTGGACCGGATCGCCGTTAGTCGTCGTCAAAATACCCTGCGAGTTGAACAAGAAATCGCCTGCGCGAGTCATGAATTCTTGCGAGCCGCGTTGGACGACAAAAAACGATTCGTTATCGTTGATCGCAAAATCCGTTTGCCGTTTGGTTTGTTGGATTGGACCCTGCTTGTAGACTGTTTTCGTCGCTTCGAAGGAAACGCCGCCACCAATATCCGCAAAGGTTCCACTGCCGGGACTCATCTCGCCGCGCTCGATCGCTTCGGAGTTGCGAGCTTTTAGCATCGCCATTTCTGGCTTAAAGCCCGGCGTGTTGACGTTAGCCAAGTTGTGACTGATGACTTCTAGCCGGTGGTTTTGGGCGTTGGCTCCCGCCGCCGAAAGGTACATTCCATAAGGCATACTTCAATTCTCCATCCACCAAGCAGCGACGCCATTGTCTACTAAACCACGCCGCATCCACCAGAGTCATTGGTGTTAGCAAAAAGTTTGCTCTCCTGACAAGACAGATCGGTGGTTCCACGAACGCTAAGACCAGTCTCGGCCTCTTCGCTCAGTCATTACGCTATAATTACCGGTTGTTACGTTGTGCTCCGAAGACCAAATAGCTGCACGTAGGCCACGACCGTTCCTGGCCTTTTTCGCTTGGGAAACAAGTCATGTTTAAGAATCTGATTCCAAAAGTCTTTTACGCTGACCTTCAAGACGGCCTCGAATTTTTTGTCGAAGGTCTCGGATTCACAAACCTTTACCAAGATGAAAACATGGCCGTGGTTGGGCGAGAGGGAGCAAAAGCTTATCTCGTCGCAAACGCTCAATGCGCTGCCCTCGATAGACCAGAACTGTCCATCGATACCGAAAACATCGACACGATTTACGCTGAGATGAAACAGCGGTGCCCAAATTTGCTGCATCCAAATTCGAAGTCCGTCACGACGAGGCCATGGGGTTCTCGAGAATTTGCAATGCTTGACAAGACCACGGTTTGCATCGTCTTTCGCGAATGGCCAAATGAAATTTGAATCTTAACTTGTCAATCGCCGACCTGCGTGCGTTGAAGCTGGCAGTTACAATATTTTGCGATCATGACAAATCTGCAAACGGTCTGACAAAAACTCGATTCCTTGATCCAACGATGACATGCCAACAGATGAATCACCTATTGATAGCCAGCCGACGACGCGTGAGTACATAGCGATCGCTGATCGAGTTCCTCAAGATGTGTGGCATGACAATTTCGTACCGAAATATTCGGCTATCGCATCCGCGGAACCTTCGACGCTAAGACTGATTGGCATTTGGTTAATTTTCGGACCAAACGTATTTTTTGTTTTCGTATCCATTTCGTTATTTGGCGGAACAGGGGCATCGAACGCCACTGAATTAGTTGTTGGTTTATTCTC
>JBGSKY010000318.1:0-3728 GCA_041740995.1 Pirellulaceae bacterium
TGAGCACTGTCGAAGACGCCGCACCGCTCTTCAAATACGCGTTTGGCAGGCGCCGCAAAAACCTCCATTCGGCCACACGGTCAGCCACCACCTGCTCCGCCCATCATCATCATGATAGGCATCATGACTTGGCCCATCGCAAAGTCGAATTCTTGTTGCGATTTTGCTGCGACCAGTGGATCTAACATCGCATTGGCTTGCTTGACGACGGAATCCACCATCGCTTTGGACTGGGGATTGTTTTGCATCATTGCCTGACCACCCGACGCATTGGCGACCATTTTTTCAATGAACGTATCTTTATCTGCCTGCCACTTCTCGGCAAACTCCTTTGGTAACCAACGTCGGTTATAGCGAACCATCTCGGTCGACTCCGTCGTTCCGTCTTGCTTGGGCCAGGAAATCGTCCCGCTGTTTTCGTCGGCTTGCGTGGCCACGACGCTTTGAATGACAGGGTTAATCATTTCGGGCGGCGCGACTTTCAACATCGATTGCAAGTGAGCGCCGATCCGCGGCAGGTGATAGCTGAGGTAATCCGTGATCGGCGTATTGACGATCGAATCCGACGCCACCGAGAACTCGCAGTACTCATAAATCGTTCCGACGGCTGGATCGTAGGCCTGAGCGATCATTGGCTTAAACGGAGGCGGCACCTGGGCAAGAATCGGCGAGCCAAGAATGAATGGTTTCTTGACGACCAATACTTCTACGAGTTTGTCAATCACATCAACCACTTCCTTACTGATCGTCAGATTGTCCTTCATGTAAGGTCGCAGGCTTTCGCGAATCTCGATACTATCGGCCGCCGTGCGAAGATCATCCGGCATTGCGAACCAGAAAACCTCAAGGTGTCCGGCCAAAGCTTGTTCGCGGACATGGTCGAGCGTTTCCTGCAAAGATCCGTCCTCAGGAAAATCTGGCATCGGTGAAATCGTCGGTGGCACGGGTGGCGTGAAGTTGTGCGCACGCGTCTTGGGCGCGTAGCCGCCTGCGCCCGGCGCAGCCGCGGATAGACCCGCTGGTTTGGCTTTGCTCTTGGTGTACAGCGCCTTCGCTTGCTCGCGGCTTTCGGGGCTCAGGTTGCCAATCGGAACCCTCACCGTTTTTCCGTCGGACTTGCGCAGGACGACTGATTTCCCTTCAATCCCCGCGTATTCCGCTTCCAGCGTAAACTTGCCCGTCGTGTCGGACCATGTCTCCGCGTTCAGGAAGCCGCCGCTGAGTATTGCGACCGCGAAGCAACAAGTTGAGGCCAGACACGATCGCCATGCATTCGTTTTGATGTTCATCGCAAATCCTCAAAATTGTTTGAAAACCAGTCGTGCCAGTTTAGCCAATGTTGCGGGGCGTTGCCCAGGGCGCAGTTGCACCCAGATCCTTCGGTTACGGTTACCGTTTGGTGAGCGCGGTAGTGAATCGTCGCCATCTCATCCGTTTTGGGACAAAGCATTGATGATACCACCGCTAGACATCGATCCGATCAATCCGCCGAGGCTGCTGGGCGAGTCGCTTGGATCTGCCAAATTTAAGTCAGTCTTGGAGGATTTTCAGGTCGAAGAAATACTAGGCTTTGAACCAACCGGCGAAGGTGAGCATTGCTTGGTATGGCTTGAGAAGACCGATCGAAACAGCAACGACGTCGCGACCGCCCTTGCGAGAAAACTCGGGATTCGAAAGCGGCTTGTCAATCATTGTGGACTGAAAGATAGAAACGCGGTCACGCGACAATGGTTCAGCTTACATCTTCCTGGCCAAGAGTCGCCTTCCGCAGAAAGCCTTAGTGGTGATGGCGTACGGGCACTCAACATCACTCGCAACTTGCGAAAGCTTCGGCGTGGGTGCCATCATGGCAATCGATTCACCATTCGACTGCGTGATTGCACGTTTAGCAAAGATGCGGCTGCAAAAAGATGGCAAGCGATCATCAATCGTGGCGTGCCAAACTATTTTGGTCCCCAGCGTTTTGGTCGCGGCGGCAATAACATCGAACACGCGATTCGTTTCATGTCCGGTGAGATAGAAGTCAAAGACCGCGCGTTAAGAGGTATCCTCATTTCTGCGGCTCGTAGTTTCATCTTTAATGATTGCGTTGCCAAAAGAATCCTGCTCGACACCTGGGACCATCCAATGGATGGGGAGGTTTTTGGCTTCTCGGATAATCGCAGCCTTGTGATTCCCGAGAATCGACGCGGCGATGAATTCGAACGAGTGAAAACGGGTACGCTCGAACTCACCTCGCCCCTGTGGGGCGCGGGTGAGCTGCTTACCTTTGGACAAGTCAGAGCGTTCGAGGAAAGTGTCGCCGCAAGCTCTCCCGAAATCATCGCTGGCCTTGCCCAGTTCAACTTAAAACAAGAACGTCGAGTAATCCGGCTTCGGCCCATCGCGTCTGAGTTAACCTGGGAAACGGATTCAACACTGGTATTGAAATTCGAGCTACCGACAGGAACCTACGCGACGACACTGCTTCGCGAGCTCGCCGACTTGGTCTAGTACCGCTTCTATAATGACGTACCCAAACAACACTTATCAGGAAAAAACATGGCACGCACGACCATCGAAGACTTCATTCGCGAGACGCAGCAAGACGACTCGGCAAATGATTTTTTCCAACTCGAAAACGATCGGATGTTGGAAGTCAACCTCGAAGGCGAAGTCTGGATCAAGACCGGGGCGATGGTCGCTTACGTCGGGAGCATCAAATTCACTCGCGAGGGCATGCTCGACCGCGGCGTCGGCAACTTGCTAAAGAAAGCCTTCACCGGCGAGGGTGCACGGTTGACCAAGGCAACCGGACGCGGACGGCTGTATCTCGCTGACAAAGGCAAAACGGTTCAAATCTTGTATCTCGGCGAAGAGACCATCTTCGTCAACGGGAACGACTTGCTCGCCTTTGAAATCGGCATGAAGTGGGACATCACGATGATGAAGAGTCTTGGTGCGATGGTCTCCAGCGGCCTCTTCAATGTTCGCCTGCAAGGCCCAGGCTTGATCGCGATCACGACACACTTTGAACCGATCACGTTGCTGGTTCGCCCAGGCCAACCCGTTCGCACCGACCCCAACGCGACAACCGCGTGGTCCGGCGGACTGAAGCCAACATTCAAGACTGACGTGTCGCTGAAAACGTTCCTCGGACGCGGCAGTGGCGAGTCGATTCAAATGGAGTTCGACGGCAACGGTTTCGTTGTCGTGCAACCATTTGAAGAAACCATCCAGTCGACGCCGGCAGGTTGATGATGCGTTTCCGAACGCCAACGCGGAGCGGTCGCTAGGCGGTAGCGTGATGCAATATGCTTGCGACGACAAAGACGACCGGACCGTTAAAGTTTGCCTAATGTTGCTTGGCGGGCAAGACGATAACGTTGTCGGGGACTTGGTACGCGTCACCGGATCGCGCCGCCCCGTTGCCTCGGAGAACGGATGCCATGGCTCGAATGATTCACGACGGAATTGCACCGCGAAGAAAACTCGGCGTCGCGGCGATTTTGCTGGTCGCCATGACCTCTGGCGGTTGCACGCTGTGCCAAAATTGTGGCGACACCGATTACCCGACTTACGGCGGTGCGTGGCAACGAACCCGCCGAGATGGCGGACGCGTCGGCAGTATCTTTGATCCCGCGGGAGTTCGCACGGCGACGTTGACGGATCGCGATCTGAACGTCACCAAGACGCCAGCACGTGACGCCAATGAAGCGACCGGATCAGCGATTTCCGATGATGAAAAG
>JBGSKY010000319.1:0-1685 GCA_041740995.1 Pirellulaceae bacterium
TCGGCCGTAGTCGGCGACGAAAAAGTTACCGACGTTTTCTAAGGTATGGGTATCGAATTCCAATCGGTTTGGACTTGTCAGTGGCTCGGGCGGGTCAACTAACGCCCTTGCCGTCGCGGGCACAAATTCGACGCCCCGAAAGACGACACTTGACCCGCCATCGCCATCGTTGCTGATCAATCGAGTCGTCACTTGGAGCGGTGTACCAACTTCGAGCTCAGGCAAATTGATCGTCACTGACCAGTCCTCGCCTGTTTGCGGCGATTGGACGATTGCCTCGGGTGCACCCTGGACGCCCAGTCCCTGCGTCCAATTCAAAACGGACTGTCCATTCGACGACAAGATCTCGTTCCCACTCGCATCCGTCACGACAATTTCGAAAGCGTCGCGAATCGATTCCGAGGACGATCGATCAAAACTAGGTTCTTGAAACACAACGCGAAGAGCAGCGTCGGCAAATGGCATCACCAAGTCGCGAGACAGTTCACTCGACAGAGAGGTGCCCTCCACAATCACAGGCGAACCAGCTAATTCAGGATGAATGCCACCACGCCCAGGCGAAGCTGCAGGAGCGATACCATTTTGCTGCAATTTCAAGTGGTTGATGACGTATAGCGCATCAAGAGCACTCACCTTCCCGTCGCCGGAAACATCAAAGAAGTTGCTCCGACCTGAGAAGTCACTTTGCTTAGGCAGTGCACCAGTCGCCGGATCGCTCACGACTCGCTGGTTTAGCTCATTAATGATCAGCAAGGCATCTGCGGCGGTGACCGATGAGTCGGCATCGTTACTGACATCCGCTGGAAGCGTAGCATTGTTCCAAATCGCTGCCGCAAGCAATTGACGCGTTTCAAGACTCTCGAACCGAGATCTTCGAAGCAGTTTTTCTTTCGCTTTCGCACGAGCCAGCTTTGACACGTTCGAACGATGCAAACGCAAGTATGATGTCAATCGTGTCATGATATCGTTGTAACCTGTGGAATTCGAAAGTCTGATTCGCGTCGAGTTTCAATGTTTCAAGGCGCCAAAGCGTTCGGGGTGAGTTTGGCGTATGGCCTCAGCGCGTCGATGAAATCTGATGATTGGAAGAAACGAGAACATTAAAGCCGTGATCTTGTTGCGAGGCCTCTGCTCATCTCAGACGGAAAAGCGAATTCTAATGAGTTCGCAGATACGAGTGTTGTCGCTTCGGTTGCTGAGATCATTGAAAAACTCCACGCAATGTCACGCTAGTGTCAGCCATTCCGACTTGAATTGACCCTCATCAGAAAACAACAGACGCGGATAACTTACGGAAATACGTTCATTCGCGGAGTTGCCGACCCGCGATTAGGCACGCTTGGGCTAACTACTTACCCAAACGGCAGCTCTCTCTAATTTTCTGGCCAGAATCGAGAAATTTAACTTAAGTCCCTACTGAATCGTTGCATGCGTCACAATTTCTTAGAAGAATTGTCACTTCGCTTGAGAGAACAGCGACTCAAGTGGTACTTATACAAGGAAAGAATACGTTGGCTTCGAGCACTTCGCCAAGTTTGCTGATGCGTGTCAGAGATCCTGCGGACGTGGATGCGTGGGAGCAGTTCCAGTATGTATACACACCGATTATTCGTACTTATTGTCGACAGCGACGCATCCAGGAGGCTGACGTCGAAGATATAGTGCAAGACGTTTTTTCTCGGGTC
>JBGSKY010000320.1:0-42019 GCA_041740995.1 Pirellulaceae bacterium
CGCAACCATCCAATGAACGCGTCGACCGGCGGCAAGCTGAACGAAAAAAGGATCTAATGAACAACGGTGGTTTGCAACCAGTATGCCGCCGGTGATTGGCAAATCTGCGATCTTCTGCGATTGGATTGTTTGCACCCGCCAGATCAACCTCGCAAAAGCATAAAACGGCGCGTAGAGGATTTTCTCACCCAGCGAATACTCACTTTTCGCACGGATCATTTGCAATAGTCGAAAGACGATGTAACCGATTGTGCCGCAGAGAAAAGTAACTGCGATAGTAAACGAATCCATAATTCGCAGTGACGTCCGGCTATTTGATTGAGGATGGGATCAGGAGTTGTGGGCCGAAAAACTACGACTAAATTTCAAAGAGCCAACTCGAGAAGCCGCCATCGATTTTTTCAGCTCCAATAATCTATCTTATTCCAAAGATAGCTGGCAGAATTGCCGTTTGCAAATTTCAATCAAATCAAAAAACGATCCGTTGACGCAGAACTCGCTAGCGTTGGTAAACGCCCTTACGAGAAATGTAGTCCGCCAGTGGGTCCGACAGAGGTAACAGTGCCGACTCCATCGGCGATCTGTTGCGCTGCCGCGTTAATTTGATCCAAGGTGACCGAAGCGTAGTTTTCGACGGTCTGAGTCAAAGTTTCGTAGGTTCCTCGCGAAACCCAACCATTTCCGACTGTAAAAAATCGGTTACTCGGACGTTCCGCAGCCAAGATGACCGACGCGCAAACTCGGTTTCGGACCAACTCCAATTCGTGCTGGGTTAACGGTTCAGTCTTGATCGAACGAATGACTTCGCTGCCCTTCTCCCAATTCTGCACCGCCGTTTCGGGCGTGCAGGTCATCAGAGTTGCAATGATTCCGTGATCATCAAACTGCTGTGCGAACAACCCGATTGAATCAACAAGTCCTGTATCGACCAACGCCCAGAATAACCGCGAACCACCATCGTCACCGATTGCATTGGCGGCCAATCGCCAAGCAAAGCGCTCTGGTGATTTTCGATTTGGGCCGTCTTGTAGCCGGACGACATATTGTTGACTCGCAATCGGGACGACATGTTCCCCAAAACGCTTCTGTTCGTTTCGCTCTGCATAATTCTGGGGGCTGAGTGAGGATGAACTCCACTCTTCC
This sequence comes from Pirellulaceae bacterium, assembly GCA_041740995.1. GTDB lineage: Bacteria > Planctomycetota > Planctomycetia > Pirellulales > Pirellulaceae > JBGSKY01. The sequence continues at coordinate 1,144 of JBGSKY010000320.1, forward strand.
GTCGCTCGTTCGATTTGCTTGATCAAAGCTTCGAAGTCGACCGCACCGGTTGCAACTAGACAAACATTGTTAGCCGCATAATGATGCCCGTGGTAAGATCGCATTTCTGTCGAGCTAAGCCGACCAACGGATTCAACCGATCCTAGAATTCGATTGGCCAAAGGATGATTGCCGTAAAATTGCTCCATCGACAGTTCAATCGCTCCATAGGGCGGCTGGTCCTCATACATGGCAATCTCTTCCAAGATCACCTTTCGCTCTGTTTCGAAGTCTGAATCTCGAAGCGAGGGACGCATAATATCCGTCAACAAATCAGCGGCTTGCGATTGGAATTCAGGAATTACGTGAAGATAGTAAACCGTTTGGTCTTCGCTGGTGTAAGCATTGGAATTTCCGCCAAGCTCGTCAATTTCGCGATTAACTTGTTCTGCGCTGCGTTGACCAGTTCCCTTAAATTGCATGTGTTCAAGAAAGTGACTGACACCTGAATTGCCAGCGGTCTCGTGTCGCGCACCAGCACTTACATAATAGCCAAGCGATATGCTAAGAGCCGTGTCGTCAACTTCCGCGACAATGTCCAAACCGTTCGCCAAACGATGGTGCCTAAATTGCATGACTGACTTTCAACGGGCGTTCACCAAGAGTTACCAACGTGACATTTTTCATCGGAAAATTGTTGGCGTGCTGCAACAGCACTGAGGTATTGAGTCGGTCGACTTTTGCAAAAACCTCACTGCGATCGACGATGCGATTGAGGTAGAACCAGTCCGTTGCGTTCTGCGATGCCCGAGCGTTGCACGACTCTTGTTCAAAGACAAGCGAGGTTTTCACACGCGCTTTGAGCCGACGAAGTTCGTCTTCAGAAATCCCTGTTTGCAGAGATTGCACAGTGCTTAGGATGACGTCTAACGTTTCGTCGGCACGTGCGCTCGTTGTACCGGCGTAAATAACCGTTGATGATCGCGTTCCGATCGACTGTGGTGACGCGGATACGCTGTAAGCCAAACCGCGTTTCTCCCGAACCTCAGTAAATAGTCTGCTGCTCATTCCATCACCGAGAATATTAATTAAAGCCCGAGACTCGTAGTATTTTTCGTCATCGTAAGGAACTGCATCGTAGGCGATTGCAATTTGTGTTTGGCTGGTTTCTTCATCAATGTGACTGGTCGCGCGGTTGGCAGGAATTGAAGGTAGTGTTTTATGACTAGTGGAAGTCCAAGTGCCAAATAAGTGCTCAATCTTCTCGATCGTTGCATCAAATTCGATATTACCAGCGATCGATAAAATGCTGCCGCTGGGGTGAAAATATTGCTGGTAAAACTCTTGGATATCTTTGAGCTCGATCGATTCGATCCCGTCTTCGGAACCAGATGCATTTCGACCATAGACGTTCCCGTATCGGCACTCTCGCAAGCGGATGAAGCAGCGTTGGACCGCGTCGTCCTGAAGCGCGGCTAATTCCTGCAAAGCAGTCGAACGCGAGTCTTCTAGCTGATCAAGAGGAAAATGGGGACGCAGAATAATATCGGCAAAGATCGAAAGGGTCTCGAACAGATATTCATCGATCATCGCAGCCGACATCGACGAATGAAGCGTTGCGATTCCGCTGTCTCGTTCGACGCCAATAAAATCAAGTGACTCGACTAGCTGGCGACTTGTTCGTTCGCCCGCGCCGCGTTGCATCATCTCTAAAACAATACCAGCCAAACCCTGGAGATGCGGTGGTTCATCTGATGTTCCCGCTGGCAGCATAAAGGTGAATGCAGCAGATCGTAATCGCGGCATCCGTTCCATAAGCAACGTCAAGCCATTGGCAAGTTGATGCACGTGCACGTTTCCACTGCGTATCGCTTCGTTGGTAGGAATTGGCTTCATGACGATTTCACTTCTATTTTCAGTTCGAATTGCAGTATGCCTGTTGCATCGAACGATAACACTTCGTTAAGCCAAATTGCTTAGCAGTTCTGATCAGACTCTCTTACGGCTATCTACCTTAGATGATAGCCAAAGTGCGTGATTGCAATCAACGGCAGCAAAAGTAATAGATTCGCGACTTTGGTGTGCGAACTAGTCCGAGCGTTTTTTCTTTTCTTTTGGCTTATCAGCTGCTGGAGTAGGCGTCGACTTTTCAGTTGCTTTTGAATCAGAATTCGAAGTCTTTGCTTTGGTGCTACTTCCATTTTCAGATTTGCTGTCGTCACCACTTGATGTTGATTTTTTACTTGAGTCCGCGGCTGCCGATTGCTTGTAAGATTCGCTTCGATAGTCCGTCTGATAAAACCCAGAGCCCTTGAAGACGATTGCCGCACCGGTTCCAATCAACCGTCGCAGCTTCTTTTTTTTGCATTTCGGACAAGTCTTTTCGGGTTCCGCCATGATTGACTGGAACAACTCAAAAGCATGACCGCAGGCATCGCATTCATAATCGTAGGTTGGCATGTTAACGCAACTAAAAGTCTAACAAAAGGCTGCACCGAAACCGAATTTAAATAAGCAACCAGCTAATTTGGTGAACCAGTCGAAACAATCACTTGGCTCGGACGAATGACACGGTCATACAAACGATAACCTTGCGTCGCTTCATACATCACTGTGCCTTTTGGAAATTCTGCGCTAGCCGACTGTGATATCGCTTCATGGTAGTTTGGATCGAACTCTTTTCCCAACGCTTCAATAGGGATGCAATTGTATTTCGACAAAGTGTTGCGAAGCTGTTGGAGGACCATCGTTACGCCATCGAGTAGCGGATTATCGAGGCCAGTCGCCAAACTTTCTTTTGAAGCCGCTTCAATCGCGCGGGAGAGATTGTCAGCTACATCTAAGATATCGCGAATCAGTGGGAGTGAGGCATATTTTAAGCTTTGCTCACTGTCGCGAATCATCCGCTTTCGGAAATTTTCCAACTCTGCCTGTGCCTGCAACTCGCGTTTCCGCTGCTCCGAAAGATCTTCTTCGAGCTTTGCAATTATGTCCCGTTCCGAAGTAATTCCAGCATTGGAAGCTTCGACGTCGCTATCTGACGTTGTGAAATCTTCGCCTTCGTATTGCGCTTCCATTTCCTGAATTGTTTCTTCCAACGTTCGCTTGTCGTTTTTCTGTTCTTGCGACATGTTTAAATGCTCAAATTGAAGGTTAGTATACTGCTGGGCATTTCGTTATCAGCGTTAACTGATGAGTGCCAAGTAACCGAAATTATTGAGAACCGATGACAATCGTCTATAAGTTCTCGCGACCAATACAATTCAACTCCCAGCAACAACATCGTCGGGCTGAAAATAGGATTTGATTCGATCCAAAAATCCTTTGCGTTCCGGCGTCACATTCTCGTGTTCCAATTCGGCTAGTTCCCGCAAAAGCTCTTTTTGACGCTTTCCAAGTTTTGTTGGAACTTCAATGACCGCTTGAATCAACAAGTCGCCTTTTGCATTAGTGTGCGGATCAGGCATTCCATGTCCGCGAAGCCGAAACACGGTCCCGCTCTGTGTCCCGGCAGGAACTTGGAAGGATTGTTTGCCTGAAAGCGTTGGAACTTCCGTACTCAAACCTAATGCCGCTTGAGTAAAGGTTACGGGCATCGTCAGCAACAACTCATGCCCTTCCCTTTGAAATATTGGATGCTGCTTTACACGCACGAAGCAGTAGGCATCACCGGCCGGTCCACCGTCTGGACTGGGTTGCCCCTCGCCGGTCATTCGAACACGCATGCCGTCGTCTACGCCCGCTGGAATCGCGATTTCCAATCGTGATTCTTTTGGTTCCATACCACTGCCATCACATTTACGACATGGTGTAGTAATGACTCGTCCATTTCCGCGACATGATGGACAGACAGTTTGAACTCTCAGGATACCAGACGACTGGACAACTTGCCCGCGACCATTACATCGGCGACAAGTTTCCGGTTGCGAGCCCGATGCCGCGCCGCTGCCTTCGCATTGCCCGCATTGAACATGTCTAGTCAGCGATACGGTTTTTCGGCAACCGGCATACGCCTCTTCGAGTGTAAGAGTCACATCGCATCGGAGGTCAGCGCCGCGGCGAACTTTTGAGCGCCCTGATCGGCCGCCGCCAAAAAAGTCTTCGAAGATTGAACCGCCAAACGCATCGCCGAATGCCTCGAAGATATCTCCAACGTCTTGAAACCCCCCGCCTTGTTGATTGACGCCCGCATGACCATATTGATCGTACCGCCGACGCTTTTCGCCATCGCTAAGTACTTCGTAAGCTTCCGACGCTTCTTTGAACTTCGCGATACATTCAGCATCGCCCGGGTTCGCGTCGGGATGAAACTTTAACGCTAATTTGCGAAATGATTTAGCAATCTCGTCGCCAGTCGAAGTACGGGTGACTTGAAGAACTTCGTAGTAGCAACGTTTGGTAGACATCCATCGCCTTGTTAAAGTATTGCGGCTATTTTAGTTTTTAAAATGCGATTTAGATTTAGACGGCTAATAAAAACGGTCCTTTGCCAGACACAAATGCAAGGCAAAGGACCGTGAAGTTAACAGCGATCTTTACGACACGGTGCCTTCTGATAGGCGCTTCTTCTTGTCGTCTTTGTCATACGTCGTAACCAATGCGTCAGTTGTCAGTAGCAATCCGGAAATGCTTGCAGCGTTTGCCAAAGCCGTTCGAACAACCTTCAACGGATCGATAATGCCCGACTTCAACATGTCAACGTATTTGCCTTCATTTGCATCGTAGCCGGTATTCGCCGGTTTCTGAGCAACTTCATCGGCAACAACACTTCCGTCGATTCCAGCGTTATCAGCGATTTGTCGTAGTGGAGCTTCGAGAGCTGCGAGAATGATATTCGCGCCAACCCGCTCATCACCCTTCAAAGAGTCCGCGACCTTGCTTACGACTTCCTTGCAACGAACCAAAGCAACACCACCGCCAGGCAAAATTCCTTCTTCGACAGCCGCACGAGTTGCATGCAATGCATCTTCCACGCGAGCCTTCTTCTGTTTCATGTCTGCTTCGGTCTCAGCCCCGACGCTGACAATTGCAACACCGCCAGCTAATTTGGCAAGACGCTCTTGTAATTTTTCTTTATCGTATTCGCTATCGGTTTGATCGATTTGAGCTCGGATCTGAGCCACACGTCGCTCGACAGCGGAGCGATCAGCGCCGCCTTCCACGATCGTTGTGTTGTTTTTGTCGACAGTCACTTTCTTTGCGCGACCAAGGTGCTCGATGGTCACTTTCTCCAATTGAATTCCAAGATCTTCGCTGATGAAAGTGCCGCCGGTCAAAGTTGCGATATCACCAAGCATTGCCTTACGACGATCACCAAAACCAGGCGCTTTAACAGCACAGACATTCAGCGTTCCGCGTAGCTTGTTTACAACTAGCAAAGTTAGCGCTTCGGCATCCACGTCTTCAGCAATAATCAGCAATGGTTTGCCGCTTTGAGCTGTCTTTTCCAACAGAGGCACCAAATCACGAATATTGCTAATCTTCTTTTCATACAGAAGAATCAAAGCATCTTCGAAGCTGCAATCCATGTCAGCCGGGTTGTTGATAAAGTATGGAGAGACATAGCCTTTGTCGAATTGCATACCGTCAACGTATTCGACATGCGTATCAATCGTCTTTCCTTCTTCGACGGTGATGACTCCGTCCTTACCTACTCGCTCCAATGCTTCAGCGAGCAAGTTACCGATAACCTTATCGCTGTTGGCACTGATCGAACCTACCTGAGCGACTTCATCACGGCTGCTCACTGGCTTGGCAAGCGATTGCAGATGCTCAACCGCAGCGGTGACCGCCGCATCGATGCCGCGACGAATCGCAGTTGGATTTGCCCCCGCGACAATGTTGCGAAGACCTTCCTTGAAAATCGCGCGAGCCAAAACAGTCGCCGTTGTCGTACCATCACCAGCCAGATCACTAGTCTTTTGAGCAACTTCGACAACGAGCTTGGCACCCATGTTTTCGAAGCGGTTCTCAAGTTCGATCTCCTTCGCAACCGTCACACCGTCTTTGGTGACTGTCGGTCCGCCGAAACTTTTGTCGATAATAACGTTGCGACCAGTTGGTCCCATCGTCACAGCGACCGCATTTGCCAGTTTGTCAATGCCGCGGAGCATGCGTGCTCGTGCGTGATCATCGAAAAGTAATTGCTTTGCCATTTTGTTCAGATGCCTTTGTCAGTTCATTAAGTTGATTTGTTTTTCTTCTCAGTCGTCCTAGCTCATCGGGCCCTAGCCCAGTTTGGCCAAGATGTCCGACTCGCGAAGAATCTTGTATTCGTTGCCATCAACTTCGACTTCGCTGCCGCCGTATTTTCCAAAAATAACTTCGTCGCCTACAGCGACGCTTAATTTTCCACGGGTTCCGCTGTCAAGCATCTTGCCAGGACCTGCGGCAATGACCTTGCCACGTTGCGGTTTTTCGCGGGCCGAATCTGGCAGCACAATACCGCCAGCGGTCGTTTCTTCCGCTTCCAGTGGTTGCACGACGACGCGATCATCCAAGGGACGAAGATTTACTTTAGCCATTCTGAGAACTCCAAGATTTTGAACAATGTTTTTGTTTTTAACTGATTGAAAATTTAGCAAGCGGGTAGCGATCGTCGCGAGGCTTGACGCCCACGCGACTCTCAATTCGCGGATGTCACTACATCATTCCGCCCATGCCACCCATTCCGCCCATGCCGCCACCCATACCACCCATGCCGCCACCCATACCACCCATGTCGCCATGGTCGTGATGGCCGCCTGCTGCTTCTTCTTCCTCTTTCGGAATGTCTGCAATCAGTGATTCGGTGGTTAATAAAAGGGATGCGATGCTCGCCGCATTGGACAATGCGGTTTTCACGACCTTAGCAGGATCAATAATCCCAGCTTTGATCATATCGACATATTTTCCAGCATTTGCGTCGTAGCCTTCGTTGATATCTTTCAAATGTCGAACGCGATTTACAATCACGGCACCATCAACGCCAGCGTTATCAGCGATCGATCGAAGAGGCAAGTCAAGAATGTTGCTGATGATTTGACCACCGGCTTTTTCGTCGCCGGTTAGATTCAGTTTTTCAACGACACCTTTGCAACGCAGCAACGCAACGCCACCACCAGGTACAATGCCCTCGGCCAAGGCTGCTTGAGTTGCGGCCTTCGCATCGTCCATCAGCGCCTTACGTTCCTTCATTTCGGTTTCCGTCACCGCACCAACGTGGATTTGTGCAACACCGCCGGCGAGCTTTGCGAGTCGCTCTTGCAGTTTCTCGCGATCGTAGTCGCTATCGGTGTTTTCAATCTGCCGACGAATCTCTTCAACTCGGCCAGCAATGTCTGCTTTGCTTCCTGCGCCAGCCACGACCGTCGTGTTTTCGCTGGTGATTAAAATCTTTTTAGCGCGACCAAGATCGCTGATCTTGACGCTTTCCAAGTCGATTCCAAGGTCTTTGAAGATTGGCTTGGCGCCGGTCAAAATAGCAATATCGCCGAGCATCGCTTTGCGACGGTCACCGTATCCGGGAGCCTTGACTGCGACGACACTGAGAATGCCTCGCATTTTATTGATAACCAACGTTGCCAAGGCATCGCCGTCGACATCTTCAGCGATTATCAACAGTGGCTTTTTCGCCTTACTGATTGCTTCGAGCAACGGAATTAGCTTCTTGTTGTTGCTGATTTTTTCTTCGTAAATCAGGATGTGGCAATCGTCTAGCTCGACCGAAACTTCGTCTTGATTGGTGACGAAATGAGGCGAGAGATAACCGCGATCAAACTGCATTCCTTCGACGATTTCGACACTGGTCTCATTCCCACGACCTTCGTCAACGGTAATGACGCCGTCCTTACCGACCTTCAGAAAGGCTTCGGCTAGCACGTCACCGATGGTTGGATCGTTATTCCCAGCGATTGTGGCGACCTGTTTAATCTCTTTTTTGCTTTTGGCATCGATCGAGATTGAGTTCTTGGTGATCTGGGCGCAAACGGCTTCAACCGCTTTAGCAATACCGCGAGAAAGAGCCATTGGGTCTGAACCGGAGGCAATCATCTTCAAGCCTTCACGGAAGATACCTTCGGCTAGGACGGTCGCGGTAGTTGTTCCGTCGCCAGCGACATCGTTAGTCTTGCTGGCGGCTTCTTTAACCAGCTGAGCACCCAAGTTTTCGAACGGGTCGTCCAGCTCAATTTCTTCCGCGACGGTAACACCGTCTTTCGTAATTTTTGGTGAGCCCCAGCCTTTATCCAAGACCGCGTTGCGGCCACGGGGTCCCAACGTACTTCGAACTGCTCGTGCAAGCTTGGAAACCCCAGCAAGGAGGGGTTGCCGTGCTTCATCGTCAAAGACCATTTGCTTCGCCACGTGCGAAATCCTTATCTAAACAGGGACAGAATTACTAATTAGTTTCGCTTCTCAAGCCAAAGTCGCGGCGACGCAAAGGTCAAATAAATTGACTCGCGTGGCGAAATGGCAGTAGTGTTTTCACGTTGGCAACCCACGAAGCAAACATCGCGCCATATGGATCTGTCGAATCGGGCATTTCAAACCAAGGTTCACCTCTTGAAGCCGCTTTCATTATAAAAATTCCAGCTCGCCAACGATTTTTGCAATCGTATGATTTTTTTAAAAGAGATGCTGGAGTCAAAGAAAACCGCCAAATCAGCCGTCTGTCATTTTGACAAACTTGCCGATCCACTCAAACCTCTTGGTGCTTTATACAAATCAGGAATTTGGGGCTTGCTGCCAAATAGGAATGGACTTTCTATTTGCCTTAGGCCAGTACCTCTCCTGGCGCTAATCAGGACGCCAGGAACCGTCCTGGCCTACTCTAGAACAAAGCAGAGCAAGCGACTGACGACGAGCTTCGGCAGTTAGTTTGACCAGCTAACAATTCGATCGACAAGCTTCGGAAATCTAGCTGAGGCCCAAACCAAGAGTTTGCCACCAGGCGACAAAATCATCTCGCGACGAGATCGAACCAACGCCGAAATCGCCGATTTGGCCACCGCTTGTGGTTCCATACTTCCGATGCTGGCAGATTTTTCGGCGCTGGAAGTATCGGTCAATGATTCGAAAAACTCCGATCGTGTCGTGCTGGGATGTATTTGCAAGACCTCGATTTTTTCACGAGCTAGTTCGCAACGCAACGCATCTGCCCAACCTCGGAGGGCGAATTTAGCAGCGCAGTATTCGCTTTTTTTTGGGACAGCTCGTATCGCCAAAACGCTTCCGATAATCATGATCGCTGGTCGCTGACCCAGACGCAGAAACGGGAGGGCGAGTCGCGTCAGTTCGACGGGCGCAAAAAAATCAATTTCCATAACCTTTCGCATGCGCTCAGGACTGGCCTCCGCAAATCGACCAATAGCGCCGCTTCCTGCGTTGTTAACCAACACATCCAGGCTTCCCCAGTTGGCTTCAATCCAATCAATGACCGCTTGGCGATGTTTCGATTCTGTCAAATCACCCGGAAGAATCGATATTTTGCCTCGCTTGCCATCGGCAGAACTCTCGAATTGGTTTTGCAATTGCTGCAAGCGTTCGGTCCGTCGAGCGGTCGCAAGCACATTTGCGCCGCGACTGGCAAGTTGCAACGCTAACTGCTGTCCAATTCCGCTGGACGCACCAGTTACCAGAATTTTCAGAGCTGAGAGGCGACGAGCGGGCACCTACGACGCATCCTCTAGGCGGGGCGAATCCCAAGCCGTTGAATGGATTGCTTTGAACGTAGCGGTGTCTGGTTCGACAATCGAGGTCGTGGTCTGAGCGACAATCCCGCTGAGGACGCGGATGTCATGTCCGGCGTTAATTAAGCGACCAGCAGATTTCGATGACAATTTGGCGCGCATCGTCAACATCTCGTCGTCGTAATGTTTGGACAAAACTTCGCCGATCGATTGGATCATGGCTGGCGTTTTACCATCACCGGCAGGCAAACGGATTTCCAGCTCAACAAAGCCGTGAGACAAGATGTCAGACACTTCGCGGGAAAGCTTTGCAATTCCATCGCCCGAACGAGCGCTAATCGCGATTGCATTAGGATAACGCGAGTGGATCATCTGGATTCGATCCTCGGCGCCGGGTTGGTCAATTTTATTGATGACCAGCAGCGTGTCTTTTTCTTCGATTCCAATCTCGCGTAAAACGCTGTAGACCGACGAAATTTGATCGAGCACCTGAGCATTGCTTGCGTCCGCCACGTGCAGCAACAAATCTGCTTGACGAGCTTCCACCAGCGTGGCTCTAAACGAAGCAATCAAACGGTGCGGCAAGTCGCGGATAAAACCGACTGTATCGCTCAGCAAAACAGGTCCCCAACCAGGCAACATCCAACGACGAGTTCGTGTGTCGAGCGTGGCGAAAAGCTTGTCGACTGCCTCAACATCAGCGAAGGTCAAAGCATTCATCAGTGTACTTTTGCCCGCATTGGTATATCCCACCAAAGAGACAGTCATATTGTCTCGCGAAGCGACTTCACGCTGCTTGCGTTTCTCGATCTTGCTCAGCTCTTGCTTCAAATCGTGAATACGTTTTTCAGCAAGGCGACGGTCGACTTCTAGTTGCTTTTCGCCTGGTCCACGCATCCCGACGCCCATCGTTTGCCGGGAAAGGTGTGTCCACATGCGTTTGAGTCGCGGCAGAGAATATTCGAGCTGCGCAAGTTCGACGGCTAATCGCGATTCGTAAGTCTGGGCATGGGTTGCGAAAATGTCCAGAATCAATTCGGAACGGTCGATCACTTTGATCTGGAGTGTTTGTTCAAGATTTCGCGTCTGAGCCGGGTTGAGATCATTGTCAAAAATGACCATGTCCGCGTCAGTATCTTCGGCCAACGTCCGTAGCTCGGACACTTTGCCTTTGCCTAGATAGGTTGTTTGATCCGGTCGATCACGGCGCTGTACCACTCCACCGACCACCACAGCACCAGCGGTCTCCGCGAGTCCTTTTAACTCTTCCAGCGGATCAGTTGCTGTGGAAATGTCTGGTGACATAAGCCGCGCCAAAACGCATCGTTCTCCTGCCGAAGCGTTCGTCCGTTCTTGAGTGCTCAATATCCGCGTCGTCCTCTATTTGAATCAGCGATGAATGATGGTCCGCCCAAGTCAGTGATCTGCCGGTCGGACGTTAAGTTTGATTATCGAGTCGTCAGCCCAAATTCGACTGCTCAATCAGATCATACATGTTTTGCAGTCCACTGACTGCATCGCAAATAAAAACAGACATAGCAAGTCAAAGAAGGTTCGGCCACGCTGATATTATCTTAACTCGCGATCCGGTGATTGATAGCGATTGGTCGCTTTGCAAAACAAAGATTACAGCTAGCAATGCTTGCCAAACTTATCCGCAAAACAAAAAACGGGGCTGACGATAATCCCAAGCATTGATCGGAAGCCTAGCGTACTCGTAGGAGGTTTTATGGAAATTTGTGAGACGTAATCTTTTGCATTGGAGCACACTTGAGAGCAAACATCGATTTCGCATGCTTTCTATGGCAGTAGTTGGTCAGATCGCGAAATCCTCTGGTATGAACCCGCCGAAATCGGCAGTGCCCTTCCTGAGAGCAGGCGACATAGTGTGATGCTGGCACACAATTAATCGGTGCCAGAAGATCATCGAAGTGCCTAACCACTTGTCCCATCGTGATATCCTCTGGCGCAACGGCAAGTCGCAAACCGCTATCACGTCCAGCAACATTTGACCCAACTCTTGAGTCGCGGTTCAGTCATTATGTGTTCTAAAAATTTCCCAGAGATATCGTTCTTTTGAGCCAAATTGCGAATTGAAATTGGGCCGATCGATGAAGCGTATGTTGCCTGAGCACGCAGAGTATCTGAGAGCGATCAAAGAGACTTGGTGGGCATACGGAGGCATGAGCGACCGAAGCTTGCAATTCCGCTTGCGAAGCGAAACTTCTGTACCGAATTTCCGGACCGTTCATCCAACGAAAAAGCGGTGCCAAAGAACACGTCTTTGACACCGCTTGTCTAAAAATCAAGTGTATTGAGTTTCAGCGAACTACCAGTTATAAGCTCCACCGACGGTCAGGCCATGCAGGATCAAGCTGCCGCTTCGGTCGACCTTGTAAGCGTCGTTGGTCAATCCAAAATCAGTTGGTACCTGTCCAGGTGCTGTGGCGATTCCGTTGACGCCTAAGATTCGGTAGCCGACGTTGGCGGTCAAACCTTTACATAGGCAGATACCTAGGCCGAGGTTGCCTTCGCCGAGCAACGCGACATCATTCGATGTGCCGCGATACGAGTAAGGTTGCCCATAGTACGAATTGTTCGACATGATCGTCGCAGCGGTGTCGGTTGTACCAACGTAAGTTGCGTAGTCGGTGTGATTGCAGAAGACTCCAAACTTCGTTCCAGCGAGCAGGCTGATACGACGACCGGTGCAGTATGCCGCTTGGCCACCCAATTGAAATCCAAACAAATCGTTTGTCACATTGTTGCGATAGTAAACATCGTCAGCGGTTGTGCCGTAAACGTTGTCTGTGAAGCTTGACGCATATTCAAGGTCATCGTCGAAGCGGAACCATCGAAATCCACCGAGCATCGAAAAACGAAGCGGGCTGCAACGTGCACCGTAGATTGGAGCGCACGCACCGGTCGGACCAGTCAAGCATCCGCCGCCACCGCCGCAACTTCCACTGCTGCAGTCACCACAACCGCCGCTCCCGCACCCGCCACTACCACAACCTCCACCAGTTGCAACACCGGCACGAGCAGCCCCACCAAGAGCGAACGAGAAAAAGTTCAACTCAAAGTTTTGGAAGTCTTGGTCACGTCGCAAGCGTTGCGAAAACGAAGTGTCGTAACGGTCATAAACGTTGCTCGTTGGCAGTTCTAGCCCGTAATAGACCGCTGGGTTTGCTGTACCGCGTGTTGTAAACGGCAGATTGGTCCGCAAGTTCGCACCGACCGAGGTGTCGACCTGGCGCATTTGAGTTTCAGGGAAGATCGACCAGTAACTTGCGATCGCCGCGTACTTTCCGCATCCAAAATAGCGTCCGCCGTAAAGCTCGAAACCGCCTGCATGATCAAAGCGGACGTCGCGAGTGGACAGCGATGATGGAACTGGAAGGTTGCTGTCGCTAGCGAATCGAACATGCTCTCGATCTGCGGTCGTGAGAAGCAAAGCGTTAGCGCCAAAAATCCATGGATTTGGACTTACGATACTCAAGCTTGGATAAGCCGTAGGAGCACCGCAGGAAGCAACCTGTCCATATGTTGGACTGTAACTCGGTACCGACGAATAGACCGGCGCCGAACTCATTACCGGCCCCGTTCCGCAAGACGAGCAGCCAGCCGAAGAACCGTAAACCACATTGCCTTGTTGTGGATAGCCGCCATACGGCACTGATTGTGGATAGCTCTCAACATACGGCTGGGCAGGCACCGGCATCATGTTGCTGTAAACCGGAGAGCTGCTCATCCCGGATGCAGGCACCGTTGAAGAGTAAGGCTGTGGAGCGATTTGCGAGTCTACATATCCGTTCGCCACCGGGGCCTGCATGTTCTGGGCACCGGCCGGGACGTTATAATTCCCAGGCGGAATATGAACGTGCTCACGGACTGCATTTACCGCCGGTGGCAAGTTGCTGATTTGATTTTGAGCAACATATGCTTGCGGTACACTCGTTCCAACCGGGGTTTGATTTCCAGCAAGATAAAATTGCTGGCCGCCGTTGCTGGAAGATGGTGGGAGCGGGAATGAGTTTCCTGCTAGCCCGTTATTGTAATAATTGGGAGCCTGAGCGAACGAAGCGCCAGTCAGACCAAACGAAGCCAGAAATAGGGCGACAATCCCATCAAACTGAAGTTTTTTCACCGCGAATCCTCCTTGCAAGCTGGGTGACGGATCGGCGATTCACCGAAATTTCGTCTTTCAAACGCTAATAGGGCTCCACAATCCATGCGGAACTCTCGTCAACGGGCTCCAACCACGTCGTAAACGATTGAAACCTCTCGGCCTTTCCTCCAGATCGGTGAGAAGTCTTTCTTGTCTTCGGAGTATCTATGCCGCCAATCAAATGTAAACTAAGCGTTCGATGGTTGTTTCGAATATGCTTGCAGCGCAACCGTTGCAGCCGTTACGATTTGATGATTGCCGCAGGCCATTGGCCTAGTAGAGATGTGGCTAACGTTTGATAGTTAGTTCGAACTTCGGAAAATTAAGTCTAAGCAGCATTCATTGCGGCTGACTTTTGGGTCACGCAATGCATAAAAAACTTGTTTGCGAAGAGCTGGTCATGTATTTCGTAAAATTTAGGAACTGGGACGTCAAATAATGATGGTCAACCAAATGGTCCTGATTCATCCAAAGGCAATTCGAATGCTAGCACGACCAATGCTCTATCGATTTGCGATCGTAGTCTTGGGTGGCTCGCTTTGTTCCCAGCTATTTTTCACAAACGTCGCAAACGCTGACGAGCAACTTGTTGAAAGCGAAGCAATTGAAACGCTCCTGGTCCTGTTAGGCGACAAGTCTTATTCAAATCGTGAAGAAGCCTTTTCGAAGCTGCAGCAGAACGCGTTGGCAGCCATTCCACTGATTGAGCAACGTTTGACGACCGGCATGAATTTTGAGCAAGCTATCGCACCCGAAGCGGCCTTGCGAATGGTTCGCCTGCTTTCGGAATGGTCCAGTGAGCCGGAAACATCGCCAGGGCGCGAGGCGCTTGAAGCGCTTCGCCGAGTCGCGACCGTCGGTTCGACGCTGACCTCTGCCAGGGCTCAGAATACGCTTTCGGATTTAACAATTCGGCAGTCCGTAACGGCCACCAATCGACTTCGGCAGCTTGGAGTTTTCATCGATAACGAGCGAGTTCAAATCGTAACCGCTCAATTGCCTCATTACCTAATGAAATTAGACGATTCCTATCGCGGAACATCAGCCGAGCTGAGTCAGCTGCGATGGCTGATTGAAGTCGAAATGGTTCGTCTGACTGGTGTGGTTGTGGATCACGTGGTCTTGGAAAACGTGGTAGCTTTACCAAACTTAAAGATCTTACAACTCCGTGATGTGAATCTTTCGGTTGAAGATTTTGAGTTGCTGACTGGAGTTCGCAAACTTGAGACGCTGGAGATTCTATATTCGCCGATCGACTCAAGTTTCGTTCCAATACTTTCTGAGCTGCCCGTAACAAGCAACCTGCGACTCTTTGGGACGAAGCTTACTGACGCCGATATCGAAATGTTGAGTGAGAACTTAGACGGCGTTGAAATCATACATGGCAAAGGTGGTTTTCTTGGTATTAGCTCAGAGTCGATCAATTCGACGGTTGTGGGTCAGGTAACGCCTGGTGGCGGAGCGGCAGTGGCTGGAATTCGGTCGGGCGATAAGTTGACCTCGATTCAGGGCGTTCCGATCTTTCAATTCGAGGATTTGCGGCGGGAGCTAGGAAAATTTCCAGTTGGCGAGGACATTAAAGTGGTACTTGAACGTCCGGTTTTTGAGCAAAATCCCGGCAACTTTCAACCATTGCAAATTATTACAAAAGAAGTGACCGTAAAGCTTGGCCAGCAACCTTAAAGTCCGTTCGAAGTCCGGTCTCTCACTACTCTTGATTGCGGGTGGGAATAAACCTATTCGCGTCAGCTCTTTGGTGTTCGACCAATTCTTGGAAGCAGCGATACTGACAAGATGAAGCGTACGGATACCCAGCGGCAGGACAACCCAACGCCGAACCTGCCATCTTGGATTGATAAAGAATGGATAACCGCATTTCGCGGCGACCTCTTGCGGTGGTATCGACGGCATGGTCGTTCGCTTCCATGGCGGCAGACACGCGACCCATATGCGATCTTGGTCAGCGAAATTATGTTGCAGCAAACTCAGGCAGCGACAGTGATCGAGTACTTTCGAAAGTTTTTAATTCGATTCCCGACCATCGAAGCTCTGGCCTCCGCTGACGAAAGCGAAGTTCTGCGGCAATGGGAAGGCTTGGGATATTATCGTCGGGCGAAAAATTTGCACCGAGCGGCAAAAACAGTCCTAAATGATTTCAGCGGAACATTTCCAGACACTCTGTCAGAAATAATGGCTTTACCGGGAATCGGTCGCTACACTGCCGGAGCGGTTGCGTCATTCGCGTTCGATCGAACCGCACCAATCGTCGAGGCAAACACGCAACGGCTGTACGCGAGGCTTCTGTTACTCGACAAACCGCTTCAACTCGCCACGTCCCAACGATTACTGTGGGGCCTCGCCGATCAGATTGTCGAACGCGGGGAGGCCGCAGAGCTGAATCACGCATTGATGGATCTTGGCTCGATGATTTGTAAGCCGAAAAGCCCAAGTTGTTTGGTTTGCCCCGTCCGAAAAGTTTGCAAAACTTGTGAAGCTGGCTTGCAAGACTCCATTCCGGCACCAAAAAAGAAGACGGTTTACGTGGAGCAAAATGAAATCGCCGTCGCATTAATAGATGGGCAGAACCGACTTCTGCTTCGCAAGCGGCCAATCGGTGAGTGGTGGGCAGGCTTATGGGACTTGCCTCGCCAAAATACTAATGCAAAAAATCAGCATTCTTTTGAAAAAATTACGGGCCGTCTTTCAGAAATTGTCGGCTCGGAAATCGCTTTAGAAGTCGAAGGCACTGATTTTCGGCATAGCGTGACTCACCACCGAATTACTTCGTCGCTGCATGTCGCTAGATTTGATTCTCGAGCGGCGAGCAAGGAAATTGATGATGGTTCAATTGTTCGTGAACGACAAACAGAATTGAAAAACACTCCAATTTTGTGCCCCGAGGCAACTTTTGAGTGCGAAGGAACGGTTTGGGTTTGGGCTCAAATAAGCGAACTGGATGATTTAGCTCTCAGTAGCTCTGGACGAAAAATGATCGATTGGCTCCAAAAAATTGTTTGAATATCTGATCTTTTGGGTATAACCAGCGTAAATAAAACGCCGGGTGCCGCGTCTATGTATGCCGAGTGCTTCGTCGAGCGGACTTTAGGGGTGTATTGTTCACCAAAATAGCCGATTCCGGATTTGCGGCGCATTCTTTGCACGCTGATTTTGTCAGTTTGCAGCGGCACTGCCGTTTTGGCTTGTAGTTGCTGCCCCTTCGCGGGAAATGATTTGAGGACGGAATGATAAAAACAGCGGAAAACACAACCGTTAAGCCCAATTTGCAGTTGGCTGCCGATCAATTGACCGACGAAGATTTGGTCGCTAACTTCCGCAAGACAGGCGAGATTCGATATTTTGAGGCGATTGTGCGGCGATATCAGCGTGAGCTGTACGCATATCTTGTTCGCTATATCGGCGACCCGGAAATGGCGGAAGATGCCTTTCAAGCGACGTTCATCACGGTCAACGATCGGCTTGAGACTTATCAAGAAGGTCGTCGTTTCCGACCGTGGCTCTACGCGATCGCAGTCAATAAGTCGATCGATATGAAGCGGTATTACCGCCGCCGTCAAAGCGTTTCTCTTGACGCACCGATCGATTCGAAAAATGGAGATCGTGAATGGTCCGCTTCGGAGCAGCTAGTATCTCGTGAGTCTGATCCCGCCGCCTTGGCGATTAAAAACGAGACTGCACAGCGGATCCGTTCTGTGATTGCGACGATGAATGAGCCAACGCAGCAATTGCTGAATATGGTCTATTTCCAAGGGATGAAGTACGCCGATGTGAGTGAAGCGTTAGAGATCCCGATCGGGACAGTTAAAAGTCGCGTTTTCAATGCGATGATCAAACTCAATAGCGCGTGGCAGCGTATGTATCCTGACGTTGACATGTCGTCCGATGAAACTCTTTGATCTTGCCAGACTCTCGTGAGTGAATCACCTATTGATGATCCGATGCTATTGGGATACTTGCTGGGTATCCTTGACGCAGATGAAACGAAGCAAGTTGAACTTGCAGTGGAACGCGATTCTGCTGTGGCGAGTCAACTAGAATATCTGCGTCAGCGATTTGCTTCGGTCCTTAAAGCGGGCGATGCTGATGTGCCTGAACCAAGCGGCGATCTAGCTCGTCGAACGGTGACGGCAATTGGTTCTGGCCGATCTAACTCGACGGCCGTTGCTGCCACACGTTGCAAGATGTTCTCGCGGTTGTTCAGCGGGCCACCAATCGATGTGGATAGCTTGGAATCCAGTACCGGTCGAAGCGGTGTGTTTCGAAACTTGCTAGAGCTATCAGTTTTTGCAATGTCCGTGCTCGTATTCGGCTGCGTGACATTGTCTTGGGCGTTGCAGACTCAAGAACGTGCTCGCCGGCAACGATGTGCGTTCCAGCTCGCTAATTTGGGCATTGCGATCCAAGATTATGCTTTTCACCGTCAAGACCAAATCGCTCCCGAAGTTGACTTGGATGGTCCTCTAGCATTTGCAGGTGTCTACGCACCTCGGTTGAACAACCAACAGTTGCTCAATCGTGACGACTGCCTTTGGTGTCCCAATAGCAGTGAAACGATCACCTTTCTTCACGACAGTCCAGTCGACAGTTTGCCTAGCCTTGCTCAACTTATGGCTGCAAACGATGAACAACTGAAGGCTTGGCAACGCTGGATCGGCGGTTCGTACGCGTATAACTTAGGCGTCTTTTCAGACGGTAGGTACCAAACGCCACGGTTCTTGTCTCGTGCCAACTTCGCGATCATGGGAGATTCGCCAACGATTGAGAATGGGCAAATTAAATGGAACTCGCATGGTATCAATCTTTGCAACGTCTTATTTGAAGACGGGCATGTAAAGCTCGTTTATTGCGGGCCACGTCGCGAGTTAATCGGCCATCCTTTCCTCAATGATGAAGGGAATCTCAAAGCTGGCTTAAATGACCAGGACTCTGCGATGGGGCCAAGCTTCTATCGACCATTAGAAGGCGTTCGTCTGTTGCCAACAAGTCAATTTGGTCGTTAAATAACGCCGAAACATTGTTTGCCGAGACGTTATTTTTGCGGCAATGTGCATGTGTCCAGTCGGGCTCATTGATGGAACGTTAGTGGGAGTGACCGGGATGGAAAATGAGTACACGCAGTACCAGACCGCTGGCGATCAAATGCGGGCGGAGGAGCTGAGCCGTTTGCCGACAGTTCCCCCGTCACAAATCGCTGGATATCGCATTGACCGGATGTTGGGGCGCGGTGCTTTTGGGCAAGTATGGGTTGGCGTAGATCGGAATACTGGTCGCTCCGTCGCTATCAAGTTCTATCTTCATCATTCAAAGATGGATTGGAAGCTGCTCTCGCGAGAAGTGCGGCACTTGGTGAGCATGGCAGCCGATCGAAATGTAGTTCAAGTCCTGGCGGTCGGTTGGGATCACGAACCGCCGTACTACGTCATGGAATATCTTGAGAATGGTTCGCTGGATCAATTAATCAAGCAACAAAATCGTTTGAGTGTCACGCAGTCCTTGGCGATTTTTCTATCGATCGCAAGCGCGCTCAAACACTCACATGGCCGTGGCATCCTGCATTGTGATTTGAAGCCCGCCAACATCTTGCTTGATCCACAAATGCAACCCCGTTTGGCGGACTTTGGGCAGAGCCGCATGTCCAACGATCAAACACCGAGCCTTGGGACGCTGTTCTACATGGCGCCAGAGCAAGCGGATTTGAATGCCATGCCGGATGCTCGATGGGATGTCTATGCGTTGGGTGCAATCCTGCATTGTATGCTTACCGGTGCACCGCCCTACTTCTCCTCAGAGAATTTGACGACCTTGAAGACCGCCAATGAACTTCCGGAGAGACTATCAAAGTACCGACAAATTTTACTTTCAGCTCCACCTCCCAAGCAATTGCAGCGGGTGCCCGGTGTCGACAAACCGCTTCTCGAAATTGTCGAACAAATGCTCGCCAGGAAGATCGAGAATCGTTTTGACAACGTCCAACAAGTTCTCGATGCGTTTGCACGGCGGGCACGCAATCGGGTACGTAAACCACTGTTGTTGCTCGGCGTCGTCGGTCCGCTTTTGCTTCTGTGTGTGATGTCGCTGTTCTTCTGGCGCGGCATTTCAACGGCGAAGAATCAAAGCACAGTTCAATTGCAGATGGATGCCAGTCGCAGCAACGGATTCGCTGCCAGTTTAGCTGCCAGAACAATGGAACGCGATATCTCGACGTTGTATCAGTTGATCGAAGCGGAAGCGGCAAAATCGGCCTTGCAAATTCGATTGACTGCCGCTCTAGAGGATTTCACCGCAAGCGAACTCGCGGAAATGGTTGCCCAATCACCCCGAGATCAACTGCTGCAAAAAGTTTTGAATTCTGAAAATCGAGTTGCTGTGGAGAACTATCTTCAAGAGACCTTTGATCGATTCAATCTTGATGACCAAATCGTGCACGACACAGCGAAAATCGATTCGATGTTTATTCTCGACAACCGTGGGACGATGCTTGCCGCCGCGTTCGCTGAAAACTTGGAATCTAAAGTTGGCTGGAATTTTGCTTACCGCAGCTACTTTAATGGGGCTGCCGAAGATCGAAAAGTCGATGCTGATCGCGAGAACGTTCGTGCTTACGCGGCGACGCATTTAAGCCCACCCTTCAAATCGACAACGACTGACCGATGGAAAATCGCGATTGCAACTCCGATCTTTTCAAATGCAGCACTTGTACCGGATTTGAAGCTCGCAAGCGAAATCGATTCGACCGACGTTGTCGAGCAACGCAGCGCGGCGGTTGTCGGGGTTTTAGTTATGACGATCAATCTTGGCGATTTCGAGTTGCTTGGAACCGAGTCAAATACCGGTGTAGCAAAAGCAGATTCCAAGTCACAGCTCGACCTCGATCGTTTTGCTGTGTTGATCGACGGGCGGCCTGGAAATCGCGAAGGGACGCTCGTTCAACATCCATTGTTGGGTGAATTAGCCGACCAACGTAGCGAAGTTTTTTCGTCAATGAATCCTGCAAACCAACGGTCACCAGCCACGCTGCAGATCGATGAAGTTCAATTGTCACGATTGAGGAATGGCAGCATCCTTGATTACCGCGATCCAGCAGCCAATCATCCAGAAGGAAAGCAATACTTAGGTGACTGGATTGCGACGCTTGAACGTATCAAGTTGCCATTGCGTTCTGAGGCCGGGGGGAACCTCGAAAAAAACGACGAGCCAGTCAACAATCGCGGACTTTTAGTTCTAGTTCAAGAGCCAGCTCGCAATACTGCAGTACCGGTGCAACAACTGGTGAATGCCATGACAAGAGAGTTTGCGATAGCAATGTTTGTCGTCTTGGCCGTGATTTGCTCGCTGTGGTATTTCGGCTTACGGATGTTTCCAAGCTCAGAGCTTACTGTTCGTGATAAGTAATTAATCACGGATTTACATTCAATGCAGTTGATTCTGAACAATCGAATAAGTTTGACAAATGGTAGGCCAAAACTGGTGTTGGCCTACACAAAAATCAAGCTTCCGATGCCAATCAACGGGCCGATTCTCGGCGGAGGTCAAGCGTCATTGGGTAGTCAAGGTTGGGCCGCGGGATCTTGCCAATTAGATTTGTCGACGGAGTTCCAAAAGTATTAAAGCGAGCGGCTCGGCGAGCTTCGGCTTCCAACGCGTTGATCGGAAACGATTCATAGTTCCGGCCGGCTGGATGTGAAACATAGTAGGTACAACCGCCCAGCGAGATGCCCGAGCGCGTGTCGAGCAAATCAATCGTCAGTGGGGTGTGGACTGGAATGGTTGGGTGCAAGCACGAAGGCGGTTGCCAAGCGCGATATTTTACCCCGCAAACATACTGGCCCGGAGAAGAGGTCGAGTGCATCGGAGCAATGTAGCCATTGACTAGAACCTGATGTCGATGCGGATCCAATCCAGACGCTTTTACTTGCAATCTTTCTACTGAAGAATCGACGTAGCGAACTGTTGCTCCTCCGGCGGGTTCTTCACCTAGTACATACCACGGCTCGATAGCCGTTCGTATTTCCAAGTGAACGCCGTCGTAGTGGACCGCTCCAATTGCTGGCATGCGGAATTCGTAGTGCGGCATAAACCATTGCGGATCAATGGCAAAGCCGTCACGTTGTAGTTCCACCATCACGCTAGTCAAATCTTCCAAAAGAAAGTGCGGCAGCATAAATCGATCATGCAATTGCTCTCGCCAATCGATGACCGGTTCGCGGTACGGGCGACGCCAAAAACTGGTCAGCAAACATCGCAGCAACAAGTGAGTCGTAAGGCTCATTTGCGCGTGAGGCGGCATCTCAAAAGCTCGCAGTTCGACCAACCCAAGTCGTCCGGTAGAGCTGTCAGGCGAAAATAATTTATCGATGCAGATTTCTGCTCGATGTGTGTTGCCTGTGAGGTCGATCAGTAAGTTTCTAAGGCTGCGATCAACCAACCAACTGGGCACGTTTGTCTTCGGATCCGGTAGTGTTTCCAAAGCAATTTGCAGTTCGTAAATCGCATCGCGACGCCCTTCATCAACACGCGGCGATTGGCTCGTTGGACCGCAGAATCGGGAGCCAAAGACGTACGAAAGGGACGGATGATTAACCCAAAAAGCAACCAAACTGCGTAGCAAATCTGGGCGTCGCAGGAATGGGCTGTCCGCTGGCGTTGCGCCTCCCATAACCACATGGTTTCCGCCGCCGGTTCCAGTGTGTTTGCCGTCGAGATCGAATTTTTCGGTGCCTAACCTTGTTTGGCGAGCGTCCTCGTACAATCCAGTGATGATGTTCGAAAGTTCATCCCAAGTTTTTGCTGGTTGTACGTTGACTTCAATAACGCCAGGGTCGGGCGTTACTTTAAAGAAACCGATTCGGCTGTCTAACGGCGGTAGGTAACCTTCGATGACGATTGGCATTTTCAGTTCCGCAGCGGTCGCTTCGATGGCTGCGATCAACTCGACGTAATCTTCCAGCCGTTCAATTGGCGGCATAAAGATATAAAGTCGTCCTTCACGAGGTTCGATGCACATCGCGGTTCGAACGACCGGATATTTTTCTGCGTCGTCAGGATAGCGGAGCATTTCGCTGCTATCGACTTCGTAATCTTCCTCTACCGTTTCGGCATCAAGATCGACTTCGCTGGCAGAGTCTGCAGTGATTGGTAGCGGCGTCAGCGGGATTTTATCTGAGACTTGGGAAACCGATGGTTCCAGGCTCTTTAGGTCAGTTGTCGAACTTGTGCCCGAAGACTTTGCAGCTTGCTGAGGGTTAGACGGATAATGGCGTCGTGATTGAAACGCCATCTCGGTTGGCAAGGCCTGACGGACTTGGAACGGGTCGTCAGGATAGAGCTGGTCGCCCGCTCCAGGACCTTGGTAAGGCAACGAATCTAAAGGCAGGCGCAGTCCGATTGGCGAGTCGCCGGGCAACAAGAAAAGCTGTTCTGGGCGGACCGGCCATGGACCACTGATCCATTTATATTGAGCGGCTTGTTGCTGCTGGGCTTGCTGCCAGACTCGCTTCAACGGCAAGACAACACCGACAGGTTCCGACATGCCTCCAGAGAAAACCTTAGCCATTCGCGAGCGTTCTTCGGGATCGTCCAGTTTGGGATCGGATGGATCGACATTGACCGGCAGCCGACGTTCCTTCCATATGTAGTACAAAGGATCTTCATAGGCAGGCATTAGCCAGCCTGGTTCCACGCCGAGTTTGACGGCCAAACGCTTCGTAAACTTTCTAGCTTCACGATATTTGAATCCATAGTCACGACCTTCATCCGCAATCAATGTCTCGTCATTCCAAAGCGGATGACCATCGGTTCGCCAAAAACAGGCCATTGCCCAACGCGGCAGGGATTCTCCTGGATACCATTTACCTTGCCCAAAATGCAGCAAGCCGCCTGGAGCGTAACGACGGCGCAACCGCTTCACTAATTGGCTGCTGAGCCGAAGTTTGTTTGGTCCAACGGCCGCACTGTTCCATTCTTCGCCTTCCATATCATCGATCGAAACGAAAGTTGGTTCGCCACCAACAGTCAATCGCATATCCATGGCTCGCATCTGAGCATCAACGGAGTGACCAAGTTGATCGATCTGTTTCCATTGCAAATCCGTATAAGGTTTCGTGGTCCGTGGCAACTCGCGAGATCGGGTCACCGTCATCTCGAACTCAAATTCGGTTTCACAAGGCTCCAGCGCGCCGGAAATCGGTGCCGCACTCCCCGGTTCTGGCGTGCAGGCAAGCGGAAGATGCCCTTCACCGCACAGCAAACCACTAGTTGGGTCCAATCCGATCCATCCAGCACCAGGCACATAGACCTCGGCCCAAGCGTGTAGATCGGTAAAATCGACTTCGGTACCGCTCGGTCCATCGAGCGACTTGATATCCGGCGCTAGTTGGATCAGATAGCCACTCACGAAACGAGCGGCCAGGCCGAGGTTGCGTAGGATTTGCACCATTAGCCAAGCCGAATCGCGGCACGATCCACGTTTGATCTGCAACGTTTTCTCCGGCGTTTGAACGCCAGGTTCCATCCGAATGGTGTAGGAAATTTCGGACTGCAAACGTTGATTTAATTCGATCAACTTGGTCACGGTTCTAACTCTGGTTTGATCAACTGAGTCGAGCCATTCACGCAGTAACGGACTAACTTTTTCACATCGCAGGAACGGCGCCAAGTCAGCTGCCAAGTCAGGGTCATAAACGAAAGGATAAGTTTCCGCTTCCTCGTCAACAAAGAAGTCAAACGGGTTGATGACCGCCATATCGGCGACCAAAGTTACGCATAATTCCAAGCGGTCAGTTTTCTCTTGGAAGACATACCGCGAGACATAGTTGCCTTGCGGATCTTGTTGCCAATTACAGAAATGGTCGGCCGGCAGAACTCGCTGGGTGTAACTGAGAATCGGCGTTCTGCAATGTGGAGCTGGCTTGAGGCGGACTGTTTGCGGTCCTAAGTTGATTCGACGGTCGTATTTGTAAACAGTGCGGTGATTAAGAGTGACTTGGATCGACATTCGCGATTGGGCTTTGGGTAATTGGCTTCAAAAACTCGGTGTAGTTCTAGTCTGTCCCGATTGTATTTCATCGGTACACGCTGCTCCAGCAGCAATTCTTCCGCCGGGTGGAATCATACGTGAATTGGCCTTATTCGACAGCCAAATTGATAAGAAAAAGTAATTGGCTGACGAATTTTCGATTTTCTTTGGCTATTTCTTTAGGATGACCTAGATATTTATGGCTCGAAATCTTCCGGGCAGGTTCCCATTTATCGAGCGGCGGCGAATAAGCATCCCAATCGCTTGAAAGGTTTGAATTGAAAAGGTTGCCAAAATGATTGGTCAGTTAAAACGCTACTGGATCGCATTGCTGGTGATCGTGCTGCTCGGCCTGCACGGCACGATCGTTGCGGTAATTCGTATCGAAGCCAAAGAGGCCAAACGCAACGCTTCTTGTGAAGTTGACTTAGGCCACTTTTATCTCGCTGGCAGCGATTCAATGGGACCGCTGCGGATGCAAATCCATTCCTTGGCGCCCGTCAATCATCGAATTCACGCCCGACAGTTGATTGAGCTCAATACGTTTCAAATTCGCCAAGCGATTGAGGAACACTTACGGCAAGTTCCAGTCGAATTGCTTAGTGATCCACTGCTTATCGGGCTTAAAGAGCAACTGCTGGACATCATGATTCAAACGATCGGAAATTCTTCAGTTGACGAAGTTCTGATCACCGATGTGCGACCGGTGGACGACAAACTGCGACTTACGTTTGGCGCTCCCACAACGGAAAGTAAGCTTCGAATGGTGATGACGCGACGAGCTCAACATGAAGCCATCGCGGCGGATGTCGAAGCAAAAATTGAGGCTGAGAAAGCTGCCCAAGCCCACGGCGGTGGTCACGGTGGTGGTCACGGAGAAAGTCACTCGTCGGAGCATGGCGAATCACATGGCGACGATCATGGCGCTGCTGAAGATGCTCACGAACATGCCGCTGACGCACACGGCGGGCATTGACCTAAGCTTTTTCTGTGAGCTCTTTAGGACTGAATGCAAAGCGATGCAACGAACGCAAGTTTGTTGCGTACCGGCTCTGAAATAATTTCAGGGACGAGCATGTCGAGGCCACGAGAAAAGTTTAATTCGTTGGACAGCAACGCAATTTCTCGATATCGCCTAAGCATTTCTTTTTCGACCAGTTGAAGCGGATTTGAAATTTTCATGATTTCATGGTCGCAGGCAACTTGAAGTAGGGCTGCCAAGTCTAGAAAGCAGTCAACGGTCTCAGCAAAATCCTCCCATGGATGCATTGACGCATATCTTGAAATGTAGTGCTCACTCCAATGAGAATCTTTGTGTTGTTCGTAGTAGTTCGTTTTGGCCTTCTCGTAGTCCATCGCAAGCGGGTCACCGAAAAGATTGACATACTCATTGCGGCGATTGGATGGAATACCCAAGAGATCAATGTAGTGACCGATCTCATGTCGGAAATGACCGATCAACGTCCGTTGAGGCTCATTAAGCCGCTCACGAATTCGCTCTCGGTATGAACCGTCCGCTTCCTCTATCAAGATTGTGATTTTCCCCTGCTCGTGTCCCATCATGATCGGTGCACCATTAGCAGAGGTGCCCTTTTTGGTTACGAACTCATATGACAGCGACGGCATGGATTGTATGCTTGAAGCATAAGCATACGGAGGCAGGCCAAGTGAACGAAGTTGCGAATGCAATTGTCGTTTGGCGGCTTCGAGTCGTCGCCAACGAGCCAAGTTTTTCTGGTCATCGAGTGAAGGAATAATCGTCGTCAGTAAACAGAATTCGCACAAGGCATCAGGTTTGCGCGAGTTCGTGATTTGCAACATGGAATTGCAAACGGAGTGCTTGCGTCGGTTGCTGCACTGTTGCACCGCAACGTTGCAATTGGATTGGTCGCAATTGAAGATGTTGTCTTTAAGCGTGAACGAGGTCAAATTGTTGCAGTGGCCGCAATTTCCAATCGCGCGACCACAACCAACGCAATGAAAATTAAACTGATAGATTCGCAGGCCACATTGGCAATGGCGGGGTGATAACGGGTAAGTTGTTGCAGGCAAGTCGATCTCCTGAGCGATTAATGTCGAGGTTCACCGCTAAACCAACTTTGGGTCGAGCGTTCGCAATAATGGCTTTTAAACGTCAACTGGGCGTCCATGTTAAATCAAATGAGCATTCGCTCGGTCATACGGTGACAGGTTTTCGCGATTTCTACAAGTTGGCATCGTCCTTTCAAAGATCAATCAAAACCGAAATTGCTCGATCGGCAAACAGCCGGGGGTTGATCCAGCAACTGTGGGCCGAATCTGGCAACTCGCGGGCCTTGGATTGGAAAGTTTTCGTCCTAACTACCTTCTGGCATGTGATGTGCGACTGTTATACCAATGAGGTGTCCGTAACGCTTGCATAGTAGCAAGAACGCCAGTTTTAGTAGGCGAATGACCAACCGTCAGCGGGCAAGACCTTCTAAATCAAGAGATAGGGAGAATGATTATGACTTTAGAAACTACTGCAACTCTAGAAGCAAACGTCGTATCGCATCTTCAAACGCTTGCTCGATTGAATATCGACAGCCGAGACGGCTTTCGGTACGCAGTCGAAAAACTGCCAGCGGAGTCACTTGCTCTCCGCGAGCTTTTTACGGAAGCCGCAGCGGAGCGCGACAAGCAAGCTGCGCAGCTAAACCAATATGTCGAACTGAACGATGCAGATCCCAATAAGAGCGGTTCTTTCGCCGCTGCCTTTCACCGATCGATGATTGCGTTACGAGATGTATTTAGCAACGAACACGATCCCTACGCTGTTCTTGCCGAAGCGGAGCGAGGTGAAGATGCGATCAAAGGGCAGTATGAGAAAGCACTTAAGGAAACAGCCGGTTCGGCGGTCACTGATGTGCTAAATCATCAGTATGCGGCAGTCAAGTCGATGCATGACCGTGTCCGCGACTTGCGCGATGCGCGGAAGAGCTAGTCTTGTAGTGTCGCAAATGTGAGGCTTGGGAAAAGTCTACTAAGTGGCAATCGGGTCAGCCTGCAAAGAATTGTTTCAGACTGACCAACTGTTCACTTAACAGAATGTCCAGCACGTTAATATGCTTAGTCAAGCAGGGGGCTTCTAACGTAGCATTTCGGTGCGCAAACGGCAGCCTCCGCTGGTGAGGAATGTTAACAATCCAGTGGCGCCTAACTCTGACGTGGCCGCTCGTTAGAAAACAGCTTGGTGCATATTCCCAATCGCAATCATGAATGGTCCTAATCAATACAAGGTAGGTGTTTGGCACAAAAATCAGTCTGTTAGAGAGCAGATTGTTTTGATCCTGCGTAAACACAATTTTGTCATCCTCGGCGAAGGGGTAAATGGAAAAGCATTTTACGATTGGGCAATAAGCAATGCTGTCGATTTAGTTATTGTTGCTGCGGAGTTGGATGAATTAGACGGTATCACCGCCCTACTTCGAGTTGCTGGTCACAAAGCGATTCCAGCAATAGTGGTTGCTCCGACAGATGCGTTGGCCAGTATCGAACTGATGATGGCTGACCACATCATGTCGTTTCTGAGCGAACCAGTCAGACAAGCGGAGATATTACCAAACGCCTATTTAGTGCTTCGACGATTTGCACAGATGCAACGGCTTAAAGACGAGCTAAGCACGTTCCGTAACACGCTCAGCGAACTGAAGATCTGCTATGCAGCAAAAGTGGAACTGATGCAAGCCGAAGTGATTTCCGAACCAATTGCGCATCAGAAATTGCAGCGGATGGCTACGGACAATCGAATCCGATTGGTAGAAGCTGCTCGACGAATTCTGGAAGACATGTCGGGCACAAAGACTCGTTAGTCGGCGAATCACATTTGCAGCCTGGCGACTTCTCATACTCTACTGGTGTAGACTGAAGACATTGCTTGTTTTGGCGACCTCTCCAGATTCATTTTCATGACGCAGTCCCGGTTACCGTTGAGCCGCATACCTTCTCGACCGCCAATCAGCATCGACCGCATTCTTGGATCTGCTGTCTTCGCGGCGATCTCCGGGATGCTACAGTTTTGCGTCTGCATCTATTTCTCGATGATAAACTACCCAGGCGGAACTCTAACCG
Organism: Pirellulaceae bacterium; assembly: GCA_041740995.1. Taxonomy (GTDB): domain Bacteria; phylum Planctomycetota; class Planctomycetia; order Pirellulales; family Pirellulaceae; genus JBGSKY01. The sequence continues at coordinate 30,080 of JBGSKY010000320.1, forward strand.
ATCGCAATTCGGTTGGTTACAGTTGGTCTAGCAATTGGATCAGCGATCTAGGTCGTGACTCGGCGATCAATGGCGATTCCAATCTGACCAGCCAAGTCTACTTTAGTTGGTCGATCATAGTGCTGGGAGTCATGCTTTTGTTCTTCTTCGCAGCTTCGACGAGAGCTTACGAAGAGCTATCGTGGAGAACCATGGCAACGGCATTTTTTGGAATCATGGCAGCAATTGGTTTGATCGGCATTGGTTTAACGCCAGTTGATCGTTTTCATAACGCTCACATAACAGCACTGTTTTTGTGGATCGTCCCGATGATACTGATGGGCATCTTCTTCACCGATGAATGCCTTCGCGGTGAGAGCTGGTTTGGATCGGTGATTGCTTTTCTGACAATAGGTTTGGTGCTTTGTATGTTGGTGTACGCTGCTTCGAGCATTAGTCGAAATTCGATGGCTATGCAAAAGATCTTTGTCTTGTTATCCGCCGGATGGTTTTTGCTTATCAGTTTGCGAGTTGCGGCCGCTGCTATTTATGTTGCCCAAGCAGGAAATCGTAGAATTGAGATCGTCAACGCCCAGGCAACGCGGTATTACTCCAAAATACATTCGGGCGGCTTGAAGAATTCAAAGTCCTCTTGAAGGATTTCTCGGTCGCAAAAATCGAAGCTCTTGGATCTAGTGAATCGTTGCTCAATAGGCTACCGTTTAGCGTTTTCACTGCGACGCACCTGCCGAACCGTCAACGGTACATTTCGGGCATCCAGCAGTTGCTCGCTGTGAAGCAAATCGCAGAGATAGCTAGCGAGTCCGAAATTTTCGGCCTCTTCAAAATATGGCAAAACATCAAGACGAAACGGTTGGTTTGGAAATAGAGACTCCTGTTCCCAATATTCCCGTTTTCAAAAAGCAATTGGGGCGTTGGACAGTCGAAGGCTATTCCCGTGCAGCCGTCCAATCGTACTGGCGAATCAACGAAATGAAAATTGGATTTGATGTTGGTGGACACCCATGGGATTTTATGGGATTGCCACGGTTGTTCATCACACACTCGCATCTTGATCACATTGCTGCCCTGCCCGTCTATGTGGCCCGACGTCGCATGATGAAAATGGAACCGCCAGTAATCTATCTGCCCGAATCGGCAGTCGATGCAACGGCCGCGTTGCTAAAGGTTTTCAGTCGGCTTGATCGAGGCCGTCTGCCTTGTGAGCTAGTCGGGCTGAGGCCGGGCGACGAAGTCGAGATCTCTCGCGAGCTTGTCGTAACGGCTTCCGAAACAAGGCATACTGTTCCATCGCTAGGCTATATCGTGTGGGAACGTCGCAGGAAATTGAAACCCGAATACCTCGGATTATCTGGCGATCAAATTCGCGACATCCGACTTACGGGTGTTGAAGTATCGCACGAAATTCGACTTCCGGCAGTCGCCTACACCGGCGACACTTCGCCGCCTGGACTGGATGATTGCCCTGACATGTATGAAGCCGAAGTATTAATTACTGAAATGACTTTTCTCGCGCCCAATCATCGCAAAGAAAAGATTCACAAACATGGTCACATGCACATGGACGATGTGATTGCCCGTTTGGATCGATTCAAAAATCAAGCGATCGTCCTGGGGCATTTCAGTACTCGTTACAGCGACTCTCAAATCATGCGGTGGGTGAAACGCGGAATACCGAATTTGCTCGACGGTCGAATGTACCCCTGGCTCGACGGCGCGTTGGCATGACTGCTAGACGCGACACTTTGACCGAATCATCGGAGAATCTAGGGCTGTCTGCTCGGATAAAAGAGGCTTGGCGGCTTTGGGATTATCAGCCTGACGATCTAGCGAAAGGTGACGCGAATTTGGGTGTCACAGCAATTGCCGATGCTACGACGAATTTTAACTGCAAATGGATTGATCGTAATCCGACCGCGGCTTACATCCATATTCCATTTTGCCAGCATCGTTGCGGCTATTGCAATTTCGCCGTGGTGGCCAATCGTGGCGATTTGATGGAACAGTATCTCGACGCTCTTGAGAAAGAGTTAGCTCTTTTGAAGCGCCCAAGATCGGTCGAAACAATTTTTATTGGCGGTGGAACGCCGACTCAACTGCCGGCCGCATTGCTGCAACGACTCTTCGAACTAATTAAATACTGGTTGCCTTCCGCAGTCGGAGCTGAATTTACTATCGAAGCCAATCCTGCCGACATCGACGAACAGCTTTGCAAAACACTTTTACGCGGCGGCATCAATCGAGTCAGTCTTGGAATTCAATCTTTTGATGATCAGAAGCTTATTGAGCTCGATCGATACCATACCGGTCGGCAATCTCTGGAAGCAATCAAGCAGTGCCAAACACATTTTCAAAATGTCTCCGTAGACTTGATTTTTGGTGCTCCCAACGAAACGCTGGCGACTTGGAAATCGGATTTGGAGACCGCGATACAATGTGGAGTCAAACACGTTTCGACGTACGCGCTGACGATCGAGAAAGGTACGAAGTTCTGGTCGCTGAACAATCGATCTGAGTTGAAAACGCCGGGAGAAAATGCTGAAGCGGTCATGTTTGAAACAGCGATCAATGTGTTGCAAGCTAACAGTTTTGAGCATTATGAGATTTCAAGTTTTGCCAAACCAGATTTTCAATGTCGGCACAACCATAAATACTGGTCGGGTGATACCTGGTTGGCCTTCGGAGCCGGCGCGGCGCGAATGCTTGGCCGAGTACGATCAACAAATCATGCCTCTACAAGTCGCTACCTGCAAATGTTAGCATCCGGGGTAACGCCAATTGCCTTGCGGGAAGAACTTTTACATTCGGAATGGACCATTGATCGTTTTGTGTTCGGGATGCGACGACGTACGGGAGTCGACATGAAAGAACTCGAGCTACTTGCTGATCGAGATTCATTTGTAAAAATCGAGAGTGAAACTTTGAAAGCGGTTAACAATGGATGGATGGAGCAAGTCGATTCGGTGGTTAGACTAACAGATGCTGGCTTGATGATCAGCGACGCGTTGTGGCCGTTGTTCTATAGACAATAAACTGCGAGCTTGACCGAACAAGGTGTTTACCCAACTAATTTTTTCAACGGTCAATACTCTTTTCGCTAGCATCAAAGCAACTGTTTTTTTGATCCAAGACATTCTACGGAAGTTCGACGTTTGGCTACTTCTGATAATCTTTCATCCTCTTTGATTTCATGGCTTTCGCATTGTCTAACGCAGCGATGGTATTGGTTCGTTTTTGGCTGGATAGCTTTGACGATAGGCCTGCGACTGACCAGTCCGGCTTGGGAGTCGGTCGTTAAAGACGGTGACTTCGAATTCTTGCCAGCGGAGAGTCCAAGTCGCGTTGGGCTGGCGGCCTTGCGGCGAGCCTTTCCGGAAGACAAAGCAAAGTCGCAGATGGTGCTATTGTTTGCAACCATGGACGGCCCTGCGACGACGCAAGACAAGTGTACGACTTTAGATGTCGCGCGACGTCTAACCTGCTCAACGGCACAAATTCATCTGGCGAGATTGCTAAACGATACGGAACATTTGGATCCACGCGATCCGGCAGTGGAACGACTAAAACACCAAATCGATTCAGCGTTTGAGTTTGACGCCCAGTGGTTCGACATGGTGCGATCTATTGCCGGCGCCGAGTCTGATTTGGGGAATCGACGGCTAATAGAAGTCTTTGAGCTGCGACGAGATTATGCAATTGCGATCAATGATCAGGAAATGGCCAATACTGAATTGCAAACGCTTAGTACGTTAAATGATCAGTCTCAGCGTAGCCTGACTTCAGAAAAAAAACCGCTACTGCTCGACTTGGAAGTTCATGAATCGATCGAGGATGTGTGGACCTGGAATGATCCAGTTTTGTCCAACAAGCTTGGGATCGACAATCCGTCGGCCAAGTTGCTTGCACTGCAAATTCGCGAAGAATTTATGGCGGTGCAAAATGTAAAGATTATGCAGTCGCTTCAAAACGTGATCGATGATTGTCGTCGCTTGACCGAAGAAGCTAGCTCAGTTCAAAAAACGCAAGGCGATCAAGCGAAGCCCGCATCAGATCAAAATCGTTTTCGGATTGAGATTACCGGTCCTGCCGCTGTTGGTGCCGATCTGATCTCGGCAGCCAAAGCGAGTGTCTCGCGAAGTGAAAGCTACGCCATTATCGCAATTATTTTGACGCTGCTGATCATCTATCGATCTCCTCTACTGGTTTTTTTACCGCTCTTGACGATCGGCATCGCGTTGTCGGTTTCAACGAGTTTGCTTTCGATCGCAGCATACCTCTCCAGCACAACGACTTGGTTCGGGTCGATGATTGAGCTATACGCGACTACGCGCGTTTTTCTGGTTGTACTTATCTTCGGAATAGGAACCGACCTGACATTGTTTTTAATTGTCCGTTGTCGCGAAGGCTATTTTCAAAACGGCGATAGTCACTGGCGGCCAACCATTGCCACAAGTTGGCAAAACGTTTTGCACGCGATAATTGGCAGCGGGCTGACGACGACGATTGGGTTGTCGATGATGGCATTTTCAAGCTTCGCAAAGTTCAAATATTCTGGAATCGCGATCTCGATAGCTTTGCTTGTGACCTTGGCCGTTTGCATCACATTTCCAACGGCCGCCATGGCAGGTATGGGGCCGATTGCCTTCTGGCCGCGTCGCAAGAGAGCCTCAGCACTTAACCCTCAAGCTGAGTCAGAAGATATGAATCTTGCTAAGCACGTTTCAGCATCGGAGCGGTTTTGGAGATGGCTTGCCAGTTGGGTCATTGGTCGGCCTGGCTTCATCTTATTGGCCAGCCTAGCGTTTTTGTTTGTGCCTGCGGTCGTTGGCTTCTTAAAGATGAACTCGGTAACTTATAATCTGGTGGGCGAGTTGAGCGCTGACGCGACTAGTCGCAAAGGCCAGAAACTGGTTGAACAGTTCTTTCCAAATACTGAAACTAGCTCGATTACGCTGTGTGTAATTGCTGCCACAAATTTTCAAGACGATCAAGATCTGCGACATGCCATCGAACTATACCGAAAACAATTGTTTGAACCCGGCGTCACAGCGGTCCAAGCGCTGACCGATCCGCTGGGCGAATTTCCGCCAGATCGTTCAATGAGTCTATTATCGTCCGGTGCTTGGCGGCGACGGATGTTGCAGCGGCATCCGTTGACGCTTCAAAAATACGTGTCGAGGACTTCGGAGCTATCGTTGCGGGCGGCGAGATTTGAAATCGTAATGCGAGCCGATCCGTTTTCCGATGAAGCAGCCAAGATTTTAGAAAGGGTAACTCGTCAAACCGAGTCAATCAGCCAAAACCCAGATGGTGAATGGTTTGAAAGTCGAGCGGCGATTTCTGGCACCACGGCCGGTATTGTTGATTTGAAATATGTCACACAGCGCGATGAGTCGCGAGTTCAATTGCTGGTGGTGTTGAGTGTTCTTGGAGTGATCTTGGTACTGACGAAACGATTCGAGCTGAGTGTCTACCTCATGCTCACCGTTTTGCTGAGTTATTTGGCCACGCTTGGGGTGACCTACTATCTATTCCGCCTACTTTACGGCGTCGATTACGAAGGTTTGGACTGGAAGGTACCGCTTTTTCTATTCGTTATTTTGGTTGCTGTTGGCCAGGACTACAATATTTACTTGACTTCAAGGGTTCTGGAGGAGCAACGAAAATCGGGACAGCGGCAAGGCTTAATGGACGCCTTCGTCTCGACTGGCGGCATCATTACCAGTTGCGGGCTAATCATGTTTTCGACCTTCGCCGCAATGTGTATTGGCGGGATTGATTTTCAAGGAGTCTCGGCCAGCACAAGTCAGTGGCACGTTCCGGCGTTGAGAGGGATCAACGAGTTGGGGTTTGCATTAAGTTTTGGCGTATTGCTTGACACATTTGTCATTCGCACGATTGTCGTCCCCGCTTATTTAGCGTTCCGGCGGTTGGAATAGTCCGATTTTTCAGGCCGATGGCAATTTTGGCTGACTTTATCGTCGTTCGGGATGAAATCGTCCTCGTGATTTTTTAGCGGATCGCGATTACAATCAACTCATGAAAAATTTACCCATTTTAAAAATAGCCATCATGATCGCTGGTGGCATTTTGGCTGCGGTCGCTATCGCTTCTCAGGCACGTCAGATCGTCTCGGCGATGACCAGCGCGGACGTGTTAATGGCCAATATCTGGTTTTTTCTCGCCGGTGTCGTCGGCCTTGTGATCGCAAACTACGACTTCGACCAAGAAGGTATCGGCAAGCCGATAGGCTCAGCGGTTGCGGCCGGCATCGCGTTCTTTTTGGTGATTTTTGCCATCAGCGGAAATTCTGTGGCGGCTGCTTTGGCAACATTGCTGGGGCTCTTCGCAGTACTCAACTTGATACTGAAGGACGGGACATGGCTACGGGCTGCAGGGCTTGCGACAGTCTTTTCGGCCACTGTATGGCTCACAACCAGCAACGAGCTTGTCGATGCTTTTCGTGCCACGATCAGCGGATGGACAACTTGGCTCTCCAGTATGTTCTTGGACAGTTTTGTCGTACCTCACACGTACGTCGATTCAACACTTGAGACCATCAACGGAGTTTTTTCGCCTGATGCTCGGCTGCGGGCGTGGGACGGGGTTCTTGCTGTGATCGCTTTCGCCATGTTGCCAGTTGTCTATTTTCGCTGGTCGCTAACCCAAGCACTCTTGATCACAGTTTCTGTCGCGGTCACCTGGATCTTCATGCACGCAACGGCTAGCTGGTGGATAGTTTGGCAAGCGTCCGGTTCGGCGTCTGTCGTATTGGAGAGTGGCACGTTATCGACCGTCTTGTATGGTTTGTTTGTTATGTTCGTCTCAGCGATCATCGCCCTGACAATTGGCGGCATGACCGAACCAATTTACTTGGAGCGTTCAGATTGGGATTATCCGGTAACAACATATTTTTGGAACTTCTTTGTACGCTTTCCCGCGTCGATTTTTCTACCAAGTACAACCACGAATATACAAACTTGAAATTTGAGCCTGCTGGTTCACTTCAATGTTTCTTGCAATGCAATCCATCGTCGCTGAATAAATCAAAAGCCCTGACTCATGCAACAGTTTTTCAACGAATTAAAACGTCTATTCTTCAATCCATTTGAAGCGGTCACAGGTCTGCTAGAGACGTACGGCGCTTGGGCTGGGTCACGCAATTGGGGTAAGATTCTCCCTGGATTGCCTTTGGTTTTGTTGATGATTGGCGTGCTGATCTATGTCGCACTAAATGAAAGCGTTGGAGATCAGCAGCGGGCGAAATCTTTTGTCGATTACGCCGATTCCAAAAAGTCAGTGTCATCGATGGAAGCAGCGCTATACAAAGATGTCTTGCGGCTTACGACCATCGCCGGCCAATCTGCGCAGTCAACAAACGACGCTCAAACAGGTGAGACGGCTACTTCCAGTCCTGCTGCAGAAGAAGACGCTGCAGAAGAAGACGCAGTAGAAGCGCTCGATCCAGAAACGCAACGCACGCTCAGGTTGGCCCTTCGACGCGCACTGCAAATCGATCCGGAAATGGATGACGCGCAATACCGACTGGCCCTTGTCGATGCGATCGATGGAAACCTCGACGAAGCGAATCAACGAATTGCGAACTTGGTCACGAAAGCCGGTATTCCGAATCTACCAGCCTATCACTGGCAAGCGATTGTGCTTCTCAATAAGCGTGCTGCCGGCGAAAACGTGCTGCAATCCGAACTCGCACCGGTGCTTGAGAAAGCAGCCAATTGGCGAAATGCACAATTGGAAATTCGGATGGCCAACGCGGACATGTTAATGAATCTCGGCAAAGTCGATAGCGCGCTTGACCAAGCGTTGCTCGCAGCCGCCGACGATCCGACCAAGTATCTTATTGTCGCAAACAAAGCGAAAGCAAATAATCGCGAACGGATCCTCCGTGAGGCCACTTCGAAGGCTGAAAAATATTACGACGCTCGATTGCGAGCCAATACCGAATCCGCTGCCGATCGAATCGGTTTCTCGCAAGTGCTGATTTTGCAGGATCGTAAAGATACCGCCATTGAAATACTCAAGGCTGGAATCGACAATTCGGCAAACGAGCAACCTGAACTGAGAACAGCTCTCGCGACAATCTACCTGAACGATTTTGTTGCTTCTGAATCCAAACGATCGGCTGATCCACAGATGACGGATGAGACGATCGATCTCTCCGCACTCGAGCAAGCAGCGGAGGTTGACCCGATGAACCCGCAACTTGGACGAATGATTGCCCTGTTGTTGGCCAGCCAAGTGAAACTGGATTTGACACTTTCGAAACGACTGACGGACGTTCTTGCCAAACAAGTTAGCGAAAATGTCATTGCGCCTGATACGCTAATGATTCTGGGTGGCTTGTACTATCAAAAGAAGAAATACGCTCAGGCGGAACAGTTTTGGGAAAAAGTTGTCGAGTTGCAGCCCACCGCCGTCATCGCTTTGAATAATCTCGCGTTGCTTCAAATCGAAAAACCTAAACCTGATCCAACGAAAGGTTTAGAGCTGATTGAACGGGCGTACCAGTTGGCACCTGGGAGCGTTGAAATCAACGATTCTTATGGACAAATTCTTATCTCAGCGGACCGTTCGAAAGAGGCGATTGGCTTTCTGGAACGAGCCCTCCGCGTCGATCCAGCTCGCGAGGGGACGAGGCAATTTCTTGCCAAGGCTTACGAGGCGATCGGGCAGACTGAAATCAGTGAATCGTATGCAAAATTTGTTGGTGTGAATTTGGCCAGCGAAGCAAATTTGGAAGAAGAAGCGACTAACGACGAAAAAAATTCGAGCGAATCAGTCGAACCGAAGTAGTTATTCCTGGCTGGTCAAGTGTTGCAAAATTAAACACTTTTTGGAAATTTGGGTTCGACTTGTACGTCGGTTAAATCCAAATTTCGGTAGGCAGCGACCAGTCCTGGACTTCGTCGAGCAGATAGTCCAATCCAAAGACAGGCTGGAAGCCTATCCCACATTTAAAGGCAACGCGAATATCAAGCCGACGCTCGGCACAAGCTCGTGATCGTTGCTTTTTCTGGCGGTTGAATCTGCAAAACTTGAATGTTTTTTCAAACAAAATGAACTGTCATCGCGTTTTGGACAGCGCTTTGCTATTACTTCCAGTAGCACCCTAAAGATGTTGCAAATTGCTACGTTTCGCCTCCAACACCCAGTCGTTGGAAACGAACAAAACCCAAGCAATATGTAGGTTTAATTCCGTTTCGACGGTCTCGGACACTGGCATAGGCAACGATGCGAACTAGAGTGTAGATAACGCCCGTTGTATTCAAGTAACGGTCGCCTCGAACGCAGACTCATCACCTCCAAGGAGATAACCCATGTCGCGACGCCGTCGTTTGACATACCTAAACGTCCTCACCCTTGCCAGTGTTGTCAGTTTCCCGGCTGCATTTGCAGCGGATATTGCGATGCAAGCAAGCGAAAGTCGGTTGGCGACTTATCCGGACGTCGATGGCAAGACCGCTTTTGCGCTTAGCCTGACCGTGAAAAGCACTGATAAGGTCATCGCAAAGCAACCGATCGTGGTTCTCTTTGACACTTCTGCATCGCAGAGCGGTCCGATCCGCCAGGATGCTTTGGACGTCTTGAAATTCTTCCTCCGGGGACTCGATTCGCGGACGAAAGTTGCGTTGATGGCCTGCGACAGCGAAGTTGTCGATCTCAGCGGTGGGCTGCAACTGGCGACCAGCTCCAATCTCTCTGATGCCGTTGCCAAATTGGAAAAGCGTGTTCCTCTAGGCGCTACGGACCTCACTCAAGCAATGCGGGCAGCCAACTCGAAATTGCCGCAAGGTGGAACGATCCTCTACATCGGCGACGGAATGCGTCGCAGCGGCTTGATGGACGATGATAGTGTTCGTCAATTCGTGTCGGAATTGGTCGAACGTCATACCAACGTTTCGTCATTGGCGACTGGAACGATGATGGATATCCAAAACTTGGCGATGTTGGCTAATCACACCGGTGGTTCGCTAGTCATTCGTGATAACGCTGTTGGAACAGTTCAACAGATCGGTCAGCGGCTGGCCGAATCGACGATCGTTCCGATATTTTGGCCGAACCAATCGAACATAGCAAAATTTGCGGATACGTCATTTCCCAGTAACTTGCCGCCAATTCGAGCCGACCGAGATTCGATCGTCATTGGAACGTTGTCGAAATCGAATGTCGATCGTCAGCTATCGCTGCAAGGCAGTTTGGATGGCGAGCCAGCGACAATGACCTGGGCCCTCTCGGCTGACACACCCAATCCAGACCTCGCGTTTCTGCCGGGCTTGATCGCTCAGGCCAAATCGGATGGTGGACTGTCGTTGCCGACGGTTGGTTCCGAGGGGCTGCGTGAAGTCGCTGCAATGTACGCTCACGAAGCGGTTCAACTGATTCAAGATGCCCGGTTTGCTTTTCAGCGCGGCGACTTGGAAGCGGCCCGTTCGATTACGAATGAGGCTTTAAAACGCGATCCATCCAACCTTGAAGCCAAACGCCTGCTTGAAGTGATTAGCGAGAATCCTGATTCGGCTGCGATTGCACCAAAGACAAAGATCCGCTTGGTTGCGTTCCAAGACGATCCGTTCGCTGATCCTTTCGGCGGCGAGACAGGCGCTGCGCCGGCCGCTGACCCGTTTTCCGCGCCAGCAATGCCATCAACCACGGCAGAACCTAACGATCCATTTGGCGCTCCATCAACTCCGGCTCCAGTGATGCCAGAAGTCGATTCGGGATTCGGTTTAGATGTTCCAGCGGCGCCAATGCCACGGACGCTCCCGGCACCAAATGAAAATTCTGCTCCCAGCGCTAGTAGTCCAATGTCGGCACCGAGTTCGGCTCCGCAATTGGGTTACAGCGGGCTTTCCCTTGGCGGCGACTTGTTGTCCGATGAAGTTGGTCGACGAAATTTGCTAGCCGACCAACTGGAACAAGAAGTCCGTGCTCAACTGCGAAACGCGCGACAGAGTATCGTGCGTGATCCCGAGGGAACAAAGATTGCCTTGAAATTGTTGCTCAGCGAGATTGCACGTTCGCCGGACTTGGATCCAGGTCGTCGTTCCAGACTGCAATCGTTGGTCGCCGCCGATATTCAAGTCGCAGCCCGCCGAGAATCGATAGTCCGAGACCAACTGGCGGCCGCTGACGCTGCGGCAGCCCAAGCTGCTCAGTCGCAACGTTTGTTATCCGAACGATCTCGAACCGAGGCGACCGTTCAACAATTGGTCGAGAGATTCAACGCCCTAATTGAACAACAGCTTTACGCCGAAGCGAACAATGATATCGCCCCGGTAATCAATGAAATTGCCAATGGTCAGGTCATCGCTTCCGTTACGGAAACGAAATCTAGCACCGAATCAAACTACAATTTGATACGAGACGTGATTTACGCCAAGCGTCGAGGTTTCGTTGATGTCCTCTATCAAAATGAGAAATCATCGATTCCAATCGCTGATGAGCCACCGATTCTTTATCCGCCTGCCGACGTTTGGCGACGACTGTCGGCCCAGCGATTGGAGCGTTACAGCTCGGTCGATTTGGCTGGTAGCAACCCTTCGGAGCAACGAATCTATCGTGCTTTGGGCCAGCGATTCACACCCGATTTCAACGGTATTCCACTACGCAGTGTTCGTGATCAAATCGCTGAAGAGTTTAATATTCCAATCGTCTTTGATGAAGTTGCAATGGAATCTGGCATTTCAACGCCTGACGATCCAGTCAATTTGAATAACATGCCAGAAATTTCGCTTCGTGCGGCTCTTGCTCTTATTTTAGAGCCACTTGATCTGACCTATGTAATCGACAACGAAGTTCTTCAAATCACTACGGTCGATGAAGGTAAGGCTAACATTATTCGTGTCGATCCAGTCGGTGATTTGGTCGTTCCCCCTGGAATCATTTCCAGCCAAGGCGGAGGCGGTCAACAAGGTGGTG
>JBGSKY010000321.1:0-78639 GCA_041740995.1 Pirellulaceae bacterium
ATTAACCCTTCTTTAAACGGCTGTCCAGCGATGCTGACCGAACCGTTGACCGTCACGCCCAATTGTGGCTCTGGTTGACAGCCCGAAAACAGTCCGCACAAGATGATCGCCAGAACGCTTGGCAATACTCGGTTCATTAAATTTGAAACTCTGATCATTGAAAAGAAATCTCTAAAATGTTTGCGTCGGCCCGATCGGCGAGGTTATCCAATACAAAAGCATCAGTCGCTTCGTTGATCGTTTGAACCGAACCATCACAGAACACAAATTGGACGCCGCCAATGTGATGCGAACGAAATGTTTCCCAGGTCCGATAATCGAACGCGCCGGTATTTCTTGCATTGAAGGTGCCGGACATCGAACCCGCAGAATGGTACGGATAGCCTTCAGCCCAGCGCGTAAAACCTTGGCTTGGTTGAAGGTCGCGAAGTGTGAAACTTAGTTCACCTACCAGCAGCGTATTGGCCGTTCCGTCAGCCACCGAAATGTCACCAATTGATACTGGACTCATCATCAAGTCGCCCCGATTCCAACTAAACTTGTTGAGCGAGTCAACCATCGCGCCCTTGTTGACTGAACTGCGATAATACGCGCTTCCGGTCGAAAACGCATAGCTCGAATAACCTTTGGCAGTCACCTTCTCCGGGAACACCGAGCTGGGGCAGGTGTAGACTGCAGGGGTCTTCTTGGCCAGACTCACATTAGGCTCGACCGCCATCGATTTGGAAAAATCAAACTCAAGAAAGTCGTCTTGTTTTTCTAGCATTGGCAAAATCGAAATAAAACCACTGCCACTGTTATTCAAGATTGTCGGCGGCAGTGCTTTGTGAATATCGCTGTAAGTGTGCAACGCCAAACCGATTTGTCGGAGGTGACTAGCACATTGAATCTTGCGAGACGACTCGCGAGCAGATTGAACCGCAGGCAAGAGCAGGCTGGCCAAAATCCCAATGATCGCGATTACGACTAACAGCTCAACCAATGTAAAGCCTTTACGATGAACTCGTTCTTGATTACCACAGTTAATTTGCATCTCTAAATAATCCTTTAAATAAGCCACTATCAAGAAATTGAAACAACTATTGCGAGACCGCTTTTAGGCAACCATTTCTGCGTTGCCGTCGACTATTGACGCTCAAGCCAATAAGCCCGATCCCAGCAAGCATGACCAACGTCGTCGGCTCCGGAACCGCCGTGACCGAACCATCTACAAAGAACCGATCCAGTGAGACAGAGGATTCGGCGGCCCCGAAAGTTATTGTGTAATTCGCAGCAGTCGCGCTGACGTCCCATCCAGCGAGATATTCGACCAGGAAACCGCCACCTCCCGGACCACCGGCCCCCAAGTCGACCCGACTGACCTCTTGAGCAAAATCTGGAGCGGCACCATTAAGGGCGATGCCCGCGTAATTTAGTTCCGAGCCGAGCGTTCGATATTGACTAACGATCCGTGTCTTGAAGCCAGGGCCCAAATCGTAAGATGGCGCGTTGACCACGAACTGACTAACAACAGTAGGTGAATAGATGTTTCCACTGCCGACCGGTATGGTTCCACCAGCGGTTTCGCGAATCGATGCTAGCTGGCCGCCCGGGCCGTTTGATCCAGTTAGTTCCGGAGTCGTGTCGAAAAATGTGCCACCCACGACTCCGTCTTCATCGCTGAAAACGTCCCAACCGCTGAAAAAAGTGTTGGAGTCGCCCCTCATCCAACCGAAACGGGAGTCAATGCTTGAAGGGACAATTTCAGCCCAAACCGGCTGAACACTGAGAAAGCAGCTTAGCAAACTGCAAAAGATAAAGCTCGAACGCATCATTCACCAACCTTCGCCCTGAAACCTGGATACGGAATTTGACGTGCCATCGAACTAGCACGCCCCTCATCGAATCTGGCTGGCGAAGGTAGTTATCGCTAAAAATCGCGATTTTACCCAAGGAAGCTGGCTTGAAACGGATACTGAGAATAAGTCTCAACAAGATATTCGGCTGGCTTTAGCGTGTCAATCGCTGCCGCCAATAAATTCGAATTTGCAGAAATTGTCGAAAATTTGGCTAGCTGTTGGTTCTCGCCAAACGTATTGCCTGAACATCGACCCGCAGGAGTACTGGAAATCGTTGGTCGCGTGGGCTAGAATCTTAATGCAATTGATTTGCATCTAGCAGCCCTGGCGTCTCTTTTTCAAGCTCTGGCCTTTTAAAGTAGTATCGCTCCATGCCAACAAAGTCGATTATTCGAGGAGTCGCTCGCAGCATTAAGCGACTCTTCGAGTACGATTTTTTTCCGAAAGTGAATCCGTACTTCTACTGGCTCAAGCAGCCAGTCGGTTGGTTTGTCGTCGCGTTTTTTTCGAGCATCTTGGTTGGTGCCTTCTTCAGTCCGATCGGTTGGCCGTTGGCCGCTGGGTTATTGGCGATCCTGGGCATCGGCCTCGGATTCCCATGGATCGCCATACGAGCGGCCTCCTGTCGGTTGTACCCACTGGAAGCTGAGGTTCACGAACGTCAGAACAGTGTTATCGTCTTCGAAGTTCGGAACCGGCTGCCAATCTCGTTGATGGGTTTGATGGTGGAAGGCTATTGGACCATGCCTGAGGGCAGCGCCGATACGGTTCGTCCTGACATTGGACTTTCGAGTGTACCGATGCTTTCGATTGCAAGTTATCGGCTACCGATTTCCCCTGATTATCGGGGGATTTATCCAGTCAGGCCGCCGCAGTTGGCATGTTCGTTTCCGTTTGGAATCTGGACCGCTCGCCGCCCGATAGCCGAAGTGGTGTCGGTTACCGTCCGACCATTGGTTATCGATCTGTCGGCGACACTGGAGCTCGCTGGCAAACGAATCGCGGACCTTGGTTCAGGCAATCGCATTAGCTCCAATGGCGAATTCATGGGTGTTCGAACGTTTCGACGTGGCGACTCACTCAAAAGCATCCATTGGGTCCAATCAGCCCGGATCGACTCGCTGGTCGTTTGCGAGCGCGGTGGTCCGCAACAAAACGAATTCGTCATCCGGCTGCGAACCAACCGATGCACCGGAGACCGTTCGCATTCCCGCGAGAACTTAGCATGGCGAGTTCGAATTGCTGCCACCATCGCGGACCTTTGTACCGCAAGGCACATTCCCTTCCAATTGAATATAGACGGTCAAGCGATTGCGTTGCCTTCAGGTTCAGCGGGACTAAACGCGGCGCTCAACAAGCTGGCGACAATACCACTAGACAGCAGTTCGAAGGATGCGCCAATGAGCGCTCCCTCGCCGCATGAAAGCTGTCTTGAAATCTCCGTTCACGACGACGGTGACAAACTCGCTCGCCCCGAGCATTTGCGATTGCTGATGCACAGGCCATCGATAGGCTTTCGAAGCCAGCAAGAGGCAATTGCAAAAACGATTGATTTAACCGACGACATTTCAGCTCAAGTCAACAATTGGTTGCGGGAGGCTGATTATGAATATGTCAGTTAACGATTCCCGTTCGCCAGCGCTAGCCACCTCGACGGCAATCAACTATCGATGGCGCGATGCACGGCAGCATTTGGCGACGACGATCAGTCGACGCCGACGCACCAGTGCGATGGTGATGGCTTGCATCGCGCTGCTAGCCTTATTATTCCGACGCAGCAACTACGATTCGACGATTTTGATGGCGGTCGAATCGAGCGTCGCAAGTGGATTAATTGTCGGGTCACAATTTTTGTTGAAACGATTTCCAAAGCTCGATCCAAAGTTCATCAACTCGTTGTGTATCGCTTTGGTAACGATTGTCCCGTGGCTGACCGATCGCACCGCCCGAATCTTCGGACTCGGGACAGCAATGGAAATTGTTGTACTGAGCAGCCTCGCTTGGGTTGCCTTGGCAACTGCCATGCTCGGTCAAAATCTTCGGACGATCGGTATTTCGGTCATTTGCAGCGGCTTTCTAACTCTCTTTGTTACCTGTATCGCTGACTCGCGTTACGCGATTGCGTTCGCTTATTGCTGGGGAATTCTTTGCCTGTGGTGGTTGATCGCCAACCACTGGGAAAAGATCGAAACCTGCGCCGCCGTTGACATTCGCAAATCCTCGCAACATCGTCTGCTGATGATCTTCTTGGGCAGTCTCGCGTTCGCCGTTGCGAGTTGGTCGATCGCTGGTCGAATCCCCGTTTTAAAACGCCTGCAAGCCGAACTCATGCCCACTAGCGGAGGCACTCGCGACAACGACATATTCGCGACCAGTGGCGTTGGTGACGGTGAAGTTTTGGTTGCCGCAAAAGAAAATCCACAGTCGTTTGGTGCGGTTGATACCGACTTTTTTTTGGAGTCGCATGAACCCAGTTTGTTCGATGTGATCAGCGAACAGTTCGGCGAACCCCGCACCAAAGACCGCTGGGAATCCGCCCAATCGCTCGACAACAAAAATCTAAAAGAACAAGATTCGCGAGTTGCTGAAGGCAATCGGTCATCAAGCCAATCGTTTAGCATTGACCGCGAACCGCCCAAGACAAAAAAGCCGCTCAACGATTTGAAATCCGCTGCACTAATGTTCTGGATCGGTCGTTCAGGTATCTCACTAGCGACCGAACGATTCGATGTTTTTAAATCCAATGAATGGAAAAAGAGCTCTGATGACGCGGTAGTCGAAGAGGAACGAAAAGAGCCAAGCCCGCTGGTCATTGGCCAGCGAACGTGGTTCCAACACCCTCGCTTTGGTCGCGATCGAGAGACACAGCCCTACGTTGGAGCCGATCGCGAGTCGTTGAAGTTTACAAAATTCCGCTCGCCAACGATTCCGACGCACAACAGCTTACAGTTATGGCATATTGACAAAATCGACCGCGCCGACTTCTTTGACTTAAGCGATGACGACTGCCTATCCATGGTCGATCGCCAATTCGTTCCAGACTATACGACGCTACATTTCATCAATAGTGAAATGGACCGTGAATGGATTGAACGCCATGCGATCACGCAATCAGAAGAACCTTATGATAGCGATCTTGATCAATCCATTGACGATAAACTTCTGACCATGATTGAGCGATGGACCGCTGGAAAGTCACCAGGCTGGAAACGGATAACAAGCATCATCGACGGACTGCGAAGCGACTTTGAATTCGATCGCCAATTTGCACCCGACAGCAAACAACCGCTGTTAGAATTTTTGCAGCGGCAACGCGGTAGCGATTATATGTTCGCCACCACGGCGGCAGTAATGTTACGTCAAATTGGTTATCCAACTCGATTGGTAACCGGATTTCATATCAAACCGGATGGTTTTAATTCGCTGGCCGCAGAGAAAGCGATTCTGGCCGACGACGCCCATGTTTGGCTAGAGGTACAATTGAGCGACGATGTTTGGATTCCATTGGAGCCGACGCCAGGATACCAACAACCGCTTTATCGTGTCAGTTTGTGGTATCGTATGCGTCATGCATTTCCAACGCTCGTCTCGATCGCCTTTGGATGCGCAGCCTTTTTGTTAGTTATCTGGTATTTCCGGCGGTCGATTTTTGAAGCCTACAGTCGATTGCTCTGGTTTGCGGTAGGCTGGATGGACGACCGCATGCGCATCGGTTGGTTGCTTTTCATTTTGGACACTCGATCCAAACTGATCGATCAGCGACGGCCGCATAACGTAACTGCACGCCAATGGTACAGCGGTTGCCTAAATCGAATTCCGACCGATGGCCAGTTTAAATTCAGCAGATTCTTCGATGAAGCTGACCAAATCTACTTTGGCTCATCCAAGCAACTGTCAGAGCATGGTCAACAAGCCCTGCGATCGCTTTGGATTCGCTTGACCAGCGAGCGGCTAGAGCGAGACCGTGCTTGAACCGAAAAACATACCCAACTAACATTTCCCAAGCCATTAAGAATATGCTTGTGACCGATTCAAAAAGCACTCAACTGGCCAGCGCGATTGACGTACTTCGCGTAAGGCTCAATCATGTCTTGCTCGGTAAGCGCGACAAGATCGAAATGGTTCTGGCCTGCCTGCTGGCCCGCGGACATTTGCTGCTAGATGATCTACCTGGCTTGGGAAAAACAACGCTGGCCAAAGCGATCGCGGATTGCTTTGGGGCGAAGTTTGCAAGGGTCCAATGCACACCAGACTTGTTGCCAACGGATATCACTGGCTTCAAACTGTTCAATCAAAAAACGCGTGAATTCGAATTTCATGCCGGACCGGTCTTTGCGGATATCTTGCTAGCCGATGAAATCAATCGCACAACCCCACGAACTCAAAGTGCATTATTCGAAGCGATGGCCGAACGCCAAGTCACCATGGATGGATTGTCACGACCGCTAGCTCCATCTTTTTTCGTGATAGCGACGCAAAATCCGATCGACTCTCATGGTGCTTATCCACTGCCAGAAGCTCAACTCGATCGGTTCGCGATGAAGCTTGAAATTGGTTATCCCGATCACGCCGCTCAAATGCAAATTCTTGCTTCGGCTGGCAAAAAGTCTTTCGCTACATCAGCAGACTCGCCCGAAGTGCTTTCGACGGATATGTTAGAACGATTGCAAGCGGAAGTGGATTCCATTCGCATTGACGAAACGATTCAACGGTACATTGTCGAGCTGTGCGAAGCGACGCGATCTCATGAAAGTGTTGTGCTGGGTGTCAGCCCACGAGGAATGCTTATGTGGCAACAAGTCGCGAAGAGTTGGGCGTTGCTCAGTGGCCGTGACTTTGTCATTCCCGATGACGTCCAGATGATTGCCAATCCGTTGCTGGCCGTTCGCTTGGTTACTCGATCGCAGCAACGAGTCATCATTGAGAACATTCTCTCCTCTGTCAAAGTGCCCAGTTACCGATGAACTTTTCCTATCGTCAAATTGGCATCTGCGTCATGTTCGCGACAAGTTTGCTTTGTTTGTCCGGATGCGAAGATGCACAACATTCTCTGCATGAGATCGACCACGAAGTCCCAGCGCATTGGCCGACAAGTCTGGCGGACAACGCGGACAAAATCGCATCGCGTATCGAATCGATTCCAAGTTCATCGAACGCCAATATCCTGATCGCCGAATTGGAAGACCTCGTCGAATGGTCGCCAGAGATTGCTGCTGATACGGATTTGACAGAATCACAGTGGGAGCCAATTTTTGCGGCCAGCGAAAATCTGAGAAGTCAGTTTCCCTTAAAAGCCGATACGTTTGAATTGATGCGGCCTGAATTGACATCCTTTTGTGAATTACTTGTGACGTCGCACGAGATCGCCGAATCCCAAACGATTGCGGTGAAGCAAGATGATGCCGTTCAAGCCCGACCGGCAGCGAATTTAGAGGTTGAAAACTAATGGAAGTAATGATCGCCGGAGGGCTAATTCGCGGCTTGCAAGGACTTGCATCGGCCGCCCCAACATTGCTGATTGGGTTGATGATCACAGCAATGTTACATTACTATTTGGGTGCCGAAGGTAGCAAACGCCTCTTCGGAGGCGATTCGATTCGCTCGCTACCGCAATCTTGGCTGATCGGGATGCTACTGCCAGTTTGTTCAATTGGCGTGCTGCCAATCATCCTCGAAATGAAACGCATTGGCATACGACGCGGGGCAATCACTGCCTTTGCTCTGTCGGCGCCTTTATTCAATCCGCTTTCGCTCCTCTATGGGCTGACGCTATCGCGACCGATCGTCATTATTGGTTTTGCGGTGGCCTCGCTTTTGGTTGTTACATTGCTTGGTCTGATATGGGACCGCATGACACAACTCGAGGAACTGATCGCACAACCAGACGGTGAACCCGAGGGTGTAATTGGATTGCGGCGACTAATGGCATGTTTCATCTATTCTGCTCGACTGCTTACAGGTAAGACCGGCTTATTAGCCTTGATCGCTGTTGCTGGCCTAGTTTTACTTGGCGGTTTGTTACCTCATGGCGCGCTGCAAACCTCAGTCGAACAAAGCGATTTGTGGGCACCGTTGAAAATGGCTGCTGTCGCGTTACCAATCTACGCCACGCCAATGCTGACGATGAGCCAGCTAGGGATGATGTTTGATCATGGCAATTCCCCCGGCGCGTCCTTCTGCTTGTTACTGTTGGGTACGGGCATAAATCTTGCGACGGTCTTTTGGACAGCTCGCAGTTATGGCATCCGCGAAACGTTGGTCTGGCTCTGTTCATTATTTGTGATCGTGCTTGGACTCGCTTATTTGATCAACAAACCATTGATTCCGCCGGGGGTAGAACCAGCAGGGCACACACATGCCTTTGATATCTACACTAATCCGCTGCACCAAGGCATGGGTGTCAGTCTAGATGTTGTATACGATCAAGCGGTTACCAAGCTTGCAATGACCGACAAAGTTGGATTGATCGCACTGGCAGTAGTATTTCTAATCGGCCTCTTTTTTCGTTATGTGATACCGAATTTCGTAAATCGATTCATGCAGGCGCCTGTTGCCGAAATTGACCGATCGGCGAAAGGCCTGAACTCGATTGTCTCGCCTCGCATCGTCGGCTTGACCGGGCTGGGCGGCTTAGTAGCGTTAAGCATCGTTGGCTGTTTCGCGTACTATCCTGATCCATCCGAAGTCTTGCAAGAAATGAAGCTGGCGCGAGTCGAAGTGCTGAGCGGAGCATTAACGGGAACCTATGATAGTGCTTTGCACTGGATACCGGTGCTTGACGAATGGTCTCGGCGTTTAGAGGTCGGGACGGCAATCAGGAAATTTGAATTGAGGCCTTATCAGCGTGCACAAACCGCGTTGTTACGGAAAAAGTTAGAGCGACTCGAACACGAGCTCGAACATGCGATGGATGCAAACAAATCGAGCGAACAAGATGCTTCTGCAAATGCAGCTCAAACCGATGAGATCAAGGCGATGATTTCGAGCATCGGTCGGACCAGTCAACGGGTCTCGGCAGCGTTTCGCTACGGCGATCTTGACCCCGAGTAGCCTCTGACAAAATCGTTTCTCGCGCGCCAGAGAATTGCGAGGCTTATTCACACAAGCAACCGCCGATTGGCTTTGCTTCACTTTTGGCGTGCAGCGGGAGACTCAGAGTTGTTGACCAAACGTTTCGCTGCCGCTTCGACGATCGCTCTTCTGATCGACTCATTGCACATCGACCACAGCCCGATCTCATCGGCTGTCCGACCGCAACCTATACACATCGAGTCACGATCCAATTCACAGATGCCGATACACGGCGAAACAACTTTTTCAACGATAGTCTGACTCATCAAAATTTGTTACTACCAAAGTACCTATCCAAAAAGGGGTCTGACCCTTTGGAGGAACCGAGAGGGTCAGACCCCTTTTCGGACAGGCTCAAAATACAACCCGTCGATTACCCGAGCGGAGAGCGAGTCTAATGGGCGACCAATTGCTCAGTATCCTGCCTCAGCTTGATTTTCCAGTAAGCCAGTACACTTAATCGCACATGTCAGCTTGCCGAGACAGCTCCCAATCTCCGATGGTCGAGGTTTCGCATGATCGAATGTCAAGCTCTGCAGGACTGCGTAGGCGTCGAAGACTGTAACGGCGCGGCAGCAACTGTCAAGAGCGAAGCGGGCGTGATTGAGACAAGCCTTGAGACCATCACGCCTCAACTGTTGTCATGGGTGATCATGACCATCGTGCAAATGCTCGTGAGAATTTTTGCCAGCTTCGCCGACTTGATGAGAATGCCCGGGCAAATTCTCAATTGCAACTGCCAGCAACACGCCAGCGATTAGTGCCACCGTTAACTTGACACGATCATGATCGTGAAAGGCAACTTCGGGCAGTAAGTCGGCCAGCGCGATACATAAAAAGAAGCCTGCCGCCACAGCTAGGCCCCAACCTAACACTTCGGTTCCGCCATCAAAACGATCGACACCAAAGTAAAAGACAACTGCCCCAATAGGACATGCAAGTGAGAAAAGTATATTCGCAAGCGTTTGGCCGCTGATCGACAATCCAGATTTTTGCATTACCGAAGTAATTGCAAATGCATCAAGTGGTTTATGCAATGCGACAGCTAAAAAAGTCCCCAGGCCGGCCAGACCTAGCCAAACGTTGTGATTTTTCTCCGCAGCAACGCTGGCCGCAAGCGCTATCCCGTCGACAATTGTGTGCAGCCCCAACCCAAAAATTAACCCGGCCCAGCCAATCGAAGATCCGCCGTGCGAATGAGAGTGACTGTGGTTGCAATGCGGGCCATGTTGGTGCTCCAAATCAGACGATCCCCCATCGCCGGGTCGAACGGCCGGCACGCTTGGAAGATCGGCGACCATCGGTGAACTGTGATCATGTGTATGAAACATTCGCATCAGCAAAAACATGCTGACCAGCCCGACGAGCATCGCGACACAGGTCTGCGAGACCGAACCGATGACGCCAATCGCATGAGGCAGTAGATGCAAGATCGCTATCCCTAGCATCAGGCCACCAACGAAGCTCATTAGCAGTTGCGTTCGCAGATGCGTCATGCGAACCAATGATGGCAACCATCCGCCAGCCATCGAAGCGACAACAACCAAGAGGCAATAAAGAAAAAGCAAGACTTCGTTGGACATGACAAATAATGGCAAAATTACGGCCTGAGCAATGCTTCAATCCGACGGAATTTAAAGGTCGCTTATCATACGCTCTTGCAATCGGATTGCATACGCCGCCGTTTCGTAAAACTCGCCAGCTTTTTGTTCATGTTCACAAATTCACGATTGCAAGACTATGCAAATGAAGTAACATTTTATTGCCTATGAAGCCCACAACCAGCAAAATCGAGTGTGACGAACTAGCGAGCTGCTCTCCGGAAGAACACCACGCTCGAACATCTTCGTTAAATGACGAAGCGTGTGAGCGAGCGGCAGCAATATTTCGGGCGCTTGGCGATCCCCAGCGGCTACGCATTCTGATGCTTTTGGAATCGACGGAATTGTGCGTCTCTGAGTTGCAACGTGCACTCGGCGATCCGATGCCTGCGATTTCGCAGCGGTTGCGTTTATTGCGTAGCGAGAGAGTTTTGCGTTCACGCCGCGATGGTAAACATATTTATTATTCGCTCGCCGATGATCACATTGCTCGCTTGATCACCAATGGGTTGTTACATGCTTTAGAGCACTAAGATGCACCGTACAAATTCGCGTGCCAATTTACTCTTGCCAACGGAAGACTTTGAAATGAGCCAAACACATAACAATCACGATCATCAGCATGGGCCACAATGCGAACACACCGGCATTGAACATGCGGGGCATGTTGACTACGTCCATGACGGTCACTTACATCACGTCGCTCAAGACGGAAAGATTGAAGAACATGTTTTAGAAGTCAGTGCGATCAACCCAGTCGCCTGTACGCCAGACCACAATTGTTCAGGTCACGCTGCGGACCATGTACACGGTCCAGGATGCGGCCATGAAGCGATTCCACATGGCGATCACGTCGACTATTTGGTGGATGGACATCTGCATCACCCACATGATGGGCACTGCGACAACCATGGCCCCGTAACCGTTGTTTCCTAATGAGACTTGCCAACGAGTTAGCTGTCGTATTTTTTCCGCATTTTAGAAAACTCCTTCAGTCGAGGTTTTATCTGTGAGTAGTGCCGAAGAGGATTTAGCGCAAGCACAGGTCGATATACGATCGACCGGGCTACGGGCGACTCCCGCGCGAACCGCTTCATTGGTAATGCTTCGAAACTCTGATTCGCCTTTAACGCATGCCGATGTTGCTTTGCGATTGGCCAAATCAGGTATCGACAAAGCGACTGCCTTCCGAAACCTAAACGACATGACCGACGCGGGGCTACTTCGTCGTAGCGAGCTGGGAGATCATGTTTGGCGATTCGAAGCGATCGACCCAAACGCCAAAAACCGCAGTGGTCATCCCCACTTTTTATGCGTCGATTGCGGCGCAGTGCAATGCTTGACTGCGGTTGAATTGACCGCCAGCAGCCGCCGCGAAAGTGAACGTTTTGGACAAGTCACTGAAATATTACTTCGCGGACATTGCAACACTTGCTGCAGTTAGTGCTTCACCCACATTTAAAGTACTGGCAACTCGTAGCCGAAGTCGCCAGATTTCGGGGCCTTTTGGTTGAGCAATCCGATCTTTGGCGAGATTGGCTACCCTAAGATTGTTGCTAGAGACTTTTGAGGAAACCGGCTTCAGGCATCTTTTTGTAGTGTTCGTCTAGCGGATAGCAACCGCTGACCAAGCCCTTTCGCGGCGCTGTTGTACAGTCACTAAATGTTCGACAGACCTGCTTGCGCTGAAAGGCATTTTGATTGAGCGAATCTTGCGGGAGGGTAGGGTAGGAGAGCACCATTCGGCCCAATCCTACGGCATCGATCATCCCTTGACGGACAACTTCGGACGCTACTTGGGGCAAAAAATCTTGTAAATACGTGTAACCCGAACCGATCATTGGCAACCCTGGAACAGCACGTTTGCATTCAGCGGCGGCGTTGATCTGACGCGCAACTCCCACCAAAGGATCTTCGGGTGGAAGATATCCGTCGCTGGGCGGAAATATCGCTGGGCGTTGAATGTGAGGATTGTAGTAAGGCGATCCACAAGTCAAATTGATGGCCGAAACGCCAATGTCCTGCAAGCTCTTTAGAAATGCGATTGGCTCGGACAAATCGATCTCCAGCGGATTGTTTGGATCATTGCCGAAACCAAACGTGTAGGGCAACAAATCGTCGAAATTCATCGGCTGCCCGACTTCCGGCCCAACTTCATAAGGCGGCCTGTCGAAGAGACTCAGCCGAACGCCAATGTGCAGTTCCGGTGTTTCGCGTTGGATGTTTGAAATGATTGTACGTATCAATCGTGTTCGCCCTTCCAAGTCGCCGCCGTAAATTCCGGGCCTCGATCTTGCCGAAAGAAATTCGTGTAGCAGGTAGCCATGACACGCCTTGACGTCGACAAAATTGAAACCTGCTTCGAAGGCGGATTTGGCAGCTTGGACATAGTCGCCAATCAATTCTTCGAGTTGCATATCAGTCCAAACCATCGATTGGTTGTCCGGGACCAAACCAAATTTTCGGTCGAGCAATGGATGGCGATAAGCAATTCTCGGCTCCCAATTTTTTGAATTCGGTCGCGAGAAACGACCGCTATGAGTTAGTTGCAAACCGACTACCAAATCATCGGCACTCATCCCAGCAACAATGTGTGCGTCGACCAGCGTTTGTCGCAACAGGGTTAGCGATGACACGTGCTCTTTAGTCGCCATCGTTTGACGTGGATTCGCTCGACCATCGGCTCGAACGGCCGCCGCTTCGCCACCCCAAATCAGTTTTGCTCCGCTTTGACCAAATCGTTGCCACCGCCGTAGAGCCAACTCGGAAGCGGTACCATCGGGATTGGCATCCCAGCCTTCCATCGGATGAATACACCATCGATTTCCAACTCGTAACTTCCCCATGCTCCATGGATCAGCCATCGGATCAGTGGATTGCGCTGAATCTTGGGATGCCTGAATTGGAATCGAGATTCCGAGCTCCTGACATCGTTCGCGAAATCGATCGATAGTCTTGAGCTGTGCAATCTTGGGGTAGTGAATCATTCGGCTAATCAAGAAGGGTTTGGATGTGACGTGTCGTTTATTTGTCCTAGGACTCTAATGATGGATGCTGATAAGGTTCGCGATAGACGCGACGCATCATCGTATTGGCTTCGTCATCGTCTTTGATCTTGCCAGTTTTTTCATCCCAAGCCAGCGAACGTCCGAGGGCCATCGACATGTTAGCCAGGATGCAACTGGCCGTCGATATATGACCTTGCTCAATGTCTGCGACTGGTTTGGATCGATCAGCGATCGACTTTAAAAAGTCTAGCATGTGCCCTCGAATTGCTGGGGCAACGTGTTTCTCCAGATCTTTCTCGGTTTGATCCTCCGGATACTGTTCCAGCTCGTACACACAATCGCGGTGAATCGCTTCGCCCCCATTTCGTGGTGTGAAATCATAGCTGTTGACGCTCATCTTTAGCGTTCCTTTTTCGCCGTAGAGCGTCGCGCCCCAAGGATATTTCGCATCTGGCGCGTCGCCCCAACTACGATGTTGCCAAACGACATCCAGCTCAGGAAAACCAAAGGTGGCTGACTGGGTATCAGAAATGTTTGCGATCGAATCTTTGTCGACAAAAATACCGCCATAGCTATTAACCGTCGTCGGCCAACCTAAATCTAACATCCAACGGACGGTGTCGAGCATGTGAATGCACATGTCGCCAACGATGCCGTTACCGTACTCCATAAACGCTCGCCAAGATCTCGGGTGCATCGTTTTGTTATAAGGACGCAGCGGCGCTGGGCCAGTCCACGTGTCAAAATCGAAATAATCAGGCGGTGGGCTGTTGGGAGGATTACCTTTCGCCCGCATGTGGTAATAACAATACACTTCAGCCATCGCGATCTTGCCCAGTTTGCCTTGATCGACAATCTCGTTTTTCGCTTCGATCAAATGCGGTGTGCTGCGACGCTGTGTCCCAACTTGCACCACGCGATTGTATTTTCGCGCCGCGGCCAACATGGCTTGCCCTTCGGCTATGTCGACTGAAATCGGTTTTTGAACGTATACATCAACGCCGCTTTTAACCGCTTCGATCATCGTCAACGCGTGCCAATGATCTGGTGTTGCGATGAGAACTATGTCCAAATCTTTTTCGGCCAGCATTTTTTTGTAGTCGGAATACAAGCGTGGTTTTTTGTGCGACATCTGTCGTTCGCTGACCAAGTCGGCCGCACCGGCAAGCATTTGCGAATCGACGTCACAGAGCGAGACAACGTCCACTGGCGCGACTTGAATCAAACGCAACAAGTCCGCTTTGCCATACCAGCCTGTACCAATCAATCCGACTCGTTTGTTTGGCTGATCGACCAAGGCGGCGATCGTTTCTCTATATTGAGAAGCGATAGCTGCGGCCGCGCCAGTTGCCGCGACCGTGTTTCGAATAAAATCTCTGCGATCCATTTTTAGATACTCACTTTAATGACAAAGGCGTGTTCAATTTTGATAAGCGAATCTTCGCGTGCTGGCTCGATTGGCTCAAGCATTTTTAATGCAGCATAAGCGCGAAAGCCGTCGTGCGGCTCCCAAAGATTAATGGGCCGACCGTCGTGGAAAATCGCCCATTTTGACCAATCTAGCTAGATTGTAACACGATTGACGCGTCGTTCTTTCGCTGGCGAGCACTCACCGGTAAGTTTTTTGAGCACATTTCGAACTTTTGCCTTGGGAATTCACTTCATATCGTAGGATTTCCGCAAACCAAGCTTGAAGGTAAACGTCTTAGAAATGTAAGCTTGTTTGATCGATTCAATTTCAAGTTGCCCGGCGATTGGGCAACAGAGCTTAGAGGAAAACTTCAATGTGCGGTATCGTTGGCTATGTCGGATCGAAAGATGCAGTGCCTTTCCTGATCGATGGCTTACGCCGACTGGAGTATCGTGGGTATGACAGCGCGGGAATTGCCACCAATCAAAACGCTAAAGGTATCAAGATCGCTCGTTCTGTTGGCCGAATAGATCGGCTGTCGGAATTGGTTATCTCGCAAAAGCAAACCGGCCAAATCGGCATCGGTCATACGCGTTGGGCTACTCATGGACCAGCGACCAATGAGAACGCTCATCCCCATTCGGGTGGTCGCGGGGCGGTCGCCATCGTTCACAACGGCGTGATTGAAAACTATGAGACACTTAAGCAGATGCTGGTCGCCAAGGGTTATGTTTTTCAATCGGCCACTGATAGCGAAGTCATCGCGCATTTGATTGCCGATGCGCTGCGTAGTTCGGACAACTTGAGCGGCGACGAAGCGGTTCAGAACGAACTTGCAACCGACAAATCGAAATCACAGGAAGGCCCAAACGCGAAATATGTCGAAGCGGTTCGAAGTGTCCTGCCATTGCTTCGCGGAACGTACGGATTGGTCGTTATGTTCCGCGACAAACCCGACTTGCTTGTTGCCTCGCGCTGCGGTTCGCCACTTGTTCTAGGAGTTGGGCGTGGCGAGCAATTCATCGCTAGCGACACATCGCCTTTGGTTGGTCATACTGACCGGATCATTTATTTGGCCGATCATCAGATTGCTGTAATCACGGCCGAATCGATCCAAGTCTTGCACCGAGATCAGGGGCGTGTTCGCCCAGAAGTACGAATGCTCGAAAGCCAGGACATGAATGTCACCACCGATGGCTTTCCGCATTTCATGCTTAAAGAGATTTACGAACAGCCGACTTCGATTCGAAACGCGACCCGAGGTCGATTAGATCGCGAGAATGCGACTGCTAAGTTCGGCGGCCTGAACTTGACACCGATCCAATTGCGATCGGTCGATCGAATTATCCTGACCGCCTGTGGAACAAGCTGGCATGCGGCCTTGGTCGGCGAGTATTTAATTGAAGCTTTCGCACGGTTGCCGGTCGAAGTGGAATATGCCAGCGAGTTGCGTTATCGCAATCCGCCGATCGATCGTGACACGTTGATATTCGGTATCACCCAGAGCGGCGAGACGGCAGACACGCTGGCCGCATTAAGAGAAATGAAACGCAAAGGGCATCACACGCTCGCCATTTGCAATGTTATTGGAAGCAGCATTGCTCAAGAGGCCGATGGCGGCATCTATTTGCACGCCGGGCCGGAAATTGGTGTCGCGTCGACCAAGGCGTTTAGCAGTCAGTTGACTGTCCTGGCGATGCTCGCGCTTTATTTTGGTCGCATTCGACATATGAGCTTTGAAGCCGGACTAAGAGTCATTGATCAGCTTGAAAACTTACCGAACCTTGTCGAAGCGGCTTTAACATGCGATTCTCATGTCCAGACAGTCGCAGAAAAATACAAGGACGCTTCGACGTTTCTATATCTTGGTCGAAACTACAACTTCCCAACCGCGCTGGAGGGCGCGTTGAAGTTGAAAGAAATCAGCTACATCCATGCCGAAGGATACCCGTCGGCTGAGATGAAGCACGGCCCAATTGCTTTGGTTGATGAATCAACGCCATGCGTCTTTATCGTCTCGCAAAGCATGGTCTATGACAAAGTCATGAGCAACTTGCAGGAAGTGAAGGCTCGCGGTGGACCGGTTATCGCAATCGTCGATAAAGTCGACGACCAACTAGCCAGCTTGGCCGACGATATCATCGAAGTCCCTAGTTGCGAAGATTTTTTGCAACCGATTGTCACCAGCATACCGCTGCAATTGCTGGCTTATCATATCGCAGTGCTCCGCGGTTGCGACGTCGACAAACCGCGAAATCTAGCCAAAAGCGTGACTGTCGAATAACATACAGCCTGTCTTGGATGAATTGACACCGCGCACCCAAGCCAATCGATAGTTCAATCGAAGTGGTTTGCAGCGACACCTCATGGATTTTTCGTATGGCGTCCGATCAAAGTCTCTCAAAGCTTGGACTCTCCTACAGCGCGCGTAAAGCGTTGACGGTCCACATTGGCGAATCGGCGGGACAAGAAATTGCCGATTTGCTCATGCGAATGGCCAGCCAAATCGAAGAACTGCAACGCAGTAAGGTCAGTATCACGCCGGTCATTCCTCAATCGCGGCAAGAGCGATCACCACTAGCCGCGATCGATAACGAAGTTTTTTAACGCAATGCTATTGCCACGCGAAGAGCTGGTTGAACAAGCGTATTTGTTTCAGATACTCTTGGATCGATTGGGACAAGATATCTCGATCCAAGATTTGCTGTTGCAAGTTAAACAGGAACTGCTTGCGACAACGAAGCTGCCCATGGCGGTTGAATTTTTGCTCGCGGAACTGAAACACAGTGGCATCATGGCGACTGGCATGAAGCGGTTGCAGCACTACTTCACTAGCTTCCAAAGTTTTGTGGTCGAAGAGTCGGAGCGCGATCGTGGTCGATTCGACTTTCGCATGGCATTACAAATCCTTCAGAAAGAGTCGCAATATCGGAGCGAATCGGAAAATCCTCAAGGGGCATTCTTCTATCAGTTTGAATCGCTGTGCCGGAATCGTTTGCCCTATGATGCTGGCTTGTTAGCGATCTCTCAAGATCCAATTTATTCGCCTGATTGGCAACAATGGATACTCGTTGTCAGGCGACAATTAGGATTGGTCGATCTAGCGGATTTGATTTACGGCCGAAGCGAAGACTTCGTGGCCTATCGCAAACGGCGATTGGGACCTGATACGGTGACCGATGTTCCAATTCTGTTCGGCGAGAAAGAAGGCAAAATCGCCTTTGCTAATCGACGTAAAGACCCGCTTTACTTGTTCGCTGCGATGCAACGACACCTGGGTTATCCGACTGTTCCGAGACCGGTCAAGCTGGATGACACTCAGGCGAATGTGACTCAACTAATGCGACGCATCGAACGACTTGAGCAACGAATCAAACTGCAAGAAGACGAAAAGCGGAGCGGCATCGATATCACGAAGTTTTACGGCGAGCGAAACATCGCAGATTAGTAATTTCAACAAAAATTCGAATGAACCCAAGCAGATCGATTGCTTTTTTTGCGAAGTTTATAGAAGCTTAAAATTCGCACAAATGAGAATGAAGCTTCCTGATCAGCAAGAGGTACTCGCAGCTTGGATATTTACGGCACGACTCGATCAAAGACAAAATCGCACTACGCTCTAATCACACCCGACACGCATGTTCGCTCGCCTTTGGTGGGCTGGACGAACGCCGAAGCGGTTGTTCATATCACGCCAACCATAGGTGCTCGATTTGTTCAGTATACGGCCTACATGGCGGCCAACTCGACTAGCAATCGCGTATCGAATCTTACAGAGCGCTTTGTCTATGTAATTGCCGGCGAAGTACAACTTCACAGTCAAAAGCTCACGTCGCCGACCGTTTTGAAGCCCGGCTTCTTCGCATACATTCCGGCTGGTTCAGATGCGATAATAAAATCAACGGACTCGTCGAGCTTGGCTGTCTTTGAGAAAAAGTTCTTACCGCTGCCCGATTCACCCTTACCTGAGCTCGTGGTGGGCGATGCCACCAAAGTCAACTCCGAAGCCTTCATGGGTGATCAAGATGCGCAGTTAAAAACTTTGCTGCCCAAAGATCCAACATTTGACATGGCAGTTAATTTGTTTACCTTTCAACCGGGTGCTACTTTGCCGTTGGTTGAAGTCCACGTAATGGAACACGGCTTGTTGCTTCTAGAAGGCGCTGGCGTTTACCGCTTGGGTGACGACTATCATCCAATCAAAGCAGGCGATGTAATTTGGATGGCATCTTTTTGTCCACAGTGGTGGGTTGCCATGGGCAAGACACCATCAACTTATTTGTATTACAAGGACGTTTATCGAGAATGCCTTGAGGCAACGTTGTGATCGATTCAAAAATTGCCGTCGATGCCGATCGAACTTATCGAGAACTGGACGAACTAGCACAGTTTAGTGACGTCCCAGCCCCAGCGGTAACTCGAATCGTTTTTTCTTCTGCGGATCGAGCCGCTCGACAATATCTAACAAATCTTTTTGAACAAGCCGAATTAGAGGTTCGCAGCGATCCGGTTGGCAACTTGTTCGCCCGGTTGATTGGATCGGAACCTGATTTGCCAGTCGTTGGAACCGGTTCGCATTGTGATGCAATTCCACATTCCGGACGTTACGATGGAACGGTCGGCGTGCTGGGCGGTTTGGAAGCAATTCGCAGCCTGCAAGCCAGTGGCTTTCGTCCCAAACGGTCAATCGAAGTGATGATGTTCACTTCGGAAGAACCTACTCGCTACGGGATTGGTTGCTTAGGTTCGCGACTGATGTCTGGCAAGCTAGATCCGATAAAAGCTGCCAGCTTCAAAGACAATGCCGGGGTCACGCTGGAACAGACGCTCGTTGACTTTGGCTGCCAAGGTTCGTTGGACCAAGTGCGTTTGCCGAGCGACTATTATTCCGCCTTTGTTGAATTGCATATCGAACAAGGACCGCTGCTCGAACAGCACGCATTGCCGATCGGCGTAGTTCACGCGATCGCGGCACCGGCAGCACTGCGATGCAGCTTTACTGGCGTTGGCGGACACGCTGGCGCGGTTCTAATGGCTGGTCGCAAAGACGCCCTATTAGGTGCTTCGGAATTAGCTCTTGCGGTGGAACGAGCAGCGCTAGAGCCTGGAAATCAAGACACAGTTGCAACAACTGGTTACTGCAAAGTTCACCCATGTGCGGTCAATAGCATCCCGTCATTGGTTGAACTTGAAATTGATATTCGTGATATTGACGGTGAACGACGCAACCGTGTTTTAGCCTCTGTCCAAAATGCCGCACAAGCAATCGCTGACCGTCGCGAGTTGACGTTATCGTGCGAGTTGATCAATGCGGATCCTCCTGCGAAATCCGACGCAAAAATCGTTGCAGCGATTCAAGAATCTTGTAAAACTCTCGGGCTTCCTCATTTGGACATGATCAGCCGTGCCTATCACGATTCCTTGTTCATGGCCATGATCGCTCCGGTTGCAATGATCTTTATCCCTTGCCACAAAGGCTATAGCCATAGACCGGACGAATTTTCTTCTGTCGACGCGATAGGTAAAGGCGTCGAAGTTTTAGCCCAATCGTTAGCCAAACTTTCGATGAATTGATGAATCAAAATATGAGTATCCGGGTTAGTGAACAAAGCTATGGAAAATCGATGGTACGATTTACCAAAGTTGTCCGTAAAGGGGATTGGCACGAGTTGGTCGAATGCGATGCGTCGCTGAAACTTTCGGGCCAATTTGATGAGACTTATATAACTGGTGACAACTGCCAAGTTATTCCGACCGATACGGTAAAGAACACGATCTACGCTTTTGCTCTGAAACAAGATTGGGTGGACATCGAAACATTTGCCAAGCAATTGACCGAACATTTTCTTGGCTCGTTTGAACATGTCAGCCAAGCCGTCGCGAAACTGCGACAGGTGACTTGGCAACGGATAGCAGTCGCTGGTGAACCGCATTCACATTCGTTCGTTCGCGGTCCCGACGAGCTAGCCGTTTGTTCGGTCGTTCAATCCCGCGATCAGTTAACCACTTGTTCTGGACTAGTCGGATTGCAAGTTCTTAAGACAACCGCTTCTGCATTTGAAGGATATGTTGTCGATCAATACACAACCCTCGCACCAGCGACCGATCGCATTTTTGCAACCACAATCGACGCGCATTGGAATTGGCGGAGCGCTCCAGTCGATTGTGACGCAATTCGATCCAAGATTCGTCAAACCATCCTCGAGGTTTTTGCAACCGAGTTTAGCCCCTCCGTCCAAAACACCTTGTACAAAATTGGCGAGCAAGTTTTAAGTGACCATGCCGCATTGGCTGACATATCGCTAGCCATGCCGAACCAACATAGGCTGTTGGTTGATATGAGCCGAATGAACCTGGAGAACAAAAATATCGTTTTCTGCCCGACTGACGAACCGTACGGTGATATCACTGCGACGATTTCACGAGACGACCAATGATCGCCAATGTCTAGAAACGCTTGAATGAATATCGCACTGCACAGCCGCCAAGTGGTTACGCCGGAAGGAACAATCGCCTCCGCGATCTTGGTTAAAGATGGCAAAATCACTTCTCTCTGTTCGTTGGAAGATGTACCGGCTGATTACGAGTTACATGACTTCGGGTCTTTGGTAATCGCTCCAGGGCTCGTTGACATCCACATTCATATCAATGAACCGGGACGGACAGAATGGGAAGGATTCGAGACGGCGACTCAAGCCGCCGCTGCGGGTGGCGTGACGACGTTAGTCGATATGCCACTCAATAGCTCACCGGTGACTGTCGATGTTCCGTCACTTGAGCTGAAAAGGTTCGCCGCACAAGGTAAATGTTGGGTCGATGTTGGTTTTTACGGTGGATTGATCCCTGGAAACACTGCCGAGATCGCTTCGCTAATTGAGGCAGGCGTGCTTGGCATAAAAGCCTTTTTGTGCGATTCGGGATTAGAAGAATTTCCCGCCGCAACTGAGATCGAACTGCAAGCCGCGATGCCAATTCTAGCTCGCGCGTCGGTTCCGCTGCTCGTTCACGCCGAAGTCACAAATGCGCCTGCGCCGTCGGTCGAAGACGTCCGGTCGTATCAACAGTACGCTCAATCAAGGCCAGCGCGATGGGAACAAGACGCTGTGTTGCTGATGCTGGACCTCAATCGACAATTTGATTGTCCGTTACACATTGTTCATTTGGCCGCGGCCACGCCTTTGCTGGAAATCTTGCAGGACGCCAAGCAGTCTTTGCCAGGCTTGACGATCGAAACATGTCCGCACTATTTGTTCTTTAGCGATGAAGACGTAGCCGACGGTGATACAAAATTCAAATGCGCTCCGCCGATACGTGATTCAAGCAATCGAGAAGCCTTGCAAATCGGACTGATGCAAGGAATCATCGATACGATTGGTTCGGACCACAGTCCTTGCCCAGTAGCCTTGAAACACCTGCAATCGGGCGATTTCACACAAGCGTGGGGCGGTATCGGGGGTGTTCAGTTTACGCTGCCTGTCTTATGGACCGCGATGCAGAAACACGGCGTCGCGTACGAACAACTGTTCGAATGGCTTTCGACAAAGCCGGCTAGCGTTGTAGGATTGGGCGATGCAAAAGGAAAAATTGCGACTGGCTTTGACGCGGATTTTGTTGTGTGGGATCCGAGTATTCCCACGACGGTTCACGTGGACGATGTTAGGCACCGCAATCGATTGACGCCCTACGAAAGTCAAACCCTGCTTGGCAAAGTTCATCGGACTTACCTCCGAGGGCAAGTGGTTTTCGACGATAACAAGACCAGCACTATAGCCCATGGAAAATTACTCCGACGATGAGCGCTGCCGAAATATTGAATCTCCAAACGCTCGAACAAGCGCGAGAAACGTTGCAACGTTGCTGCGCTGCGGACGCTTGGATTGAGGCGATGATCGAACGTCGTCCTTTTGCAAATATGACCGATTTGCAAAGCGCTGCCGACGACGCTGCCAAAGCAATGACGCGCGATGATTGGCTGCAAGCTTTCTCCGGCCATCCTCGAATCGGCGATGTCAACTCGTTACGTGAAAAGTTTGCTTCGACCAAGGCCTGGGCCAGCGGAGAACAGGCCGAAGTTGAACATGCTGCCGAAGAAGTACTGAACGAGCTAGCAGCCGGAAATGACGCTTATGTTTCGAAGTTTGGATATATTTTTATTGTTTGCGCGACAGGCAAATCAGCCGATGAAATGCTTTCGCTTCTCAAGCATCGATTACCGAACCCAGCGGAAACCGAGTTGCAAATCGCCGCGGCAGAACAACAGAAAATTACTTGGCTTCGACTTTTGAAGCTCTCATCATGAATAAGAAAAGCCCGATCACAACACACGTTTTAGACACTTCATTAGGCTGTCCTGCCAAAGGGATCGCCGTTCGTTTAGACTTTTACAACGGCATCGATTTCCAAGCCATCGCGACGGGGAATACCGATGATGATGGACGAATCATCGACCTATTGAAAGTCGGTGACATGAAGCCTGGTCACTACCGCATCCATTTCGATACAAAAAGCTATTTCGCGACAACTAAACGTGACGCATTCTTCCCTGCGGTCACGATCGATTTTGAAGTCGCAAATGCAACGCAGCATTATCACGTGCCGCTTTTACTAAGTCCATTTGGATATTCGACCTATCGCGGAAGCTAAAGATCACTCAAGTCCAACCTGCCGTCACACAAAGAGATCTGTAAAGTGAAAGTGCTGGCCGTCGAATAAGCCTAGGTCGCTCAGCTTCAAATCGGGAATGACCAGCAACGCCATGAAGGAGAGCGTCATGAATGGAGCACGAAGCTTACAACCCATGTTCTTTACTGCCTGATCAAGTTCTGCATATCTGGCGCTGACCATCTCAATCGGATCAACTGACATCAACCCTGCCACTGGCAAGGGCAAGTCTAGAAAGTGATCATGATCCGCTACCGCAAGTCCGCCTCGCAATTCGATTACGCGATTGATCGCTTGGCACAGAGAATGATCGTCGGTCCCGACAGCGATAATGTTATGTGAGTCATGTGCGACCGAAGAAGCGAATGCGCCGTGTTGCAATCCGAAACCGTTGACCAACGCGACTGCAGGATTTGCTTCCATATATCGGTTCAGCACAACCAACTTTAAAACGTCGGTATGTTGATCAGTATTAACCAAGCCGTCTTGTATGTGAATTGGCATCGTGACGCGTTGAGTTATCAATTGACCATCGAACGCACGGATTACCTCAGCATTGCTGGTTTTCGCGGGCAATCGCAGCGACTCTTCACTGCATGTTTTCGCTTTGAATTGATTGACGATAGAATGCGTTCCGGTTTGGATCAAACTCCTACCGCGACTGGCGACGACGCTGCCGTCAATAAACGTTCGTAAAACCTTCCAGGACGTCAAATCAGCCAGCTCGACGAAGTCCGCAGGATCGCCAATGCGAAGCTGCCCAACATTTAAATTGTAATGGCGAATTGCATTCAAGCTGGCCGACTTTATGACGTTGAATACATCAAGTCCCAAATCGGTCGATCGCCTGGCGAGTTGGTCGATGTGACCATGAATCAGTTCGTCGGGATGTTTGTCGTCGCTGCAAAGCATAACTTGATCGGGAAATTCATCGATCAACGAGTAAAGCGCCTCAAAGTTGCGAGCCGCTGATCCTTCGCGAATCGCGATTTTGCAACCGACCTGAAGTTTGCCTAGCGCTTCTTCCTTGGTAAAGCATTCATGATCAGTCGTAATTCCGGCACCAAAATACAATTTAGCGAGCTCGCCATGCAGCCCTGGCGCGTGACCATCAATGGGCTTGCCGACCGCTTTGGCCGCAGCAATCTTGGCCATCATGTCTGGATCGTTGTTGAGCACACCGGGAAAATTCATCATCTCGCTGAGATAACCGATTCGCGAGTCGTTCAGCAATTGCGTTACGTCATCGATGTTGATCACCGCTCCGGCAGTCTCGAACTTAGTTGCCGGTACGCAAGGAGGTGCGCCAAAGCAATATTTAAACGGGACAGTCGCGGCGTTTTCAAGCATGTAATGAACGCCAGCGACGCCCAGAACATTTCCGATCTCGTGCGGGTCTGAGACCGTCGCGACGGTTCCATGTACCACTGCTGCCCGAGCAAATTCAGCGGGTACAAGCATCGAGCTTTCGACGTGGACGTGCGCGTCGACGAAACCCGGAATTAGAAATGTCTCTGCGAACTCATTTAGCGGCTCGATGGAAGTAATAATTCCGTCGATAACTGTAATTCGCGATGCTGCAATTTTTCGGCTATCGGCGTCAACGAGATTGGTGACTAGCTCAAAGTTTCTATCATTCATGTTGCGATTGTAGTCACATTCAAAGCTGATTTACCAGTGCTTTATCGATTATCGCTTTGAAGGTTTGAGAACTTACGTTAAAACTAGTCGCTTCACTTTTTGCCTAGGATCGGAATACGCCATGAGTATCGTCGAAGAATTTAAATTGCCGCCTACAATCTGCCCGCCAGTTCGTGTTCTGATGGGACCTGGACCGAGCGATATTCACCCGCGAGTTTTGGATGCTTTGGGTCGTGGAACAGTTGGCCACCTCGATCCGTACTATCTCAAAATTATGGATGAGACGCAGCAAATGTTGCGTCAAGTTTTCAAAACCAAGAACCAACTCACAATGGCCGTCAGCGCTACTGGCTCGGCCGGGATGGAATCTTGCGTCGTCAACTTGATCGAACCGGGCGATTCGATGTTGATTGGAGTGAACGGCGTTTTCGGCGGACGAATGGTCGATGTGGCCCAACGGGCCGGCGCGGCAGTAACAAAGATGGAACGTCCTTGGGGAGAGGTGTTTACGCCAGCAGAAGTGAAAGAGGCCATCGCTAAATCGAAGCCTAAAGTGGTAGGAATTGTGATGGCCGAAACCTCCACCGGTGCGGCTCAACCGATTCCTGAAATTGCTGAGATTGTACTCAACAGTGGGGCGATGTTTGTTGTCGATTCGGTGACCGCCTTGGGTGGAATGGAATTGAAGGTCGATGAGTGGGGCATCGATGCGATTTACTCAGGGACTCAGAAATGCCTAAGCTGCCCGCCCGGACTCGCACCAGTATCGTTCAGCGCCCGAGCGGTCGAAAAAATTATGAGCCGCAAGTCGAAGGTGCAAAGCTGGTACTTAGACATGTCGATGCTCGCTTCCTATTGGGGCAGCGACCGCGTTTATCATCACACCGCGCCCATCAATATGAGTTACGCTTTGCACGAAGCATTGCGATTGGTTCTAGAAGAGGGCCTCGAAAAATGCTTCGCTCGACATCATCGCAACCACGTCGCTCTCAAAGCTGGATTGGCGGCAATCGGCATCAAGTATGCCGCACAAGAGGGCAATCAACTTCCAATGCTCAACGCGGTACATATCCCCGAGGGAATCAACGATGTGACGGTTCGCAAAGGACTATTGGAACGATTCGGCATTGAAATCGGAGGCGGATTGGGTGCGTTCAAAGGGAAGGTTTGGCGAATTGGTTTAATGGGCTATGGCTCGCGCGAAAACAATGTGCTGCTCGTCCTTTCGGCATTAGAGATTCTGCTCGCCGAACAAGGTCATAAGTTCGATCGCGGCGCAAGCATCGCAGCTGCAAATGCAATCTACGCTTAAGTGGTCGATCGAATTATCAGATGATCTGTATTTATCGACTTTACTTTTTTGCTAACGGTACATCCCGAAACTCTTGATGACAGGATTTACAGTTGCCGGTTAAACGATTAAGCCCGCTGAGGATTCTTCCTTGACCGATATCGTTGTCATGCCCGTCAATCGCTTCTTCTAAATCGGTCGTTAGCCGCTCACCCTCGATGAGAAGCTCGCGGAAACGATCCGAGTAATCGCTCAGTTCCGACGATCGCACAAGTTCAGTGTAAGACTCACGAAGCAACAATGCTTTGTGACGACCTTCTACCCAGACGGTCGACTTCGGCTCTGTTATTTCGTTAGCATTGATCAGCAATTTCAATTGTTCAAATAGCTCATCCATCGAAACCATCTCGCGAGTCAACTTCGGAAGCTCGACGCGCTCGCTAAACACAACTTCCAGGTCGTCGAGCTCACGAGGATCGACCTTTTTCGCGTCGTGAACAGACTGAAATAGACCGCGATAATTTGCATCAGTGCCAGCGATTCGAAGAACTTTCGCGGCTTGATCTGGACTGATTATTCCAGCGATGACGCAAGCGGTCGCGGCGGCTGCGGGGCTGCGATGCAGTCCATGATGACAATGAATGAAGATCGGCGGTTCAACTGTGCGGACTGCTTTGGCCAACTCCATTGCTCGTTGCTTGGATATGCCATCGTAGCCATGCGGTAGATGAACGTACTTTAAGCCATACTTGCTCGCCAATTCGACATTGGGTGGCATTCCGTCGACGCTGATAATCGTTCGAACGCCCAAACGTTGTATCGCCTGAAATGCCTCATCTCCGACAGGGACCGCTCCCGAATAGACTGTTGAAGCGACTTGCAGCAAATTGCCTATCGAATTTGATTCACATTGGTGTGGGTAGTATTCCGTGCGAATTTCTTGAATCTCAACCGGCTCGAGGGGAAGCGATTGCTCATCGTTCTGGTCAGCCAGAATCATCGACGGAATACCAACGGCTATCAAGCTTGCAAGGACAATTTGGATTCGCAACGCTGACTCCCTGACTACCAAACACAGGCACGACGTACTAAAGTTAAGACAGACAGCATAATTTTATCCACCAGAACCTACAATGAAAGCGACCCGTTTTATGATTTCCCGCTTGTTTAACTTTGTGCCGACGCTTCGTCACTGCTCCCTAATTGCCTCGTTAGTCGCTTGCTTGATTGCTCAATCGGCTAGTGCTCAGGAATATTTGAACGGAATTAAATGGACTGAACCAGCGGTCATTACGCCTGGCGCAACTGATTCTGCTCCGCCTTCGGACGCGATTATCTTGTTCGACGGAACGGACACTTCCCAGTGGAAAGATGCGGAGACTTGGAAAGTCGAAGATGGCATTTTGATCTGTGGCAAGAAAGCAATTACGTCAAAAGAAGAGTTCGGTGATTGCCAAGTTCATATCGAATGGTCCGCACCTTTGCCAGCTGTCGGCAGCAGTCAACAGCGTGGCAACAGCGGCGTTTTTTTGATGGGCCGCTATGAATTGCAAGTCTTAGATTCGTTCGAGAATCTGACCTATTTCGATGGTCAGGCTGGCGCGATCTACAAGCAAACTCCCCCAATGGTCAATGCAATGCGACCGCCAGGGCAATGGAACAGCTATGACATCATTTGGACATGTCCAAAATTCGACACGGACGGTTCGCTGTTATCGCCGGCGTACATCACGGTAATCCACAACGGCATCGTCATTCAAAACCATTTCGCTCTGCTGGGCGACACGCCTTTCAATAAGCCGCCAGTATACAAAGCCCATCCGGCGAAAGGGCCAATCGGGTTGCAAGATCACGGAAATCCGGTTCGCTTTCGCAACATTTGGGTGCGTGAAATCGCGGCCGTCAGTGGGTTGCAAGAACGCGAGCCTTTCATTCGACGGGGCGACAAAGAAATCCCGATCGAACCGAAATAGATCTTTCGCCAGTTCGTGCATTTCGACCGCGCATTGCGAGCGCTAGCGTGCGCGATCGCTACATTCTTCGCAATTGTTTCTGGCGACATAGCCTGCCAGCGATCATAGTTCCGGAGTGAAAAACTCTCTATTGCCATCGGCTGACTACCGATGCTGACCTATAGAAAGGGTTTACCCATGCGAAGTGTTGTTGCGATTTGCTTAGTTCTTCTGCTTCCACAGTTCTGCAACGCGCAGTGCAGATCCTGTCGGCCAGCGACGTTATTTTCGTGGTTTGGCGAACGAGAGTCGCTTGGGGAACTTGGTCCGATCACAACCGATCGACCAGACTTCACCGAAGCAAGCAGCACGGTCGGACTTGGCGTTGCGCAAATCGAAGCTGGATACACCTATGTTTCCGGCCGCGATTCACGAGAGGATTCTTTTGGTGAGCCTTTATTGAGGTACGGCATTTTTGCTAACTGGCTTGAGCTGCGACTTGCCGCTTTTCCAAAAACTGACACCGCCCGCGTGAGCAGTCTCCGACAGACGGGTTTGGAAGATCTGTATCTGGGAGCGAAAATCGCTTTGACACCTCAGCAAGGGATACTTCCCGAAGTTGCACTTGTGCCACAGTTGACTGTTCCAACTGGCGATGATGCCTTCACAACTAATCGAGTGTTGCCCGGTGCGAACCTCTTATACGGTTGGGACCTCAACGAGTGTTGGACATTTGCTGGAAGCACGCAATACAACGTCGCAGTCAATGACTCATTGGTTCGTCATGACGAATGGGCCCAGTCGCTGACCGTTGGTCATTCATGGAACGATGCAATTGGATCGTATTTAGAGTGGTTCGTGATCGCTCCACACGACGCCATTGATGTACTACCGCAACACTACATCAACAGTGGCTTCACCTATCTACTCACTAATGACGTCCAGTTCGACTTTCGATACGGAAAAGGCCTGAGCCAAACCTCGGATGAATACTTTTTAGGCACCGGCGTTTCGATACGATTTCGTTAGGCTGGGTCGGCACAAGCGAGTTTTGAGAGTCGCGAGCCGGCGTATCACCAGCGCTACCGAACACTGTTTGATCCGCTCAATTAAGCGGAATTTTGAGCGATAGTGCGACGTTCGTCACGAACTTGGATCAGCTCTGCTGCCACGCTAATAGCGATCTCGCCGGGCTCATTGCTTCCCAGTGGTAATCCGATCGGGCATCGAAAAGCGTCTGCTCGATCGGCTGACACACCATTCGCTATTAGCTCCTTTCGCAACGCGCCGCGTTTGCCTCGTGATCCAATGACTCCCAAGTACGGATACTCGATTTGTGATTTGAGCAACGCTTCCAGAACTGGCCGATCGGTGCGATGCCCCATGGTCATAAGCAACACGAATGAATCGTCCGCAACATCGGCGACCTTGCTGACAAGGTCGTCCGTGCAGCACTTTTTCAATCGCTCCGACTCTGGCATTTTATCAAGCCATTCGATGCGAGAATCGACCACTGTGATCTGGCAATCAAGCGTTAGCAAGCAGTTGACTAGCGCAGCGGCAACATGCCCAGCACCAAAGATTGCAATCGGCCAAATGCGATGGTTAAACGCTTCGAAGAATAAGCTCACGGTTCCACCGCAAGTCATCCCAATATCACGCTTGAGATTCCACTGGACCAAAACCGGTACCGCCGAGGTTGGAGATGAATTGAGCAACTCTTTTGCTTTGGCGATAGCGTGCTGTTCGACTCTTCCGCCACCGACGGTTCCAAACGCCAAACCAGAACGATCAACGAGCATTTTACTGCCGACTTCCTGCGGCACACTGCCAACAGCATCGACCATTGTGACAGAGACAAACGGCAGACCGCTCTGCCCGAGAGCCGCCAGTTTCTCAATAAATCCGTGCGGGCAGCTCATCAGTTTTTAGCGACCGATTGCAAGCGAGTTGATCGGGTCGGTTGCAAATCGATGCACCGAAGAATCTCTTCGCTCGTTGCCGGCAAGCTTAACTCGCGAGCAGCCTGTTCAGAATAACTAGCCAGTGCGTCCTTGACTGCTGTCCATACACAGACGCCCAACATCAATGGTGGTTCGCCGACTGCCTTGCTTCGACGGACGGTCTGGACGTTATCAGAGTTTTCAAAAAAGTCGCAGTTGAATTGTTTGGGTATGTCGGTGATCGCAGGGATTTTATAAGTCGTCGGCGAATGGGACAACAAGCGTCCCGTGTTATCGTAAACCAATGCTTCGGCAGTCACCCATCCCATGCCTTGAACAAAGCCGCCAATAATTTGGCCGCGATCAACGCCAGGATTAATCGATTCGCCGATATCCATCAGCAAATCCAATCGCTCAACTTGCAATTGTCCCGTGAATCGATCGATGGCTACCTCCGCAACTGCGGCGCCCTGAGTGTAGTAAAGAAACGGGTTGCCGCGTCCAGTCTCTCGGTTGAAATCCACACCCGGCGTGCGATAGAAACCTC
The DNA here is from genome assembly GCA_041740995.1 of Pirellulaceae bacterium. GTDB lineage: Bacteria > Planctomycetota > Planctomycetia > Pirellulales > Pirellulaceae > JBGSKY01. Next base: position 30,965 of record JBGSKY010000321.1, read on the forward strand.
TCGCTCCCAAATCGATTCGTTCCATTCGAGCGAGCTTGGTCAGTTCCGCAAAACTGATCCGTAAGTCTTCCGGCGATCTTTTGTCGAACACAAACCCGTCAGCGAAACCGACATCTTCCGGTGACTCGCACAACCCCCGTTCGAAACTCATAAACCTTCGCGCTGCAAATGCTGTCAGACGTTCTCGAATGGCGCGGCAGGCGTCTACTGCCGCCGCTCCGTTCAGATCGGTCCCAGCAGACGCTGCGGTCGGTGATGTATTGTTGTTCTTTTCCGTCGAGGTCGCCATCACGATGACCGACTGCCAGTTGATTCCAAATTCATCCGCAACGATCTGTCGGATCTTTGTGTTCAAGCCTTGGCCCATTTCCGTTCCGCCAGTGGAAACTTGGACAGTTCCGTCGGTGTATACATTGACCAACGCGTTAGCCTGGTTCAAGAACTTGGAAGTGAACGAAATACCAAACTTGATTGGTGTCATCGAGATACCTCGCAACACGCAAGGATCGTCTTTCGCAATCGCCTGCAACTCCTTTCGCCGCTGATGATATTGCGATGTTGCGGCCAGCATGGGCATTATTTCGCGAACATGGTTCCGATCAAAAATCTGGCCATACGGCGTTCGGTTGTTCTGTCCAATTCCGTACAAGTTCCGCGACCGAACCTCAAAGCCATCTAGTCGTAAATGAATCGCGATTTCTTCGATGATGTTTTCGATCGCCGCGATCGCTTGTGGCCCACCAAACCCCCGGAACGCTGTGTTGGGAGGCAAATTTGTCGAACAAACTTGCCCGTAAATGTCGACATGCGGCAGATAATAAGCGTTGTCCATGTGCATCATGGTCCGCTCCAAAACCGACGTCGAAAGGTCTGCGTAAGCGCCACCGTTGGAGTGGATTTCAACTTTTAATCCATCGATCTTTCCAGTCGAATCGAAGCCCACACTCCAATCGATGCGGTACTCGTGGCGTTTGCCCGTAATCCGCATATCTTCGTCTTTAGAGTAGATCAAGCGAGCCGGCCGGCCGGTCACGTTGGCGACCATCGCAGCAAATATTGCTGGCAATGCAGCTTGAGTTTCCTTGCCACCAAATGCACCGCCCATGCGTTTGCAGAACGCGACAACTTGATGATTTCCAATCCCGAGCGCTTCGGCAACGACATGCTGGATCTCCGTCGTATTCTGCGTCGATGAATGGACTGTCATTTGACCGTCCTCACCAGGAATGGCCAGCGCAGCTTGTGACTCCAAGTAGAATTGTTCTTGACCGCCAATGCGACTACAACCTGAGAGTCTATATTCCGCAGCAGCAATTGCGGTCGCTGCATCGCCCTGTTGAATTCGACGCGGAGTGCTGATAAAGCTCTCGGCTTCGATCGCCGCATCGATGCTCAGAATTGCGTCGACGGGTTCGATTTCAATTCGCACGAGGGCTTGCGCTCGTACGAGGGCAGCTCTATTTGTGGCAGCGACGATGGCTATCGGTTGACCGATGTATTTGACATCGTCCCAAGCAAGCACCGGTTCGTCGCATATAATTGGTCCGATAATTTTGTGACCGGGAATATCAGCGTGCGTCAACACCACGACCACGCCTGGAACAGCGGCCGCGCGAGCGACATCGATTGACTTAATTTTCCCAGCCGCAATCGCGCTGCCAACGACACCGACAATGAGCTCATTTTCCCAGCGTGGAAGATCGTCCAAATAGTCGGCTTTGCCGGTCACGTGGCCAATGGCGGAATCGTGTGGAATCGTTTTTCCAACGTTCGACATACCTACTTACACTCCGAATTGGCTTAAATAAAATGTTTTCGTGCGTCTACAAAAGACACTGTTTGTAATGACGCCCGTTAGACGTTTGTCGCTTGAAAGTAAAATTTGAGGAACACATTTCGCGCTAATTGGAGACGATAATCTGAGCTTCCACGAACATCGCTGATCGGCGTAATCTGGCTGGCTGCCAGCTCGCCAGCCGTTTGCATATTGTCGATCGTCATCGGTTTGCCCACCAAGAACTCTTCGACGGTTTTAAGCCGCATAACCGTTGGGCCGACGGCACCAAACGCGATCGAAGCGCGGTCGATCAGTTTGCTGGTCTGGTCGACATGAATTCGAATCGCCGCAGTAAAAGTAGAAATATCCATGTCGCGTCGCCGTGAGACTTTGACGAGCTCAATTTTTTCATCCTGGTTGGGCAGCGGTATTCGAACTTCAGAAATCAGTTCGTCTGACTCCATCGCTAGCTGTTTGTAGCCAGTGTAGAACTGGTTGATGTTGACCGTTCGAGCGCCTCTGAGGCTGCTTAAAACGAGCTCACATTCTAAGACGTGCAGCAACGGCAACGAGTCGGCGATTGGGGAAGCATTGGCGATGTTTCCGCCGATCGTTCCCATATTGCGGACCTGCGGCGAACCAAAAATCGAAACGATTTCCGCGAAACGAGACAGCTTCGATTCCAACGACGGCAACATGTCAGTCCACGTAACGCCGCTCCCAAAAGCGAGAACATCATTCGTAATTTTGATCTGCTGCAGTTCTTTAACACGCCCCAAATCGATCATCACATCCGGCGAGACGCCGCGTTTGTTTATCAGAACGCCCATGTCGGTGCCGCCGGCAATCAAGCGTGACTGTGGAAATTCCGTTCGCAGTTCTAACGCCCGTCTCAGTGTCGTGGGCGAATAAACTCTCTTCAGACCATCGTCGGCTTGGGCAGTCAGAGCCAACTCTTCGTCGTCGTGTGATACGTACTGTTCCCAAAGCCCTTGCGATGGATATTGCTGGTCGACCGAGCGATAGTTCGCTTGCTCGACCGCTTCGCAAGCTGACAGAATCGGAGCATATCCGGTGCAGCGACATAGATTTCCGCTCAATTCTGTTCGCCAGTCAGGCTCACAATGACCACTCTCGCCGGCGAGCTGTGCTTCTAGGACACCGCTCATTGCGACCACAAATCCCGGCGTGCAAAATCCGCATTGCGAACCATGGCAATCGACCATCGCTTGCTGGACTGGATTGAGCGCGTTAGGTCGTCCTAAGCCTTCGACCGTTACGAGATGACAACCATCCAGCTGGAACAAAAATGCGATGCAAGAATCGATCGACTTATACGATGGCTGTTCTTTTGCGCTCAATCTCGCCATCAAAACGCTGCACGAACCGCAGTCGCCTTCCTCGCAGACAATTTTCGTCCCCGTCAGCCGTTGATGGCGTCGAAGATAGTCGCTGAGCGATCGAAGCGCGTCATTGCTGTGGACTTGATGGCGTTGGCCGTTGATAAAGAACAGTACGTGATCTCGCATAGACTATTTTATAAACTGCGGTTGTGACGGTTGCACGGGAGAAAATTCGACGTGATGTAAATTCCGATAAAATGAATGGATGTACAGACGCGCTGGTCAGTCCAAGCCAACTTTGTTAGAACCGTCTTTTCAACTATCCGAATATTCAGGGAATTTCGCAACTGTGCAAAATGCTTTTAACTTAGCCATCGCGCCTGGCTTCAACGATCTCGCCCACCGCGTCATGCTAAGGTGCGACAGTCTGGCCCAGTGCACTGAGACTGACGGAATGATTACCCGTACATTCTGTTCAGGAGCTATGGCGTCGGCACACCACGAATTAAAAGACTGGATGAACAAAGCGGGTTTGAACGTTCGGATGGATGCTGCTTGCAACTTGATTGGCAGCACATCAACGGACGACACACGACCAAGGCTGTTGATTGGCTCGCATATCGACACGGTTCCAAACGGCGGTAAGTACGATGGCGCGCTTGGGATTGTAATCGGCATTGCATTGATCGAAGCGCTAAGCGAACGGGTTGCCCAGCTTCCGTTCGCCATTGAAGTGATCGCTTTTTCAGAAGAGGAGGGCGTTCGATTTCGCTCCCCGTATATTGGATCTCGAGCGCTGGCAGGATGCTTTGACCCAACGCTGCTTGAACGCACCGACGATCGAGGCATATCTCTAAAAGACGTTGTAAAAACGTTTGGTGGCAACCCTGACCAACTGACTGCCATGGGAGAAGCCCGAGGAGCATTACTTGCGTTCATCGAGCCGCACATTGAACAGGGCCCAGTCCTCGAATCTGAAGGCCAAGCGCTCGGCGTGGTAACTGGCATTGCGGGACAGACTCGCGTCACGGCTCGATTTGTCGGTCGAGCTTCCCATGCGGGAACGACACCGATGAATCTACGCTCGGACGCTTTGGCCGCCGCGGCAAGTTGGATTTCGATCGTCGAGTCACTAGCCAAATCACGGCCGGGACTACTCGCCACAGTCGGCCATTTACTGGTTTCGCCCAACGTGCCGAATGTTATACCGGGTGAAGTCGCAGTGCGACTGGATGCTCGGCACATGGACGATCGTCAACGTGCACTAGCGGTCGCTGACTTGCGAAATGCGGCTGAGGGGCTGGCTGTACAGCGGGGGCTGGAATTTTTCTGGGAACGCGTTGAAGATCAACCGGCAATTCCGACTGACGAACGGTTAAGCGACCTACTTGCTGACGCAATGGATGAACTTTCAATGCCCGTTCGGCGGCTACAAAGCGGTGCAGGCCATGATGCAGTAATTATGTCGCAGATCGCACCAACGGCGATGCTTTTCCTTCGCTCTCCCGGCGGCATTAGCCATCATCCCGAGGAGAGCGTTAGTCAATCGGACGTCGAACAGTCATTGCGAGTGCTATTTAATTTTGTGCAAAAACTTTCGATTAGCTAAACTCGAAGTCCGATCGACCGAGAACCGTAGCGGCATGGGCGCAAGCCCTCCGGTGACTTGTAAATTCTCTTGCCGAAGAACCGAACAGCTTGCACCGTACCGCTAAAGCTTATCGGAACTCTCGGACGTCGACGAAAGACATCCCCGCGGCTTTGGCAGCGTCAATACCTAGATCGCTGTCTTCGTAAACCAAACAATCCGAAGGCGTTTTGTTCATAAGATTGGCAGCAAGCAGAAAAACGTCTGGATCAGGTTTGTGCCGTTTCGTATCCTCTGCCGTAACAATCGCGTCGAACCAATCGCCGCAGCCTATCTGATGCAATTGAGCGACGATCGAGGGACGCAAACCTCCGCTAGCGACCGCCATTGGTTTGACATGGCGGAATTGTTTGGCGATTTGCCAGACTGGATCGAACGGTCTTACGGTCGATAACAATTGCATGAACGCTTCCTCTTTTTCGATAGCCACTTGGGGCACATCAAGTTTAATTGTCGCTTCATCGGCCAAAAGAGCGATGATTTTGTCCGTCGGTACGCCACCTAGCGCGTAAAAGCGATCGCGGTTAAAATCGATGTTGTGCTGTGACATCGTTTGTTTCCATGCTACATAATGCACCTCCATCGAATCAGTTAATGTGCCATCGCAATCAAAAATGAGTGCGGCGAAGTCTTGCGGTTGTTTGATCATCAATAAGTTAACTCTGCTAATTCCTAACGGCTGTCCGGCACAGTATGAATGAAGATCAAATCAGCGTGCAGTCGATTTTGGGTGCTGGTGGCAGTATCGCTCGCCGGATTAAAGCGTATGAATCACGTTCCGGTCAATTAGAAATGGCCGCCGCCGTCGAAAAAGCGCTGCAAGACAATAAGCATTTGATCGTCGAAGCAGGGACCGGGACGGGCAAGAGTTTTGCGTATTTAGTCCCCGCCATTCTATATGCTACTCAAGCCGAAGCTGACTTATTGGAATCTTCTAGTGCCGATGAAAATGATGACGATAAAAAGGAAGCAACCGCAATACGGCGGATCATTATCAGCACGCACACGATCAATCTGCAAGAACAATTGATCGCCAAAGATCTACCGCTACTCAACGCCGTCATCCCACGTGAGTTCTCCGCAGTGCTGGCCAAAGGACGCTCGAATTACTTTTCGATTCGGCGACTGGCGTTGGCAAACACGCGAGCGACTTTGCTGCTGAGCAACGAAAGTGAGCATGAACAATTGCAACAGGTCATCAAATGGTCTCGCACGACCAAGGATGGCTCTCGGAGCGATTTGCCATTCCGTCCCTTGGCCAGCGTCTGGGATGAGATCCAAAGCGATTCTAGTAATTGCTTCGGTCGCTCGTGTGACCATCATGGCAAGTGCTTTTATTTTCAAGCTCGGCGACGAGTCCAAAACGCCCAGATCATCGTCGTCAATCACGCACTCTTTTTCAGTGACCTCGCGCTCCGTCAATTGGGAGCCAATATTCTGCCCGACTACGATGCGGTCATTTTTGATGAGTGCCACACATTGGAATCAGTTGCCAGCGATCACTTGGGCATTCAAGTGTCAACCAGCCAGATCGATTACACACTTCGAAAGCTGTACAACCCTCAACACAATAAAGGACTACTCGTCTCTTTGGGCTTGAACAATCTAAGTCAACAGGTTTTTCGATGCATGGAAATCATCGACGATTTGGTTGCTGACCTACATGGCTTTCTAGCTGCTAATCCAAACGGAAATGGCCGCGTGCGTCAAAGCGACATTGTCGTCAATAAAATCAGCCAACCGCTGATCGATCTATCCAAAGAGCTGTTTCGCTTCGGCGAGAAACATCCACAACCAAGCACTCGCCAAGACTTGGTCTCGGCCAGCGAGCGATTGAACGTTCTTGCGGAATCGATCGATTCTTGGATCGGCCAAAAACAAACCGACGATGTTTATTGGCTGGAGATGAAACAAGGGCGTGGTGGCTGGCGAGCTCTGATGCGGTCGTCACCAATCGATATCAGTGCAACCTTGAAGAAGACTTTGTTTGGCAAAGGTCCGACTGCGATTTTGACATCGGCCACCATCGGCACATCGGAATCGACGGCGGCAAGTCGGGCGTCAAAAACTGCACCTTTCAGCTTCTTTCAGACACGTATCGGATTGAACAAGTCGTCCACACTGCAAGTCGCCAGTCCCTTCAACTATGAACGCCAAGTCGAGCTTGTTTTGTTGCGTGACGTACCCGACCCATCAAGCGATCGAATTGCCTTCGAAGCGATGCTGCCGGGCTTGATTCGCCATTTTGCAGGGCTGCATGACGGCCATACCTTTGCGCTGTTTACTTCGTTCCAGCAACTACGAAAGGCCGCTGACGAATTGGTACCATGGGCTAATAAAAACAAGCTGGCGATTTACAGCCAAGCCGATGGAACACCGCGTGGACAGTTGCTCGACGCATTTAAAACCAATCCGCGTGGCATACTTTTTGGGGCTGACAGCTTTTGGCAGGGCGTTGACGTTCCCGGAGATGCGTTGCGTAATGTGATGATTACCAAACTGCCATTCGCCGTTCCTGATCACCCGCTGCTGGAAGCAAGACTGGAACGTATCCGCGAAAAGGGCGGAAATCCGTTTGCGGAATATCAAGTTCCGGAAGCCGTCTTGCGATTACGTCAAGGTTTTGGACGCTTAATACGCACTGCAACCGATTCTGGGATGGTCGTGATCCTCGATCCGCGAGTTCACACCAAACCTTATGGCAAGCAATTTTTGCAGGCCCTGCCTAAATGCAACGTGACTTATAAAAGTGCGAAGCAAATCTTAAGAGGTTAGTTCGACGTAATGCGATGCTCACGTGGCTAAACGCTTTGGCCAGTAAAGCGACGTCCACTGAGCGATTTTTTCAAAGCCATATCGCCGATACAGTTTCATGGCCGGAATGTTTTTTTCATCGACGTAAGTATAAACGCTTTCCGCTTGCAACTGACGAAGCTGATGCATCGCTTGAGCGATCGTTTCGTGTCCAAGGCCCTGCTGGCGACAACCATCGGCGATGCCCATATAAGTCAGCTCCCAAATCTGCGGTGCGATGACTGTCAACATATAACCGGCCAGAATAACTGTCTGGTTCGAGCCGCTCTGCGAATCAATCGTTTGCGGTTTAATCCACCATTGCGGTAGTGGTACCGAAGACGAAAGGTGTTTTCGGGCGTGCTTGCTGTGAGCAGTTTGCAGATAGCCCGCCATGGTTGATTCGATCGTTCGCAGCGAGTTCATCAACGGGCAATCCATCGTGTTGGAATAGGTCGCTTCGAGCCATTGCGTGAAAAGTTCGCGATCCGCTGAATCGTATAGCCGCCAGCCGTCGGCGAGATTCTTGTCGGGAATTTCTGGGCCGACAAGCGGTCGTTGTGGACGTGCTTCCAAGTGATTTAAATCAGCTAGATGTACAAATCCGGCAAGACCCAAACAAGCGAGCTCTGCTTTACAGGTCGAGAGCTGCGATGCTTGCAACAACTCTAGATCCCAACGTTGCGATGCCATCGAAGCCAGAGCCTGACACATTTGGATCGCCAGCTCGTTTCGCTTTTTTAAGTAGTCCGTCGACGCCGGTGAACGTTCGAACAGACGCGGCCCAGTTAGCAGCGCGATCCTTCCAGGGTAATGCAACACGTAAGCCACTGCCGCACACCGGTCGTCAATCATCAAGATCGCGCCCAAAAAATGATTCGGCCCACCCATATCTTCTAGATGGTTGGAAATCAGCTCGGCGATCGATTCGCAAGTCTCTGGTGATTGATCGTCGAAATAAAGTTTCAGAATCTGGCTTGAATGCTGCCCATCATAAAACTGCATCCTAAACGTGGCCTTTTCGCATTGGACTTTTGATTGCTAAAACGATCCGAACAGCGAAGACGTCGGTCAACGAAGGAATACAGTTTCTCATTTGCTCGCTGGACGCCTACAATACAAATGTCGATGCATCGTTTCCTTATCAACCGACGAAATATCATAACATGGCAACTCACCCGCGGATCAAGACCTGTTTGTTCGTCGTCAGCCTAGTGCTTGTTACGCAAAATGTTCGCTCGCAAGATTATTTCGAGCAATTGCAGCAACGGCTGGGCATCTCGCCGTCTGAACAAGAAGGGAAGGCCAGTCCGAAACCGCCATCGACTGACAAAACAGCCGAACAGCTACCTCGGCCCGTCCAACCAACATCACCAATTAAGCCGTCCAATCCCGACGTCCCGGCGGTCTCGCCGGTCCCTTTAGTTTCACCAATCGACCAGTCACCATTCGAAATGCGGATCGATCCAATTCCCCAACCCGAAACCAACGATCGACCTTATGTTGGGATGACCGTTGAGAAATTGACTGGTGGTGGCATGGGCTTGCGAGTTGTAGAAGTCGCGACTAACTCACCGGCCTGGAAGTCCGGCATCAGCGTGGGCGACACCATCGTTGCGGTGAACGGAGTCGCGATCAGCGATTTAGATCAATTCGCTGCTGAAATTATGAAGCTTTCGCCGCGAGATATTGTTCAGTTATTGGCGGATCGAAATGGACGCACAACGACTCGCAGCGTGGTTTTGGGTTCGGCTAACTTGGCCGCTCGTTCAGGTCAGTTGCCGACTTTGCCACCAGAGCCGATGGATCGCGGCGAGCTTAGTCCAGATTTGAATTTCCCGCTGTCGGCCGATCGTCCGCCGTTAGGTGTATCGATTGAAAGGTTGACCGAAGCGGCGCGGCAACGTTTTGGATTGCCGGTTTACAAAGGCGCTTTGGTAGTCGTTGTCCAACCTAATTCAGTGGCTGAACAGGCCGGACTGCGACCCGGTGATTGTATCGTTGAAATCGATGGCCGAGTCATCCAATCTGACCAAGAAATGCTAGCGTGGGTTAAACAGTCTCCGAGTTTTCAAAACGTCCCGATTCGATATTTCCGCGGACGTGATTTGGTAAGCTCTACCTTGCAGACGCCGGCCATAGCGCCGTTGCAGAACGATCGTTACAAACCGCTTAGCGAGCCAGAGGGTCGTCAAGCAGAGTTGCGACAACTGCAAGCAGAAATTGATCGCTTGCAAATTGAACTTGAGCAAGCCATCGATTCGATGGAATCTTTGAAGAGTCAGTGATCTGCCCGCGATCAAAGATTAGCGATCGTCTTCTGTTCCAATCAATTTGCTTAGTCTGGCGGGAAATTCCGCAAGCAAGATTGCGATCATTGGGAAATTTTTGCTACGGTCCAGCGAAATCCATCTTTTGCCAAGAGAGCAATGGCTGTGGACGACGCAACGACCGGGAGTCATTTTGATTCCGCACGCTTAACACCGATTCAATCGATCGCTCGATTATTCGATCGTTGCTGCGCGATTAGCGCGATGCTGCTAGCGATATTCGTTTTTGGCGGCTGTGCATCACAGAACTTTGCCAGCATGCGTCGGATTCCCGTCAACCCGCTCAGCAAACAGCTTGGTTTGGTCAGTAAATCTGGACCGCAAGTTAGCGAGCGAACGCAAACCTTGCTTCGACATTACGCGTTAAACGAGCTTTATAAATCGGATCCGGAAGCGTGCTTGCAACAACTCCAAGAGTTGTCATTGGCGGAGAAGGGCGGCGAGAAGATTTATGCGGTCGCTGAGTTGGCGTACATCTTGGGCATTCGCGCAGAGCGGGCTGGCAAAGAGGCTGAAGCGCTCGATATGCTTTCGGTTGGTGTCAGCCACGCTTATGTCTATCTGTTTTGTCACGAGCTTGACGTCTCGCGGAATCCATATGATCCGCAGTTTCGCGGTGCTTGCGATGTCTACAACGGCTCGCTGGAACAAACATTGCGAATTATCAATCGACGCGGCAAGCTGCAACCAGGCAACACTTATGAGATCACCTCACTTGAAAAAACTCATGACGTGGAGGTTGTGTCCGTTGGTGGCTGGCACAATGACGACTTCGATCATTTAGAGTTTTGCAGCGACTGGGAGGTTGAAGGGCTTGATACATCGAACATCAATTATGGGATCGGCGTTCCTATGATTGCGGTTCGACAGCGGCATGAAAACGAGGACCCTGCGGAAGCGAACTATCCCGATGGCCTTTCGTTTCCAGTCACCGCTTTAGTACGTGTCAAGGAACCGAATTTGAGAGCCCATAATGATGCGGGATATAGGTATCCGTGCGTACTAGAACTTCACGACCCGCTGACCAGTACGGATATCTTTATGGCCAGCCGCCGCGTACCGCTGCAGACTGACCTGAGCACACCGCTGGCATATTTTTTGGACAATCCGAAGTTCCGCGAGAAAACCAACGGCACGCTCGGCTTGCTCAATCCAGCGAAAACGTCGGAGCTTGGCGGGATCTACATGCTTGAGCCGTTCGACCCGAAACGCATTCCGGTCTTGATGGTCCATGGGTTGTGGTCCAGTCCATTGACTTGGATGCCGATGTTTAATGACCTGCGAAGCTTTCCCGAACTGCGTCGAAATTATCAGTTTTGGTTCTATCAATATCCGACCGGGCAACCCTTTTGGATCAGTGCGACCCAATTGAGAGAAGATCTTTATGAATTACGCCGACGCATCGATCCGCAAGGCCGAGAACCGATGCTTGATCGAATGGTTCTGGTCGGGCACAGCATGGGCGGGTTAGTATCCGAAATGCAAACCATCGACAGCGGCAACAATCTTTGGGAAGCGATCGGAAATCGCCCCTTCGAAGAAATTCGCGGCTCCAACGAGGAGATTGAGCGGCTTGCAGCCGTCTTGTTCTTTCACCCAAATCGATCCATCAAGCGAGTTATCACGATTGGAACGCCCCATCGAGGCAGCGATTTCGCCAATGATACAACGCGTTGGCTGAGCCGCAAATTGATTAAGCTTCCTCAGTCGTTTACCAATTTAGGCAACTCGCTGGTGCGCCAAAATCCGGATCTGTTTCACGATACAAAACTGTTGACGATGAACACGAGCATCGATTCGCTCAGCCCCGAAAGCCCGATCTTCCCAGCGCTCTTGCGGGCTGAACACGCGCCTTGGGTCAACTACCACAACATCATCGGAGTCGTTTCGGAGCAAGGAATCATCAACCGACTGTCCAAAGGCAGTGACGGTGTTGTTTCGCTGGAAAGTGCGAGAGTCGAAAATGCGGCGTCAGAAATTACTGTCGTCGGGAACCATCAAGACATTCATCGAACGCCACGAGCAATTTTAGAAGTGCGACGAATTCTGGTCGAACACTTAGATGAAACTTACGACGAACACCAGCTGGCTGAGGGTCCTGGCGGCCGATTGCTTGGCAGCCTGCAACGACAGGTAAATCCGCTGGACATGGGAGTTATGCAGTCCTCGCCCGATGGATCATTACCGCCGGTTTCCGATGTAGGGCTTCCGACGCAAGCGAGCTTTACTGGTACGCAAACGCAGCAGCAGCCGATTGCAAACGCGACCTACATTCAGCCCCCCGTCCGTTTAAGGTCAGCAGCCGATCGAATCAACCGCGTCAATCCTGACGCGACAATTTTTGGCCCGTCGAGTTTACCGGATTCTGACGTTCAGAGCCCGCCGCCGGAACTTGCTCCCCAGACCCAGCTTTCCGCTGGGCAACTACCGCCGATCGTCTCACCTCGATAGTTTACGCAATCGACGTTTGTCGTAACGCTTCATAGGCCACGATACCGACTGATGTTGCCAGATTCAGCGATCGAACCGGTCCATGAATTGGAATTCGCAAGCGGTTGGTTTGGTAGGCTTCGTGCAACGAGTCAGGTAAGCCAGTCGTTTCGCTGCCGAAAACTAAAACATCCTCGTCCGCAAAGTTTGCTTCGTAATGATTTTGCTGGGCAAATTTTGTCAGCAACCAGAACCGTCTTGGCTTGAGTCGTTCTTCGAGCTGTTCAAAATTCTTGACTCTTTCGATTTGCAGGTCTGGCCAATAGTCCAACCCAGCGCGTCGAACACGGGCAGCATCAAGCTGAAAACCTAACGGTTCGACTAACCAAAGTTTTGCATTGATCGCAACGCAGGTTCGACCGATGTTCCCGGTATTTTGAGGAATTTGTGGTTGGTATAAGACGATGTGTAGCATATCTCAAGTTTGCTCCTGCCATGGATTTAGCCGTAGCTCAGGCAGTGTATACTTCGTTTGGTTTTTAATTAAGTTAGAGTCTAATTCGCGTCACCGGCGGCTAGCACCAGTCCGCTCGTAAAGCAGCTTTATATCTTATCGAACGTTATGCCAATTCAAGTTACCTGTCCCGGATGTATGTCGCGGTTTGCCGTCAGCGACAAATACGCTGGCAAAAAAGGCCCTTGCCCTAAATGCAAGAAAGTCATTGAAATCCCGGCGGTAACCGAGCAAGTGGTGATTCACGCGCCGGAGGTTTCCGGGCCAAAGGACTCAAAAGGCGTCTCGGTTCTGAAGCCGCTAGCTCGTAAGGAATTCACAGTTGGGCTTTGGACATGGATTGCCGTTGGAGTCGCAACGCTTACGATTCTCGGTATTGCGATTGGCGTTCGATTTTCTGGATCGACTGCGCCGATCAGTTTGTTGGCCATCGGAGCGATCGCGCTGGCCCCGCCGATCGTCATGCTTGGTTATACATTTCTTCGTGACGATGGGCTGGAGGGCTATCGTGGGATGGAATACTGGATCCGCGTCTCGATTTGCTCGGCAGTCTTTGCGGCCACGTGGTTGATTTATGTTGGACTGGCGTATTACTTCGAACATAAGTCATTGGCCGAAGTCACCACGGTTGAAATGTTAATTTATACCGCGTCAATGATCGCAATAGGATTAACCGCTTCGTTGCTGACTTTCGAATTGGAAGCGTTTCAAGCGGCGATGCATTATTTGGTTTATTTTGTTGCAACGCTCGTACTTTGTTTGATCATGAAAGTCGAATTGGCCGAACCACTCGCTTCACCGGCGCCACGTCAAGGAATCTCGCAAGTCATTCCCAATGACGCAATCGCAATAAACAATTCAATGCGATGAGCGAATGTCGCGAAGCATTGCCGCTGCCCAACCCAATTATCAAACAGCTTTACGAGCTTGCTAGTTCGCGTTCAACCAATTGGTCTTACATTGGAAAAGTGGCGGGCGGCTTGAGTGCCAGTCGCGTTTATCAGATCCGAATTGGCGAAGATTGCTTTGCCTTGCGAGATTGGCAGTGGGCGTTGGAACGCTCTGATCGACTGAAAGAAGTCCTTGCTTTCCAAGACCTCTTGCACCGCCATTGGGATCAGTCCTTCCGACCTAACGCGCGTCTCCGCATCGACAAGCTCTTTGGGGAAACAGTCAATCCGATTCCATCCTTGAGCAGTTGGTGGGCGGGTGATTCCTCGATCAGTGCCAAGATCACCTGCGATTCCAATTCGATGTGGACGTTGAGCAGTTGGAGACCAGGCCAAGCCTACGACCCTGCTGATTCAATTATTTCTGCGCAACTCGATTCGCTTGCCTCAACGCTTGCCCGGCTCCACGCGATATCGATCAGCACAAATTTTTCGCCGAGCAAATCGGTTGGCTGGAATCAGCGAAATGTCGGTTTGCAAAAAGCTTTCCAAGCCTCGCGAATGAATTGGCTTCCGGTCCAGCAGATGATTGCCGAAAAGAATCGCGACCGATCTGCGACTGAGCTTTCTTTGACGCTCGAATTATCGCAATTACTCGATCCAGCGAAAAATCAGCCCTGGCTTCGCGAGACGCTTCAACTCGTTCAGCTCGCTTCGAACAATTCGTATTGGTCGTGTTGGATCGTGGGTGATTTGCACCTCGAAAACTTTCTCTTCCAAAGCACTCAGGTGACAGGCATTGTTGACTTTGGGGCTGCACGAATTGATTGGCCATGGTGGGATATCGTGCGATTGGTGTCCAGCTTCCCGGCGGGTGCAGAAGCGATATCGGATTGCCTGGTCAATTCATATATTGATTGTCTTTGCCGAATAGATCTCGGTCCCAATTACCAGTCTGGGATTGATTCCTATCTCGCATCGATTGAAGCTTGGCGGAGTATGCACTCATTCCAAGCTCTGACCGCCTTGCAAACTTTTTTGTCACTGCGAAACTGGCTCGATTGGCTCATCGAAGGTTCAATCAAACCGGCAGCAATCCCAAGAATTCGATGGTTGATCGATCGATGGAAGTTAGCAGTTCAACCCGATCAGTGTTAACGAAGTCGACGAAACATGGCCGGCAACGCGTGTTCGCCTGGCGCGTTTAATCGACTAGCTTTCCAGCGTCATGCCACCGGCGCTGTCGACTAACATCACTCGTGGCAAACTGCCAGCCAATGTTTCCATCTGACGATAGGTTTCCAGTTCCTTGCCTTCTTCTGGCGTCTTGAAACCCAGCAAGACGAGGGCAGCATATTTTGATGCAAACTGAATCACTTTTTCTGGCGGATCGCTCGATACGATAACTTGCGGTCGCAGTCGAATTCGCGCGGCCGCGCCCATCTGAATCAAATGCTTTTCAACTTCCGTTTTGGCTTGCTCGTTCTCGACAACGCGCAGCACACGAATTGGATTGTCCCGCCAACCGCTGTTTTGATGTAATAAATGAGCCAGCAACATCATCAATTCACCGTTAGCCATACCGCGCCACCAAACATCAATGGTCCCCGACGGGACTTCCCAATGTTCATCAATACTCCCGCGTTCTTCCACGCTTTCTTCGGCTTCTCGGTGCGATAGAAATCGTGCTGAAACGATGCTCCGCTCCATCCTTGCAATGAGTCGGATATGCGTACCGAAGGCTTTGGCTTTAGATTCCTCGCGCGGCCAGCCAACTAGAACCGTATTGGGTCGCAGGCCACCGATACCGTGGCATTGGACCAGCGCTTCGATGCCGGCGGTCAGGCTTTCGTTACAAGTTACCGCGGGAAATGCTTCCAGTTTTTCCTTGCTGATAAAGTTTCGCAGAATGGTTTCGTAGCGATCGCGCCGCTCGGCATGGTCTTCGATATCACCCGATACGACATGAGCGAGCGTAAGGATTCCACGACCGGAAGTCATCCAATGACCGTAGATTGGAATAAGAGATCGCGTCCAACCCGAGCCGGACAAAGCCATAATGATCGGTCGCCAGTTTTTCGGATGCTGGATCTCTTCTTCAAGCTTTAAAAGCGATTTTCTAGCTCGTTCAAAGATCACACCGCTTTTGACATCGCCCCAGCGCGATTCAATTTCGCGCGATCGAATGTACCAGTGCAGGGCGGCAATGAAGCAGATTGACACACTTGCCCAAAGCCAATTGATGAGAAACATGACCCCCAAGCAGCCTAATGTGCCGGCCAGCGATGTTGCCCAATGACAATAACGAAACGTAGGTCGATAGCTTGGATTCTTCGTGATCGCCTCATAAAATGTAGCCAAATTCAGCAAGCCATAGGTGATCATAAAGAACATCGTAATAATCGGTGCAATTGCGTTTAAGTCACCAAGGACAATGCAAATCTGAGCGATTGCAAAGGTCATTACCGTTGCTCGCCGCGGTTCGTTAGTGGCACCACTGCCTGCACCAAAGAACTTTAGTGACTTGAAGATTTCGTCTCTCGCGAAAGCTTGTAAGATTCGCGGCGCGCCCATCATGCTGCCTAACGCCGAAGACAACGTCGCAGCGAATACTCCCGCCACAATCAGGACTGGCCAAGTCGATATATCGCGGATGACCATCGTGTTGTTAATCAACTCTTCTGCCGGACGCGCACATCCCAGTAAGAAAGCTTGTGACAAGTAAACTGCGCCAGTCACCGCGATTGCCAACAGCGTTCCTCGAGGTATCGACCGCGAAGGATTCGCTAAATCTCCGGACATATTTGCCCCTGCCATGATGCCCGTGACCGCTGGGAAAAACAGCGCGAACATTGTGAATGCGTTTTCACCCGGCATGTAATTGGCTGACCAATTCGCTTTGAGATAGGCTGGATCAAAATCCGAAATAGCGCCGCTGTAGAAGGACACCAAGGCTGCAATCAAAATCGCCAAAATGAAGTACTGAACCTTGATCGTCCAACCTGCACCGATATAAACACAGATGAAGGTCGCCAAGTTAACAAGCGAAGCGATTGCTACGGCGTTTGCACTGAAACCTGGGAAAGTGTCGACGAAAGCTTCGGTAAAACCGATCACGTACATGGCCACCGAAATTGCTTGTGCAGCAAAAAACAGAACACCAATTGCGCCGCCGAATTCGACGCCCAGAGAACGGCTTATTAAATAATAAGCTCCACCGCCTTTGACCTTGGTATTGGTCGCAATCGCCGACAAGGAAAGCGTTGTCAACGTCGTGATCGTCTTGGCAGCTAAAACGATAAGGACGGCCGTGAGAATACCGGACTGGCCGACGACTTGGCCAAAGCGGAGAAACATGATCACGCCGAGAATCGTCAGCGTACATGGCGTGAAGACTCCGCCTAAAGTGCCGAATTTCGTCGGCGTCGTTTCTGCTGCGTCGTTTGCTTTGATAGTGATTGCTTTCCCCGCGTTTGTTCACCTAGTCGACAAGTGCCAGCGGAGCTAGCGTTTTGTTGCGTCGAAGAGCTATCGGCAATTCTAATGATTCCCACTACTTTGCGGTGAGCCTGTTCGAGTTTCGCAGTTCTATCATCCGTTCAAAGAACTCTTCCCAATCTTAGGCTAGAATTGGTCCTAGAGGCGTACGTTAGACAGGGTCGGACTTCGCCGCTTCGAAAATCAAACGCACTGCGAAGATCAAGCTGCGACGGAACGCTATCTAGCGTTTGCCGCGTGCGACAAGAATCGTACCTATGAAGCCGACCAGCGCAACAGCACTGGTAATGAAACTGACCCAAATCCAGCGGTCACGAACTTCGAGCAATCGTTTGGTTTCGAAATAGACAGATGGCTTTTTGATCGTCAGCCCTTCAACGCGGTAGAAGGTCCAAATGTCCCACAGGTCTGACGGCTGATAACTGTTGATCATATCGTCTCCGTAAGCAAGTTCATCTTCAAGCGTGAAGGGCGTCGGATTGGCAATTCTTTGCAAACCCAAGTACGACCCTATTCCGAGTGATATGAGCAAACTCAAAAAACAGATGCCTGCGGTCAAACCCAGCAGCAATGACCAACTGGATTTGCTACTTGTGCTAACTGTCTCGCGATCAGCGGGTTTTTCGTCAATCGGCAAATCTCGTAAGCCACGAATGGTCGGAATGTCGACTGCGGCGCCACAGTCAGGGCAGGAAATCGTTGAGCCGGCTTGCGAAGATGCAACAGAAATCGCCCTCCCACACGCACAAGTCAGTAAATACCGCGTAACTGCCATAGATTTGCTGTCAATTCTATCCCGACTTTTTCGGGGCATGAATGTGAAAATGTTGTGAAAAAACTCGCCAGCCGTCGCTGGACCAACAGCGTTGTGCAGCTAGAATTGGAACCGCCAACGTGATCGCAATGCACTGGAGAAGAAGAAGCGTTTGTTATCAGTTTCTCATCGATCGAGGAACTTGACAACATGACGGATTTTCTAACGGGCATGTGAGGAAACTGGCTATGAACTGATAATTCGCGTCTTCGATTTTTCAATTTGCCAGCTCGAACATAAAGAGAAACCCGCTTTCATTGCAAAGCCGGTTGAATTTCTAATAATCGCAAACGAGCTGAAGAAAAGTCTGGCGGGATTTTCGGTATACGTCTGTATTAGACGGCGGTTGCATTTTGAATGGTTTTTTGAGCTTTCAGGCGGTTTAGATCAGTTTGGTGAACCGCCCGAGCGTCTGAGACGTTGATTCAAAGGCAATTTCCTTTGATATGGCATTACCGAGGATTGATTGCCGTGATTTGGTTTTTGAATGCTGTCGGACTGACGGTGCTCAAATTTGCAAACTTCGGGGCCTAACGGCTGTCCGATTAAAGTCACAATTTTTGCGAGAAGATTTTGGCGTTGAGTGTTTGATATTCCTGAAGTAGTTGTACTGAGGATTTTCCGCATTTTACGCTTAGTCACCTGTAATTTTTAAAGCGTCGTCGAATTCGGATTAGGATAAAAGCTGCCGAATGCAACGACTGAGATCAATGCTAACTTGACCCGACTGTAATACCTTACCAATTAACCCATTGACCAAGACGAACCGAGTCCAAGTGGTAGACTTGCTCGACATTTAATACGATCCGTTGAACACGCTCAGGTCCCGACCACCTTTTTGGTTTGCCGCCGCACCGTGACGACCCGCCTTCCGGATTGGACCTATGTTTGATTTGCTGCTACCGACTTCGACTCCGTGAGCTTGAAATTTTGACTTTGAGGAGAGTTCCCCTTGTTTGACGCTCTGCTAGATGATTTTGATGACGATTCCCCACGCGGATCTTCGGGCCTAGACGGTTTAGACAAACTGTCGATGGAGGAAGATGGCGAAGACCTAGCGGATTCGGTCTCCAACGAACTGAACACCAACGACGATAACGCCCAAATCGAAAACGAAGACGATTTGTTGGCCAGCATCGAAGAAGCTGAAACCTGGTCAGATGATCCAGTGCGGATGTACCTGACGCAAATGGGTGAAATTCCTTTGCTGACCCGCTCCGAAGAAATTCGGCTGGCCAAGACTATCGAGGTCACACGACGACGTTTTCGCACGAAACTGCTCGAGTGCGATTACGTCATGCAGATCGCCTACAAGATTTTGCGCCGTGTTTCAACCGGGGAACTACCGTTCGACCGAACCGTCCAAGTTTCCGTGACCGATCGGCTTGAAAAAGAACAGATTCTTGGTCGGCTGCCACACAACCTGCGAACAATCGAAGTTCTGCTCAAGCGAAACCGTCGCGATTACCGAGACGCGCTTTGTAAGACCAACGCTCCTGCCAAACGAGTCTACGCTTGGCAATCGTTGGCTCGACGCAAGCGTAAAGTCGTTCGTTTAATCGAAGAACTCGGGTTGCGAACCCAACGAATTGAGAAAGAAATTGCGACTCTAGAACGCTTCAGCCGACGCTTGGATGAAATCTCCCGAACATTGCAGCACTATGACAATTCGCGAGTCGCTCCATCGCAGATCATTCAATTGCAACGCGAATACCGCAGCATTTTGGTCGCGACGCAAGAGACACCAACAAGCTTGCGAAATCGAGTGACGATGGTTAAACGCGTCTACACGCAATATCAACGAGCCAAAAAGCAACTCAGCGAAGGTAACTTGCGATTGGTGGTCTCAATTGCGAAGAAATACCGAAATCGTGGACTTAGCTTCCTAGATTTGATTCAGGAAGGCAACGCAGGCTTGATGCGTGCAGTCGATAAATTCGAGTATCGGCGGGGTTTCAAGTTCTGCACCTACGCTACGTGGTGGATTCGCCAAGCGATCACGCGAGCGGTTGCTGACCAAAGCCGAACGATCCGCATTCCTGTTCATATGGTTGAAACGATGTCGCGTGTGCGAAACGTCTCACGCCAGTTGCTACAAGAGCTCGGTCGCGAACCGACACTTGAGGAAACAGCTCGACGTGCTGAAACGACCATCGAAGAGGCTCGTCGTGTGTTGGCCATGAGCCGCTACCCAATCTCGTTGGACCGCCCAGTCGGAAACAGCGAAGATAGCCAGTTCGGTGATTTACTGCCCGATGGTTCGGCTGAGAGTCCTGCGGTTAACGCGGCCAACGAGATGCTTCGCAACAAGATCGACCGCGTCCTGAAATCACTCAGCTACCGCGTCCGAGAAATTATCAAGCTCCGCTACGGCTTAGGTGACGGCTACAGCTATACCCTGGAAGAAGTGGGACATATTTTTAAGGTGACCCGCGAACGTATTCGACAGATCGAAGCGAAAGCCGTACGAAAGCTCCAACAACCTTCGCGTTCGCAAGAATTGGTCGGCTTCTTGGACTAGTATCCCGTCGCAGCTTGGTCTTCATGTAAGCCAGGACCAGTCCCTGGCCTACGATTGGTTAATGTTCCAACGGGTTGAATCTGACGCGGCAGGCAACGGCTAGGCTTGCCCGCTCTCGGATGTCGCTTGAAAACTAAAAAATCCCGCAGGTGAAGTAAACCCTGCGGGATTTTTGCGTTTAGGGTATCACCAGCTCACTGGCCTCTATTCGTCGGCTAGTGGTGCTTTCTTCTCGGTAATCACAGGCGATTCAGGTGCCTTCTCGGCATTCAGTTCGGTGTAGCTTTTCCATTCATCCGGAACGTTGTCCTCGTGATAAATTGCTTCCACGGGACACTCAGGCACACAAGCTTCGCAGTCGATGCATTCTTCAGGATGAATGTAAAGCATCGTTTCGCCCTCGTAGAAGCATTCCACAGGGCAAACCACTACGCAATCGGTGTAGCGGCATCCAACACAAGGCTGAGTAACAACGTGAGTCATGAAGTAGAAACCTTTCTAAAACCAAATCTGATTTAGCGGCGAGGCTAACTCAAATTTCGGCGAGCAGCCGGGCGATGCTGAAATAATTGAACTGAAAACAACCGTAAGACTTTAAGAAAATCGCTTGGTCGCCGATTCCAAACACGAATGGTCGTGTTTGAGATTTGCTGGCTCCAAGTCCTGACCCGAACTTTGCATGGATCCGAACTTCCGTTGGTGGACCAGTACATTGGCGGGTAGATACTAGGTTTTAGCTTGGATTGCGGCTCTCACCAAGCGGATTTCTTGCCTATACCTTAAAACCGGCGATTTATCGTAGCGCAGGCGGAAAACCATGTCAAGTTGCCCGTAACTGCTTGCGGCAAGGATTTCCCGTACCTAAGATTGAATGGTGACGAATTTGCCCTCAATCATCTGGCGTGTAATTTGTGGTTCTTTCCAACATAGATCGTAACTTGCTCGAGCGATGCCTCCAAAATTCTTCTCAAGCTTGGGAAGAGTTCGTTGATCGCTATATCGGTTTAGTATCACACGTCGTCGATCACGCCGCGTTGAACCGATCGCTTGCTCTGGATTCATCAACTCGCGATGATTTAATTTCAGACGTTTTCTTCAGCTGGATTCGCGACGATTTTGCCGTGCTTCGGCGGTTTGAGGGCAATAGCTCGCTAGCGACTTACCTAACCGTAGTGGCCCGCCGCATCGTTGTTCGCCATCTCTTAAAGAACCGATCGATCGCGGACAAAACATCAAGCTATCAATCCAAGAACCCGTCGGTCTTTGCGGCAGCGGTGGACGACACCTTTCAATTGGAGAGCGAGCAACAGATCGACGAGGCGCTTCAAAAGCTGAGCGATGCCGAAGCAACCGCTGTTCGGATGTTCCATCTTGAGAGTCGATCGTATCGCGAAATCGGTTCTAAAATCGGCATTGCCGAAAACAGCGTCGGCCCGTTCTTGACTCGCGCCCGCGAAAAGATGCGCCGCCGAATCAGCGAAGCGTAGCTCTGCCGGATTCAGCTCGCAATTCGCAACTCCAAGTCCCAGTTTTTAAAATTGGTCACTCAAACGAAGGAACGCAATAAATCTGCCTTGATCGGGATCAATGCCAAACGATGCTGTCGAACATGCGTTGCAGTTTTTCGGCTCGCTGCGGGTTGAGTGAACGGAGGTACCCGATTCGGCCGGCCAGGTGTGCACGAAAGTTTGATTCGGACGATCGGTTTTGGGTTTCTGGATCGCTACGCTGGCAATTGTACAATATCGCTCGTAAAGTTTCGTAATCTTGACGAGGCATGTTCGCTTTCTCATTGATGACCATCCCCAAAACACGATGCCGTTGACCTGCCGTTTGCTTTCGCGTCTTGCGATGGTTGACTTGAAAACCTTCTTCACTAGCAATCACGGCGACGTAGGTAACGAAGCCGTCGATTCGGTCGACTGACATTTGATGGCCGCTGAAAATCAGGTCGTCGGCGTAACGAGTGTACTCAAGACCGAAACGTTTCGAGAGCGATTCCAAACGTCGATCCATCGAGTAAGCAATCGCATTGGCGATGCCTGGCGAAGTAGGAGCACCTTGTGGTAAACGTTGGAGTCGTAAAGATCGATGCGTGTCAGCAAAATTGTCTAAGCGTGCGGGCGCGACGCATAATCTAGCAAGCATCAAAGCGACGTGATCAGAAAAGCCAGCCCGTCGAAATAACGATGCCACTCGTTTCAAAGGAATCGAACCGAAGAAGTTTTCGAGATCCATTCGAACGACTAATGGCTTGCCAAGATGCTGTTCCACGCACGTCCGAATACTTCGGCCAACTCGATAAGCATGGGCCGCTTCATGAATCGGTATCGTACTTAAGATCAAACGAGCGATCAAACGCTGGACCTTCTTGAGCTTTGGCTTGGGTTCTTCCAGCCAACGCACACCAATACATCGCTTCGGAATCATCGTGCGGACATAGTGATCGGTCAAAGTATCCCGCCGCGTGTGCGGTAGCTGTAACCAGTCCAATTCTCGCAGCGATTCGACGCCCAGCAGCACGCACAACTCAGGCAGCGATTGCTGACTGCAATCACACCAACCCATGCTCGGCGATCGCAGTTTTTCTTGTTGAGATTCACTAAGCTGAATGGACCGTTGATTAGCCCAAATCCGTTTACGGCCTGGCCACTTCATCATCCAGGCTAAAACGTGAGACTGTACAACGAACCCATTGGTCGGGAACCGATTTGCCCAAGCTTTGACTAACCGTGGAAGCCACGGCACGTCTATCGCAAGTATCGACTGTAAACGATCGATCGCTCGTTGAGGATCGGCTGGTCGGCAGCGCGAAAGGAATTCCGATAGCAGCCCATAGAATTCGATTTTTCGAAGGCGACTGGATTGGACGCTAACGTTGGCTTGAGAAAAATCGTTCATTGACCAACGCTTCGATCATGGCAATTGAACAGACTAGAACAAATAGACGCCCGGGAATCTACCAACCATTCGATGCAACTGCGCGAGAAATTATGCGATGCAATCGCATGTAATCTCGCGCTATCAATGGGACTATACTAAACTTACGTGAGGTTGCCTCACGCAGGCGAATTCATAAACGATCGAAACCGTTTGCGAACCACCAAGCTTGGTATCATTCCCCGAACGTCTCTGCTGCCATCATTTTTGATCAAGCAAGCGTTGTCAAGAAGAATACAAGCAGAACAGGTTAGCGCCGTGCTGCTCAGTGAGGTTGTTGTCAGAAAAAATATTGTCTTGGTCTGTCTACATTCCTAAGACGTAAGCGAAAATGAGCGGTGCAACAATCGTTGCGTCGCTTTGGATCATAAACTTCGGCGATGCTGGATCAAGTTTATTCCAGGTAATTTTCTCATTTGGAACCGCCCCCGAATATCCGCCATAGCTAGTCACCGCGTCACTGATCTGGCAAAAATATTCCCAACGACGACAGTCAGGTCGATCGAGATCCTGAATTAGCATCGGGACAGCGCAAATTGCAAAATCTCCGGCGATTCCACCACCAATTTGGAAAAATCCGATCGGCGAATCTTCGCTGGCTTGCGTGTACCACTCAGTCAAAAATTGCAATTGTTCGGTCCCGCTGCGCATGGCGGTGTGGCTCGCTACTGTGCCGTCCATGACGCGGGCGGTAAACATGTTGCCCAGTGTGCTGTCCTCAATTCCTGGAACGAAGATAGGCAATTTTTTCTGCTTAGCCGCATAAACCCAGGAGTCGCTAATCGGCACCTTGTAATGCTCGCGAAGATCGTCTTCGTCGAGCAACTTATACATGTACTCATAAGGAAATAGACCTGTTTCATTCTCCGCCGATTCGACCCAGTATTTGGTCAAACGGCTTTGCATGTGCTTCATGACAGTCTCAGGAATACACGTATCAGTGACCCGATTGTAGCCCGCGTCGCGAAGTTTCACTTCGTCATCGACGCTCAATGCTCGCCAGTCCGCGATGACTTTGTATTCATCGTGAGCAAACAGATTGAAGAGATCTTCCTCCAAGTTCGCGGCAGTGCAACTGATCGCGTGAACTTTGTCTTGACGAATCATCTCAGCAAGGATCACGCCGATCTCGGCGGTGCTCATTGCGCCTGCCATCGACAAAAACATTTTGCCTTGTTTCAGTTCGATAAAGTCTTGATAGCTCTTGGCAGCCGCTAAAGTCTCTCGCGCGTTGAAGTGGCGAAAGTGTCGTTGCATAAATTGATTGATTTGCATTGCTCTAGCTATCGATCTCGGGCCATTGGCATTACGACGTATACGTAACCGTCATCAGTTTTTAAAACTGCGGGTTCTGTGTCACTGTTGACATCGAATTTAAATCCTCTGTCGTTATCGAGCACTCGGAAAAACTCGCCAACGAAACGTGCGTCGAGCGTAATGCCAATTGGCTTGCCATCGTAGGCGATTGGCATTTCTACGCGTGAGGTCCCGATGTCCGCCGTCGCCGCGCTCAAAACTAAGGAGCCGTTTTCAAACTGGAAATCGACGCCACGACTCTCCGGATCCGCCACAATCGATGCTTGTTTTAAAGAAGATGCCATCAGACCGACAATTCCTTCAATCACGACACTATTTTCTCGCTTGGGAATGACTTGACGCCAAGCCGGAAATCGACCTTCAACTAACTGGGAGTAAATCATGCAGCGGCTAGTTCGAACAAGAATATCGTTGTTTCGCGCCGCGATTTGTACCGTCTCTTCGCCGTCGCCGAGTGATCGTTCCAGAAGCGATAAAGTCTTGGCTGGTACGATCGTGCTCGTGCTTGCCGTTTGAAAGTTTTCCACAGACTTTCCTTTCGCCGACATACATGCCAGTCGCCGTCCATCGGTGGCTACCGCAGTGATGTCTTCGCCAGTGATTTCCAACAACACCCCTCCAAGGGCATATCGAGTGCTTTCCGTATCGGTCGCGAAAACGGTTCGCCGCACCAGCTCGCGAAACGCCCGGGCTGGGATCTCGAAGTAGCTGCTTTCATCGAAGCCGTTGATGGTTGGATATTCGTCAGCACTGGCAATCGGCAAATGAAATTCAGCTTGTTTACCAAGTACGTCGAGTGAGTTTTCAGTTAGCTCAATCGTGATGCGTTCGTCGCTGTTTTCCCGTAAGATGTTTCCAACTTTTTGGACGTTCAGCAAGGCTTTTCCCGGCGTGAGCACCTCAACATCAGCGACTTCAATTCGAACTCCTGCTTCCAAGTCGGTCGCCATCAGTACGACGCTTCCGCCGGTCGCATCCAACTTCACGAAGTTGAGGATTTCCTTCGGCGATCGAACTGGTGCAACGGCCGCCGCAATCTGAAAAGCAGCTAGGAACTTTTCTCGGTCGCAGGTGATTTTCATGCTGATACTTCTAAACTGGAAACGATGATCGGGGGCCCGTTCTTCCGACGAAAACAGGAACTAGGCAGTTTCGCAAAGTTTGGTTTGCTTGCAAGTGCTCGCGTCGACTTCACCGTCCTGGAAACCTCGCGGTCCAGAAACGAATATCGCTTGCTCGGTCGATCTGGTTTCAAAACTAAATAGAATAAATCTTTGTAGTAGCTTGTAGTATGCCTGCGAATATTGTTGACGACTGCTTCACAGCGCCGACCGTAAACGTATTCATGGCAATTGTTTAAGCGAGTTTATTAAGCCAAAAATGACGGTGGAAAACTCGTCGCCCGACGGTAGGTAATGTGTCGATGGGCCGTTGTCAAGTTGTAGAGGAAACGCTCAGTCGCAACGGCCGTGTTGACAGCACAGTCCAATGCGATCGCGTATCGACAGGTGCTCGACACTTTTTCCACCTAGTGACACTACTGATTTTGCCGACAATAAGGCTGGGATCGAAGATTAGCTAACGGTTGAGAAGGGAAAAATGCTTCGACTGGGAGAAGAATTTTTTTGGATTGTCGAAGACAATTTTGCGAATAAGGTCGTTCGAATGGCCGCGACGACGCATTTCAACGATCAGATCAGGTATCGCGGTCGGACGGCTAGGCCCCCAGTCGCCGGCGCTGTTGGCCATCAATCGTTCGCTACCATAACGTTCAATCATGTCAGCGGCCCGCTGTGGCGTGCATTTGGTGACCGGGTAGAGCGTCATTCCAGCCCAATAACCAGCTTCAAGAACAGCGCCTATGGTGTGCTCTTCAACGTGATCCACTAAGACGCGATTGCGGTCGAGGCGTTGATCGTTCAACATGTCAAGGATCATTCGCGTGCCTTGATACTTGTCCTCCAAGTGAGGGGTATGAATGAGAATCTGTTGATTGTGAGCAATGGCTAGTTCCATATGCTCCATAAAAATAGTCGCTTCGTTTTTCGTATTCTTGTTCAGGCCAATTTCGCCGATTCCCAGTACGTTGGGGCAATCGAGAAACTCCGGAATCATGGCGATGACTTCGCGGGAGAGCGTGACATTCTCAGCTTCCTTTGCATTGATACAGAGCCATGTGAAGTGCTGTATCCCATACTGCGCGGCGCGAGCTGGTTCAGTGACTGTAAGTTGCCGAAAGTAGTCTCTAAAACTATCCACGCTGCCCCGATCAAAACCAGCCCAGAAAGCTGGCTCACTGACGGCTACACATCCCATGCGCGCGATGGTTTCATAGTCGTCGGTCGTCCGTGAGACCATATGAATATGCGGATCGATATATTCCATAGCAACCGGTTTTGTAAGTTTAGGCGTTTTGTCGAGGTGCAGGCTTCAGCGTCTCCAACCAATCGGGATCGTAAGATCGCGAGAAAATGAGTTGAATTTGCTCAGCTTTAGTCGATTTGGATATGTTCTCGCCGTCCTGGCTCAAAATCGTAAGGGACCGATTGAGCTTTTGAAGCCTTGTGTCGGTAACGATCGGTTGCTCACCGTCTGACCCGGCGTCAATCCGGTCAAACATCGCAGCCAGTTCGAGGATCTTGGCCCGGGCTTGCAGATAAATGTCTTGCAATATTGCATCTTTAGTCTGAGACATCGCGGATTCCAAAAATTTGAACGCCTTGAATCGCGTTTGCAAAAAGCAGGCTGTCTCCGACTTCCGGCAAGCTGAATAGATAGTGAACTAACTTTAAAACCGCGAAGCTAAAGACAGGCGGAAACAGTATTATAGTTGAAGTCTAGCCCGATCGCTTGCAGGTAATTTTAAGCGTTAGAAGTCGATAGCAAGTCTGGAGCCGAAACCATAGATTTTACCGCTGCCAGTCTCGCGACCGATTACGTCGTCCACGTTGCGATCTGTAACATTAAAATTCGATTGTAACTTCATGTTTGGATTCCAAAACCAGTTTAAGCCTGTTGTATAAGAGTCCAAAATACCTCCATTCAATCCCTGGTCGTTCAAATCAAGATGGTTATATCGGAATACGACTTGCCATGCGCCGCAACCACACATCCTTCCGTCTCGGCCAGGCTTAAAGAAATTATTGAAGGGAGTTACTCGTTCGAAGGCTCCGTTTTTCTTCAAATAATTGTCGCTTTCGCCGGTCAAAAAGTAACCGACTTGGGCGTATCCACCGTGGTACATCACGTTTCGGCCTGGGTCAGCAGAGTTAAGTTTCGCATCTTGGAGTCCGCTGAGCAAGTATTCCGATTGCCAAGTCAGCGGTCCGTACACCGCGACTAATTCGCTATTTACCCACTGCGTGTCATCGCCAAACAGAGTAATTCCAGCCGGAACTGGCCAGCCCGACGAAAGACCCGATCGAATTGCATCGCGCGTTCGATAGGTTTGAAAGCGTCCAGGAACTCCCGCTTGCTGTACTGCAGACGCTTGTCGGCCAGATACTCCGACGTGCAATAGTTCTCGACCATCATTTTCGTACCAAAGTAGATTCGTTAACCGACCGCTGACAGAATAGTCGCCGTCACCCGAAGCGCTGCTGAAAATATTGTTTGTAGGTTTGAAAAGTCCGATATTCCAAACGCCGTTTTCATCTTCGCCATAGGTATTGAAGACGCTAATGCCCGGCTGGAAACCATTAAATAGTCCACCATAAAACGCGTCTTGGTTGAACGAACGTTCCATCAACGGTTGGAATCGACTGCTGACGATATGTTCAAAACCGATTTGCTCTTTTTGACTACCGATTTTCATATTACCGACAACGGGAAGCTTCTTAATCTGCCACCATAGATCGGTTGGTGCAGTTAGCGTTTCGTCAAAGAAACCTGTAGTTCCAGGTTGATTCCGAACCCGCGCGGAATTCACAAAATCGAGTTCCGCTGCGTACTCGTGGACTTCATACAAAGTCCCGTCTATTCGCAGGCGAGCACGCCGAAAATCTACGCCATCCCCGTATGGAGTTCCGATTGCGTTGTTAACATTGGCAGGTGTCGAAAACCAAGCATTATCGAATTGATAGCGACCGCCGATGTGTGTGCGAAATGCTTTGTCTTCGGTCATCAATTCCAACCCATTATTCCAATGGGCAGTCATTACCGAAGCTTGCTTCTTCTTTTCTTCCGGAGTCAGGCAAGCTCTCTTGGATGCCTCGTGTTCATCAATGCAATCTTCGATGAGCGCTTTTAATTCAACCTCAGTCAGCGAAAATGATGAATCTGAGTCGATGGGACTGGCGATCGTCGTTTGATCGGATGCGAGTGATCCCATGTGATATGCATCTTCGGGCGTACCACTGGTCCATTCTTGGGCATTAATTTTCGGAAAGCACAACCCGCCCAAAATAGCCGAACAAAGCCAGACTCTGGCCTTCAGTCGAAAATTGACCCATGCCATCATCGTTAACTTCCCTGTCAACCTGAAATTGCTAACCGCCAGCACGACAGCACTTTACGCTGCCTGGTACTATCGTTCGAGTTTTTGCTGGTTTAATTAAAACGATGCTGCCGATATTTCGCGCAAATTGAAGTCTGTATGTCCTATGGTTCTGATTGGAAAAAATGTAACGATTGTGCAAAGGTGTTACTTCACCCGCCTCGCGGTCAAAAGAAACTGAAGTGAGCTTTTGAAAAAGAGCGAATGAGATCAAGAATCGAACTTTAGTGGCTATAATTTTGCCGAAATCGAACGCTTGATTCGCGACGCACGCGCTCAAGCGCCCAGACGGGCGACGATTAGCTTTAACACTGAATCTAAAATATGAATTTCATCGAGTTCCATCGCTTCGCACCGTTACTCTCGGCCAGCCCAACAGGGGCTGATTGGATTATCTCCGCCGGCATTGCGTTGATCGCTCTGACCGCGATGGAAATTGTTCTCGGCATCGACAATATTGTGTTCATATCGATCGTTACTGGAAAATTGCCGACTGATCAACAACGAAAAGCCCGTTTGATTGGGCTTGGTCTAGCCATGTTCATGCGTGTGCTTTTGCTGGTCGGCATCAAGTACATTATGGAGCTTGTGAACCCGATTTTACATCTGGATCAGATTGTTGTACCGATGGCAAATTGGTTTCTCGAACGCCCGGAAATCAACGAAGTGTCTTGGAAGGATTTGATCCTTTTGGGGGGTGGACTGTTCCTGATTTTCAAGAGTGTGAAAGAGATTGGTGAGCATTCGAACCATACCGACGAAGGTGCGTCGTTGGCCAAGCCAATAAGCTTCACGTCAGCCATCATCCAAATTGTACTGTTGGACATTATATTCTCGCTTGATTCAGTCATCACTGCAGTTGGCATGGCCGAAGACATCGAAGTAATGATCGCTGCGGTAGTCGTAGCGGTTGTCGTTATGATGCTCTTTGCAGGTACTGTGGCCAATTTCGTCGAATCCAATCCGACGGTAAAAATGTTGGCCCTTTCATTCTTGCTGATGATCGGCGTTATGTTGGTCGCCGAAGGTTGCGGGACGCACTTCAACAAAGGCTACGTTTATTTCGCGATGGGTTTTTCGTTGTTGGTTGAAATATTGAATATTCGCGCACGGTCGAAACGAGTTACGAAGCATGCAGGTTAGTTGGGTGCGGTTCATCTTGCGATGTCTGGCTTACATTTGGGCGTCACCCTGGACTTTGGCAGCCTTGGCGTTAGCCGCAATCTCCAGTTTTGGCGGTACTTCGATACATCGATGCGGTTCAGTGCTGGGCTGCTATGGCGGGCCGATCGAATGGCTCTTGCGTAAAGCACCTATCCCAGGTGGTGCGGCTGCAATGACGTTCGGCCACACGATTTTGGCTAGAAATCGGAAGAGCTTCGACCGCACTTTGCTGCATGAATTGGTACATGTTCGTCAGTACGAAAGATGGGGGCCATTTTTTGTTCCAGCCTATCTATGCTTCTCAATAATACTCGCGATATCTGGTCGCGACGCCTACCGCGACAACCCGTTCGAAAAAGAGGCTTTCGAATCGGACAGATTGAGAGAACAATTGAACCAAAGGTAGCGATTCAAGGTGCAGGCAAAACACCGATTCACGACATCGCTGCGACTGTACCGGTTGTAATGCGGATTTGTTCCCAAAGTTTAGACAAGTAATCTCGATCGTTTTCAAGACGTCTTTGAATCGCCTCAAAATCTTCCGCTTTCAGCAAAAAAGCCAATTTTCGTTGTGATTCCAAGTCGATTTTCAACTTGCTGGCAGAGCTTTTGGCCATCAATTGCAGTGCCAAATCGATTTCTCGGATCGATCCAACTGTCTCGTCATACGCCTGACGACTGCCAAGCGATGCAACGGCATTAAGAAACATTTTGCTGGTGCTTTTCGAATTGGAAATTCGCTCAAAAGCAAAAACCAGATCGAGCATTGCGGGCAGCGATTCCATCGCGTCCTCTGTCAGTGACTGACAGACGCATGAAATGGCACTGCTTATTGCTGGCCATTTCGAGGCATCAATAGCAGTTGCGGTGAAAGATAGAACAGCGTCCGCCAGTTTTTTGCTTCCAGCGATCGGTCGTATCGAAGAAATCGAAAGCAAGTCTCTGCCGTTTGGTGGCACTTTTGTCGACGTCAAACGCAGCTCCTCAACGTTCATCGCTAGATGTGACTTGCCGCGCATTGGTCCCCATTGCAAGTTGACGTCGAATAGCCGCTCGCCAGCGAAAGTTGAGTGCATTTCTTGAAAAATACTTTGCCCCAATCGATCGAAAAGCGACTGAACTGAAGTAATATTTCCGTCCGATGTTGGTGCCATAAGTTGATCATAGACAATCAATATATCTAGACGGTCTTTGTAGCCGATACTACGACTTCCATAACGATCAATCGCGAAAACAGCGAAGGATTGTTGAATTGGCGAAAGCTGTTTCGAAAGCTCATTTCCTTGAACGATGCTGAAGAACCTCTCGACCGACTGAGCAATGATCACATCTGGAATCGATGATAAAGCAGTCAGCGTTTGGCTCGCCTTAGTACGTTTAAGCAGATTGTGAATCCCGATTCTCAACTGAAACGCCCGCTTGAACTCGGCACTCAATTCTGTACTTTCGATCCCGGCCAGCCACTTCCCAAAGGTTCCCTTGACTTCATCGTCAGAGGGTAAGCGGCCTAACAACAATGAATCAATTAGCTCATCAATCATCCCGGGAGATTGGGTCAGTTGATTCGTCAAGTAGGTGCTGGCAGCGCAAAGTTTGATCATGGCTTTCATCGTCGCATGACCGTCAGCAAACAGTTGCCACAAAACTCTTTTGCCACCGATCGACTTTGTAATTCGATTTAAGTTATGCAGCGTGATTATTGGTGAAGGCGTCTTTGACACAGCGCCCAGTAGCTCGGGGGCGATATCGGCAAATTGCTGGCGACAGCGTCTAGTGGAAAGGATCGAAATTTCTTCCTCACCC
Source organism: Pirellulaceae bacterium (assembly GCA_041740995.1). Lineage (GTDB taxonomy): Bacteria > Planctomycetota > Planctomycetia > Pirellulales > Pirellulaceae > JBGSKY01. Next base: position 63,242 of record JBGSKY010000321.1, read on the forward strand.
ATTTGGCGTAACAAGTCATACACGGCTTGAGGGTCGGAGAAATTGTATTTTCGCAACACGTGCGAGACCCATGCGCGCGGCGGAAAAGGATCGAGCACTAAATCGGTTTCTTCGGCAGGCCAGCCTTCGCTTAAAGCCGGATCCTTCAAGACTTCTAACAAATGCGACTTAACATTGTCGAAGCAGGCAGCCGAAGCTTGTCGGCGATGATGATAACGTCCTTCTTTGAATGGATTTTTGTCCAATCGCATGGCCAGACGGAGGTCATACAACTGACGCAAATTGTCCAGCAGTGTCGCCGCGTGACGTTCGGAAAGCAAACTTGCTCGTTCGAGTTGCTCGATCATTCGAAAGGAGTTCTGGCAACGAATCGATTCGTCTTTGTAACCAAATCGGAGCTGCAAAAGTTCGATCGTTCGCTTGATCAATTGAGCAACTTGGTCAGGATTGGATGTGTCCCACCGGATCAAGTCGCGACCGGAAAGCTGGCGAACAAGCTTTCGATTTAAAACCGCAACACCGCTTACATCGGCGTCGACAACGTAACGTCGATAGACCCATGGTCGCAAAGCATTGATGAACGAATGCCCAATGTTCTCGTCTCCGGCAAATGGTCGAATTCGAATGAAAGCCTGTCGCTGCCACGTTCTGCCGGTTAGTTCGTAGTCACGAATAGATTGCCCAAAATCGTGAACTAAATTGTTCGTCCTGGAAAAATCGTTAGGCATCCATTGAATCGAATAGAGTGAATTTTTTGGATCGGTCCCGCTCAAGCTGTCCTTCAACTGATGAGCCAAACGTTCAAAGAATTGTCGATTGCTAATCGAACGAAGCGAGTCGGTTTTTCCATCGCACTGAGCAACGATCATCAGTTGCAGCGTCGCGTCGGTCGCCAGCTCTCGTCCGCCAAAATCGCCGCAAGCTAGTAGCGCACACTGGGCAGGTGTGTCATCGGTTCGAAGTGGCACACCAAATTTGTTGACGAGTTGCTCATACGTCGTGTGGAAGTATGACTCAATAAGAAGTTCGGCCAGAATGGATAATCGTTCCGAAGTCTCGTCGATTGAGATTTCATTTTGAGCGTGTGCTAGTGCAATGTCGATTAAGTGCGAACGTTGCAAATTTAGAAAGTGCCGGTGGTGGTTCGAACGCCCGCTATCAATTTCTACCAATTGCTTTAGCGAGCAAGACACGTCGTCTCGAAAAGAATCGGGACTGCTAGTTGGAGCGTTTGCCAGCAGACACACTTGTTGGGAAATGAGCCATGCTTGTGGCTGGGAACCTAGATCGAAAGCGCGTAGGGCCCGATGTAAGATTGTCGGTTCGCGGAGTTCGACAAGTTCGAAACCGCGTTCCAGCTTGGCAGCGAAGAATTTGTACAAGCTTCGAAAACTGCCAAGCGAATCGCTCAATGGCTGCAGCAAATCAGGCAACTCATCAAGCAATCGATCCAAGCTGTCCGTTTCGATCGGCAACTGAAGCATCGATCGCACCACGCTCTCGCCTTGCTGCTGGTCGATGATGCCGGCCCGGTATAGCCAGTTCGTTGTGTCGATCGGTCGAATAGGTGGCATGAAGCGGTACAGAATAAAAGGCGATGTTGCGATGGCAGAAAAGAATCGCCCGGTTGTTAAACAAACCCGTCTTGTACTTTGAAAGATTGAGTGTGCCGCCACAAACCCAATTTTATTTTATCACAAGCCGTGTTTGCATCGAAAGATTTTTGTGGGAATTCAGCGACCAACTTGCCCCCCGTTTCATGTCAATTAAATAAGCTTTTCTTCGAAGACAGGAAAACGACTCGTTACGTAATCCCTAAAAACCAAGCTCCAGCAAAAATCCAAAGAGGTATGGAAATCAAGCCGACCAACGACGTTCCTAAGACGACTCGCAAAGCAGTATCAATATCGCCACCGTATAATCGCGTCATGACAATTGGAAATGTAGCCACAGGCATTGCCGCTTGCAGCAAAAGCACTTGGTCCAGCGCCGTAGTCATTGGCAAGTAGCGAGCAAACATTAGAAAAACGACTGGCAGGATGCCCAACCTAACGATCACGGCGAGCACCAAAACGGATGCTCGTTGGGTCCACCGAACCGACGAAACATGCTCCGCAATTATTGCGCCGCCGAGCACCAAACCGGCTGGTATCGCGCAATCTCCAAGCAGCCGAGCGGCTCTCATCATTGGCATCGGCAACCAAGTTCCCCACTGCATCTGCTGCACAATCAGTCCAATGATCATGGTCCAAAGTGGCAGCGATGTCACCAGCCTCACCAGCCCGCGCTTCAGTTCGCCGCTGATGACCAGTAGACCAACGCTCCACAAGGCGATATCGACGCCGATATTGTGAATTAACAGTGGATTGAAGGCATCGGGAAAGAATTGCTCGGCCAACGGCAGAGGAATATAGCCGTAGTTTGCAATGCCCGTCGTCAGCGCAAAAGTCCGCTGGACAATCGGACTATCGATGCCAAAAAAAGGACCGATCGCTCGGATCGCAAGCCAGGCGATCAAGAAACCTAAACACGTCGTTAAAAACCCGATTACTGGCGGATACCAAATCTCATTGACTGAACCCAAAGGCGGTCCAACCGCTATTTTGCTCATAAAATAGGCAGGAAAGAAGACGTTGGCGATTATCGACGCAAGTGAACGATCTGCATGACGGTCCAGCCAACCGAACCAAACCGCCGCCGCACCAGCCACCATTACCAGTAAGACGCCGGCTACCTGAGAAGCGATCGGCAACAAATCAGAAAATTGCATGGCGAGTGATAGTACCTAGTCATTGTGAATAGGCGTTTTCCTAATCAGCATTCGCCCGCGGACCGTCTTTTGTACTGGCTTCAAAGTGTTCCGCAAGTGCCAAATCAATCTCACTTAGCACCTCGGTTTCCAGCGGCGTGTCTAAGGCTGTCGCAAGTGTTCGAATTTGTTCAGCAGTTTTCGCTCCGCACAGGACACTCCCAATCTTAGGCTGTGCGAGCGTCCATGAAATTACCAATCGAGCGACAGACAGCGACCGCCGCTCGGCAATCTGCCGCAGCCGATCAATCAAATCGTGAGCTTGCTGCCAAGGTTTGCCACCAAAGATTGGATAGCTCAGTCGTCGATAGTTTGGATCGAACCGATGATCTCGCGACATCGAACCGGCTAATAAGCCTTTCATCAACGCCCAATATGCTACGTAACTCGCTTCGGATTGTTCAAGCCAGGGCATCGTTTGGGCATAGCTTTGTTGCTGCAACATGTTGAGCGGCAGTTGGACCGCGATCGGTTGCGCAACGGATGAAAAACGGACAAGTTCATCAGGCGACAAATTACTAACTCCTATCCAACGCGTCTTTCCGCAGCGTTGCAAATCCGCCATCGTCTCGGCCATTGATTCAATCGATGTAACGCCATCGGTACAATGCAAGTAAAGCAAATCGAGCGAGTCGATTGCAAGTCGTTGAAGAATTTCGTCACAATGAGCACGCAATGTCGAAGACCGACAATCGACGACGCGTGTGCCATCCTCGCGGTAGTGCATTCCGACTTTCGAAGCGATGACAAATTTGGAGTAATCGCCATTTAACGCGGTTTTCAAAATGCGATCGCTGCGACCATCGATCCCATAACTGTAGGCGGTATCAAAATGATTGATCCCGCATTCAATAGCGGCTTGGATGGTCGCGATACTCTGCCGGTCCTCAACGCCCAACGTGGTCATACCAGAAATCGGCCAGAGGCCAAGTCCGATAGCGCTAACAAGCAAATCACTGGAACCAATCTGTCGCAAAGGCAGCAAAATATTCTTCCTAAGTTTTTCACATTACGTGCAAGGCTTCGATCGCGCTTTCTGTCAGTGAAGCTACTTTACTGTTTCAATTGATCTGCGATCGTTCGGAACAATTTTCCCATCGCGGCCCTTCGCCTCAAATACGATCGATTGAAGTTCGGCTGTAAGTTTTGCGACTATCTCCGGATTTTCGGAAGCAACGTTTCGACTTTCCGACAGGTCGGTTTCCAAGTTGAATAGCTGAGTTTTCGGTAAGTCCTTGGCGGGTGGAGAATTTGGTTTAGGATCACTCCAGCCGCCAGAATCAGGGCACAGGCATAGTTTCCACGGCATCCGCGTAATGGCAAATGAGCCGTTGATCGAATGATGGACCAAAGATTCGCGGGATCCTTTCGGAGCATCGGCTGGTTCGAGTTGTCCAAGCCAAGAGACACTGTCTGGAGCCTGCGATCCTGTCAGCGAAATGTTCAGCAGATCAGCAAGACTTGCGAGCGTATCTTGTAAACCAATTATGCTGGTGCAAGTCGATCCCGCTTTGAATCGAGCAGGCCATCGGACCAAGTAAGGCACACGATGTCCGCCTTCAAAAATATCCGCTTTTGTCCCTCGAAAATCGCCGCTGGGATCATGGCCAAATTCGGCCAGCTTCGGATAGTCCGCTTGAGGCGAACAACCATTGTCACTTGTCACGATGAACAAAGTATTGTCAGCAAGCTCATTGCGATCCAAACAATCTAAGATTTGACCGATAGCTGCGTCGGTCTGCATGACGAAGTCAGCATAAGCGCTGATCTTGCTGGCGCCTTGAAACTCGAGCGTTGGAACGATAGGTGTGTGCGGTGAAGCAAGTGGTACGTAAGCAAAGAATGGACGTGGTGACGCTTGCGCTTTAGACTGATCGATCCAATCAACCACGTTTCGAATAATCTCTGGCAAGACGTTTTGAGCTTCGAAGCCTGCTGACGTCGGCCCGCGCCGCGTTCTTGATTTCACCTTGTCCAGCGACATCGGAAAATCATCGTCGTGGTCTGGCTGATTAACAACCAGAGCTTGATTAATAAAAGCATAAGGGACCATATCTAACGATGCGCTAATGCCGAAGAAGCGATCGAAACCGTGTTGCAAGGGGCCATCGAGAATCGGTTTACTGAAATCGATGTCCCAGCCCGTGGGGCCTGATTCAATCGCGTCATTGAACGCTGGTTTGCCAGACTTTCGCTGCCATTGCAAGCCTAAATGCCACTTGCCGAAGCATGCGGTTTGGTAGCCTTTCGTCTGCAGCATGCTGGCAATCGTCAATTGATCGTCAGCGATCAAGGGAGGGCTTGTTCCGCCTAGCACGCCGCTGGCCAGCCGAGTTCGCCAATTGTATCGTCCAGTAAGTAACGCGTATCGTGTCGGTGTACAGACCGATGAAGACGAATGAGCGTTGGTGAACCGCACGCCTTGATCAGCGATCCGATCCATGACCGGCGTCGCAATTTTACAATCAGGATTGAACGCGCCGACATCTCCGTAACCGAGATCGTCACAGAGAATCAAAACGACATTAGGATCAGCACTGTGGACCGAGGCCGCAGGGCAAAATGCGATCGCCACTGTCCAAATCAGCGTATTCATATATTTAAACATTAAACGCATCCGCCTGTCGGTATGCTTCAATTACGGCTCGTTCGCCTGCTTCACCTTTGATGCTGTTGCCGTGTTCCATCCCAACGACACCTGAAAACCCTTTCACATGAAGATGCCTAAAGACGTTACGGTAATTGATCTCGCCAGTTCCTGGCTCTTTGCGACCAGGATTATCGCCCGACTGAAAATAAGCGATCTCGTCCCAGCAGGCATCGATATTGGGAATCAGGTTTCCCTCAGTTATTTGCTGGAAGTAAATGTCAAAGAGGATCTTGCACGAAGGGCTGTTAACCGCTCGGCAAATTTCATACGCTTGATCGCTCCTCTGCAAAAATACGCCACCGTGATTGGCGTACCAATTCAGTGGTTCGAGAACCATTACCAAGTCATGTGGCTCTAAAATTTCGCTGCATCGACGGAGCATATCGATCACATTTGCCGTTTGATAACCAATGGCAAGTCGTGGACCACCGTACTTGTTCCATTGCGAATCGACATGTTGCTGATCAACTGATCCAGGTACGACGGTCATCCATTTTGCGTTGACGCGTTTGGCGATCCGAACGCATTCTTTCAGCGTATCGAGAATAAGCTTTGTCGATTCAGGATCGGGTCGTGTGAAGACTGGTTTATCGAAGCTGCCATAGGCGACGAAAACCCCCATTTTCATCTTCAAGTTATCGAGCGTCTGACCAATCTTTTCTTGCAAGTTGACGTCCCGAGCAGGCAATCCATTGTCTTCCCAAGCCGTGAACCCTTGATCGGCGGCGAACTTAATTTGATCGATGACGTCACCACCGGCGAGCTTGGCAAACATACCTTCATGAGGTGCGTAGCCAAGCTTAAACGGGTCGCTAGGTTTCTGAGCTAACAAGGGAGTCGCTCGAAAGTTAATCGCCGCCGCAGCAGTTGCAGCCAGACCAGTGGCTAGCAGGTGTCTTCGTTTCATAGCAATTTGCGAAAGATTGGGGAAATGGCAGGTGACGTGTCCGACCTCAGTTTAGTCAATTGCGAGTTCAAATGGTATCTGCCAACGATATCGCTGGTGCAAACGCCGACTCGAAAAGCTATGTTAATTGAAGCGAAGTTTACGTCGGCAGGGTCGCTGTTATGATGACAGGTCCAAAATGGAATCTAACGAATAAATAGCACGGAATTTCTTCCTCACAATAGAAACTTCACGGTTCGATATATGCAGCGACGACGACTAGGCACCAGCGGAATTTACGTGTCGGCCATTTGCATGGGTACGATGACTTTCGGCTCGCAATGCGATGAACCGCTTTCAAAACGCATTATGGACTGCGCATTTGAAGCTGGTATTGATTTCTTTGACGCAGCAGAAATCTATCCGGTCCCACCAGATGAGAAGACCGTCGGCATCACCGAAGAGTATGTCGGTCGATGGATGAAAACCAAACCTCGCGAATCGATCATCTTAGCGACGAAGATTACTGGAGCGGGACACGGTTGGTTTATGCCACCGGTTCGATTTGGCAAAACGTGTCTTGATCGAAGACAAATTATGAACGCAGTTGAAGGCTCGTTACGACGTTTGGAGACGGATTATATCGACCTATATCAAACGCATTGGCCAGATCACGGCATGCCTTACGAAGAGACGCTTGACGCGTTTGACAGTTTAATTCGTCAAGGGAAGATTCGCGTCATAGGTTGCAGCAATGAAACGAGTTGGGGTTTGATGAAAAGCCTTTGGGCGGCAGAGAAATTCAAGTTGCCGCGATACAACACAATCCAAAACAATTTTTCATTGATCAATCGTCGATGCGAAAGTGAACTGGCCCAAGTGTGTCGCAAAGAAGGCGTCTCGTTGCTGCCTTACTCACCATTAGGTGGCGGCGTTTTATCAGCAAAGTATCACACGCCCTATCCGGAAAACGCCCGCTTCACGGGTTACTTAAAAGGTGACGGCGAACGACAGAGAAAAATGGCTCAACGCTTCGTCAATCCGCGAACGGTTGAAGTCGCCGATCGTGTGGCTGCGATTGCTCGCGACATCAACGTCACACCAAGCACGCTTGCGTTGGCGTGGAGCAAGCAACATGACTTTGTCGCTTCAACTATTGTCGGGGCGACTACGGTCGAACAATTGCAGGAGTGCTTGAAGGCTGCCGATCTAGTCCTTGATTTAGAAACGCTGCAAAGAATTGACCGAATCGATTTCGACATTCCCAATGCAATGCATGAAGACGGTTTGCGACGACTGTAAACGACGAATGAGATTCGCTGAAGCTAGAGGAGAATAGATGACCAACGCGCCCATGCTAACGATGATTTGCCCAATCGCCCAAGCCATCGATCGGCTGGCCGCGCGGCTCAATCCGATACGCACTGAGACAGTGGATATCATCGGTTCCGCGGGCAGATTTTTGGCTTGCGACCTTTTAGCTGACCGCGACCATCCGGCTTGTGACGTATCGGCTATGGATGGTTACGCAATTCGCGTTTCAGATTATAAACACGACAAGTGCTTCCGGATCGCCGGTCAGTGCAGTGCAGGGTTGCCGCCAGTTGAATTGCCGCTTGACCAAGTTGCCAAAATCTTCACGGGCGCGCCATTGCCGAAAAACGCGGACACGGTTTTAGAGCGAGAGCTTGCCACATCGGACAACGCCTCGCAGGTCCAATTCTCGCTCGCTTCGCAAGCGTTGCAGGCCTGGCGCGGGGTACGGCGTCAAGGCGAGAATATCCGCGCCGGTGAGATCGTTTTAACCGCATCTACATTGGTGCAAGCGATGCAACTTTCTTCAATGGCGAGCTTCGCAAGAAATCCAATCACAGTTCATCGCAAATTGCGTGTCAGTGTAATTAGCACAGGCAGTGAGCTGCTTGAGGCAGGCGCGTCGGTGCAACCGTGGCAGATTCGTGACAGCAATAGCCCGATGCTTAGCTCGATGCTCAGCGCGTTACCGTTCGTAGACTTGATGTCAGTGCAGCGAGTCGCTGATTCTAAAGAAGAACTACAAGCGGCTGTCGATCGAGCGATTGCAGTCAGCGACACTGTTTTACTGACCGGTGGTGTTTCGGTGGGCGACTATGATTACGTTCCAGAAGTGCTCAAGCAAGCTGGCGTAGAAACAATCTTCCATCGTTTGCCGATGCGGCCTGGTAAACCAGTCTTTGGCGGCGTTGGACCAGATGGACAACTAGTTTGCGGGTTGCCTGGCAATCCGGTGAGCGTTGCAGTGACAGCGCGACGGATTGCAATACCATTGATGTATAGGCTTGCTGGCGGCTCATTTGATTACTTGAATGGCAATGCGATGCAGGTCCCGCTGACAAACGTATCGCATGACTTGCCATTGGTTTGGTATCGTCTGGTAAGCCGTCAGTCAGATGGCGCTTGCACGCTGATCGACAATCTGGGATCAGGTGATCTGGTCAGCCTTGGAATGAGCGATGGTTTCGTCGAAGTCAGTCCATTTGCTCCGAGTGCGAACGGTTCCTATCGCTTCTTTACTTGGGCTATGTAGAGATTGTAATTTGACACCTGAGCTTACGATGTCTTAGTTATCATAACGCTTGGCCAATTCATCGCGGAGTCGAGCGGCCAGCTCGTATTGTTCGGTTTTAACCGCGTCGTCCAGTTTCTCTTCAAGTGTCGGTTCTTGGCTGTAATCATGACGGAGTTTGTCTGATAGCTCGCGAAGCCGTGCGACCATTTCATCATCGTCGAATGCATCCGCTGCGTCGTGCTCTTCAAAGACAGCACGAATGGACTCTAGTCCATTCGAAATTTCTTCGATTGCTTTAGCGGGTTGATCGTCATCGAGTGCTGACAACGCAGCGGCCTGTGTTCGATGGAACAGCACAAACGGGCGATATTGTTCATGGCTCATCGTCCAATCTTCATCGGGGGAATGATCCCTACAAACATCCATCAGGGCGAGAGTGTGATCGGCGTCGGCAACCGCTCGATAAAACTGTTGCAATCGAAGCCACGAGATGCGGCGATGGTAGAACTGGACAAATTCTCGATCCGCCTCAAAGCATTGTTCTTCACTCATTTCAAAGCAATCGTCATCGCGCTCGGCTGAAAGCAAGACGCTTAAAAAATCGGGCATCCCTTCAGGCCGCAAACCATCAGGTCGCCCCAAAGTTTCCATCTGCAAAATCCCAAGATCGACCCGCATCTGAATGACGTCACGACCGTCGCTACCTTTGACCAACCGGACGCCGAGCATCTGCGGATGAAAAGACCAGTCGCGTAAAAGTTCGTCGAAATGTTTCTTTGTGTTCATGTCGCTCAAACTTTTCGATAGTCGTTTTGACATGTTACTAATCTTTATTTGAAGAGGAGATGGCCGTCGAAAGGATCAGCTGCGTTTCATACATTGGATGGAAAAGCGGCAATTCAGTCTGTCTGGAAAGCCGTTTGATCACGGATTTGGTTTCCGCCTTGAATGATGTCCCGGAGTTGATTCCAAAACCTGCTCAATTTTCGCGAATTGAAGCCCAAGGGCTAGTGCACGAATGCGTTAACAGCACAAAAACTGCGAAAAACGCGGGAAAAACGGCATGATTCTAATTGCTTCCCGATTTGACAGTTTGCCCGCAACGGCTTTTCTTCGATTAATTCTTGTCGTTTTCTAGCCACTCCTTGATGGCAAGATCGACCGCTCCGGCGGCGACGCACAAATTATCAAATTGGGTGACTGCCGTCGTCAAATCGCCCAGACGGCTCGACTCTTCAATTTTTCCAGCCGCGTTGACAACTTCCTTGGCATCGAAAAGTTGGGCAGCGCTTCGCAGCGAATGGGCAGCCCGCGTAACAAGTTCTATGTTACCACTCTCAAAACCGCTGGACAGTTGTTCAATTCGCTGTTCGCTTTCACTGGCCAGCGTTTCCAAAAGAACGCGAAGTTGCTGCGGCTTGCAGCGCAAGCGTCGAAGTGGTGCGGTCGGATCAAGTACCGGTGAAGAATTCTTCTTTCCGATCGATCCATTGCGAGGTTCTTCGGAGGCAATCGCGGCGGAACCATTGGATGCCGTGGCGAGAAGTTCGTTCGACGATGACTCGTTATTTTGCTCGACGATTCTCGCTGTCACGAATTCTCCAGATGTCTTGCTGACGATAACGCGCTGCAAAACCGCGTTTAAATTTTCGACCACAATTGGCTTGTCCAGATAGTCATCCATCCCAGCTTCAATGCAACGATCGCGATCGCCTTTCATCGCGGCGGCAGTCAAAGCGATAATCGGAATTCTTGGCGAGCCTTCATCAGTGTGCTGTTCTAACTCCAAGTGCCGGATTTTGGCGGTTGCTTGAATTCCATCCATAATCGGCATCTGAATATCCATCAAGATTGCGTCGAACTGCCCGGTCTGCCAAGCTTCGACGGCAGCCATACCATTTTCGACAACTTGTACACGATGTCCTTCTCGTGCTAGCAACCCCAAAGCGACCGCTTGATTGACCGCTCCGTCTTCTGCTAGCAAGAGATTTAACGAGATCGAACTCGTCGGTTTTCGCTTGGCTCGATCGGTTTGTTCATCGTCCGCATCAATTCCAAGTAGCTCATTGATTGTATCGATCAGCTCTGATTGCAATGCGGGCTTGTTCAGCACCGCGACGCTGTTTGGCAATTGGTCATGCCAATCGGGTTTCGTACCAGAGGTATAAAGCAAGATCGGCGGCATTGAGCACTCGTCCACCCGCTTCAGATTCTCAATCAACTGTTCACCGTCCATGGATGGCATCATGTGGTCGGTAATAATTAAGTCAAAAGGCCGACTCTCGGCGCACCGAGATTTAAAATGAGCGATCGCTTGTGCTCCATTTTCTGCTGTTATCACAGCGAAGCCAACTTTGGTCAGCGTCTCTCGCAAGATCACGCGATTGGTTTGATTGTCATCGACGACCAATACCGATTTCCCGGCGTGTTCAACCAGCCTCGTCTTGTCCTTCTGCTGTGTTGCATCCACAGCCCCCAATTTGGCAGTGAAATGAAAAGTCGTTCCATGACCAAGACTGCTCTCGACCCAAATCTTGCCGCCCATCAAGTCGACAAGCTGAGAAGAAATCGCCAGCCCCAATCCAGTGCCACCATATTTCCTTGTGGTCGAAGCGTCCGCTTGCGAAAAAGCCGCGAAGATCGATTTTTGTTGTTGCGGCGAAATGCCAATGCCAGTGTCGCGAACCGAAAAATGAATTGTTATTTCAGGCTCAGTCGGCGGCCCGCTGGCCAATTGCGCGTCGAGCACGACTTCGCCGGAATCGGTGAACTTGATTGCGTTTCCGACCAAGTTGATTATTACCTGTTGCAGTCGCCCGCAATCGCACAAAGCCATCGTTGGAATTCGCGGATCAATGCGAACAGCGAGCTCCAAATTCTTTTGAGCAGCTCGCAATCCAAGTCCGCGCATCGTTGTTTCTATGCATCGGCGAATGTCTGTTGAAATCAATTCTAAGTCTAGCTTGCCCGCTTCGATCTTAGAAAAGTCAAGGATATCATTGAGCAATCGAAGCAACGATTGGGCCGACTGTTGAACCATGTCAACGAAGCCTCGTTGCTGCGTATCAAGCGGTGTATCGCTGAGCAATTCAGCCATGCCGATAATGCCGTTCATTGGCGTTCGAATCTCATGACTCATGTTCGCCAAGAACTCGCTCTTGGAACGGTTCGCCCGCTCGGCCGCTTCGGTGGCTGCTTCAAGCGAGTCTTGGATCTTTTTAATGTCGGTAATGTCGCGTGAAATGCCAAACGTTCCAACAATTTCATTGCTGTCGTTGATCAGCGGCATTTTTGTCGTGGAACACCAAGTATCCTCACGATTGGGCCAAGTCTCTCGTTCGATTTTCGAAACGATTGGCTCACTGGTCTCGATAATTTTTAGCTCGTCGGCGCGGGCCTGCTGCGCATGTTCGACAGTAAAAATATCGGCGTCAGTTTTACCCAAAAAGAGTTTAGGATCTTTCAGTCCAAACTTCTCCGCCATCGAGCGGCTGATCCGCAGAAACCGACTGTCACGATCTTTGAAATAAATCGAATCGGGAATATTGTCCAAGAGCGCGTGTAGCAAAGCTCGTTCGTACTTTAATTCGTTTTGCGTCTTCTTCTGCTCGGTTGCGTCGAAAAACAAAAGTTCGATTCCGAGGATATTGTTGTCCTCGTCCAGCCAAGGGGCCTTGAAGCTCTCGACCCACTTTCGTTGTCCATCTACCAACAAGTGCTCTTCCAGGCGGTGAATGACTTCCCCGCTTTGCATGACATGTTGATCATCGGCGCGATACTTTTCGGCTAAGTCGCTTGAAAACAAATCAGCATCGCTTTTGCCAAGCATTTGCTCGAGCTGGCAGCAATGCATGTCAAGATATGTTTTGTTCGCATAGACTCGCCGCCCCTCGCGGTCCTTGAGCAAAAGGCAGAATGGTAGATGATCGACAATCGATTCAAACGAAACAGCCGGCACGTTGATGGCCATGATAAGATTTCGCCCTGTCCGATGAGATGAGTAGGAGAGTCAGCCTCGCGGCCGCGACTAGCTCGGATATGCAGTTAAGATTTGCGGCAATGCTTGACTAGCGTAATTTGATTACCTGCTGGATTAAATTTGACGTCGTCCATCATCGCCTGAATCAAAACCAATCCGCGACCACTGGAATCATCGATCGACTTTGGATCGTTTTTGATAGGAATCGAACTAACGTCAAAACCTGGTCCTTGATCGGTAATAATAAATCGAATTAGCTCTTTGCTCAGAAGGACATCGTATCGGACCTTTCGATCCTTATAAGGTTCTTGGCTTAATCGTTCCGCAACGATTGGCGGCAGGGCCAGTGCGGAGACATCAAAATCGTCAGCGTCTTGCCACTGATGCGGCGACAATTCCAAATTGCCTCGATAAAGTGCGTTATTGAGCGCTTCTCGAACTGCGGTGCTGACCCGATGCAGCTCGGTTCCCGAAAGCAATTCCATTCCAGCGGCGATCTGTAGCGGCAAATCGATTGCAGGCCCGATAAAACAGGGCTCCGAAGGAAATTCCAAAATGAAATGATTCTGGATCGTGCAGTCGATCATGCGCGCATAAGTTTGATCTGTACGCAAAACTCCAAGCACGTCTTCGACCGTCTTGAGCAATAGCGTGTCAAGCATCGATTTTGGAACGTAAGCCGCTGCGCCCTTCTGCAATGCTTCAGCCGCAAGATGCTCCGATCCGCGTGCCGTCACCAAAACACTTGGAATATGCGGAAAGTCGCTTTGCATTTTGGCAACCAATTCCAAGCCGTTCATGTGCGGCATTTCTAAATCGGTGACTACCAACTCGCAAGTATTTTTGTTCAGGCAGTCTATCGCGTGCACTCCATCCTCAGCACAAGTCACCTCATGCCCGGCCGATTCCAAAAGTATGCGCATCTGCATCGATTGAGTCGCACTGTCTTCGACCAGCAAAATGTTCGGCATGTTGGCACCTTTTGTTACTCAATGGCGTTCAGATTTATCTCATGTATCTGCAAGGCACGTCGATTCCGCCTTAAAGTCGCAGCATTTCCCACTGCATCATAACAAACATCGTCACCCACTGCATCCAATTGAGTTCACCCGACGAGAATTCTTTTGCCGACGAGAGCGGTCGTAGCGGAAGGCTGAACAGTTTGGCAAATTGTGCAACCTATGCAGGCTTCTTAGCTCATTTTTAGATCAACTCTGGGCGATCGATTGTCAAAGAATGAGCCAAAAAGCTTAGGCAGCCGCACTTCGCGTCGGTTCGGCGGGCGCAAGCTAGCCCGGGCGATCAATCCCACTTGGGTTGCTGCCGACCAGCTTTTCGTTGGCTGGTCTGAGATTTTTCTTCAAGCCGGCGACGAATGCTTCCGCCGCTCGGTCTGGTTGCCAACCGCGGCTTGGGGCGTTCGAAAGCTTCCAGCAACAATTGACGTAATTGTTGCAAAGCCAGTCGCAAATTTCGATCGGCACTACGAGTTTGCTGGCAAACGATTTGCAGGTCGTGTTCGCGGACCAAGCGGTGGCCAGCCAAGGCACGTAAACGCGACTCAACCGCGGAGGAACCCAGCAAGGCACTATCGATTGTCCAACTGAGAACAATTTTGGTTGCTACTTTGTTAACGTTTTGGCCGCCTGGACCACTGCTGCGGACTTGCTGAACGATCAAGCTCTCCGCTGGAATGGTCAATCGCTCGTTGATTCGAAGGGGTTTCATCCCGCACAGATTCCCAGCGTGTTATAAAGAATAGTCATTACCAAAATGATATCGTCCAGTGAAGTCGGACGCGCCAATCTATTCCTTCTTCGGTAAAAGTTGAGACTGATGCGATTTCTGAAATTGTCGTTGCTGATCGTCGCCCTATTGATTTGCGGCAACAATTATTTGCAGGCCGACGGATGGCCGCGGATGCTTGGTCCAAACGACGATGCAAAGATACCAGATACGCCGATACGGTTCGATTGGTCAAATGGTCTGCCGATCGTATGGAATATCGAAGTCGGAGAAGGGTACGGCAATGGCGTTATCAACGCAAACAAGCTGTATCATTTTGATCGTTATGGCGATTCAGAACGGCTGACTTGTTACAACGTTTCGGATGCAAAAGAACAATGGCGGCTAGATTTCCCAGTCCGCTACTCCGACAGCTTCGGATATAACGACGGACCACGAGCGATGCCGACCGCCGACGATCGCTGGGTGGCCGCTTACGGCGTTACAGGACATCTGATTGTCGCCAATGCGACGACCGGTCAACTGCAATGGGAGAAAGATTGCTCGCTGGAATATGGTGTCGTGCCAAATTTCTTTGGAGTTGGATCGACACCTCGAATCTATAAAGACAAACTGCTGGTGATGGTTGGTGGTTCACCAGCGACAAAGGATCGACCCAACCTCGGGCGACTCAATCAGCTCACGGCGACCGATTGCGCGATGGTCGCCTTTGACTTAGAAAGCGGTCGCGAGTTGTATCGTGTCGGAGCTTTCTTGGCCAGCTACGCCGCACCGGTTATT
>JBGSKY010000322.1:0-35418 GCA_041740995.1 Pirellulaceae bacterium
ACAAACTTCATCACAACTAGCTCTATGCTAACGGAACTCTTTAGAATCAGACCTGCCAATTGCCGCACCAGCCGAAAACCACAGGCAACCCAGCTTCTAACCCGACAACCTGTAATCCAACCCCAGCAGAATCAGAAGCGAACTACTGATTCGACCCAACGAACACAGCATAGAACGCAAGACCTTCAATCAGAGCAGCAGCGATAATCATATTAATACGAATATCACCTGCAACCTCTGGCTGACGAGCAATCGACTCAACTGCACCTTTTGCCAGCAACCCAATCCCGAGAGCAGCACCAAGCACCGCCAACCCACCACCGATAGCTCCGGGAATACCCTCTGCCGCAGATGCTGGCACAGCCATCAAGGCAATCAAACCCAAGGACCAGAAACAAACTCGAGACAACTTACCCACAACAACCTCACTTACCGGTTCTAAACCAAGCTAAAAAGTAGCCAAACTCAAAGAAACAGATCGATGCCAAAGAATCCCCAAACGCTTCGCACCACCACTAACTAGTGATGATGAATCGACGACCCAACCAGCATCGCTGCCAGAAAGGTAAACACAAAGGCTTGAAGAAACGCAACGAACAACTCTAAAAAACTCAACAAAGTCGTACCAAGAATGCTAACTAGCGCCACTGCGGACCAACCACCGACACCCATCTGAGCCGCCTCGACACTGATACCAATACCCAGAATACCCAACATCACCAAGTGACCCGCGGACATATTCAGCAGCAAACGAACAGACAGGACTACGTGCTTTATCAACAGCGAAACCGCTTCGATCACCCACAAAATTGGCACCAAAACAATCGCCAAATACCAAGGCAGCCCCAAATCTGGGCAGACATTTTTCAAATAACCGAGAACACCAAACTTACGGATACCAAGCGTCATACCAAGAACAAAAACAACTACAGCCAAAGCCAAAGTCGTCCCGAAAGCCGCAGTTGGCGCCCCCACGAAGGGAAGCATTCCCATCAAATTACAACCGAGAATAAAATAGAACAAAGTATAAAAGAATGGCATAAATCGATCTGCATCATGCTCACCCATCGCAGGAACAACGATCTGGCTCCGAACGCCTTGCGTCATACCTTCCAATAAATTCCAAGCCTTCCCTTTCGGACTCTCGCCAGTGGCAAGGCGTCGCGCCAGCCAACCGAAGATAACCAACAAGAGTATCGCCACCACAATCTCGATAATCATGTAGCGAGAAATGCAAAACCCACTCTCAGCCTCATAAGCATTGCGAGGCGTACCGAATGGTTGCGAAATCAACCACTTGCCATCCAACGACTCGTTATACTCGGCGATTTTCTCGGAACCCCAAGACTCTCCGTGCTCGCGAAGATAGCGATCCAAAAACGGGCCACCATTCACTTCTTGCTTCAACAACTGCCATTGTTGCGCAGACTTTGGCGAATCCAACAATTCATGAAACCATCGAACTTGCGGAGTCGGATTAGCCGCCAGATATGCCTTGAGACCGTCCGCTGCTTCAGGAGCAAACTCCTTAGCCCATTCGGAAGCCTGCTGCTCGACAGCCGTGTATTGTTTTTCAAGATAGGAATCCAATGGCCAAGCATAGTTAGCCGGTGATTCCTTCTGCCATGCCAGCCAATCAGACTTCAAGGTTGACAACGCGACAGGATCAACTCCGAGTTCGCCCAAACGCTCAACGATTTGATCCGCCTCGAATGACTGATAATCAGCGTCATTGCGAACGAACCAAGCCGGAAACTGGTCGGCCGATTTCCGGTTGCTTTTCAGCAGAACTTTCGGAAACTCAAAAAAGTATCCGTCTTTTATGTGCAGTAAATCAGAAGCCATGAGTTCGACAAGAAACCGGTATCAACGATTAGTTTTTCTTATTGAGTGCACGGATTCTAATGTCAAAAAAGTAAAATAACAGCCCACTAAACAGTTTGCATGAAATTCTGATGGGAGCCATTTTGTCGCAGTCCAGTAAACGACAGCCAGCAAGAGTGTTCCCAGACGCCAAAGGGTTGCCAATAAAGCATTTGTGATTCCAACTTGACCGGAATTTCGGCCCGACGAAAGAAATGCGGGTGGGAGGGTAGCCGCATTGCAAACGATCAAAACTGAGAGGACAACTTGCCGCCAATTTTCAGGCCAATTTTCACGCCAAAAAATCGATACCGTTGCATAGCAAAACAACGATGCGGCAAGGCACCAAAGCGCCAGGCTTACGAGCGATGACAGCCGACGACCATCAAGCGATGACCGGTCAGCAAATTTTTTTGGGGTCGCTCCTTCAGCTTTGGAGTCATTCTGTTTCATTGCTTGAATCTTCGAGCTTCTTCTTCAGCGCCGCTTTGCGTTCAAGCTCCATCTTTTTGCTTTGGACTATTAGAATTCCAATGCCTGCAATCATACCAAGGATAAAGCCAACCATTGTCAGGAAATTGGTTCCCAGCCAACGATCGGCATAGTACCCTGCGCCTCCTGGAACCAGCATCAAAACACCGACAGCTAATGTTCGTGAAAAGGTGTCAATCGCATCCGGCGGAATAGCTCCTGGCATCTTTAACCTTTCCAAAACAGTCATCTTATCAAGCAACGTGCTTCGCCAGACGACAGCGAAATATCCCAGACCAACTCACGGACCGTCCATTCATCTGCCTTAACGCTCTATCGAACAGTCATCCGTTGGTTGCGGGATGCTCAGGCACTTGGGGGCAGATTGCAAATTCATTGCTCGATCAAAACAATTCTCTCACTCAAACATGAGCGACGAACACAAGCATAGCCAATTCCAAATAAAAAAACCCTCCGGGTGGAGGGCTTCTTGTGATTGGGAGACTAAATACTTTGTAACAACGCAGAAGCAACGTTAGATATTCGGATCGCCCAGATCAAAACTATCCGGCGTCGAGGGTTGCTCGATCACGCTAGAACCTGTCGACGCTTCATCGCTTTCTGGACTGAGCGGCTTGGATTGCACAGAATCGATCTCTGTCTTTGGGACCGTATCATTGGGACTGCTGCTCTGGGTCGAAGGGCGTCTGACTGTCTGACGTTGACCATCCGAATTCGAGTCAGGAACGGGCGATACACTTCGCGCAGACGACTCTGAAAAAGGTGCGAATCGTGAAGAGCTTTCGATCATCGAAGCGCTAAATGCGTCAAAGTAGTCGAGTTGATCTGAAACAACTACTTGCTGAGGCACTCGCACCATAACTTCATAAGCTACCTGACGAGGTCGTCGAACAGTCACAGGCACTTCTTCAACAACTCGTTCGTAGCGTTTTGTTCGTACAGTAACAGGTCGCTCAACCACTTCTTGTTTGTACACAGTTTTCTCAACTTTGACCGGGCGAACGTGCGTCTCATTTACATACTCTACCCGTTGCACCGTTCGCTTGTCCTCGACCAATCGCTGTACAGGTTTTTGCGTCGTGACTGGCACAGTCCGCTGTTCTTGAACCGCTTCCATGCGTTGAACTTGGACGGCGACCTGTTGCTCAATAACTTCGCTCTCCATTCGCGTAGTTTGAACAGGGATCTGTCGCTCCATGACTTGCTTTTCCATTCGAGTCGTCGTGATTGGACGTTGTTGCTGTACCACTTCGCTGGTCAAACGGCTCGTTTGGACAGGAATCTGTTGCTGAACATACTCTGTTTGCATCCGAGTCGTTTGCACAGGCATTTGTTGCTGAACCACTTGCTGCTGGATCGTCGTGCTGGTGACAGGAACCTGTTGCTGCATTACTTGCGGCATGTACGATGTCTGCGGAATCGCCACCGTCTGGTAGTTCGGTCGATACTGTACTTGAGTCGATGCCGTTGGTGCCGATTGGTACGGCACCCATCCTAATCCTCCACGCCGATAGGCTGATTCGCCAGTGGTCGCGTTGTAGTTCAGACCGCCATTTTGGAATCGCAATCGATATGTGGTGTCACCAGGTTGTACGATTTGTTGCGCCACATACTGCCCATTGTCGACAACCGCGTTCTGAGTCGTCGTCACGGGTTGATAAGCGACGTAGTTTTGGGTCTGGTAAGAGGTCTGCGTCACAGGTTGTTGCACCAGATAATTCTGAGTCACATACGAAGTTTCGACGACTGGGCGTTGCACAGCCACATTTTGCGTCTGATAGCTAGTTTCAACGACCGGTCGCTGAACAAGATAGCTCTGCATTTCATAAGCGGTCTCAGTAACCGGACGCTCAACGGTATACGCTTCGGTCCGATACGTCGTTTCAGTAACCGGCTTTTGGACAAGGTATCGCTGCGGTCGATATTGAGTTTCAGTTACCGGCTTATATGTGGTCACCGTTTCTTGACGCTCAGAGGTTTCGGTGACATATTCGGTCACGTAGTAGGAGTTATCGACGATTTCGTTGCGATAGACAGGCCGACGAACGGTGTACTCCTGCTGAATCTCAGAAGTCTCAACCACCGGCTTGCTGACAGTGTACTTCTGCATGACCTCTTTTTCTTCGACCACAGGTCGATAGTGCACCACTTGCCGCGTCTCAACGACGTCCTCGTATTCCAAGCGATAACGGGTCACCGGTTTTTCCACATAGATCGTCTGCATCCGGCACGTTGCAACTGGTGCACAGCAATCGGCCCAAACCGGTGTTGGTGGAATCAACAGTGCGACGCAGGACATTGATGAGATTACGATTCTCAAACGGCGGTTCTTTATCATATTCGTAATTCAATTAATCGGAAAATTGAATGGAAGGTGCTTCAGCTCTCGGGCCGCTTCACAATGAAAATCGTGGAGCGACCAAGTTCCAACTCTAACTTTTAAATAACAAGTCTGTGCGCTTAAATTCTCACTCGCCTATTGTAGGCAGTAGGTGATCAAAAGGCCATCTTTGAACAGCGATTCAACTGCAAAACCTCAATTAGTGCTTTTTTTATGGTCCTAATCACTCATTTGATCACTCAGATCAACTACACCATGCGCCATAGCCTAGGTTAATTTTCTGCCTATTGTCTATCAAAGCCAGCATTCGACTGAAAGTTGTTTTGGAAAACTTTAGACCTTTCCATTGAAAACGTTTCAAATGGAAAACTCTAATCGCTACAACCGCTACAAATCCGCGATCCGTTACTTAGCCTCGCGAGAGCAGTCACGGTGGTCTATCATGACGCGGCGCCGATGAGAACTAGTCTGATTGAGAACAAATTAGGGAAGTCGCTACGGTGCAACGAGTTTGATTGCAAACTTTGAACGTCAAAGTGTTCGTGCCTGCCCAACTGATTGATACCGCCTTAAGTCACCGTCTTTGTAATTCATGATGTCAAAGCCCCAGCAAATAACGGTCCGCGTCGCTCGAAGCGGAACCTTGGTTGACCAAACTGTCGAAGTTCGCGGGTGGTTGAGAACACGCCGTGACTCGAAGGGCGGATTCAGCTTTCTCGAAATCAACGATGGCTCCTGCCTTTCTAATTTGCAAGCAGTTGCGCCGAACACCTTGAGCAACTACGAATCGGAGGTCTTGCACAGTGGGACCGGTGCTTCGGTGATCTTGCAAGGCAAATTGGTCGCTAGCCAAGGCGGTGGCCAAGCGGTTGAACTGCAATGCGAACAATTTGCCCTGGTTGGCAACGCAGATGCGGAAACTTATCCATTGCAAAAAAAACGCCACACACTCGACAAACTGCGAGAGTGGGGGCATCTGCGTCCTCGGACCAATACGATCGGCGCGGTGACGCGAGTCAGAAATCGATTGAGCTTCTCGACACACCAGTTTTTTCAAGAGCAGGGGTTCTTGTATATTCACACGCCAATCATCACGTCTAGTGATTGCGAAGGTGCCGGTCAAATGTTCCGCGTCACCACTTTGCCACTAGACAAGGTGCCGATGAAAGACGGCAAAGCCGACGTCCAGCAAGATTTTTTTAATCGCAGTACATATTTAACTGTCAGTGGCCAATTGGAAGGCGAAATCTATGCCAGCGCGATGAGTAAGATCTACACCTTCGGTCCGACCTTCCGAGCGGAAAATTCGAATACTTCGCGACATCTGGCTGAGTTTTGGATGATCGAGCCCGAAGCCGCATTCTTTGACCTCGATGACAATATCGCACTTGCCGAAGCCTATCTAAAACGTTTGATCAATGATGTGCTCAACGACTGCCAAGAGGACATCGAATTTTTCGACAAGCAATACGAGTCCGGATTGCAGCAACGCTTAGCAGATCTGACAGCCAAACCATTTGCGCGAATGACTTATACCGACGCGGTAAAGATCTTGGAGAACTGCGATCAAAAGTTTGAGCATCCAGTTGGTTGGGGTCTGGATTTGCAAGCTGAGCACGAACGCTACTTGACTGAAAAGCACGTCGAGGGGCCCTTGGTTCTAACCGATTACCCCAAAGACATTAAATCATTTTACATGCGTGTAAATGAAGACAATAAAACAGTCCGGGCGATGGACGTTTTGGTCCCGGGCGTCGGCGAAATTATTGGTGGTTCACAGCGAGAGGAGCGGCTTGACATGCTTGAACAACGGATGACCGAACAAAATCTTTCGCATCAGGATTATTGGTGGTATCTCGACCTTCGGCGCTTTGGAACTGTTCCACATGCCGGGTTCGGTTTAGGTCTCGAACGAATGGTGCAGTATGTCACCGCAATGAGTAACATTCGAGATGTGATTCCATTCCCTAGAGCTCCAGGCCAAGCTGGCTTCTAAAAAATCCAACGAAGTAAAAATCAATTTTTTGATTCTCGTTTTCTCTACCTCGCAATTTTGCGGAAGCTGCGTTGCCCACCACGCAAGCTCTTATCTGTTCAAATTTACAAGGCAAATGACCGCGACTCACCTTCCTAACGGCGTGCCAGTTAGCAGCCTGACAAATAATCTTTGTTGCATCGCTAGGCAACCATCTTCCCGAAGTCGCAAAGTCTCAGTACAAAACGAGCACTCATCAACCGCTTATCAAAGTATCGCCTCTTGCAAGGATATGCTCTCATGCAAATGGACTTCGTATTTGGATCTGTTGCGTCGCAAACCATTGCGTTTACGGTTCTACTTGTCGTATCTTCATTCGACTCGACAGCCACCGCTCAGGTCGTTCAGTTGCCAACTATTCAAACTTACAGCTACTCCGGTTCGGCTTTGGTTCCCGATCGCGGCAGTACATCGCTGTATGGAAACAGCGCCGATCAAGCGTATTATCTTCGCTACGGACGACCACGGTCCAGGGCGTTGACCAGTTCCTCAAAGCAACATGGCAATTCGTCTCTTTCGGCGCACGTGATTGACCTGGACGAGTTGGATCGACGAATCCTTGGTTTGCCAGTTCCACCGGACCCAACCAAACCGAAACGACAGCCAGCAGTTTCAAACGCACTGCGTTCGGCGAACAATCCCGTCGCTGCAATTTATTCAAAGCCATTACAGAGCGAAACAGAATCCGCAGTCCGCCCGCCGCGACGAACACTTCGCGACGTTAGCAGCGGTGACTACATGCTTCTGCTCAGCCATCCCGAATTGGTCAGCGACTCACGCATTGAGCGTTAGCCGCGACTACTGCTTAGGTTGCGCTGGCGCGCCGAAGCCAGGGAATCCAAAATTTGGAAGCTGTGGCAATTGCGGCATCGCGGGTAATTGATTTGGCAAAGCTTGGATTTGCTGCTGCAATGGTTCGAGCTGATTTTGAAGTGGCCCCAACAGCTTGTTGAGACCTTTATCAATCTGTTTCTGGGCGGCCTTCTGAACACCCGCAGTCACCAGTTGCTGTGTGACTGAACCAATCGAGGAAAAATCCAACCGAGGCTGTTGCAGCGTACCACCGATTGGTACGTCCAGCGTCTGCCCAGCGAGTGAGGCAAGCAATTGATTCTCGGCGACCCATTGTTGCTGGATTGGCACGCGGGCAACCATCTGCAATTTGCCGTCGAGCGAAACCGCTCCCGATGTGGTCACCAACACATCGCCAATCTTTAGCTGAACGTCCCGGTGCGTGATATTGCCCTGATCGACTGTAAACGAAATCTTTTGTTCAGGCATCTGTACCCACAAGTCATCGTTGATTGTGCTTGGGTCCAGGGTGAGCCCTTTTCGCATGGCACGAATCTGTCGAGCGATTCCAATCAATTGATCCGACAATGGTCCAGGACCAACATTGGCGCCATGTACGAACAGCTTGCCGGCGACCGTTTGATCGAGGTAGTTGAAAGGCGAAATTTCCGCTCGTTCAATTTCCAAACTGAGCTGTCCTTGCACCGCAGCAACTTCGGAAACCAGCGGGGCGATATACTTCAGCCAACCACTGCACATTTCTGGTGTGATGGCGACATGGTCAAGCACCGTTTGCGGCTTCTGAGAAATTTTCATCGGCTCGGCGGCAAGATTGCTCTGCAAGTCCCATCGCAGCGTCCCTTGAGAAATCGGGATTTCGGTGGCTGTAACAAGGACCCCTTTGTTGATCGAAATAGGAACTGAACTATTGCCAATAACTATGCCGACCATCTGCGCTTCATCCCACCCGATGGTGGTTTTAGCTGTCAGTGAATCGGTCCAACTACTTGTTGAATCGTTTCTCGCTAGCCAACGAAATTGAAACGGTTCAGTTCGTTGTCCCCTGACCGTAGCAAAAGTGCCAATGTAAGGTTTCAATCGTTCAGTAACAGTTTTCATGTCGTAAGTGACTTGCCCAGAACAATTCACTTCTGTCTGAGTCTTGGTCGCTAAGTACTGCGTTGACCCTGCAACAGCAATCCATTCGCTTTGGACCACAAAGGTCGGCAGGTCCAAACTTCCATCATCGAACACATAAGTTCCCTTGGCGTCCATTTTCACTTGTGGTTCTTCCCAAATTTTAGTCTCGCCATTGGGCGAAATTGAAGTTGTCGCGCTGACCAGCTTGGCTGCCGAACTTGCAGGCGACGCGATTTGGCTGACCACAAGATCTTTCGCATCCACACTGATTTGCCAATCGGCTTGTTTCGAATTCAGCCACCATTGGACTTGGCCTGTCATGTCGCCGCCGACGGCATATTCGTCGGCTGGTTGGCCGTTGGTCGTGACAGCCGTCGACTGGTAGCTTTTCATCAATCGCGCCGGGTCAACACGGAACGCGGCTTGACCATTTCGCAAGTATCCTGTCTGGTCAGACGCGGAATCTTTTGCTGTCAGTGCGAAAGATTCGGCTTGCGCAATCAATTCGTCAATTTGCATGCCTGCGATGTCGTTCGTATCCAAACGCCCTCGAAAGTTTCCCTGGATTCGAGGCTCGCGAATTACATAGCCGTCGCCAATGAGTGTCAGATCTGTTGTTTCAAAAGTGGCGGTTTCAAGAACGGGATTTAGATTATCAATCGTACTTTCCGCTTGAACAATAAAAATCCCAGAAGCGTTAACGCCCGGGTCCACACCAGTCAAAATTTTGCACCGATTCAAACAGGCTGCTAGATCGCATCGGATATTTGCAACCGCCGTTGTTGGACGTGGAGGAGGGCTCCCCGCAGGCAATTCCGCAAACCGAAGCGGTGTATTCATAACGACATCAAACTTTTCACGAGCCGAAGTCAATTTTGCTTCCGCACGATCGACTTGGACCACTTCCAGGCCTTTGAGTTGCAGTGTTGCTGAAGCTATCCCTTGCCACGCAGGCTCGTCAAGTTTTCCGCTTGGCAAAATGACTGAAAGAGCAGTCGTGTCTACTTTCGCAGATGCGATGATTCGGTCCTCTGCCTGTTGTTGCCAATTCAATGTCGCGTTGGCCGAGCCGGACAATGATTCAGTAGGGAGTTTTACCCACTGCGAAAGTCGCCGCTCAAGCTTATCAAGATCAACCTTAGCAACGACTTGACCATAGTTTAAAGTCCCTTGGCCTTGAATATCGCAAAATTCAGCCTTGCAATTGACTTGGAATTCGACATCTTGCTGACTCGCACTTGCCGGTGGCACCAATTGCGTTTGTACTTGCAACGCTTCATCCCACACTAATTGATTGCCCGCGTATTCAGCTTGCAATGCACCAAGGCGAATATCAAGGATCGCTCTTGGCATACCTGTACTAGAATTTTTGTCTTGAGTATGCCGAAGCGAAAGCGTAGCTTTTCCGGAAGTCAAACGAGTTTGATCCTGTAACGCGATGATTTCCGGAGCTACCTGCAGCAAGCGGGCAAGATCGATTTCACCATCCACTGTCAAATCAGCACCAGGAACCCATGGCCGCGTTAAGCTTGGGTTTTCAAAAGGCCAAGGCACTTTTGCAGTCGTGCGAATGAAACCGACATCACTCGTCAATTGCATACGATCAGTTTGAATATGATTATTTGAAAGCCGAATGTCACCAGCGAGACGGATTTGATTCATGGTCGCACCACTTTGACCAAAATACTCCGGTGCATCGATTCGTACTCGATCTAGCTGCGCTGTTGCGATGTTAGCGGTGATCGAATTCAACGACAGAAAATCAATCTCGGCTTGCACTGTCGCTGATCCATTGATCTGTTCGATAGGAAACCAACCCAAGCGTCGCTTGACCAAGCTCATCCATTCCAGCGGAAGGCCACTGGTGTTGATCGTCAGATGCATCTGCGCTGTATCGACGAGCGAATTTGCCTCGCTGATGTTGCTAGCGTTGGCGATCGGTTCAACCTTCGCTTCGAACTGGCCCGTTGATCGAAGGATCAAGTTACCGGCGTCATCGATTTGGGCAACTCGACCGACCAAACTGACTTTTGGGACTTGCTTGAAATCCTTTGGAATTGGAATGATCGCTTCGCTGATATTGAATTCCCATTGTTGCCCCGTCACGCTATCACGAGCCAACACAGTCGCATTCTCTATTTGAACTGTTCCTTCGATCGAAATCGCAGAAGTGCTAGCTGGCGTTTCGACAACTGGTTCAGTGCTTTGCCATTTTGCCAACAGTGGCTGCAAGGCTTCTTCTAGACTCGTTGTCTCCGGTTGCACGTCGACTGCCAGTCGAATCTGACGAATATAGACGTTTCGGATATTGGAATAATTGGTTGCCAGATTGAGCAACGACATTTGTGTTTCAATTTCGTCGACCCGCAAAAGTTCGACTCCACCAGCGTCCATGACTCGAACTTTTTCGAGTTTTAGAGGCGAGAACCAACCAATTTCTATTTCACCGATATCAACATGCAGCGGATCAAGCCCAGCGTATTGATTGACTAATTTGGTAATCAATCCGGCGTTTGACAGGGCAAAAGGTACGGACAAGCAAGCGACGATAATTGCCAAGACGCTCAAGATTGCGAGCATCCTTAAGCTGCGAAAGAATCGGCTGCGCTGGGGTTTAGCGCGTTGGATCTTTGTAAAGCCTTGTTCAACAGTGACGTTGGATTGTCGCGTCATGAAACTCTCCTTAGTGGTCGCAAATCACAAGCGGCAATCCTTGCCAAGCCTGTTACAAGGCACGCGCAGCGATGTCTTGCTGCTGCATCGTAGAAAAATACCGTTGTTCAAGTCAACTGGATCGTATAACCCGCACGACTCGTCTTGACTGGACTTAATTCTTGAGTGTAAACCCGTTCATCGGCGTCTGATGACTTAAGTTGATCACTCCTCAGCGTTTTGCGAATTCGAAATTTTTTCTTCCATTTTGCTTCGCGCAAATTCAATCATCATGCATAAAAGCTTTGTGGCACTGTTTACAACCGTGTCGATCGTGAGCTGCGTCGGCTGCGCGACAGTCAAGCAGTCCGATACTGCCCGTACAGGCCTAGAACAACTGCTGGTTAGCGGCGCAATCGATGACTCGCTCAACAAAATCAATTTGGAACCGATCGCCGGAGCCAATGTTTTTCTTAAAACGGACTTGTTGGATTGTGTTGACAAAAATTATGTCATCGTCGGCATGCATCAAAGATTGCATGGTCGCGGTTGCACATTAGCCGCCAGCGCCGAAGATTCCGATGTCGTTCTAGAAATTGCTTCAGGCGGCGTCGGAACCGATAGAACCGATTTAACAATCGGGACTCCCGAAATACCACTCGGCTTGATGGGTAGCGTTCCCAAATTAACGGTTTACGAAAAGAAACGCTCGATGGGAACGGCAAAACTGATTGTCTTAGCGACCGACACGGCCAGCAAACAAACGGTAATCAATCAAGGTTATTCGTTGGCGCGCAGCGATCATCAATTTTGGTCTGCTCTTGGCGCTGGTCCAGTCATGTCCGGCTCTGTCGCGCGACAGCTTGAACAGCACACGGGAACCTCTGAGAACATGATGACACCGCCGAAGCTAAGCTCGAAAAAATCGCAGAACGTCGGCTCAGGCACAATCCTTCGCTAGCTCGCTAGCTGACAAAGCAATCGGTTTTGCCGCAAGGCAAGTGTCTTGCGATTGAGCTTCGAACCTAACCGAAAAGGGGTCTGCCAATCCGAAAAGGGGTCTGACTCTTTGGAGGAACCGAGAGGGTCAGACCCCTTTTCGGATAGGCGCTTAGTTGCAGAAAATTGTTTCATACTTTCGACGAGACAATTAACCGACTGGAAGCTTATCCTATGAGTCGTATTGCTCTAGCGATGATGTAGCCAGACTCTCTAGCTGTGGTAGAATCCAAGCGTTGTCCTCCGTCCACTGCGGTGCGGCTCAAGCGAACTCATTCTTTGCGGCTTCTGCGGTTAACAGTAGATAGTCCGCTCCCTTACTAGATCGTACGGACATTGTTGCACTGACATCGATCAAACGCTTATGACGGCTGTCGAAGAATATCTGAAACCCTCGGTCGCTTCGCAAATCAAACGACTCGATCTGCGAGCCAAGATGGTCGTCCGTGGTTTTCTGCAAGGCCTACACGCAAGTCCGACGCAAGGTTTCAGCGTCGAATTCTCTGAGCATCGTCGCTATGCGCCAGGTGATGATCCCAAGGGTATCGATTGGTTGGTTTATGCGAAAACCGATCGCTATTACATCAAAAAATATGAGTCCGAAACGAACTTGACGGGCTATTTGATGATTGATGTCAGTCAATCGATGGACTACACCTACCGTCAACAATTGACAAAATTCGATTATTGTATTTGCTTGGCTGCGGCGCTGACCTACTTGATGATTTCGCAACAAGATCCGGTGGGATTGGTGACCTACAGCGAACGGATGATCGCGCGTTCAGCCCCCAGAGCCCGGCGTTCACAACTAGCTGCTGTTTTAGGCCATCTTTCCAAACTTACAGCCAGTGGCATTGGCGACTTGCCACTGGCTGTTCAACAGATAACCTCGATGCTTCGACACAAATCGCTGGTCATGGTCATGAGCGATTTGCTGGGCGATGTTTCGGTCACCATGGAATCGTTACGCCGGTTGCGAGCTAGTGGGCATGACGTCATTGTCTTTCATATTTTGGACGAAGCGGAGGTGCAGTTCCCGTTCGATGGTGTCGTCGAGCTGATCGATCCTGAAACGAACGAACGACTTTCTGTCCAAGCCGACGAGATTGGAATTGATTATCGCGCCAGCATCGCTGAGTTTCGCGAACAACTCAATACAATGTGCAGTGAATCGCGCATCGACTATGTGCCGCTGGATACCTCCTTGCCATACGATCGAGCATTGGTTGAATATCTGCAGTCACGACGACAGAGGATATAAAAAAAGATCGCCGATGACTTTTCTACATGCATCTTTACTTGCCGGTCTTGCAGTTACGATCATTCCGATCTTGATTCATTTCAGCGGTCGCAAGCAACCTAAGCCGATCATCTTTCCAGCTCTACGGTTTGTAAAATCGACCAAGCTAGTTGCTGCTCGCGGTTGGAGCGTAAAACGTTGGCTGCTGATGATCTTGCGAGTGCTAATGCTCGCCCTGTTCGTCTTGGCGATGGCCTCTCCTCGTGTAAATAGCGCGAGTTTCGCAAGTTGGCTTTCAATCGGGTTGATCGGGCTCTTAGCGCTCTTCGCGGGCGCTGCAACGTTGCTCTCATTTGCCAATCGGCACAGTTCGCAAAAACGCTTCGGTTTGGCAGCGTTGACCGGAACACTATTTTTGATTTCTATCGGTTGGTCAGCTTGGGTTACCGCCCGCGGTCCGACTGCTCCTTCGCAAACAACACAAGGGCCAGTCGCGGCGGCTATCGTCGTCGACAATTCTCCCAACATGGAGTACCGATTCGACAATCAGACGAGGCTTGAGAAGGCGAAAGAGATCGCCGAATGGATCGTCAAACGACTTGATTCTCAGAGCCGTATAGTCGTGCTAACCGACTCCATGTCGGATCGATTGCAGCTAGGTCATGCCGCTGCTTTGACGCAAGTCTCTCGACTGCAAACGCAAGGCCGCTCGGTCAATTTGCTGGCTCGCATCGGAAAAGCGTTCGAACTAGTCGGCAATTCAAACTTGCAACGTAAAGAAGTTTACGTCATCAGTGACATGTCGCTCAACGCGTGGAACAGCCCTGATGACTTTCTCAAAGCGACGATTGATGAACAAAACGATATCCTTTTGCAACTGGTTGATGTTGGTTTGACCGAGCATCGCAATTGGGGCTTCGATCAAGTGCAGTTAACTCGCGACGTCGCCGCGATCGGAAGTTCCGTTGACGTTTCGGCGACGATTCAGTCGGCCCGCGGAACACCGTCAGAACAAATTGTCGTCGAGTTGCTCAGTGAAAAAAAAGACCCTCTGCTTCCAGTTGTCCGCGACGGTAAGCTTGTAACACCGAACGAAGACGTAATCGATCGCAAAATCATTCAATCGTCCGGCGATGGAGTCTCATTGAACGTTAACTTTTCGATTGCTGATATCAAACCTGGAACGAATCATTTTAGCCTTCGAATCACAGCAGCTGACCCGTTGTCGATTGATAATCAATGGCCTCTGACTGTCGAAGGAGTTGCGGGCCAGAAACTGTTGGTTGTCGATGCCGGAAAACCGTCAGAGAAAGAAAAAACTAGCCCGAGCAAAGTCGGTGACGAAGCGTTGATCCTTAGTTTGATGTTGGACCCAACTGAAGCGAACACGACCGCGATTCCACTTGCAAAATTCAGTTCCGCAGATTTAAGCGAAATTGGCGTCACAGCAATTTATAACCCCACTGCTACGCTCTCAAAGGACGATGTTGATCGACTCGAAAAATTTGTCACTAACGGTGGCGGATTGATGCTCGTCCTCGGTGATCAGATGGCTGAGTTATCGGGAAAATCGGCCACCGACAAAGCACCGATTTACCGACTGCTACCAGGTAAAATTGAACGAACGACCAGGCGGACACAGCGTGACGTGTTCCTTGAAAACTTGAAACCCAATCACCCGATCTGGCGTGAGTTTGGTAGAGAGATTGCTCAAGTTCCTTGGACACGATTTCCAATCTGGCGGCATTGGGACATTGATGAACTGAGCCCTAATGCGTCCGTGATTGCACGATACACCGTCAGCGGACTACCTGCTATCATCGAACAAACTCTCGGGCTCGGTCGAATTATCGTTTTCACAACGCCGATCCCTCAGCTTGAACAACCGGGCCGGACGGCTTGGAATGAGTTAAGCACTGCGAGTGAACCTTGGGCAAGTTTCGGGCTGATGCTTGGTACTGGTCGTTATCTTCAATTGCCGGATAATACGCCAAGAAATTTTGAAGTCGCACAAACGGTCTATATCACTTGGAACGAGAAGGAAGTTCCGAAATCGTTTGAACTTTTTTATCCCAACGCGAGCACCGAACCCATCGCCAGCGATCAAGGCAAATTGCTTTTTGGATTCGCAAATCAAATTGGACAATATCGTCTACGCGGCTCCAATCGCAGCGGCATCGAAGTTCGTGGTTTTTCCGTACATTATCCAGTAGGCACAACTGATCTTTCACGTATATCAACCGAACAACTCGATGAACGTTTGGGCGATGAAAAGTATTTGATTGCGAACGATACCAATTCACTTCGAGAATCGATCGGTCAGGGAAGATATGGTCGCAACCTGACACCGTTTTTGTTGATCGTCATCGTCGGAATGTATCTTGCTGAACAAGCCATGTCGCAACGCTATTACACGTCCAAACGAGTCTCCGTGGCGACGAGCAGAGCATGATCGAGCTGACCCTAGAACCGTACTTCCGAAGCTGGTTGGTCTGGGCGGCATTGGCCGTCGTGATAGGCATCCTATTTTTTTTGCTTCGCGAATCGCAAACGCTTTCGTTTCCACGTCGGGTAGTTTTAGTTCTCATCCGACTGGGCATCATTGGTTTGATCTTTCTGACAATCCTGCGTCCTGGCCTTACCTTTACCAAAGACACGACACCGGAAAGTGTTATCGCTGTAATGATAGACCAGTCCGCCAGCATGCAATTGCCTTCCGGTTTTCTTTCACTTTCGCGGTGGGATGTTGCACAAAACGTCTGCGACAAACTTGCAGCAAAATCGGATAGCTTTGGCGAAGGCACACGGTTAAAGCTGTTTCCATTCGATTCCAAAATCCATTCGTCAATCGATTCCTCAACGACAGACAGCAATGTTTCGCTGACTAGCGGTTTCCAAACAGCAATTGACATGTTGCCGACCAAACCGTTTGCGAGCGTAACGGACATCGCCGGACCGTTGCAGCAGACAGTTGACCAAAACGTCGAGCCACCTCTTCAAGCCGTGGTTTGGATCAGCGATGGGATCCAAACGGCAGAGACCAGCAGTATCACATCGTCCAGGCAAATTGTTCGCCGAATGGCCGAAGCGAACATTCCCCTGTACTTGGTGGGCTTAGGTCCAAGGAGCGGTTCAGAAGCCAGTCTTGATCAATGGGTCGACGGCTTGCCAGAGCAGCTCGATTCTTTTTCAAAAAGCGTCGTCAACATGCGAGGGCTGTTGCGGACTGTCGGTTTGACCAATCGGCCGTTGACCCTGACGACAACGTTAAAGAATTCGGACGGTCTCGAATTATTGAATACTAAGCAAACAGTAACACCTGACAAAATAGAACAGACGATTCCTTTTGTCGTCCCAATCACCGCACCAGATGAAGGCTCCTACGAAATTGAAGTGACCGCCGAAGCAGTTGACGGCGAAGCAACATTGCAGAACAACAAGCAAGTATGCTTTTTGAATGTACGCGAATCCGGATCGCGAGTTTTATATATCGAAGGTGAGCCGCGGGCTGAGCAAAAATTTATCCGACTGGCCATCGGCGATAGCGCCGATTTGCAGATCGATTTCTGGCCAATTTTTAGAAATACCGAAAAGGATTGGCCAATTCAAATCAATGGTTTGGTGCAGGACAACACTTATGATTGCATCATCTTGGGCGACATTGATGCTTCCGCACTAAGTGATACGACCTTGAAAGCGATTGCTGAACGTGTCGCCAATGGAGCAGGACTGATCACTCTGGGCGGATATCATGCTTATGGACCAGGCGGCTACAGTGATACACCTTTGGCATTCCTATTGCCGGTCAGTATTTCGGGGTTTCGTCGTCAAAATTTTGGCTCGCCAAATCCTGTTTCCCATTTGCCTGGTCCAATTCGACTAAATATCAAACAACGACATCCAATCTTCGAGCTCGATGACAGCTCGAATATTTCGGACCAAGAGTTGATTAGCCGTTGGAGCAAAGCACCTCCATTAGCAGGCGCAAATAGGTTCGGTGAAGTGCTCCCGCAACTGGGCACGCAAGTACTGGCCCAAAGCCAAAATGGTGAGCCACTAATCATCGCCAGCAACTATCAAGCAGGAAGAGTTTTGGTCGTTGCGGTTGATTCGACTTACCTTTGGTGGCGCGGTGGGTTTGCGGATTTGCATAAACGTTTCTGGCGTCAATGCGTTTTGTGGGCCATGAAGTCCAAGACTCGCGAACCAGGTTTAGATATCAAGATGGACTTGCGGCGTTTGCGTGTTGGAATGGATGCAAAGTACCAAATTCAATGGACTGGTCGAGTCGCTGATGAACCAATGCCCAGTTCATTGACTGTACGCCTTGAACGAGAAGGCGAAGTTTCTAGACCGCTTGTGCCTCGGGCAGGAAGGATTGCCGAAGCGAATGGAACAATCAATGCGATGTCCGCTCCGGGACGCTATAAAATTGTTGCAAAGGTACAAGCGTCCGATGGCAATCGTTACGAAGCTACCCTGCCATTTGATGTCGTCGACGACGCAATCGAATTGATCCGAGGCAATCCTGATTGGCAACTGATGAATCAACTTGCGGAGCTAAATGGAACCGCCGGAGGTCGATTAGTTGGATACGATCAAATTGATGCGCTTATCGAATTGTTACGAGAACGGGCGATGAATAGCAAGGTCTCGACAGTTCAATCGCACTATCTCGGGGAGGGGCCAATTGACAGTTGGATCATTTTTTTGTGCGCTGCAATATTGATGAGCATTCAATGGATCTTGCGAAAGCGATGGTCACTAGCATAACATTTCGTTCTGCAGAAGTTGGCTATTTATTCCTGCATTTAATCTCTTAAAAGGGTTTTGCGTATGTCGAAATCAAAAATCGCTGGTTGGATATTGAGTGGATTGATAGCCGTGTTTTTGATCGTGCTGAGCGCAAGCGGGAAATTTACTGATTGGCCGGGCAAAGAAGAGATGTTCGCGAAGATGGGGTGGAAACCAGACGTCATGGTGGGAATCGGCGTGATCGAGATCACAGCGACAATTCTGTTTCTCATCCCACAAACAGCTTTCATTGGCGCGATTTTGTTGACCGGCTACTTAGGCGGTGCGATCGCAACGCACGTCCGAATTGACGACCCGTTTTTCTTTCCGATCATCATCGGAATATTGGTCTGGGTCGCACTTGGATTGCGAGATCCAAAGATCTTCTCACTAGCTTTCAAAAATGCTACGGCGAAAGTCGTTGAATAAACGCTTCTAAAAAAGATCGCTTGTATTTTGGCTGATTAAATACGATCTATCAACGATTAAAGACTGAACTAACTAGGGCAACAGAATCGTCTTCGTTGTTGCTCTTCGTGACTTGTCTCGGAAATTCGAATCGTCTATTCCTTTCTTCAGTTCGATCTATTCGGGACTGTGATTGCGATCGTCAGATCGCTAGCTTTATCCAGCCATGAAGATCGATGCTTCGTCATGGAATCATTCCAGTCGGCCGAGGCCAGAGTCGATGAAGACGGTGGCTAAACGCTCACTCTCAATTGCAACTGTCTAAACATGTTTTCACACTTCAATCTCGCTGTTTTTTTGACGGGATGTTTTATTGGCGTTATTGCCGGTGAAGCAATCGCCCAACAAACGACCTACCCAAATGGTCATGGACCTTTCTATTCGCCGGGAATTGAATGTTGCGATAGCGATTCGAACGCAGGCATTCGTATCGAGCGAGGCACGGAACGACCCTTTGTTGATGGTGTCGGCTGGATCGTTGGAATTCCTAGAAAAGTTTTCCTCTGGGACCGCCGTGCGGATAACCACGACATTTCAGAATCGACCGTCGATGAAGTTGCATTCTACATGCAGCATCGTGGCCTGACGGAAACCGTCGTTCGCGTCAATCAGTACGCGCCGGCCGATGAGTGGCGGCGTTTGGTCGAAAACCGGCGCGTTGGTGCAGGGTGGCGTTACAGCTTGGGGACCTTGCGCTGGTTTGGATACACTATTCTTCCAGGGCGAATTTTCGGCAACGATGACTATAACCCTTATTCAAACTCGCTTTATCTCTATTCAGATATGCCGGCCCTGGGTTTGGCAAGTGCAGCCTATGCCCAGGATGTCAAAGAACGTGATCGACCAGGAACATACGCGGCAGTTCAGAGCTTGCCAATTGTCGCATTGTGGCATGAAACGATTGCGACCGACGAGGTGATTCAGTACGTCTCGATCCATGGCAGCACGGAACAAATTGAGGACGTTCGACACGATTTGTACGCGCGTTATGGGCTGGCAACCGCCGGCGAACTCGGTCTGATTTTGCCAGGTGGCGGCGTTCTCTATCAAGCCGTCGGAGCAGTCGGCGGGCATACCGTCGCGGCTGTCGAAAACGGTACAAAAGTTCGTTAGACGCTGGTCCTAAATTATTGCCACATCTGGCACGCAGAAATCAAAATTGCGAGAGCAGTCTTTTGCAGGCAATGCACGATCTAATCGTTGCGTGACGATTAATCAAAGGCCCGCAAGCTTGTGGTCGTCCCAAGGGCACTACTCCAAAACTTGACGTTCGAGTTATGGGTGCATCGCTGTGAACAACGGACGGTAATTTCGAGCCAGCTTCTAAAGCACTTGCAGTTGGACTGGCATTAGGACTTCGCTGGCCGGCATTAGTGTGATGTTTTCACAGCGTTGCAAATCGAACTGTCGGACCGATTCTCGCGAAAGGCAAAGACCAAAAAAGTTAGTCTCGCCGCTAAATTTGTACGGACTAACATATCGTACCGTTCTGACTCCTCTCTGGTCAACGTATTCCATTCGGACGACCCAACGATCGCTATCTTGCATCGCTCGCAAGATTTGCCGCTTCTTTTGCGACGATGAATTTGGGATTGCTTTAGTTTCCATGGATCCGCCTCGTCAATTTTGGTTGCAAAGAGATTTATCGATTCAAGTGGTAAATCTCTGCCAGTATTTTCGTCTCAGGCGTGACAAGTCTGGTCAAAGAGGAGCTGAAATTCCGTATCGCGAATAATTTCCTGAAGTCCACCTACGAAGAAGTGATGACCCAAACGCCAAGCTAGGTAAGCTGTGCCGAATTTTCTTCCTTGAACAAACAGCTTTTGTCTCGTTGGTCGTATTTTTCGATGAATTTGTAGATCTGGTCCGATATAGAAGGTGGCGGCCAAGGAATGGCAGCCATTACTACGCTTGGCGTATGACAAAGACACCAGTTTTGGTTGCTAGCGTCTTGGACGCAATGGAGTGCTGACATGGTCCGAAAATTTCGTCGCGGAACAATAATCGTTGCCGCGTGCTTGGTGACTTCGACGAACGTCTTTGGTCAGGCGGAGGCCGTTGTTCCAGTTGCTCCGGCAGCGCCAACGCTTTGGTCATTCTTGGGTATTCCTCAAGGCGCCCGAAAGATCAATGGCGCCCTGATGAATCGCCGCGGTGAGCGTCCAGGTTTGGAGCAGAAGACACCTCTGCGTTCGCTCAATGATCCTCGCAACCTGTTCTCAAAAGTTCCCGCTATCAAGACTGCGGCCGAAATTAAACAGGCTGAGGACCTGAAGCCACAAAAGATCAAGTCAATCAAGTATCTGACTTCCATTGGCTGCGGTTGCTATGACAAGGATGGCTCCGTAACAGATGCATTAGTGGCAGCCATGGACGATTGCACCGAAGACGTTCGGTTGGCAACCACGCAAGCGATTTATGAAGCTGCTCATTGCAAGAGCTGCTCCAATTGCGGACAGGTTTGTTGCTGCAACGAAAAAGTAATGAAGAAGCTTGCTGAAATCGCTTATGAACGCGACGACTCAGGCTGTTACAAAGAGCCTTCAGCGCGAGTACGCGAATCGGCCGCAGCGGCACTAAAAGCTTGCTGCCCAGGTGGTCCTCCGGTCGAGTTTGAACCGTATGTGCCCGAAGACGACAAGAAAGAACCAGGTAAAACTCCTGACAAAAAGGTGCCTGAAGTAATCGACCCGGACAAGAAGGGAGCGACCCCGGAAACAGTTGACCCGGACAAAGGTGCGTCAAGCTCGGATGTCGATTCGGACGGTGCCGCTGATGCAGAAGCTCTTCGCAAGAAAAAAGAAGAGGAACTCAGTAAGCCAGTCGCATACCGGCTAACCGACTCAGCTAACGACCGAGAAGTCGCTGTTCAACGGTCCAGTAAGTCGCAACGTCCTACGATCTCGGACATGCGTATGCTCATGCGATCACAGAAGACGCCAGCATTGGCCACGCCGAACCCAGAAGGTGGCATCGTCATGAGCTATGATGCGGCCACTCAAACAGCTTACGTCCACTTCGATCGCCATGATGTGACGCTTGCCGAAGGCACGAAGGTCCACTTGCGACCAGACCCTGCGTACAATCGCGGATTCCACGGAACTTGGCAAGTCGTCGAAGCGGCGAAAGGCTGTGCGAACCTAGCACCGCTGAGCGTTGAAGACGTTAGCGTGATTGGACCGGGTGACCATGTGCTGCTTGGAGCACCAGAGGTTATGATCGCTCCGGTATCTTACACGCAACGATAATCCAATCGGGCTCAGATTGGCCTTTGAATCAGGCCGAACTATTAAAAGATGAAGGGCACAGCTCGTTAGCTGTGCCCTTTCTTTTTTGCTTGGCTCTCAAAACCGTCGCAATTCTTGACTAATCATCCGACGACAAGCCCAACAATTGCCTGGACATAAGTCAGCGTTATAGTCTTTCGTCCTACTTGACTACGTTTAGATCCATCTGTCGTAGTGAAGCTTGCGTGGCTTGCGTACCGAGCTGCGATTTTGGAACCAAAAAGTTGTCGATTGAGGCGGTCGAAACGAGTTTGGACAGTTGCTCTTGCATCGACTTGCGCAACTTGC
The DNA here is from genome assembly GCA_041740995.1 of Pirellulaceae bacterium. Classification (GTDB taxonomy): domain Bacteria; phylum Planctomycetota; class Planctomycetia; order Pirellulales; family Pirellulaceae; genus JBGSKY01. The sequence continues at coordinate 22,392 of JBGSKY010000322.1, forward strand.
GTTCCAAAATGTCCTTTGTCAATTCATCACGTACTCGCGTTGGATCGGAAACCACGGGCTGGGTTCGGCCTTGTCCCTTGAGCAGGACATATTGACCGGCCACATTAATGATCCCTGACAGCTCTCCGACTTGAAGCTTGAAGGCGGACGTTTCAAGGGCTGACTGACTGCCGAATCGACGTATTGGTGGAATCTTGCCAAAGTTGCTGCGTGAGGTTGGTTCAACGCTGTATTGTGAAGCGAGTTCACCGAAGAATTGCTCGCTCGGATTGTCTCTGGCCATTTGCCAAACCTCTTGAGCGGTTCGTTGATTGGAACAAACGATCGCAAGAACTTCGGCTCGCGGACCGTAATCGTGTTCGTAACCTTCGCTGAGATCTTGCTCGGTAACGGTAACTTCGGCAGCGACCAATTTCTTTAAAGCAACCGTCGGCCAAACTGCATCTTGCATGTAAAGCTCTTGTGTAAGGTCGCCCTCTTTGAGCACTTTTTGCATCCAGCTTTCGACGTCTGGCGAACCATCGGCCTTCACATACCCGAAGTAATCTGCTGCTCGGGCGACTTCATTAAACAGGTCCTGATCGGAGACTTGAATTTTTGCCGCGACAACTGCTGCCATCACAATTCGGCGATTGATTTCCGTTTCCAAGACCGTCGGTCCAAAACGTTTAATACATTCGTCTTCCAATGTTTTCATCGGAATCGGTTGACGATTGATAATCGCTGCGGTGCCCGGATATTGCTGTTGAAGCTGGCTGTTGTTGAAAACAGTTTGGACATTGGATTGGCTGCGGAGCGTCGTGAACATGGTTTCAGCGATTTCGCGAAGCTGCTGGTCCTCGAGTTCCATTCGCATGCGGGCTTGTACGGCTGGCAATTGGTCTGGTGTCAAAATCGCACCATCGAGATAGCGAACGCATTGCAAGAAAATTGTCATATCAGCAATCTTGAATGGTTCAGAAATCTGTCCCGGTTGCAATGAGAAGGCGACTTTTTCCAGCGAATCATCACTTTGCGTTTTGCGGATCGGAGGCAGCAAGCCTTCGACACTCGCGCTTGATGGATCTTCGGAATGCTGTTTCGCCAGTTCTTTAAATGTCGCCGGATTTGCCGACGCTTGACTATAGACCGTGGCCGCTTTGGTTGCGTCAGACATCGCGATCATTCGGACCTGGACCTTACGTCCAAACTCACTTTCAATCGCTTGGCCGATTTGCTCGTCGGAGACTGCGACGTTCTCGCGTGCGAGGCTTCGCAAGGCTAACATTGGCCAGACGATATCAGCCGAATATTGTTCGGGAGTAATATCACGTTCATCTTCTATGAGCTTGAGATACAGCTTCGATGAGAGATTGAACTTCGACGCGATTCTTTCGACTTCATCGTCAACGTCTTTTTGAGTTATTTGTATATTCTGAGTCTGGCAGGCCTGCAAAATCAGGTACTTGTTGAGCACATTGTCCAAGACTTCGTCGCCGTGACGCGAAAGGCACAACGCGGCTAGCTCGTCACGAGTAACCGGTTCACCGTTGACCGTTGCAACAATGCTTGGCAGACTCGCGGCATCGGATATCGAATTGGTTGCTGGGGCTGGTCTTGAAGACGAAGCGACTTTTGCGGTCACTTTCCCCTGGCCGTAGACCGGCAGCGAGCCAAACGTGAAACTGCCCGCGATCAGCGCTGCTGCAACGCCACCATGAATCCTTTTGTAAATCACTTCGTCGGTTCCTCCATTTAACCATCGAGCCGAAATTGGCGATTGCTTCGCTGGGCGCGAGTACCTTGTGCACCAACTGCATAAATTGCGATCGAGGCTGGGACGCCAAAAGCGTCAACAGACTTCGCAAGCTACCCAAGTTGGCGAGTTTACTTTTTTGAAGCGATCCACAGCAAGAGCGTTTTCCGCCGGGAAATTGCTGATAAAAAAGATCGTCGACGAGAAAAATGAGAATTACGGACGCGTTGAGCTCTTTTTGGTGATCAACGTCTGTTGGAACAAGCCAAAAGCGTCAGCACCAAGTCCAAGCCGAATGAAATAGTTTGCGTTCAATGTAAAGATTGCTTTGGTTTACTTTCGAGACTATTCCGATTCCGGTACAGTGCCGCGATGGACCGAATCTTATGGACAAACCGCGGCCAGCGTTCCGAAGTGGCAATGACTTTTTGGCCATTCAAGTAACGGTCAAAATCCGCTATCAAATTTTCGACGCTTTGATAACGTGCTGAGCTAGTCCGGCGCAGGCATTTTTGGCATATGTTCCATAGATCAATGGGAATTTTGACTGAAACTGGCTTTGCAACAAATTCCTGAGTAGCCAATTTCTTTCGGATCTCTATCGCTTCTAGTTTTCCGTAAGGCGTCACTCCGGTGAGCAATTCGAATAGTATCAAGCCGATCCCAAAAACGTCAGTTCTTGAATCGATCTGATTCGGCTGACCGACCGCTTGCTCAGGCGACATGTAATTAGGCGTTGCCCAGATCAAACCTCGCAGCGAATCAGAGAATTCTGAATCCATTACCATCGCGACACCAAAATCGGCAAGGTGTGGCGCCAACCCCGCGAGCGATTCGCAATTGACGTCAATAACTGTCGTCGCTGACTTTCGACAATCACTTAATAAAATATTGCTCGGCTTTAGATCCAAGTGCATTACGTTGTTTGCATGGCAGTACCGGATTGCTTCGGCCAACGGTCGCAAAAATCTGACGACTTGCTTGGCGACATGTGGGCCTGGATATTGGGTTAGCCAGTTTGCTAGGTCGCCTTGTTCGTGCCAACGCGTTGCGATGTAACACACCGAGGAAGCGTATCCAACTGCGACAATTGGCACTAAATTTGGATGCGTTAGTTGAGAGGCCATTTTCGCTTCTCTTAAAAACATCTTGACCAAACGCGGATCGCCAAGGAGTGACAATTGCGGAATTTTCAGCGCTACAATAAGCCCGTTTTTTAGATCACGGGCTCGATAGACTTTGCCCATTCCGCCATGACCAGCGTACTCCAAGATTTCAAACCGATCGATACGACGCGGAACCTTCGCGTTTGATCGCTCGGTGTCTTGTGAACTGCCGTTCGTCGGGTCATTTTTCGGCTGCGAATCGCTTGCCGAATCGATTCCCAGTCGTCTAAAGAATACCTCAGCGGGCCCATTGGACCGCAGCAGCAGCCGCAAGCGTTCAAGCAAATCGGCGTCTTCACCGCAGCTTTGAATCAAAAAACTTTCACGTGCGTGAGCATCTTCAAGGGCTAAAGCCGATGAAAAGAGTTCCTCGAGTTTTTCACTTTTGCCGGGCATACTGCCTCTAAGAACGACTCGAATCGCTTGGATCGTAAGGTCAGTTCTAATTCAGGTACAGTCATACTATCGCTGCCAATGATCCAGCGAAAAAACTTTGGCTTACGCATCAGCGAAATTGAATAATTTTTTAAACGAATACCGACTATTCGTTCTTTTCCATCGTGGCGAAAAGATAAGACTTTGCAAACGCCCAGCGTCGATCCGCAGTCGACTTAGAAATATTCAGTGCGTCGGCCGCTTCAGCTTGGGTCATTTGTAAATAGATTCGCATCTTGCAAAGTTCGGCCGATTGAGCGCATTCGGATTCCAATTTCTTCAACGATTCATCAATCGCCAACAAATCCCCCGGCGGCATTGGCAGCGCTATTTCGACTTCTTGCAGCGGAACTTGAGAACGTTCTCCGCCTCGTCGCTTGGCGAGTTTTTTCCGCGCATGATCGATCAAAACGTGCCGCATCGTTTCAGCGGCTACCGCGAGAAACTGCTGCGAATTAATCCACGTATGACGATTCTGAAGTCGCAAATACGCTTCGTTAATGAGAGCCGTCGTTTGAAGCGTGTGGTTGTTTCTTTCGCCACGCAGTTTCGATGTCGCTAGGGAACGAATGTCCTTGTAGAGTTGGATGATTAACAACTCAGTTGATAGAACATCCTCAGCGTCAGTAGCCTGCAAATCGGGCACAAACGAATCTCAGTTTAAAGACTTTGGGCGTCGCTCAGCGTTTCTTGGTGGAAAGTGATTCCGCCCACGCCTACTTATCTTAGTGCGTAATCGCTTATCTGGCAATTTGAGCTATTTCCTAGGCTAACTTTGGAACAAAGTCGAATCTCGCTCGCTCTAGCCGGGCATTTTTGCCAACCGAAGCTACAATAGTAAGTTCTTGTCAATCTTCGTCTAAGTCCTCGAATTGATCATGCTTCATTGCGAAATTAATTTTCGCCGCTACGGAAGATGAAGGTCTTTGTTTTCTAATGCCAGAGCCAAACCCGAACGAGGGCGAAAAGCTAGATTCGAAGGCATTTTCGCGCGACCAATCTAGCCGGCCCGATCCACTGGCCAGGCCGACAGTCGCCTTCACGCACGCGTTGGCTTCACAACTTGCATCTCTCGATGAAGCATCGTTGCATGAACAGACGGATTTCGAGTTTGCCGAGCCGATTATCGAACTCTCGCAGGAGGCTGCCGAACAAAATGCAGACGTCATTTTGGGAGAATATTCGATAGAAGCCTTAATCGGTCGCGGAGGGATGGGAAACGTCTTTCGTGCTCGACATCGAATGATGGATCGGTTGGTCGCTGTGAAGGTCTTGCCCGCTAACTTCGCAGACAACGAAGAACTCGTGGCGCGATTCTTCTTGGAAGTCAAAGCCATCGCGAAACTGCTGCATCCGAATATTGTTACTGCTTTTGACGCGGGGCGATCGGATTCGATGTACTACTTGGTCATGGAACTGATCCAAGGCAGTTCACTCACCAACCTAATCCATACGCAAGGTCCAACTTCGATTGAGGAAGCGGTCGATATTGTCGCTCAAGCAGCGTCGGCGTTGCAATACGCGCACCAACAAGGAATCATTCATCTCGACGTCAAGCCTAGCAATATTATGTTGACCACTGCTGGGCAATTGAAGATTCTCGATTTCGGACTAGTTCGAATCGCTGGCGAGCAAGCCGAAGCGATCGCAGACCAACGGCGACGACTGATGGGCACTATTGAATACATGTCGCCCGAACAAATCCGACAGTCGTCCAATGTCGATCTACGAGCTGATTTATACGCGCTAGGTGCGACGCTATATTTTATTTTGACCGGCCAAACCATGTTTACCGGCGAGCCGATGCAGATCGCCATGGCGCATCTCCATGAAACTCCGCCAGTGCTCTATGAAGTCCGAGGCGATGTGGACCTTCGGCTAGATGCTCTGTTTCAAAAGCTTGTCGCCAAATCTCCTTCTGACCGGTTTAATTCCGCTTCTGAAGTTTTGCAGTATCTTGAAGTCAGTAATTTGCGGGCTGGTGGTACCAAACGTCTGCCGACTAAATCGACAATTGCTCGCGATATCCAAAATGCCCTGCATGACAGCCCCACACGCGGATTTTCGAAACAGCCGACCAAGCAACGCGTCTTTGCAAATATAGGCATTGATTTTGGACTATCGCAGACCATCGCGTACTGTAATGGCAAGAACGATCCTTTCGAGACAATCTCACTAGAAAAGAATCAAACGACGCTCGACAATTCTCTATGGAGCGACGACCAACAATTGCTCATTGGTACCCCTGCAAGAGACGCCCGCAAACGATCGCCGGAAGGTTGCTTCCACAGCTTGCATCGATGGTTGGGTTTCGCCCGTGTTGAACGAGATTTCTGCGGCCGACAAGTTCCGCCGGAAGTATTGATTGCGGCCTTGCTGCATCACACGGGTTTGCACGCTCAAACGCAAATGAACGCAACGGCGCAAGCGGTGCTAACGATCCCAGCAAGTTATGACCAGCGCCGGCGGATTGCAATTGCAAACGCTTGCAAGATCGGTGGCCTCGACTTGCTGCAATTATTAGATCGCCCCCTCGCTGCGTCGATCGCGTATGCAAGCGGAATTTCTGAAGAGGAACATCCAGCGGTTTCTTCGGCGAACTCCTCTGAGACTTCCGCGATGAAACTTTCCGAAAGCGATGCCCCGATCGAGCACCATCTGATCATCAGCTTGACTGGTAACATCGCAGAAGCTTCCGTCGTCCGACGCGATGGCATGTTGTTGCAGTTGTTATCTAACGTCGGCGATTGGCAAATGAGCAAGCTGCGATGGCAAGCCAGACTGGCCGAAAAATTTACGCACGACATCGAGGCCAAATGCAAGTTGGTCGTTCGTGAAGACATTCAGCTTGCCGGTCGTCTCCAAAGACTTGTTGAACAAGTTTGCGACGTCATCTTTGAACAAGACAAATCAATCGCGCAGATCACGGTCAATAAGACTCGCTTTCAATGGCAAATTAACCTTCAAGAGCTGCTAGATCTTTGCTCTACCGAATTGATCGCATTGGATATTTTTATTCAACGTGCAATAGAATTATCAAAGCTTCGATACGACGATATCGACCAAATCCTTCTAATTGGCGACTGGTTAACTTCAAAAGCTTTTGTCAGCCGTCGGCAAGCAATACTCAATCGAGTTGTACCAGAAGCAAAAGTCGCGTCCAAGGCGCTAGCAAAAGCGGCTGTTTTGCAGGGAAACTTTCTAATCCAAAACGACCAGCGGACGCTTGTTCATGGCAAAGGAATCGTCCCGTACGACATCGCGGTTGGTTTATCCAATCCAAACGAGCCGACCGCCGAACCCAAAATCCTTCTTTCGGCCGGCATGCCGACGCCATCGAGCTACTCGCGAACTTTACGTTTGGGAAAGAATTTTTCGCGATTTGAAGATTTGCAGTTTTTTGAACGTTCGCGGCCGCGAACCGGACGAAATTGGAGTCGCTTCAGTCAACAGAGTATCAGCAATACTTTTCCGAAACTCACCGAAAACGATCCGCTTCAATTAACGACCAAAATAAATGCGTCTGGGATCTGGTCCGCTACAGTTCATGATCTACAACACAACGAACAAACAGTCGTACCTCCGCTGGGTGAACATCATCTAACTGAGGAATCGATTGCGCAGTGGCGACGGTGGCTCGAAACAGCCATGCTTTGCGCTCGCTAGTCAACCAGATTACGAAATTAGTGAATCCGATAACCATGCCAACATGTCCAATCACCAATCCAACCGTCATTCAAATCAGCGGCCGCGACCGCTTAAAATGGCTGCACTCATTTGTGACAAACGAAATCCGACAGTTGACCAGCCAAAGCTGGACAGAAGTATTTGTGACCGATAGCAAAGGGAAGACTTTTTCGCACGGTTTCGTTTTCTTGAATGATGAAAGTCTGTTTTATTTTTCACTGCAAAGTGGGCACGCTGATCGTTTAATTTCACACTGGGACCGTTACATCATTAGTGAAGATGTGACGCTACAAGATGTCTCGCACTTTCAAAAATGGTTTTTCGTTACGCAAGATATTGCGTCGCAGATCATCGAGCAGTTACCAAAAGATTCGCAATCGGCCGAAATCTCGCTTTTACCAGCGGCTGTTTCACACCAAGTCATTTGGTTGGACCAGGGCCCATCTTTAGGCGAATTAGTGATCGTTGGTTTTGCTGTTAGCACACCCTGGGTACTTTTCGCCGGTAAACTCAAGAATGACCTCTCCAGTGACGAATCACCTGTCTTGTTGCCGCAGACGCTGGCGGCGGAAAATGGTTTCCCCTGGTTCGGCATCGACTTCGACGAATCAAACTTGCCTCAAGAAATAGACCGCGATGCAGACGCAACATCCTTTAAAAAAGGCTGTTACCTCGGTCAAGAAACCATCGCTCGCTTAGACGCCTTGGGACAAGTTCAAAAGAAGCTGTTTCCTGTCTACATTGAATCCAATTTAGCTCTTCAAACGCCGCAGAATATACTGTTCGGTTCTGAGATTGCCGGGACTCTCACGTCGGCTTACTCAAGCCAAACTTCCAAATATCAAATCGGGTTTGCGATGCTGAAGCGAAAATATTTCAAACAAGCCGATGGGTTAAAATTGGCGAACGATGCAGCTATCCATTTTCGGAAAGATGAAAAATCATGATTAAACTGCCTTTCAATTTTAAGGACATCCCGACCGATGCCGTTCGTCGAGTGATTGAATTGCTAAACCAACCCCAACTTGTCCAAACCGTTCGCGAAGCCGCGCAACAAGTCGGTGCCACAACCGATTGGGGAACGGCTCAAGTTCAAGAATCCATGCGTCAGGCCAAGCGATGGCTCGACTCGGTAAGCGGGCGTTGGACGTCTCAGATTCCTCCTTCGACAGCCCCAATTGTTAACGCGACTGGCGATGTATTTTCTTCTCGTTTTTCCATCGCTGCCTTATCCAACACAGCAGCAAGCGCTTACGCATCGTTTGTGTCAGGTTACAGCGACGATCAAGCAATCATTTCCGAGACACATCGAAAGCTTGCCGACGCCTGCGGAACCCAGGCAGTATTGGTGCTGCCCAGCGTCGCGATCGCGCTGCAAGCGATTGCTGGGCATCGAATGACTAATGCCGGTTGGATCGTCCCGCGAAGCAACGCGTTGCGTTTGCCCAACGGTGGTGATGTCTTTTCAATCTTGCAGTGTTTCGGCAAATTGATCGAAGCGGGTGCTGTCAACACTTGTTCGGCTGAAGACCTCGAAGCTTTGATAGCTGGACAAAACGCGGCTCAGTCTTTGGGGCTTTTGACGGTCTCACCCTCCATTCTTTCTAACCAGACAGGCGGCTCTTCCAAAGGTCCGTCAATTCAAGAACTGTTTCTTGAAACTAGCAAAGCAACACAGGTACCTTATGTCGAATTGCGTTTTGATGCGTCGCTTTGCGATTTGACGGAGTGGTTTCCAGAGACAACGCCGGTTCGACAACGCATTGGTGCGGGCGTAACAGCGGTGATTTTCTCAGGGGATGCTTTTGTTGGTGCAGGCCCGTGTGGCATTCTTGCCGGCAGCAACGATTTCATTCAACCAATTCGGGAATTAGTTCGCAAGTTCGGCTGGTCCGCGTCAACAATGACGCATGCCATGTTGCTTGGCAGCCTCTCGCAAAACGGTGATGCAAAAGCTTGGCGACAAGCTCCGATCGGAGAAGTTCTAACTTGCACGATTGCAAATCAGCTTCAGCGGGCGCGCCGCATTGCAATGCAAATCGAAGCCTCGCCAATGGTCAAAAGCGTCGAGGTTCTTGAACAATCACATGCCATCGGTCCTGCACCTTTCAACACAATCCATCGTCCAACGGCAGTAATCCAAATCGTGCCTGTTGGCAACTCAGACGACTTGCTCAATCGATTAAAGTCTGCCGAACGCAGTGTCGTGGGTATAGCCAATGAAGGAACAGTGCAGCTTGTTATTCGGAGCATCGATCCATCTGATGACCGCGATGTCGTCAATGCATTTGGCATCAACGATGCAAACAGCGAGCCGGAAGCAACGTCGACTTCAGAAACTGAATGACAGACATTCAGCGAGCGCTGACCTCACCTAGACTTTTTCGCTTTGCATTATTGACGATTCCTCATTTCAGGGCGTCCTTGCTTTGAAAAATCGTTGCACTCCATAAGCCACAACGCCGATGACTAGCGTGATCAAAGCGGCCAGACCTTCAATTGGTTTATTCCAGCAAGCGAGCGATGCGATGACAATAGTTGCTGATATATAACACGCAGCAACGAGACGGTAGCGCCGTTTGACTGGAAAATCGATTTGCTTGACAAACAAAGTGCTAATCGTCGCGGCGGCTGACAACGAAAGCGTCATGCCAAGGTACGAAAGCAGATCTTGCAAACTCGCAAGGCAAATAACTAAAACGATGGCAGCACCTTGCATGGCAACGTAGTGCCTGTTTGGGGACTGCAAATTTCGGCTAATTAGTTGTGGAAAATAACCTTCGCTGGCCATCTTTGCATAGACTCTTGGGCCAGCCACTAGCACCGACGAAACACTTGAAATGAGTCCAAGACAAATTGCGACGCGTACCAGCATTGACAGTTGATCTCCGCCGATCTGATACGCGACGACGTTCGCAATATCGGGACGTCCTTCGATGCTTGCAACGTCGCTGGTGAAAAGAAAAATGACGTTGAGCAGAATATAGATGACTGTCACGACGGCTGTGCCGACCAGCATCGATCGCGCGACGGTTGCTGAACCGCTGGCTGATTCACCAGCGACGTAGATGGCGGCATTGAAACCGCTGTAGCTCAGCGAAATCCACATGACTGTCGTTGCAAAAGCCAACCAAGAATAGTTGGGAGCCGGTTGAGCAGTCACTGCGTTGGTGAAGCAATACCAAGTTGAGCTTTGGCTGATCGCTATCAGTATGAAAATCGTCAAGCAAATTAGCTTGAAGATGACAACGGAGTTTTGACTAAACAGGCCTCGACGCGTACCACTGATATGGACCAGGGTCGCCAGAAAGACAGCACCAATTGCGATCGTGCCAGAGGGTAGCCATTGTGGTCGGAGCTCGTTTGGAAGAACGTATTTTTCTAATGCAATCGCGGCAAAAGCGCCTGCACCGGTAAAGCCGGCGGCGAAGGAAACGACTCCAACTATAAAGCCACCGATTGGATGCACAAAGCGCGAAACGTAGAGATATTCGCCGCCATTTTCGGTGATACGGTGTGCGAGTTGACCGTAGCTGACTGCCCCACAAATCGCGATTGCTCCGCCAACTAACCAAGCGACTAAAACCAGCCAAGGGCTGCGCAAATCGCCGATGGCATATCCGCTTGTTGAATAAACTCCTGCGCCAATCATGCTCGCAACCACAAGCATCGTTAGCGAAAAGAATCCAATCGATGAGCGATTCGTTGCTTCATTTAATTGTGATTGGGTCATCAGAAAATTTCGGGCCTAACCGTACCTACTTTTGACAAGCAAAGCCAAGCTTTAACAAAAGCTCTTACTCGCAATCCATGAAATGGTACTCGTTTTCAGCGATGCCAGTACAAGCCAGAGTGGAGAGAGACGCCGGCAGCGAAAACTTACAATGACTTGATCTTCAACCAATGGTCTACCGAACAAACTGATTCACCAAACGGGATGAACCCGTTGGGGTCTTTTGTAGTATCGCCGCGGTGTTAGCTCACCAAGCTGATTCACCCATGAGACAAGCTCATGGGGGTCCGAATACAGATTTAGGACAAATGTAGTTGTAAATTTGTCACTTCCGCCCGACGAGTTCGACTGAAGGACAGCTTGGTAATCTGAATACCGCCGCGACCTCAAACTTTTAGCAGTCCAGCTTAATGCCTTCCGATTGGGCGCTATTTAAGCAGGCTTCTCCGCTTGGATGGGCTAGGCAATGACTGGACCGGTTCTCTATTTTCAAAACTTCCAAGGCTTGCGAAGCTATTCAAACGAATCAATCTTTGTGTTTATTTTTACAGTTCTGTCAGCAGGCTACACAGCCGAAAAAATTACTTATCAAATGTAACCAGCAAACCTGAGTCGGTTTGCTGGTCGGTGTTCGCTAATTTGATTAAATGCAATCTTTTTTATTGAGTTCCACCGGCACCGCCACCGCCACCGCCACCAGCATCAGGAGTTGGTGAAGTGCCGTTACCGCCTGTGATAAAGTTGAACGTGTTGACCTCACGAATCGCTGTAAATTGAGGTGACGAGTCTACGCGAACGTAGCGACGATCGCCAGAAATCACAGCTAGTCCACTCAATAAAGTACCGACCGTAATATTTCGGATGACAGGTTGAGTTCCAACTGCTCCTCGGAAAGGACTAATTGTCCCGAATCCGTTAGGACCAAAAAATGGAAAACCTGAACCAGGGAAAGCCGAGTCAAGCGAACTGCCGCTGCTGCTGTTATCGGAGGCCGATTGCTGGGCAAGCACCGAACGAGATGCTGCGATACGATCCGCTTGGGTCTTGGTCATCTGCACCTTTGCAATCGCGTCGTCACGATGGCCATTTTTGACCTCAACTCGAACAACCGCATTTTTTTCATCGACAGGGATATGTTGTCGGATGTGTCGTTGTTCATCCGTTCCGAAATCGGTCAAGATATCCACGGTCACTTCACCGCCATTGACCTCGCCCCAAACGCGTTGGACAAAAATGTCGTAGACTCCGGTAAACCCTTTGGCGCAGACATAGGTTTCGCTGAAACCGTCATTACTTGGTTTGTCCAGGCTGGATGCATCGCCAAGCAATACGCCGCCGGAAACAGTCCGAGGGTTTCCAACATTACAAATGGTACCAGTCGGCTCTTGGACGCTGAGATCGACGTCCGCATCGCCGGTCCATGATACTCGCACGATGATGTCTCGATTGACGTTCATCTTGAGGTGCTGCTGGAAAGCGTCAGCCTCCATTACACGGCCTTCGCGAGCCAAGGTTGCGTAGGTAGCCTGAGCCGCAATCGCAGCTTGCTCGTTCAACGCGGCCATGTCTTGTGGCCAAGCTTGACTCAGCACACCGGCACAAGTCCAACGCAACGCTTCCAAGTCGTTAATCTTCATCGCGACTGGCAATGCCATTTCGTAAGGCTCTGGCCGCAGCGGTTCTTGAATCGAGGCGTCTTTCAAAACGCGCAACGCCTCGGTGTTCATGTTTACTTTGATAAAGTATTTTGCGATTCGTAAACGATCGTCAATGTCGCCGCTGAAATCAATTGCCGACATCAAAACTCGATAAATATCGCTTGATGGATAATTGCAAGCCTGCATCGAAATGCTCAGCGCTTCGTACATCCATGGCAACGGATGACCGTCCAAGATGGCTTGATTTACAACCGAAATCACTTCTTCAAAATGAACTTTTGATTCGGAAGATTTACCCTGCATGACCAATCGCTCGATGGCCTGCAATTGTAAATTCACAAGCTTGACCATTTTTCGTTCGACCGCTGCAATTGCGGCCGTATCGCTTGCATCAATGGAGTCAAGTTCAGCCAACAGAGCCGACATTTTGGTACCGATCGCAGTGTCCAATTGAGCATTGCTTTCAGCAACCGCTGCTGGTTCCGATTTTGTTTCGGTTTTTGCTGGCTTATCAGTCACATCGAACAGACCTCCACCGCCACCACCGCCTTGGCCACCACCGCCACCAAAGCCGCCGCCACCGCCGCCCTGGCCGCCACCGCCGCCACCAAAG
>JBGSKY010000323.1:0-1971 GCA_041740995.1 Pirellulaceae bacterium
CCGCGGCAGTGAAAAGCATCCAGTTGCAAAAGGGCTCGCGTCGAACCTATGAAAAAGTGGAACGGAACGGTTGGAATACGACGATAACGCCTGACTTGTCTGACTTTCTGGCAAGGTTGGACATGTTCTATTTGGGTACAGCCAACGCTGAAGGGCAACCCTACATTCAATACCGGGGTGGACCACCGGGATTCCTGCGGCCGTTGGACAAAAAGACCATCGGGTTCGCGGATTTTGCAGGGAATAGGCAATACATCACGTTAGGAAATCTGTCAGAGAATCCACAAGCATTCGTCTTTCTGATGGACTACGCCAGTAGTAGTCGTGTCAAACTTTGGGGAACCGCACGAGTCGTCGAGGGTGACATTGAGTTGCTTGAACGCCTACAAGATTCCAGCTATTCGGCCAAAGTCGAGCGCGCGATTCTGTTTAACATCGAAGCGTGGGATATCAACTGCCCGCAACATATCCATAAACGACTATCACAGACGCAAGTTACTAGCCTAGTGGAAGAACTCCACGGGCGGATCAAGACATTGGAAAGGCAACTGGCACTCAAACGGACAGTCCGGCGCGATGCGTCTGATGAAAGCCAGGGGGAATCCTAAACGATGAGTTTGCTCGATGTCTTCACAGTTGTCCATGTCGTTATCAGCTTGGTGGCAATCGTTACAGGGTTTATCGCGATGGCCCAGATGCTCCAGGATCACACCTCAAATACCGTCACTGGGACGTTTCTAAGCATGACATTGCTCACCAGCTTATCCGGGTTTGGGTTCCCCGCGGCGCAGATCACGCCGGCTCATGTATTCGGAGTCATGTCGATGGCCTTGCTGGCGACTGCGTTTATTGCGTTGTATGTACGGCGCGCCATGGGCGTTTGGAAAATGACTTACATCCTAACGGCCGTTTTATCGCAATACTTGAATGTCGTCGTGCTTATCGTACAGAGCTTTCAGAAACTTTCGCCGCTTCGAGTAATCGCACCTCCAGATGCGCCGCTTTCAATTGTGTTAGTGCAAACCACTGTAGCGATTGGATTCATTGTCTTCACCGCTCGTGCCCTTACGCTGGCTAGGAGGACGCCTCTAGTTACTTAACCATCAACATGGGCTTTCAGTCTCCTTAAAATATCTCAGTCTTCTTCGCTCCAACTTTCTCCACTCACTCAACACGGACCCCGGCTATGGCAAAATTGCTCTATATTGAATCGTCTCCAAGAAAATCGCGATCAAAATCAATCACCGTCGCAAATGCCTTCATCGACGCCTACAAAACATCTAATCCTAGAGATGAAGTGGCGAAAATTGACCTTTGGGATAAGAAGTTACCCGAGTTCGATGGATATACGATTGATGCAAAGTATCAAGTGCTTCACGGTCAAAACTTCGATACGCAGCAGCAGGCAGCTTGGCAAACGGTTGTGGATGTCTGCGACGAGTTCAAAGCCGCAGACAAGTACTTGTTTAGCCTGCCGATGTGGAATTTTGGTATCCCTTACAAACTGAAGCACTACATCGATGTTATTGCGCAGCCCGGTCAAACATTTAACTTTGATCCCGCGACTGGTTACAGCGGCCTTGTCACCGAAAGACCTGTTACCGTCATTTACGCTCGCGGCGGGGCGTACAATAACGACGGGCTGAAGGGCATGGACCTACAGAAAGCATACATGGAAATGTTGCTTGGTTTTATCGGTTTCGCCAACATTCAATCGATCCTCATCGAGCCAACGTTAGCCGCTCCCGACGATTTGGCTAAAACGGAAGCTTCCGCTATCCTGCGCGCTCGAGCAATTGCCCAGGTCCTGTAAGCGTTACAGCCAATTAGCAATGGATGTCCTATCCGCGGCTGTTCACTGATCCTGAGTTGGCCCGCATCGGACTCAACGAGCGGGAGGCCAAGCAGCAATGCATCTCCTACCGACTTGTGAAGATTCCGATGCGAAAGGTACCGCGAACACGCACGCTT
>JBGSKY010000324.1:0-2129 GCA_041740995.1 Pirellulaceae bacterium
GGTCTCGACGCGTGCACAAGCACTTCTACTTAACTGGCAGTACGCTTGAGGAACGACTGACGCAGTTCGAACAGTTCGTCGTTGACGAGGGGTTGTTTGCCAAAGGAGACTTCATTTACGTCGAACCTGCTAACCCTGGAAACCGGACATCCAACCTGTTCATGGCCAGTGTTCGCACTTCGACGAGCGCTGGACGCATTGAAGATATCGGATTTCGCCCAATCACCGACGAAGAGATCAACACTGCGTGGCGAGAGTGGTTTTGGGACGGATCCACGAGTGACGACTATCGAGTATTCAACTCGCCGCTGACAGGAAGTGAACTCCCTTCTAATGTCCTCGGCCTCGCGATAGCACCATCCAGCACCTCGCACGTTTTCGATGAACAAAGTCGACGGCTTCCCACATTTGCACTGTTTCGCGATCTGCTTCTCACTTCGGAGAATACCGATGTCATCCATGACCTTGAGAAGGAGTGGGCAAAGATTTGGCGCAATTTGAACACTTGCGATATTGAGGCGATTAACAGTTCTGATGAAACAAGGTTTGGCAGCTCGTTCGTCGAAGACCTGTTCGACTGGGCCAAACGCGTCTATCGTCCCGCGTTGGTTGTGAAGGTTCGCCGTGACGGCGAGCCGATAGGTGCGTACGTCTTCTTTGGAAGTGAAGACGTCCAGGAAACGAATGAAGCCTTTTCGCGATTGGACGATCTTGGATTTCAATTCCTTGACATTCTTTCGCCAACAAATGAAACGATTGAATCTGCGTCGCGTCGTGAGTCACTACGCCGACTTTCCTGGCTGATGCATCAGCTGAATGGTCCGATCGGTCGCGCGGGGAAAGCATTCGCAGACTTGAATGAATTCTTAGACGAACACTCTGACATCGCGACCATGCTCGTTCCCAATGAGGAAAAAGCTCATCGGCGGGCAGCGATGCTTGATCACTATCAGCTTTCCGACAATACGTTCGGCGCGCGTCTGCGTGTTGCCATGAAGGCCGTAACAGACATCCGAAAAGTTTCGTACCAGATTCGACGGTTAAAGCAGGTTCAAGGCGACCTGGAAAAGATCGAGTTTGATTTTTATGAATTGATTCAAACGATTGCTGAGAAGGCTCGCGAGCGAATCCCCGGAATCTTGGTCAATTGCGGCACGCTGCCGTTGAGAATCAATGGTCACCGCGACATCCTGCGAGAAGCGATCGAGGAAGTACTGAGCAACTCCTGCCGCGAGATTGAGGTCCAGAACATTGCGGAGCCAGAGGTTCATATCAATTGCGATTTAACCGGAACAACAGTTGAACTAAAGATTGTGGATAATGCTCTCCCAGTGGGCATCAACTTGGCCGTCGACGATCCCTTTAAAGAGGATGCGAGCGGCTATTCAAGTACCGGCCGCGGTACCGGGCTAGGGCTAGCCATCGTACGCGAAACATTCCGCGCCCACGGTGGCGATTGTTCATTGACTCCCAACCAGCATCGCGGGCAGCGCATGGCTGGTGTTACTTTTATCGCAACACTCAACATATAGAAATTCCATGACGGTACTGCAAAAACCAAAGACCCTGATCGTCGAGGACAAGGCAGAAGATCTGCAAATGGTCATGATGTGCTTGGCGGACGAGGATTTTTGTGGTCCTGAGGAAATTGTTGGGACAGCAGAAACCGTATCCGACGCCTTGAAAATTGTTGACGCTCATGGAAAGGAGATTGACCTTGTATTGCTGGACCTGAACTTGCCAGCTAAAGCTGGTGATTCTTCACCCGAAAAGCTTGCGGGAAAAAGGGTGCTCGACATTGTCCATTCGCTCAACGATAAGCAAGGTGTTTGCATTAAGGTCATCATTGTCTCCGGCGAAGACTTCATTGAGCATCAAGCATCACAAGAGATGTTCTTGGCTCAATACGACGGCACCTTGATTGCGATCGTTCAAAAGGCAGATCTTGCAACCACCTTGAAAGAAGAGCTGCCTCGTTTTTATGACGATCCTTTGCGCGACAAAATCCGAAAATCGGGAGTCAACGTGCTGAGGCACTACGACAAGATCGTCGATCCAAAGTGTGACATTGCAACAAAGTTGCATGAAGCGTGTTCGCTTGCGATCCGTTTGATGTGCGACGAACTCGA
>JBGSKY010000325.1:0-13594 GCA_041740995.1 Pirellulaceae bacterium
ACCAAGACGTTGGGTTGTCGAACGTACCCATAGTTGGTTGAATCGGTTTCGCGGCATATTTATCCGATGGGATAAGAAAGCAGCAAACCATCTTGCCAGCTTACAATTTGCATGCGCTTTCTATACCCTTAATAAAATACCGGTTTCCGGATAGGCTCTTATAGACTTTATTAAATGGTTCATGCCAGCTATAGAAGATTTGTGCCGTCCATTTAACCGTGAAGGGGCAACCGCATTGCAGGAAACTTCCCTATCATAGCCGGAGGCTATGAGCAAAATGGCCCACGTGTATGTAGGGAGACAGCTCACTTTTCGGAGACCGATGCTACCGACATTTCTGTCAGAAATGCTTTAGCCCATCTGTGCCGCTGAAACCGGAGCCAACGCTCGACGGCTATAAATTCAAGTTGATATAATGACCAGTGCTGAAACCACATTCAATCTCAGGGTAGTCGATCTTGCCAGAGATCGGATTGCCCAACGAAAGGGCTCCGAATTCTGGCGACTCCGGGTACGAGCTAGCCGCACTTTAAGTTTCGTTGAAGCACGAGTTTGGCGGGAATTGAAGGTAATTGTTAAGGGCAAAGGCGATACGATCGTAAATCTAATCCAAGTTGCTAATCCGCCTTTTCAACTTCCTACTATCTTTAAGTTCGTTCTATTGCGTACAGCGTCGATACCCGTTCCGATTGGATTTTTTCCGCAGATTCGGCCTTCTCAGCTGTCAGTCTAACTAAATTGACAACTCCAACTGCTAAATTTTAAACAGGCTCTTGCAACGAAGGACTGATTGTTGCGAACATCGGCACTGACGGACAATGCAGCGAGCACATCAGAAACTTTCTCTTAACAACCCAAACCAAGCCCGAAGCTAACACACCCGATTGGATATCTAATGAAAAAAATCTCTATGCTGCTCGCTTTGCTATGCAGCCACTCGTTAATCAATCAAACATCAGGCGAAGACTGGTTTCAATTTCGCGGTCCGAATGCAAGTGGTTTGTCGGAAGCCACTCAAATTCCGCAGACTTGGGACGCCAAGATGAATATTAAATGGAAGGTCGATGTGCCAGGCGATGGTTGGTCATGTCCAGTCGTCGCCGACGGGAAGGTCTTTCTTACCACTGCTATTACCAATGGAGAGCAAAGTCAGGACAGCGACTATCGCTGGGAAGTCGTATGTCTAGACGCAAAAACCGGCGAGAATGTATGGTCCAAAGTGGCTTTGGAAGGCAAACCGCGACTTAAGACACATCGCGACAACACCTATGCCTCAGAAACGCCCGTTACCGATGGCAAATATGTCGTAGCCTATTTCGGCATGATGGGCGTCTTTTGTTATGACATGGATGGATCGCTGATGTGGTCCAAAGATCTTGGTTTATATTCCATGCGAAACGATTGGGGAACTTCAAGCTCGCCAGCGATGTTGGATGGCAAGGTATTTTTGCAGATCGATAACGAACAAGCTTCGTTCATCGTTGCATTAAATGCCGAAACCGGCGAAGAACTATGGCGAAAACCACGAGAAGAAAGTTCCAATTGGGGATCGGTCGTTGTATGGAAAAATGATAAGCGGACAGAGATTGTCACCGGTGGTTCGATTGTGCGATCTTATAATCCAAATGATGGCGAACTACTCTGGCAAGTGGACATCGGTGGTGGCGGCTTAAGCACGACAGCGTCGGCGACTGATTCGATGTTGGTAGTCGGTCGCGGTGGTCGTGGCGGTACTTCAATTTTTGCTGTTAAATCAGGTGCGAGTGGCAACTTGTCAGCCAGCACTGAGGGTGAACCAAACAACTCCGTGATTTGGAACACTGCTGAATACGGTCCAGAGCGATCGTCACCGCTGATCTACAATGGATATGTCTATTTACTCGGTGGTCGCGGCGGCAAAATCACTTGTCTGGACGCATCGACAGGCGCACTGGTTTTCCAGGATCGTCTGCCTAACGCGGCAGAGTTTTGGGCATCGCCTTGGGCAAATAATGGCTTGGTTTACTGTCCGGACTCAAGTGGTAAAACTTTCGTTGTTAAGCCTGGTCCACAGCTCGAAGTCGTTGGAACAAACACGCTTCCAGCAGATAGCGATGCCAAATTCTGGGCTTCACCCGCAATCTCCGATGGTTCGATCTATCTGCGATCTGATGATGTGCTTTACTCGATCTCCAAGACTGAGTAGTAATCGAGATTGCAAACCGCGTAAGCGAATTCTGTGAGACTGCACGGTTTACGTATCACGTTTCGAAATGAATTAATTTTCCTACCGCTAATTTTTCAACCTCCCTCTATTCAAAGCAGAGCATTTCAGATTGGAATATTTGGGGTAGGAAAATCTATGAACTCAAGAAAGTCGTGGTGTTGTTAGATCCCTACGATTTCGAGATGCATTCAATCTAGCGGTGGTCGTTTTTCGTCACGATCTTTTCTAGGACGAAGGCAAGCCAGTTGCTTGTTAAACGATAAATGCGACGATAAGTTTTTCTGGTATGAAATCCTAAAGCACCCATCGCTGATGAACTCAATCTTAGAAGCGTACGCCGATCCAAAGCCATCGGCCAAACCGATTAGGGCATTGTTCATCGCTGGTTTGTATCCTTCGATTTGCGTTGCCGTTGGCTTGCTTCAAAAAGATCAGCTGATCTTTCAAAAAACGCTCGCTCGTTGGGTGATGCCTTGCGGCCTGCTGATGTTGCTCGGCACATTATTAATTGTTTTTGCATGGCAGACCCGCCAGCGTTTAATCATGCTTTGCAGCCTTGTTCTGATACTGTTTTGCATCCTTACGATTGACCCTGTAACCGCAGTCATTGTTCGTTCGCTTGAAGGCAACTATCCCGAGTGGAAGCCAGGCGAAAACGAACCGCTCGAAGTTGCAATCGTCCTAGGCGGAGGAACTGGATTGACGCCAAACATGCGGACACAACTTGCACACAGCGGTGATCGACTGGCTCTGGCAGCGAGACTGTATCATCAAGGTGCCGTCAAACAACTGATTGTCACCGGTGACCCATTGGTCGAAGGCTCACATGAATTGCTTTCCCCTCGGGCTCAGTCGCTCGACATTTTGACAGGTTTGTCAGTTCCAAAATCTGCGATAGTAGCATTGCCTGGACGAACGACTTCAGAAGAAATTGCATCGTTGAAGGCAGCCCCTGAGCTATGGCAAGGTAAACGATGCGGCATCATCACATCAGCAATTCACATAACACGGGCGATGGAATTGGCCAAGGAAGCTGAAATTCCACTGGTTGCAATTCCAGCAAATTTCGAAGCTCCGAGTGGTCAGCTTACAGCCTTATCTTTGATTCCAAATGCCGACAACTTGGCCGCCCTTCACGCGGTGATGCATGAATATCTTGGCATGTTGGTTGGACGTTGAGTGTCGGTTTGAAAGCTGTTAGTTCAGGTTGATCGAATCAGCAGACGGCGTTTGCCAAGTCGTCTCCCGATTCGAACTGAGTCAAGTTTGCCGAGGTAACGTCAGCAATACCTTGAAGTGCTTCTTCGGTAAAGAATGCCTGATGCGCGGTGATCAAAACGTTGGGGAAGGTTAAGAGCCTCGAAAACACATCGTCCTGGACCACTCGCTCGGATAGATCTTCGAAAAACAGTTCGCTTTCTTCTTCGTAGACATCCAGCGCGAGTTGGCCAATCTTGCCCGACTTCAATGCTTTGATTGCTGCTTTGGTATCGATTAAACCACCGCGGCTGGTATTGATCAACATCACACCCGGTTGCATGTTTGAAATAGCCGACGCATTAATCAAATGATGCGTCTCTGGACTAAGCGGACAATGTAGCGTGATTATCCTCGACTGACGAAACAGTTCATCGAGCGATATGTAACGCCCCAAATTTGCTAACTCTGAATTTGGTTTTGGGTCGTACATCAAAACTTCGCAGCCAAAGCCTTTGAGTAATCTCACAACGCAGGCTCCGATTGTCCCGGTTCCAACCACGCCGACAGTTTTGCTATGCAAGTCGAATCCCAGTAATCCTTCGAGTGAAAAATTATTTTCACGGACGCGATGATTGGCTTTATGAAGCTTCCGATTCAAGCATAAGATCAGGCCGAGTGCATGTTCCGCAACAGCGTGTGGCGAGTAGGCCGGGACACGCATCACGCGAATATTCAGCGACTTGGCTGCTTCGACGTCAAGCTGATTAAATCCGGCGCACCGAAGCACAATCACTTTAATTCCAAAACCTGAAAGCTGTTCGAGCACTTCACGATCTAGACGATCATTGACAAACACACACGCGGCATCGAATCCGTCGGCTAGCCGACAAGTTTCGAGCGATAATTTAGGTTCAAAAAAGACCGCTTCATGTTTGAGTTTATTGAAGGCAGGTTCTAAGAATCTTCGGTCGTAGGATTTTGAGCTAAAGACAGCGCAGCGCATCTGGAAAATCCTCAAAATATTTTTTAGTTGAATGTCGACTGTTCAATTGAACTTGATTGAAGCGGTATCGAATGCCATGCAAAATGCACTAGGTCGTTACCAAACTTCGTTTACTACGTGTTGGGATGCAATTCTGGTCGAAGATAGATAAACGATTTACCAAGTCGTCCGCCATAATTCCCAGCAGAGATTTTTATCAATCCAGGCACACTTTTGGCCGCTTCAACCGCCTTCAAACATGCGTTGGAAACGCTCGCAAGATCGACTCCGTTTACGATAATTTCCATGATTGAATCCACGCCGGCTGGAACTTTGGATTTATTGCCTAGACTTGTTCGAAGCGTCGGGCAGAATTCCGCAAACGTGCTTGCGATCATAAAACTGTATCGGCTGCCAGCCTTTGATCCACTGGCAGCAACTCCGCCAGGAAAAGTCGTGATTACGCCAGGAGTTTCATCTGCGGCCGCCGCCGCCAATTCGGCTGCTTCCAACGCGGCATCTTCGCTCCCCATAAACCAAACGTTGCCACCCATTAGACCATCAGCG
Organism: Pirellulaceae bacterium; assembly: GCA_041740995.1. GTDB lineage: Bacteria > Planctomycetota > Planctomycetia > Pirellulales > Pirellulaceae > JBGSKY01. The sequence goes on from JBGSKY010000325.1 coordinate 4,956, forward strand.
TAACCAAAACGGCGTTCGAGAAAAAACTCGCCGCCAAGTGTAGGAATGCACCAACCCTTTCGGCCATACTGTTCAACTCGATGTTGGTGACCGTCACCGAAGAAGGCAATTTTGCGTCCCAACTTAAAGAAATCATCCGTCTCTAATGCATTGAAGCAACGAGCCGTTGGGCAAGTCAGAATGTTTTGGCTGATACGAGCCATCATGACTTTTTCTAAATGTACGACGCGATCTTTGCGGAAACGTGGAACATGAAATTGCAGATAAGCTCCGACACGACCGTCGGGGGTCTCTTGACCAACAGACACTCCGTCAAGATATCCTTCAAGGCCTGCTTCGCAATCGCACAAGATTGTGCTGCTGGCATGGCCTGTGGCAGCATAACAAGCGGCATCAAGCCACTTTCGATCGCGTGCGGTGATCAATACTCGTCCGTAAATACTACGAAACGCTTCGGCGTAGGTATCTTCTATTAAATCTTGGTTTTCGGTCAGTGTTGAATTGGTCACTTATTTTTCTCTAACGGGCTGGACATTGGCGGGGTTTCAAAAAATGCACCGTCGTCTACGACACGAGGGTCGTTGGTGCGATCGAGTTCAGACATCATCGTAACCAACAATTCTTGTCGGATTGTTTGCCAATTGGGATCTTCTGCCAAGTTGTTGATTTGATCAGGATCAGCTTTTACGTCGTACAGTTCGATCTCAGCCCGCTTGCCATAAGCCAGCTCATAAAATTTTCGATACGCCGATTCATTTCGATGCTGGATGAGCCAAGCCTTCGTTGGACCTGCGTCTTCATCAGGCAACGTAGTGTAAGTTTCTTCGACTAGATTGTCTTGCGACAGGGCAGGGGTGTTGCTGTCGAACAGATCAACGTTTGGATCTTCATTCAATTGAATCGGATCGCCCATTGGATAACGATCTGGCTTGAAATTTCGAATCAACAAATAATCTTTAGTGCGGAGCGATCGCTGTGGATAAGGAAGATATCCCGCCCGAGCTTGCGCAACGTGGCGTTCTCGACCAGCCAGAACAAACCGATGCACTGAAACGTCGTTTGCATTGACAATTGCGGCTGCCTGAGGATCGGCCATCACTTCATTGATCGGATTGCCAGTCATATTCGCTGGTACGCTGATCCCAACCGCTTTTAAGATCGTTGGCGCAAGGTCTGGCAAACTGACCAACCTGTCAGTCACTTGATTTGCGACAACGCCTGGTCCTGAAATCATCAGCGGGACCATCGTTCCGAAATCATACAAATTGCATTTGCCACGACCGAACCCAGGCGGGCCATGGTCACCGGAAATGAAGATCAAAGTATTTTCCAATCGACCACTTACATGCAATCGACTTTTCAAGCGCCCAAAGGCGGCATCAAGCGCTGCAATTTCTCCTAGGTAGTCGGCCATATCCTCGCGGATTTCGGCAACGTCCGGTAAGAACTTCGGAAGCTTGCCGACCAGCTCCGCCGGGTCGATTCCCCACAGAGCTTTTCCGCTGCCTTTGGTCCATTTGCGATGTGTATTGGTTGGACCGAACCAATAACAAAATGGTTGATCATCGGGACAGTTGTTCAAGAACTGATCGAAGTTTGCTTCGACCTGATCGAGCAACTTTGCTTTGGCGGCATCGAGATCAGAGCCGGATTCAATCAATCTAGTTGCGACCTGCGAGAACCGATTGAAGTCCGATCCGGCTTGCTGATACGCGTATCGTTGGTTGCCGAACGGTGCATCGGCCGGACGTCCGGGACTCCAAACCTTGTAGGATTTACCGATGTAATAACCATCGTCGTGCAACATCAACGGCCAGCCGTCGAGTTGTTGATTCCAAATCGCTCCGCTGAGAATGGACGCTGAGCCAGTCCGCCAGAAATGCTGGCCTGACAACAAAGATGATCGACAGGGCGTGCATGATGGGGCATTAACGAAAGCATTGGTAAAAATCAGGGAGGATTTTGCATGCTCCTGCAAGTTTGGCGTTCGGGCGACATCGTGAATCGACGGATGATCATTGACTGCATAAAAACTCGCGAGCTTCCCCCAGTCATCAGCGAAGAAAAACAGAATATTCGGCCGAGTTTGCGGCTCCGCAGCTCGCGAACTTGTGTGCAATGCCGCGTCACACAGGGCAAAACAAACCAACGCACTAGCGGGTTTTAAAAGCCATTTAAAACGTAGACTCATGGGACGCTCCTATCTCAATTCATTACCTCGATCAGCCTGGATGCTGCAGGTTTAACTTTTTATTAGCTTTCCATCATAACAGCTCGTAAGAAATTCATTTCCAGCGGACTAACACGCCTTCGAAAAATGCGGATCAAGCTGGCAACGACGACTTTGGTTGTTGCGATTAAACTGTTAGAATGTGGTGCGAAAAGGTTTTTTTGCAGGGAAATCGCTGTTGCTGCACACCTTTATAATTCCCAACCCGTCATATTCGCCATTTTTGCTCATGAATTCTGAACCTTCGCAATCCGACGCCGCCTCCTCTTCGTCTGATCCAACTAGCGTCACTGAAGCCCTCATCGAAGCGCCTTTAGCGGCCAGCCATGAGACTGCTTCTAACGCTGATCGCGCGAGTTCGGGCCCTTTGAATCTGCAAAAATTGCGATCGATGCGAGCAGAGCTTGATCGAGCCCAAAGTGGCTCCAGGCCAGACAAATCGTCCAAACGTGATGACAGACCCAATCGTAAACCGAAAGTTGACAATCAATCGGGCGACAAATCGTCAACAACTAGCGGAGAAGAAGCTGCGACGACTAACGAAATGAAAATCGTTGCAAAAAAGAGTGACGCCGATGCAAAAGATCGAGTTGATCCGAATCGCGTAGTCGCTCCACGAGTTTCCGTGCCCACCGCTCGAACGCCGCTGACAGCAGATCAAATGAGTGAGTTGGAATCCGCTTTGATTGACGCCGATTTAGATGCGTTAATGATCGGCGATAAAACAGTTCAGGTCGGGCGGACGCTTGAAAGCGGCGAGCGATATCAGGGCAAAGTGATGAAGGTCCATGGCGACAGCGTCTTTATCTCACTCGGTGGACCTGATGAAGGCATTGTGCCCTTGCTGCAATTTTTGGATATGCCGCAAGCTGGCCAAACGCTCGATTTTATTGTGCGAGGTTTTAACAACGACGAAGGGCTGTACGAACTTGCAATGCCCGGCGAATCGGTCTCGGTCGAAGATTGGTCTGATTTGGAATCCGGCGCAGTCGTCGACGCGAAAGTTGAATCAAGCAACACCGGCGGCTTGGAATGTTTGGTCGGAAGCATTCGCGGCTTTATTCCATTAAGCCAAGTCAGCGAATACCGAATTGAAGATGTAACGCCCTATGTTGGGAAAACCTTGACCTGCGTTGTAACCGAAGCAAATCCGCGTCGCGGCAATTTAATACTGTCGCACCGAGCGATCTTGGAACGCGAGAAAGCGGCAAAACGTGAAGAACGTTTGGCGTCAATTGCAGTTGGCGACACGGCTGAGGGAACCGTTCGGAAAATTACCGACTTTGGCGCATTTGTAGATATTGGCGGGTTGGACGGACTGATCCATATCAGCCAGTTATCCTGGGATCGAGTCAAACATCCGAGCGAAGTGGTGAAAGAAGGCGATAGCGTCAAAGTGCGAATCGAAAAGATTGATCCTGAAACTGGAAAAATCGGCCTGTCCTATCGTTCGCAAGAAGACCATCCTTGGAACAATATCGAGACTCGTTTTCCCGTCGGAAATATTGTCCAAGGGACGGTTTCCCGGATCGCGTCGTTTGGCGTTTTTATTAAGCTTGATATTGGAATTGAAGGTCTCGTGCACGTGTCGGAAATGGCTCATCGGCGTGTTTCTTCTCCCGCTTCGTTAGTCGATGAAGGACAACAAGTCGATGTAAAAATCCTTTCCGTGGATCGCGAAAGCCAGCGGATCGGTCTTTCACTTAAACAAGCCCAAGCGGCACCGTCAGGCAGCGAAAATACAACCGGTGCTCAAGCGACCGAAACCGAAGATGACAAGCCAAGGCCGTTGGCGGTCGCAAAACATCGCGGACCTCTAAAAGGCGGAACGGGCAGCGGTAGCAGTGGTGATCTCTTTGGCCTGAAATGGTAATTGATGTTCAAGCTGGCTCACTACCTGAGAATTTGCTCGACAGCCGCGATTGCGGTGCTGAGCACTTGCAACGTTTTCGCTCAGGACAAGGTAGATAGAGCTGATAAATTAGAATCGACGGTGTTGCAATATATCGTCGATTTCGAAAACCCTTCGGCGACTAAGCGCGATATTGCCGAACGGATGCTGATCGGTTTAGGGCCGCAAATTCTGCCAACAATCCGCGCAATCTATGAAGAAAATCGGCTTCAAGGCGAGTCTGCTCTTCGATTTTCGAGAGTTTTCCAGGCGGTTCAGCGAGCCGAGCTGGAAAGCCAACTTGCGACCTCAACTGTCACGATTCAAGGTGAAAAGACTCTGTCGGAAATATTCGAACTGATCGAACAACAGACTGGCAATAAGCTTCAATCACAAGTGGAACCGAGCGGACCATTCCTGCTTGATTTTGCCGCGACACCTTTCTGGCAAGCGATTGATGAACTGACCGATTCGGCTGACATGGACATTCAGCCCTATGGAAGCTCGGGATCGCTTACGTTAGTGCCGACACAAGAAATAAACTCTTTTCGACAACGCCGCGGACAATACAGTGGTGCCTTTCGAATAGAACCGGTGAGTATCGTTGCGACGCGATCGTTTAGAAATGATGCAATCGACTCGCTACAGATTGGTTTAGAAATCGCCTGGGAGCCACGATTGCAACCGTTACTCTTTGATATCGATCGAGATAGCTTGCTTGGTGAATGCGACAATGGAGCACTAATTGAATCGGCTCGAACCTATTCCCAGGAGGTATCGCCCAATCAGTCTTCGCAAGTTGAATTCGATTTAGCGTTGCAGCGACCGCCGCGCGATGCAACTGAGATCTCTCGTCTAAGCGGTAAAATCACGGCCAAAGTTCCAGGGATGCCTGTCCCAGTTGCATTCAAAGATTTAGATCAACAATTACCGATTGAGCGACGCATTGGGGATATTATTGCGACCGTTGAAAGGCTTCGACAAAACGGTGAAATCACTCAAATCGACCTGTTGCTGAAACTTAACGCCAGCAACATGCGGTTAGATTCGTTTCGAAACTGGCTGCTCGTCAACGAAGCGTACGCTTTAGACCCAAGCGGGCAAAAAATTCAAAATCTCGGATGGCAAACGTACTTGATGAACGAGTCGGAAGTCGGCATAACGGTGAATTTTCAGCTTGAGGGTTCGATCGCTGGTCACCAGTTTATTTTTTCTGCTCCAGCGGCGCTAATCGACCACAAAATTGACTTCATTCTTGAGAACATTCCCTTGCCCTGATCTGGGCTAGCTCGCGAACTCACGATTCGCGAATCTGTTTCGACTCTTCGCCAATAATAAATGCCAGACCAACCTATCAATCGAACTTTGATCATTGGCGCTGGCTGGACTGGGCGTCAAATCGCTGCTCAGTGTGCCGCATTTGGCATTGAAACTGTTCTTGTCGACAGCAACGATGCGACCACAAAGGATGCGGTCCAATGGTGTCACTCGCATGTTGATCAATTATGTAGCAATGGCACTTGGGCTGAGGCGCAAGCAACCTCGTTGCGGAACAATCTAACAAGTGTTAGCGTCTCGGAGATGAATGCAAAGCCACTTTGCGATTCTTTTGATTTAGCGATTGAAAACGTACCCGAACAAGCGTCAATCAAACGCAAAGTGCTCAAGCACTACTCATCGCTTCTGCCTGCAAGTACGATCATCGCTTCTAATAGCTCTTATTTTTTGCCAAGCCAGCTTAGCAAATATGTAACCGCGCCGCAGCGTTTCGCGCATCTGCATTTCCATGTCCCCGTTTGTGAAACGGAATTGGTAGACATTATTGGCGGTCCAGAATGTTCCCCCGATGTTATTGCTTCACTCGAAAAGTTTGCTCAGCGGATTCACCAAAAAGCAATCATCCAGTTGATCGAAAACCCAGGGTACATTTTCAATTGGATGCTGCAATCGTTGCTCAGCAGCTCGCTAGAACTGCTTGATCGCAAGGTAGCCACGCCGGAGCAAATCGATTTAGCCTGGACGCAAGTGACAAAAATGCCGATCGGACCAATCGGTATTGTCGATCGAATCGGATTGGATGTGGTCTATCAAGTTTTGCAGAATGCTCAGTGGTCTAGCGGTGACCCCAAAATATCACGCTTGATGACCTTACTCCAACCGTACATCGATCAAGGTTATCTTGGCTGGAAAACAGGTCGGGGTTTTTATGATTACCGCTGCGACAATAAGCCTGAATGATCTTGCAAATCAGAACAAATCTCAACAACGACGATATCAAAGACAATCGAAATGGCAGAACCAATTATCAGTGTTTCTGGGCTGCGAGGCGTTATCGGTTCGGAACTGACACCGGAAGTCGTCATGCGTTATGTGGCTGCATTTTGCACTAAACTTTCGCCTGGTCCGATCATCTTGTCACGTGACGGACGCGAAAGCGGTTTGATGTTAAAAGCCGCTGTTGTGGCGACTTTAATTGGGCACGGCAAAACTGTCTTGGACGCGGACATTGCAGCCACACCGACGGTCGGTGTGCTGGTCCGTAAACTTTCAGCCGCTGGGGCAATTCAACTAACCGCATCGCATAATCCTCGCCAATACAACGGCATCAAGCTGTTCAATCGCCAAGGAAGGGTTATCGGGCCAGATGAAGGCAATGCTGTTCGCGATGCCTATGTTAATGGAAAAAATGATTGGAAGCCTATCAATCAACTCGGCATGGTCGATACGATTGAGTTGCCCCATGAAGGACATATCAACGATATAGTGAAAACGGTTCAGACCAAGGCCATTAGGCATCGCGGCTTTAAAGTGCTGCTTGACAGCAACCATGGCAGCGGATCTCTGATGGGACGCACTCTACTAGAATCACTCGGCTGCGAGGTTACGATTATCGGCGAATCACCGGATGGCAAATTTGAACATTCGCCTGAGCCGACAGAAAGTAACTTGCAACAAATTGCCGCCCAAGTGTCGAGAGATTCTTTTGACGTTGCCTTCTGCCAAGATCCAGACGCTGATCGACTAGCGATCATTGATGCAAATGGACGATACATAGGCGAGGAATATACGGCCGTCTTATGTATGTTAAATGCAATGGAAATTAGGCAAACTGCCAATCAACAAAATCCAATTCCTTCGAATGCACCTAAGCTGGCCTTAGTTACCAATTGCGCCAGCTCGACTCTCAACCAAGATATTGCAGACCGATTCGGTGCGACGCTTTGGCGGACCAAAGTCGGCGAAGCAAATGTAATTGATGCGATGATCGAACACTCGGCGGTCTACGGCGGTGAAGGCAGCGGCGGGCCAATCGATCCGCGGATCGGCTGGGTTAGAGACAGTTTTGTTGGTATGGCCGCGACACTTGATTTGATGGCTCGACGTGAGCAACCGCTCAGTGAAATAGTCGATGAATTGCCAAGCTATGCGATGATCAAGGACAAAATCGAACTCGCAAATGTCGATGTTCAAGTTGCAACCCGCGAGTTGCATGCCAAGCTATCAGCACCGCAGGTTTCGACGCTCGATGGCCTTCGATTGGATTGGCCCGATGCATGGCTTCTTGTCCGTGGCAGCAACACTGAACCAATCGTGCGTTTAATTTGCGAAGCAACTACCGCCGATGCCGCACGAACATTAATCGACCGAGCCAAACAAATAGTCGCGTCAATTTGATGGTCAGGGTGCCAATGCCAGTGGGTTTTTGGCTATGGGAGCTTTCAGTAAAAAAGACAAACCAATGGCAACCAATCCAAAAAACAGAGCTACTAAACCTGCCAGCCAATAGTTGGTCAAAGGCCCGCCAGGCGATGTCTCGCCAATGATTGAACCTGAAATTAACGGCCCAACTCCTGTCGCAAAGTGTGACATGGCTGTATTCAAACTCGTAAATGCACCACGGGCCTTTGGGTCGGCAGACCGGAGCATCATCGCTTGCGCAGGAACCATGCGACTAGAAGCACTGGCCATAAAAACACTCGACACGAGGATTGCGACTATCAAGCTGACCGGTGGAAGGTTCGTGATAACTAAGGTCATAATCGCAGCGGCTGTCGCGGAGCCGATAAATACGCGACGAGCTCCGAAGCGATCAGTCAACCAGCCGCTAATATTCATAACTAAGAGCGAAAACACACCCGCGACGGCATAGATCTTTGGCAAGTTCTCACGAGCCAACCCACAATTGGCTTCAAGATATGGTGCGATGTAAGGCACGATCATAAAGGTTCCAAAAACCATCGTTACCATAAAGGCGAACGACCACAAATGATTCGCTTGTCGGACTACGTCCCCAAACATTCGGAAGGGGCTGATTTGAGGAACTGTTTTATCGGCTGGCAGAGCTGGCAGACTGAAAAAAGTCGCTACCCAGACGACACCGCCTAAACCCGCGATTGCTAGAAACGGCGAGCCAAAGTGGTGCGACCAATTCGCGATCGACAGTCCAATCGGCAATCCAATTGTCGAGGCAAACGCAAACGAAGAAGTGACTATACCAATCGCTTTTCCTCGGGATTG
>JBGSKY010000326.1:0-2258 GCA_041740995.1 Pirellulaceae bacterium
GGTCTGTCTACTCCCGAAAGCTGTATTCCGGGATTCTGTCTCGTGCATCGACTTCGCAGGATTTGGTGCTTGAACTCAGCAAAACGACAACGCAAACTTTACCCCTGTTAAACCTCTGTGAAATTGGGCAAAATCTGCGATGGAAGGAAACTGGTCTGCCCCAGGATTACGGATTCCAATAATTTGCCTCAACCCGCTAAAAAACGTCAGCATAACTGCGATTCCCCCGCAATTTGCTGGTCCCCTCTCCGCTGAGAACATGAAATAACGGATTTCTGTCAGCCTTAAAGCCCGGGAATCACAATTTTTGCGATAAACCACGTGCCGATCGAAACGACCACCTCCCAGCCGGAACCGAATCATGGCCAAAGAAATGCCCGTAAAGCCAGGAATTAACGCCAGCCGCAAAATGATTCAATTGCAAAAATATGAAGAGGCTTGCCGTCAATTGCAGGAACTGCTGAAAGACGATCCGAAAGATGAAGATGCTCTCGAGCTGTTGGGAATGGCGAATTTCTTCCTGAAAAGAATGGAACCCGCGCGGGACTATTTCGAACGCCTCACGCAGTTAAATCCATCCCTTACAAAAGCATGGGTGAATCTGGGGGCAATTCTGAATTGCCTGGGGGAACATAAAAAGTCGACAGAGGTGTTGCGGCGAGCTCTGCAGAAAGACAGAAAATGTGCAGAAGCCTATTACAACATGGGAATTGCACAGCGCGCGATGCACATGAACACAATGGCGATCTCGGCTTACAGAGAGGCCCTGAAGCTCGCACCGGAAATGGTTGACGCCCACATCAACCTGGGCAACATTTATCTCGATATGAAGAATGTTGGACTCGCCCTGCAATGCTTTCAAGCCGCCCTCAGGCATCATCCGGAATCACGTAAAGCAAAAAAGTGTCTGGAAAGCGCTCAGTCGATGCAAAAGCTTAACAGAACAGAAGCATCTCCGTTTGGCCGCTTGGTGGATATCGCAGAATTGGCAAGCCAAAAAGAGGTAAGTCACGGGAGGGAACTGAGTCAGGCAGATAGACTCGCCGAACGCGACATCGTCCAAAAACAAACAAAAATCGCGAGAACATGCGCAAAGGAATCAATCTCTCAACTCGAAACATCTCTTACGCAACTGCTGCACCGCATTAAAATTGCAATCCTGCGAAAGGACGAAAGGCTCGACTCCTCAGCAATGCTCGAGCAATTGGCGAACAGCAGAGGGGAACTCAGCCGCAGCCACGAAACTCTACGAGAGGCTTCAAGCCAGTTCCGGAAGTGCATGGACAGCACTTAGCCACCAGGAAGCGATCGCATTCCAGGAAATCCCTGTCGAGGCGTGCGGCAAGAGTCGCAATCACTTTCAGAATAAGCAAACTGCGATCAGCGACGTTCTTGTTCTCCGACTCCGATAAGCGACACCACAGCATTATCGACTCGAGTGCCATATGTCAAAAAACAAAGACAAAATGGGCATTGAATAAACCAGCCTGCAAAACATCCAATCAGCAAATACCGACTGCGCGGGTTGAAGTCATCGAAACGAAACGCCTTTCGTCCACGTGAGGATTGAACCGCGATTGCTCGCACGACCTCAGAAGCGCGCAAAAAAAAAGCCGAACCCTGCGGGGGCTCGGCTTCTATTGTTGAAAGATCCCGGCAGAACCTACTTTCGCGCTTTTGGGCACTATCATTGGCCTTGCGAGCTTAACGTTCGTGTTCGGAATGGGAACGTGTGTTTCCTCACAAGTGATTTACCGGGAAACCGCAGGAGGGGCAACAGAGTCGCCCGTTCCTGCGTATGATGAAGTCTAAGTAATATTCTGGCCGTTAATCAAAGTGGCCAAGCATTCCTCCATTAGTACTGGTCAGCTCAAACGCTTTCACGCCTTACACAGCCAGCCTATCAACCTGGTCGTCTTCCAGGGGAGTTCAGAACCGAAGTTCAACGAAACCTTATCTTGGGGATGGCTTCACGCTTATATGCTTTCAGCGTTTATCACAACCGTACATAGCTACCCTGCGCTGCCACTGGCGTGACAACAGGAACACCAGAGGTACGTCCCTCCAAATCCTCTCGTACTAAAGAGAATACCCCTCAAGTTTCGTGCGCCCACACCAGATATGGACCAACCTGTCTCACGACGGTTTAAACCCAGCTCACGTACCACTTTAACCGGCGAACAGCCGGACCCTTGGGAGCTTCTTCACCCCCAGGATGTGATGAGCCGACATCGAGGTGCCAAACCCTCTCGCCGCTA
>JBGSKY010000327.1:0-7256 GCA_041740995.1 Pirellulaceae bacterium
CGCATTGAACGCTGAAGAATCGAACGGCCCACGCCATCCCAACATTTCTTCGTGCTGCTTGTGCTTGGGGGCAGCGATGGCGGCGAGGTAATTGGTATAGCCCCATGGCCCGCTGCAATCTTCCGGTGGGCAGGCACGCTCTCCTTTGAGGCACAGCGGGTAACGGAACCAAACCCGATTGATTCATCATCGTGAGTCTAGCAGAAATGGCCGGTACGAGTGGCCACGGCCACGCACTTGCCCGGTCCACACATCGTTTGCAATCCAACATCAACTCACCGTCAATTGGGTCGCTTTTTTCGCCCGTCGCGTGTTCTTTGCATCGATGGACGGCTCTCCGGTAAGCGGCTCTTGGATTACGAGACGAAATTCTCCGCCCAGCATGTCGGCCTCCGCCAATGTCGTGACCACGTCGTTGTGAAGTGCCGAGCGAGCCGCAAGCTGACTATGTTCTCATTGGGTTTTAATGTCAGTCAAAACACGTATCACTTCACCGACCGATCCGTCAGGGCCAGTCATCGTGCACGGCTCTGGCGGCACAAATACTGCAGGGAACTGGGCTATACCATCGGGTGCGTCAATCAAAAACGCTTTGCTCAATCATTTGTGTACTTCGGTGATCTCCTGGCGCCCACCAACGTGCCGTCACCTGCTCTCACACGGCACAAAGTCGAATGAGCGGAATTTTCAGGGCTCGTTGTGATTGCGACACTCTTCGGTGCAACCACGAGCAGCCCTCCAGAGTTCATTGTCATCTTGGCCGTATCCGGGATCGCCAACGGTGACATTCGCCTAGATCGCCTTTACCGATTCCGCTGACATGTTTCCACGTTGAGACTTGGGCGATCCGTCGGGGCACATGCTCCGACGGATCGTCCTTCTACAAACTCTGACCGCACGAACCTGCCCCGAAGTTTTATTTAGCTATCAGCCACAGACTTGATCGCCTCGTCGGCACCGCCGTTCCCATCCACACGAAGAAGTTTGCTGCTCGCGATCAAACTTCCTGCGAGCCCCTCGTAGACTGATCCGTTATAGGTTTTGCACCGCTTAAAGAAACAACTCTACCGCTCAACAGTTTACTCCGATCGGCAAAATGACCGCTCCGGTGTCGGCCGCCGGAGCAAGCAGCGCGGAGTGCGGAAACACACAGAGCGTTGGATTGTAGCAGTTTGCCAGAAGTATCAAAAACCGTGTTCGACTCAAACGTCATCCCGAGCCTAAGGTCCCGAGAAAGTGTCGAGTAGGTTGCCGAGCGTAATGCAAAGAGTTACGTTTTGTCCGTTAATTCCACGTTCATTTTGAGTCAAATATGCCATTGTCATTTTCAGCAAGCTGCATTCAATTCCAAGACGGAACCGCTGCCGAAATACCATCCAACGCAATCGTTCTTTTCGTCGGTCCCAACAACAGTGGCAAGTCAACTGCCCTTCGCGAGATCAACAAATTTCTTATCAAGTGGCAACATTCAGAGGGCCAAGTCATACGTGCGGTGACGAGTGAATCAATTCGGGGTCAGGACGTTACAACTTGGATGAATGAGAATTACCCTGCGCGAAAGCGAGGCAATGGCGACATTGATTGGTTTGTTGGGAAGCATTCGGTCTTCGAGCAGGCACTTCTTTCGGCAGTTCGCGAGAACAAGGGCATCAGTAATCGAGACGGCAATCCATTTGTGCGTTGTTCCCATGGTGGTGTCCAACAGGATGTCTTGAAACAGGATGATCAGTTTGACACAGCGACTGAAGCGCCACGCACGCCACTTCAGAGAATGTTTGTGGACGCCGAGTTTGAAGAGAAAGTAGCAGCCTCATTCCGAAGAGCATTTGGCCAAAACTTATTCATCAATCGATCTGGTGGCAAGCGAATTCCTCTGCACGTCGGAGAAATGCCCGCATTGGAGGAGGGAGAACGGTACTACTCGCTAAAATATATAGAAAAATTCCAGCAAATCCCTCGTTTGACAACGCAGGGGCATGGCATGAAGTCCTTTGTCGGTGCAATTCTAGCTGTTTCAGAGGTTGCACCAGTGATAATTATTGATGAACCAGATTTGTATCTTCACCCGCCACAAGCTCACGAACTTGGTCGATACATTGCAGCCGAGACTAAGCAAAACAAACAGTTGTTCCTTGCTACCCATAGTCCTTCGTTTCTTCGTGGATTGCTTGAAGGTGATACCGTCAATGATCGGCTTTGTATCGTTCGGTTAGAACGAGACGAAAATTTGGGCAAAGCTAGTTTCCTACCGAACGTCGAGTTGACTAAGCTGAAGGATACGCCTCTCCTGCGATATTCAAATGCGCTCGATGGCTTGTTCTACAAACACGTCGTAGTCTGCGAAGGTGATGCGGACTGCAGGTTTTTTGCTGCGATTACAAGTGCGTTGGCAAAGTCGCAGGGTATCCCAGATCCCAATGTATTGTTTGTGCCAACCGGTGGAAAAGACCAGCTGGCACAAGTTGCCAAGCCGCTCAGTGATCTCTCGATTCGAGTGTCTGTAGTCGCGGACATCGATTTGCTTTCCAACGTAGCTACAGTTGCCAAGATCGCTCGTGCACTTGGCGTTGACTGGGATTCTTTGGAAGGGGCCTGTCAAGCAGTCCGACAGTACTTTGAAGACATTGACTCTCCAACTAGAACGTCGTCTCAAGTCAGCGAAGATATTCGCAAAATCCTTGACGGGATCATTCACTTAGATCACTTCCCAAGTGACTCGAAAAAGGCGATTCGGGCCGCGATGAAGACATCATCTGTGTCTATATGGGACCTCGCAAAGCGTGTTGGCACTAAAATGCTGAGGGGGAAGTGCGGCAGATAAGGCTGATGATTTAATCAAGTCATTAGAGGCGAAGGGATTGTATATTTTGGAGTCTGGAGAACTTGAGAGCTTTGTTCCGTCCGAAGCCGGCGCTAAAAGTCACGGGCCAAGTTGGTTTAGTAGAGTGGCGACGAGGGACTTCGCGACTGACCCAGAGTTGCAAAAGGCCAGAGCGTTCGTCGCGAAGCTCGTCTTTGCGCCTGCATCTATCATTGTGTGAAGCAGCAGTTTCGTGACCGCCAACGTACATTCCTAAGTTTAGGCCCCAATAGATGCTTGAATTCAATTGTCGCGAGGACGTGATCAGACTTTTGAAAAGCGAGTTGAGCTATCATCTCGATCAATACGAGGACGTCGATCTTAATTGCATCTACATTTATTGGGGTTCAACGTCGTTGCTCGAAGATAGTTTTCTCCCTGTCATCGACACTCTAAATGGACAAGCAGCGTTGTTTCAAGTCGAGTGACTTGGCGAGCTGCACCGCAAGGGCTTTCGACACGAGGTGGATGCTACTCTCTGGCGGAATGGACGGAAGGTGGGCGAAATCTGCGGATCGAAGTGTGTGGAGATCATTGGACATGGGGACGTAATACAGTGATGGAATCAGATCCACCTGGAGAACTTCTCGAATTTCTCCATTGGTGGTCCGGCAACGTGTTTACATTTTTGAGCTACTACTACTTCTCAAAGTTAGGCAACGAACAAGAAAAGAAGCAAATTGATGCCGAAAACCTCTTCGGGTGATCTTAGGCCGAATCTGCATCCGGTTTCATCAACCTGGGCATGAAACTGACTTCGGCCACCGGAGCACTTCAATGCCGACCTTGCATCTACCGCATCCGTGTCAAAGCACCCCTTCGTCCCTTTTTCCGCCAGTACAGCCCCTTCGAGTCAGGATTTTACCAGCTCCGTAATCCGTGATGTATCGCGCATAACCCTTCTTCTACGGTAAGACTATCCAAGGACGACGTACTGATGATGCACCTTCGGTAGCGTCGATACCGTCGGTGACTTCGTTCGTCCATTGGAACCTGTCAGAGAATGGCCTCATGAGATCCTCACTTCTGCAACCACTTCTCTGTAAGAAAACGCCACCGCCGTGATGTGCCACGTGTGTCATCGCTGTAGGTGATGGCTTTATCGTCTTGAACCGTGGGCGAAGCCAGATTGGCTCCGTCGCCAGTTGGATCAAATCAGGGGAGATTTGTAAATCAATGGGTACCGGGTCGCTTTTGCTTTTGAACTTGCATGCAATACGTCATGCAAACTGCAGGGTATCACCGGGTGCAATTGGCGGCTGCAAAGTGATGGGTACATGTTCTTTCTAAGTCCTCATCGACTGCTTCGGGCATCCTTTGGCAGATGACTATCCTGGTTTGTATCACCGGTTTGTGGCATTTCCGGAGACGAAAATCTGTCGGTTCGGGAGCGTCTAACACAAGGACGCTAACCATGCGCACCGATGCGTAGTGTTGGCTCCGTTCAAGTGCGGGCTGTGGGAAGTTGGAGTAGTCACGTTGTTTACCAGTCAACGTTGCCCCATTTGGGGTAAAGCGTCGTCGGTGCTCGTCGTGTGGTTTAAATCACACCAGTTAAACCACATGATGATCGACGTCATGAACTCAAATTGTTGAAAAAACCGCGTTTAACGTGCTGCAGTCATACGAGCTGTTGGATCAGTGAACTTCGCCTTCCCATCAATTGATTGCAGAAAGCGTGCCCCCCCTGTGTAAAGCGGGGTCGCTCCGCAAGGGATTTGTTCGTTTTGGCTTCCGTTTACGTTCCTTTTCAGGCAACTGACTATGTCTAAACACGTCGAAAAGCCAGTTTCTCCCGCGGCTCCAACCAGACTTTTTTTCGATACCTGTCATGCCACCAAGCCTGTCGAAACAAATCTTTAGCCACAGAGCGAATAGTATCCACTCATTTTCACGCCACCGTGCATGGCTGTTGACCCAACAAAATCCTCCGCATTGTAACGCCTTAGTATCGCCCTAAATCTCGGGGCGTGAATCATCATTCGGACCAGAAAACAGTGGGTACGCAAAGGGAGCAGAGGCACATTTACGATTAGATCCTGAGACTGTGGAGTCGTGTGGTAAGCCAAGTCGCTATGGATAACAGCATTCTGCGACTCGTGTGGGAGCCAGCGGCCTAGCTACTCGGGATCATCTCGCTCCGCAGTATCGCAGCAAGACCTTGAATGCAGTCGGGAGTGGCACTACTCGACAGTCCGTGAGTAGTCGGATTGTTCGATCGCTACCCTCTTCAGCAACCTCTACCAAGTCATGTTTCGAGGTGACGCATCCCGTCACCCTCGCATTTCAAATGGAAGGAGATCGACATCTTGCAGCTGATGCCGCACGTTTTAAGTGCAAGGTTGACCGTAGGCACGTGACCGAGTTTTTGTGCTGATCACTTCGCCGGAATGAACCTTGTCTATCGATGGTTTTGATCTCGAAGACATCGTGTCCTGGGTTGCTATTCACCGGGGTCGAGTATGTCGATATGAAGCGGCAAGCAGCAGAAATTCCCTTAAAGCACTACTTCCTGTTATGGAAAGATCGGAACCTTTAGTGCAATTAGATCGCGTAGCCGATCCCGACCGCAGCCCCCCGCTGTCATTTAACTGATTTGAGCAGAATGACACAGAGCTATTCCAGCAGCACCCAAAAAGGGGCCAGCAGTTGAACGAGCAGATCGCACAAATGTGGACATATATTCACATGCTGCGTGAATAAAACGCTGAGTCATTTAACTGACGTGAGTTAAATGACATAGAGGTATTTGAACAGTACCCTAAACGGGTGACAAAAACCACGTTGCCGAGACCCTCAAAAACACGGGGCTTTTGGGTCAAAGAACTATATCTTTGTTCACGTGATTTTCCGTAAGCTCTTGCAGTGTCGTGGGTTACAGCAAAATCGCATATAGCATAAAACTTTATGCTATTAACTACTATCGTAGCTCTCTATCGAGAGAGTACGCTGACGCTACTCCTCGTAGAGAGGACTACCATCATATAACCAGCACCAGCCACGACATTGAGTGATATCACGTTCACAGTGAACATTGCTACACACGCGACATTGGAGGAGAACCCGATTTTGGCCCTCTGTGCGACGTTCGCAGGCTAACCTGATGTCTGAGTCGAAAATCTGATCCAACGCTGTGAGACGCGAAGCCAAGAGCGCACAGCGGGTACAGGTGATGATCTCGGGGTGCCAGGAGCGTTGTCGACGCGAACAGTGAGAGATGGGGACCCTGCCCAATGTGGTCACCTTGATCCCGTGAGATAGCCATTTACGACGATTTCAGAGGCGGTCCCAGTGCGAGTTTTCTATAGCAAAACATCGCCGACGAGGCCTGTGGATCAGTCGAGAACTATGACTCGATCTGGCAAGCTAAGATCAGCTGGCTCATCGCAGCTGATCGCCTGCGTCTCTGACCGAAACACATGATCGCTAAAGAACGATGCTAATGGAAGAATCATCACCGCTGCTGGCTTGCCTTCAGCAATGGTCTTTGCCATCTCCGGTTCACTAACCACTCGCACATCGTGGTCCATGATGAGAAGTACGGGCCTTAGCCCTTTTGCGTCCAATGATCGCGCGAGGTCCAAGTGAACCTGTGTCAGTAAATTACTGATGCGCTCGTCTTTGGCGTAGCGAGCGACCCGCTTAACTTCGCGGATCATCGCTTCCACAATCACGACGGTTTGTGGATCAGCGTCGAAAATTGTTTTCTTTCGACGACCACCTCGCGACATCACGTCCTTGATCTGGGCGAGCGACAGCCCGTCTCCTTTGAGCCTGCGGACCTTCTGACACTGCTGGACGACGCGAGGCTGCCAGAAAAGAGCTTGCCCTTTCCCGGTAGGTGATACGCCGGTTTCAGGCGCCGAGACCAGTCCCTGGCTCGCGTATCGCATCAAAGTTTGGCGGCTCGCGACGGTCGTTGCCGACAAAACTTCTTCGGTTGTGAGTCTATTTGCCATTTTTGTCTTTCAGCTTGTGCGTTATAGTCGAGCGACTGCAACTCACACTCTATCTCCAGGACTACCAGTGGACACTCGAATTTGGCCAATTGATTCTTTGAAAGAAAACCCCAATCACCAGATTTTCGGCAACCTGCGGCCCCAAAAGTTCGAGGAGTTAAAGGCCTCGATTAAGGAGATGGGAATCTGCGACCCGATTTTGATCACTAGAGCCGGAATAATCATATCAGGGCACCAGCGTGTGCGGGCGGCGAGAGAGCTGGGCATGGATACAGTCCCCGTAATCGTTGTCACCGGAGACGGACGCAAGGAGTTTGCGCACGCCAACCGGAACCGCCACCAACTGGGCCCACTCGCTGAGGCCCGTGTCGTGGAGTTTCTGTTTAGGGTCGAGCAAGAGGAGAATCCCAAGCGGCGATACAGCGACAACGAGTTGC
>JBGSKY010000328.1:0-55805 GCA_041740995.1 Pirellulaceae bacterium
AGTGACGCTGGTTATTCTGACAGTTTCATTGTCGCCGATGGCGATGAAAAGAATGATATCGATGGAGGGTTTACAAGACACGTTAACATACCGAGAGTCGATATTGACGTTGATTCTGACAACAATGGTCAAGTCGATAGAAGCAACGCTGAGGACCTTTTAGAACTTGAATTGGGCAAACGAATTTTCGTCAATAAGGATGATGACAATGAAAACGGGTCTGCCGATTCATTTGACGGCGAAGGCTCTTATGAAGACGCTAGCTACGATAATGATTTTGCTGAAGTCAAAGTTGCAATCGTCAGCGAATCTGGAAACACGAAAGTGCGCATTGTCGCACCATCAAAAGTCAATCTATGGTCATCAACAAAAAAATCGTTTTTGTCGGGTCTAATTATCAATAAATTTAATGGAGAAGAGATTTATGAGTGGAACTCTACGAACATTCCAGAGTCTATATATGCCGAAGGCGTGCTAGCAGGTACTGCAATTATCCGTGTCGAATTATTAATCGACATATCCGGCGAATGGACCGTTGTCGATTCAGATCAAGTTACTGTCTCTATCGAGCAACTGGTTTATCCCAAAGAGGCTAACGTGCAGACACTAGCGAATTGGCAAGATCAGCCAACTGCTCAATGGTCAGGCATTTCACTCAATGAAACTTGGACAATCAACAAGGCGCTCATTGATTACATTCTAGAACCCAATGATCGGGGCGAATTACATACATTGACAGAGCCGAATGCTATCGAATTAAAAGAGGATCTGCTTTTATATACCGCCGCCGGCCTTTGGGTAGACGGATTTTTTGATCGCGAATTGAGTAATGAATTTCTTCGGCATTACCTTCAAAACAGCGGATCTCCGATGAACCGAGGTTTGGAAGCAATAGAAAATCATGCACAGTTTTTGGATATTATTCGGCTGGCGATTCATTCGCAGGCATTTGGCCCACAGCCCATTCGAAGCCCCGAAGTGCAAACATTTTATTCCGATGGCAAATGGCACATTAAGCCATATAAATTCGTCGGCGGTGATTTAGCAACCGCGATCAACAACGCAACGGACATAACCGCAGAAATTATTTCCGGTTATAGCTTTGTTGACACTAACGGTGCGACATATACCGAATCGGTTTTGCATTTTGACGTGTTTGATGTATATGATTTCCATCAAAACAAGCTAAATCTTTCTCTGCCCAATTTCGACTATTTCAGCAATGGGCAAGACTTTGTGTACGACTTGGAATTGTATGACCTTGAGCAATACGGTCTCGCGAAGAAATTTGATGTACACATAACTTGGACAGTAAGGGTTAGATATTACTACAGTTCTGATATGCATTCTATTACAGGTCTTACTGTCTTGGAGGCAGAATAAATGTCAAGAACCAGAATTATAGGACGACTGTTTTTTGGTACTTATTTTGTTCTGATACACCTAATATTGCTAGTATCGTGTGTGTTCTGGTATTTGCACGCTCCACAACTGAGATACTTCATTGGCGGAGGTCGTGACGTCGGAAGCTGCGTCGGGTACGACGTAAGCGCAATTGGTGGACAATTAGACGGAATTTTTGGTAACCTTCATTTAGAGGATCGCGTGTCCATCAAGATGAAGTCGAGCAGGGATAGAGACCAGCCTGAATGGCAAGCAACACTAATTGTTAGTCCTCCGCGTACGCTGGCAATTTGGGAAGTCCGCGACGAAGAATCGTCCGTTCAAATAATTGACGATTTGGTTGAGATGGATTTAGGTTATTTGAAGCTAAGCATTGATCCCTCGAAACTTCAGAATCAAACAAAAGCAGTTCAAGCTCTGTACGGTATCCGCCGCGATTAAGAGCGTGTCCCGAAATTGACTTGTGAATAAAAAATCGCTATGAAGCCGTTGTCAAAAAAATCCCTTAACGGAATACGGAATCATAGCGATGGAACGCCAATATCCCAGCAGTCTTACCCAAAATCAATGGCAGTTGCTCAGTCCACTTCTTCCACCCAAATCGCGGGTGGGACGCAAACCAATCGACCGCCGACGAATTGTTAATGCAATTCTTTACGTCAACCGAACTGGCTGCCAATGGCGTCAATTGCCAAGCGAATTCCCCCATTGGAAAACGGTTTACAATATTTTTTGGAATTGGCGAGTGTCTGGTATTTGGCAAAAGCTGCATGATCGCTTGGTCGCTAAAGTACGAACTGATGTGGGCAAGAAACCCAAGCCTTCGGCAGGAATCATAGATAGTCAAAGTGTGAAGACAACGGAGGTTGGTGGCGATCAGCGTGGCTTTGATGCAGGCAAGAAAATTGCTGGCCGCAAGCGACATCTCATGGTCGATACGCTGGGAATGATCATCGCGATTTGCATTCATGCGGCGAGCGTTCAAGACCAAGATGGAGCCAAGTCAGTTCTGACCAAAGCACGACAGAAGGTCAAGAAGCTAAGGGTAGTATTTGGCGACAGTGCGTACGGGCGAAGCGGCTTGCCAGAGTGGACGAAACGAACTTGCCAAATTGTCTTACAAACCGTTTTGCGACCCGTCAAAAGCAAAGGGTTTGTGATCCTTTCCAAGCGCTGGATTGTGGAGCGAACGTTTGCTTGGATAAATCGCTGTCGGCGGCATAGCAAAGACTATGAAACGAATCCAGAATCAAGCTTGGCGATGATTCAAATTACTATGATCGCACTTATGCTGCGCAGACTTGAAAATGCAAAACGCTAATTTCGGGACACGCTCTAAGCGTGTTTCAAGATTCAGTGCCTGTTGTCTATTCCGCGATTGGAACGAGAGTTGAACTAGATGGCCCTTATGACTTTGAACTAAGCTTGGTTGGCGCGACAGCGACGATAGCTATTGCGACGGGCCAAACTTGGGCGGTAGCGGTGGCAGGTGTTCGTGGAGCGTACTACATGGGATTAGCCCATATGAACGCTGCAGTTCTACATGGCTTGCTCGTCGATTATGCGCAAGGAAAGGATCTTCTTGGCTATGATCTTTAAAAACAAATCACCAAGCTTTCGTTTAAGCCATATAGCAACGCTTGCGATTTTTATTAGTCAAATACTATTTTTTGGGTGCGACGAGAATTCGTTATCATTGACCGGCATGGCAACAAAAAAACCATGGCATAAGAAGTTTAATTGGGTCGCAGAAGAGTATTTCAGCGATGCGAAAGTCGTTAAATTATGTCGTGCCATTGAAGCAGAAGATTTGCTAGAAATGCAAAGGCTGATCGATGATGGCGCAGATGTTAACGCGATTGGAACAGGAAACATGACCCCGCTTCTGTGGGCCTTTCCTGACAGCAAAGTAGAACGTTTGAAATTGCTGTTGGAGAACGGGGCGAACCCAAATGTCTATACCGAAAGTGACTTTGGTGTCCCCAATGGTTTTATGTTAGGTGACTCTGTCACGCATATGGCTTGCCGAAGTCAATTTGACTATTTTGACTTGATCTTTTCACATGGAGGCGATCCAAACCTACCAAATCATATCCGAATTTATGAAAAAGAACCGCCTATATACACTGTAATTAGAGCGGGAGGCCCCGATTTGCGTCAGCGGATTTCTAGATTGCTAGAATTAGGGGCCGACATAAATGCCAGGAATGCGTATGGCGACTCGCCGTTAATGCTAGCGGCGTCGTTTTTTGGCCAGTACGATCTGTGCATCTTTTTGCTCGAAAATGGTGCTGATCCATCCCTGTATTTTGCATATGGCGTCAAGAAATTAACTCATATTTTGCTAAGGGCCGAAAAAGGACACCTGCTTAATGCCGGACCGGAACAACGTCAAAGTTATGATCGTCTGGTAGAAGCAATCGAAGCCAAAGGCGAATCAATGGACGAAGCTAGAGAAGATTTGAAGCGTTGGTCGACTTACACTTCGGCCAATCGGCGAGAGATGTTGGATGCAGAAGCCGCCGCTCGAAAAGAACGCGAACTAAAACTCAAACGAAGTGGTGAGATCGATAAGCCGATTCCCAAATAAGAGTTTATCTTTGTAAGCAACTTGAAGGCTTAGAGCCTATCCGCAAACCGGTTTTGCCCACTAGCCGATGGGCGTTAGCCCCGGTTTTTACGGAACTAACCGCGGCTAACGCCGTGCGGCTGATGGTTTTCGGATAGGCTCTTAAGCGATTGCTATGCATAACTCGGAAATATGCTTGTGCATGATCGTTAAGGACGATGCGCATGTGATTGAGCGGTGTTTGGAATCGGTATTGTCTCGACGCCCATCACCTGCGCAGCTTGATTCGACGCGCGATGGTTCATCCGCAACAACACTGGGGCGCTGGGTCAATTCTCACGATCTCATGACGGGAGACATGTTGATTGCAACCGACGGACGAACGCACAGCATCGAAACAATAGAAATGACCGAAGTCACAAATCATGCAGTTTTTAATCTCGCCGTCCGCGATACTCCATCGTTCGCAATTGGAACGGAAGGATTTTTAGTTCACAACAAATCGTTCTGCGAGTTGTATGCGGAAGCGTACAATCTGGGTACAGATGGCCTCGCCGATCTACGTAAGAGTGTCAGTGCTGCTCGGAAGGCAAAGTTGGGAGCGGATACAGTTCTGGCCACTCACGGCCACCATATTGTGCATGCAATTGGTTTCGGAGGTATCCGCGGTTACTGGAATGGGCTATCTAAAGACATTCTCGTTCATTGGGGGATTGATTTGCTTGACGACCCATCGAAGATTGGTCCCAATACGCCACTACATAATTTATGCATCGCTCCTTTCAAGTACGTCCACTCAACTGCATACACCGAATCGGTTTATAAACTGCTGAGTAGAGCGACCGACAAAGACACTGCAATTTTAATTTTGAAAGATATAAAAGATGCTTTGCACGAAGGAAAATATTTAACTGAAATTTACGATGACTGGGGGGTAACCTGATGAGTGTAATTGCGGAGAAATTAAAAGAAGAACGGGGAAAGATCGCGATGTATCTCTTGGAAAACGAATCGGAGCTCGCATTTTTTTCAATCGAAAAATGTCCGGAGATTGTGAATGTTGCGGACCCTTTTGGTAACACTTTGCTACATATTGCAGCACGTGCTGGAAATGAAAAGATTTTTTTCCAGCTCGTTGGGTTAGGTTCGGTCATAAACCTTCAAAGTACTCGTTCGCATCATGTATTAAAATATTCCTCGTTGAATGGCACTCCCAAGATGGTTGCGTTTGCGATTCAATCAGGTTTGGACGTCAATCACGACCGAACGGTTTTTAGCGCCATCCGCAACGAAAAAGGTCATGCCAAAGAAATTTTGCAAATGATGATCGATCATGGATTGGAATTGAACCGCGTTTTCGCCATGTTTGGCGATCGTAACAACGCAAAAACCGCATTAGATTATGCTGGTGGTGAAACCACCGACATAGGCAAATTCTTACGCAGCCAAGGAGCAAAAACCGCGACAGAAGTCATGGCTGAAAACCCAAATGTGAAAATCATCAGCGAAGGGAGCAAACCGTAAAGCGTCCGCGACACACCGGCATGCGTCGTGGAAACGGTAGGATTTTTAGTTCACAACAAATCGTTCTGCGAGTTGTATGCGGAAGCGTATAATCTGGGTACAGATGGGCTGGCCGATCTGCGTAAGAGTGTCAGTGCTGCTTGGGTGAAGAATTTGGGAGCTGATGCCGCTCTTGCAACACATGGTCATCATATCGTTCACAAGCTAGGCGCTAACACTCTTTCGCCTGTGGGTAAAGCTGACAACGCAGCATCTCAACTGATGCTTTTTAATTTAGGAATTAATCTTCTCGAGAACGAAACTGTAACGAAGCAAGCAATCGATAATGGCGAAACATTGTACAACCTTTGTATCGCTCCCTTCAAATATGTGCATTCAGATCGCTATGTTCACGAGGTGAGGCGATTATTGGAAACAGCAACGACAAAACGACAAGCAGAAATAATTCTAACGGACATTGCTATCGCATTACACGAGGGAAAATACATTGATTCACTTTTCGGAAAGTTCGGTGTTGTATGAATTTTAAGAGCAATGAGTTAGAAGCATTAATCGCTGAGACTTACGAATTAATGTCTCACAAAAACTTTTCCGAAGCTTATCGTCTAGTGGAACTTAATCCCCAAATTTTGAACGTCGCTGACAATCGGGGTTCGACTTTATTACATGATGCGGCACGATTGGGGAATGAGGAATGTTTCTTCTATTTTCTTGAGAAGGGTGCTGTGTTTAACGAGGGGCAACTGGCTAGCGACGATCTTCTATCCTACGCTGTCCTTTTCGGAACACCTCGTATGGTCAAAATCACGATCGACTTTGGTCTTGATCCCAACCATGATCGGACGATTTTCAGCGCCATTCGCAATTCGAAAGGTCTCGCAATCGAGATTCTTCAGGTCATGCTGGATCACGGCCTGGAACTCAATCGCGTATTCGCCATGTTCGGCGACCGCGATAACGCCAAAACGGCGTTGGACTACGCTGGTGGAGATGAGACGAAAATTGGCCAGTTCCTTCGAAGTAAGGGTGGCAAGACAGCCGCTGAAGTCCTCGCGGAAAACCCAGATGCAGTGGTAATTGGCGCAGAAAACTAACCATGCGTTGCAACGACAATTCACGAGTAAAAATGAATGCAATCGTGTAGCAAATCGCGAGAAAAGTAGTTGCTTTTTACCGCAGCAAAGAAAATCGGTGAGTTGAGCGAAAATGAATGAACAAAATGTGGCGGTAGCCGAAAATATCGCCGATTTTATGCAGTTGAAATTTGGTCCGATGGATACAAACGTCTTTGCAGAAATTGTACATGATGATCCACCAGTCTCCATCGGAAGTATACCGCCAAACTCACTTTCGCCTGTCTACACCTTATTTACCATTGGCATGGCGGATCGGCCCATGAACGTCCCCGAAGAATCGAATCCTGAAAGTTTTCAGTTTGCTGAATTATTTCTGCAGTTACCATCTTCTTGGCTGCTCAGCCCGGCCGAATTGAATCACAAAGCGAATCGCTGGCCAATCGATTTGTTACGAGAACTTGCTAGGATTCCGCACCAAAACAATAGTTGGATCGGTGGTCCGTTCGGCGTATTCGCTAATGAAAACGCGACAGACACATACGCTGGCAGCAATGCTTTTTCTGCGTCGTTCGCGATCAACGAATTGTTTTTCATGAATCGCGCTTTGCAATTGATTCGCGTCTATCGTGTGGTCCCCATTTTTTTCGAGGAATATCAAATGCTTGTAAATCAAGGCGTGCAGAAGTTTCTTTTAGCGATGGATTCGGCGGGTATATCTCAGGTAGTTGATGAAAATCGCAAATGCATAACTTGGTAGAGCCTTAACATAGATTATTAAAATCATCTAAGATTCGGCAAGAAATTGAGAAAGTTTGCCTCTACAATTTGCTTGTGCATGATCGTTAAGGACGAAGCGCATGTGATTGAGCGGTGTTTGGAATCGGTGCGGCCGCTCATCTCTGCTTGGTGTGTGGTTGATACGGGTTCTAACGATGGGACGCAGGACAAAGTTCAACAATTGCTCGGCGATTTGCCAGGGCAATTGCACCAGCGTCCTTGGTTTGATTTCGCTCATAATCGCAGTGAGTCACTCAAGCTGGCCGCTCCCCTGGCAGATTACTCGCTGGTTATCGACGCGGATGATCGATTGATCGTGCCCGAGGGTTTTGTGATGCCAACCCTGACCCATGACGCGTACTCACTGTTAGTGCATGACAATAACTCGCGCTACGATCGATTGCATCTGGTTCGTTCAAATCGCAATTGGCGTTACGAAGGCGTGCTGCATGAATTCATCACCTGCGAGGGCAGCTATTCGCGGTCGCAATTAAAGGACGTAGTCTATCAGCGCATTGGCGGCGGCGCACGATCGCTTGACCCACGCAAATTTCTTCGCGATGCGGAAGTATTGCAGCGAGCGTTGAAAACCGAGCCTGAAAATGCACGGTACGTTTTCTATCTGGCCCAAAGCTGGCGCGACGCGGGCAGACCGGAATTGGCGATCGCTTGTTACCAGAAACGCGCCGTCATGGGCGGCTGGGATGAAGAAGTCTGGTATTCGAAGTATCAGATCGCCAGATTGTTGGAGCAGGTCAAGGCGAAGGACGAAGCCATCATCGCGGCCTATCTGACGGCCTATGATTATCGACCAACTCGCGCCGAAGCGTTAACGCGGCTGGCCGCCTTTTTGCGAACTCGCCAGCGATGGCCGTCGGCGTTTCTTTACGCGCAAGCGGCTCGCACGATCGCACATCCCAACGATCGATTGTTCATCGAGCAGAGCGTTTACGACTGGCAAGCCAACGATGAATTTTCGATCGCCGCGTATTGGGTTGGAGCGTACGAACAATCCGCAACGGCTTGTCGAGAACTGCTGACCGGCAACGTTTTGCCAGACGATCAATTCGGGCGAGTCGGAAAGAATTTGGCGTTTGCGGAATCAAAGATTGCCAGTGGCCAGAATATCGAAAAAAACTTCGCCAGTGACGCTTGCTCAGACACAACCCGCTCAAGAGTCCACGATCGGCTCAGGCCTGCAGAGTCCATAGTAGAAAGATCGTTTGTCGTCTTAGGTCCATTTCGCGGTGGCACGTCGCTGGTTACTGGAATTCTTCGAGCGTTGGGTGTCTACACTGGCGAACATTTTTTCGATGGCGGTACCGGTTATTGCACGTATGAAGCCGTCGGACTGCGGGATGCCTGCTTGTCGTGCTTCGACGAGATAGGCTGGAAAAAATTGGGCACGTTTGAAGATCGAGTTGAGCATCTGCGACAGTGGGCGGTCGGCGCAGTGAATCGTGCAAGCCGGCAAGGCCTGACAATGATGGGCGGGAAGCATCCGACCTTGTGCATGATGATTCCGGAGGTTGTGCAGGCGTGGTCGTCGTGTTCAGAAACGCCTCCGACGCTGATCCGAGTTGCGCGGCCAAATTCCGAAGTACTTGCTTCATGGCGAAGGCAAAACTGGTGGCCGCGTGATGACGTTGAAAAAATCGTTGACGACTTGATTGCAACGCGGGACGATTACTTGAAGCAAGTACCGCACGTCGTCATAGATTTTGAAGCGTTGCGATCTAGCCCACGGCCAACGTTGGAGCGGTTTGCGAGCGACTGTGATTTATCGACAATAGATATCGACGTTGCAATGTCGCTTCTGGGTAAGAATACTGAATCAACCTCAGAGTTTCGTGACTTTGCGGTGGACCCGATTGCGCGTTCGACAATATTGCGATCCCGATAGTGATCTTTGTTGAATGGCGCAATTCGCGAGCTACGATCTTCATTTGACTTAGAAGGAATGACGGGTTGGATACCAAGGTCGAGCAGATAGCGGTCGATCCAATCGGCTCGGAAGCCGTTGTCACCTTCCAAAGCGACTGGCCATGCAACTGGCTGACCTTTACTATCGGCAAGTCCATTGGCCGTTATCATGACCTCGTCCACAACGGCCGAGTCATGAACTTGCCCTGCCGTTAGGTGGAAGCCCAGCGGGTTGCCATTTCCGTCGGCCAATAAGTGGATTTTCGTTGCAAATCCAACTTTTGAACGGCCTAAGGCATGAGCAACTGGTTCCTCCGGATCCCTTGTTTTGCGTCTTCGGCGGCGCATCGGTGTGCTCTCATGATTGTCACATCGATACACCTAAGATCCTGATTCAGTCGACCGCGATCGATCGCGTGCTGCGTAAGCCGTTCAACGACTCTTTAAAGGGTCCCATCATCATTCCCAAGATCAAAATGCTTGAACACAGTTTGCCATGCGCCGAGTTCTGGCGGTACGTCTCGCCACTTAGCACCTGTGTTGTTTATCCAAATCATCGCATCGAGCATCTTCCTTGGATTCGCAGGAGGTCTACCTGTCGCTGCGGGTTCTGGAAAAGTATCTTCGATCGTATTTCACAGTTCATCACTCAATCCATGACCCATAATTCGCTCTCCTGTTCGCTCAAGATCGCGGACAGGGCAAAAACAGATCGAGGTCAGTTTAGAATCAGTGCCTAGTGGTTGCGAGGTATCAGAAGCAAGGGATTGGCAATTTCAAATCAGCCCTTCTTGTTTCTTTCGAAAACAAAAACTGGACGGTATCAAACCAAATAGTTATGTCCTTCGAATAAGAAAAACAAAGAGACGGAACTTGTTTTGAGCAACAAGTGAGGATGGAGTCTGAATCGGAACAGACAATAGAAGCAACCCGCTCCCTCGATTTACTTTTGTTCAGATTCGCTCATTCCTAAGTTGGTTCACGTTTCAGCAGTCCCGTATGCGCTACAGTTGAATTGGTAATTTTAGCGTTTGAATTTTGCCGTTTCGAAGAATTTTTACGTTCACAGTATCACCGGGCGCGCGATGCTCGTTAACGTAAGCGAACAGATCTGACTCACGATCAAAGTTTTCTTGATCGTCAAATTCCAAGATGATATCGTCTTGGAGAAAGCCAGCTTTTTTGGCGGTTGCATGTGCGCCATACTGTCCAACGCTGAGCACTTTCAAAGCCATTGCTCCGGTGATATTCTGGCTTTCGCGTTCTTGCTTGGTCAGGTCCACCAGTTTCATGCCGCCAGTCGCAATCCGTCGTAGCGGCCAAGAAGCAACGCGCCACGAATTGTCGTCCACGCGACGCCAGCCGCTCTCTAATGTGATTTGAGTTTGAAACTCGCGCGCCATACGACTAACGGTCAGTTCGATCGAGCCACCAGTTTCGCTAACATGATGCAAGATCCACTGTACATCAGCAATCGATACGATCGGTTGGCCATTGATATGTGAAATTCGATCTCCAACTTGCAGGTCTGCCTTCGAAGCAGCCGAGTCGGTGGCGATTGATTTCACCGTCGCACATTGCGTTGGATCGAGCACGAGTCCAATTGACGTTGGGTGCGGATAGGGAAACATCAATCGTTGAGGAATCGGTTTGGATTGGCTCCAATAGTAATCACGCTGAGCGTCGCCGATTTGATGACAGTGAATACAGCTCTTAACCACGTCGCCTTCGTAGTCGAGTTTCCCCGTGTACTTATCCTTTAGAGAAGGGTACTTTTCAGGCGACGCAAACTCAAGCGGCGCGCCTCGTTTGCCAGCCAGCGACTCCGCGTTTGCCGGATAGCTCTTATGCAACGCTAAGGCTGCCTCCAATGCGCGCGCCATTCCTGATAATGATACGTCATCACTCCAGTCTGTATGATGCGATCGAGTACCGAAGCGACCATAGATCGTCTTGTCGGCGTTGAGCATGAAGACCGCAAACGACTGATCGGTATCGTACTGAAACGTATCCAGATCGAGTCCATTGGTACCGACAACGCGAACGCAAACGAATTGTTCCAGCAACGGTCGAATGACTGGATCTGTGTCTACCAGTTCATCATCCAACTTGACACACTCTTCGCAGGGTATGCAACGCAGCGCGACCACGATTGGTTTGTTAGATTGCTTGGCGATTTCGTAAGCCTTGGCCAAGTCGTTATAGATCCAGAAGCCGGTCTGCTCGACTTTTTTCTTATCGAGTCTCACTTTCTGGTCCCGCGTCGGCTTTTGCGCGACGGTCACCGTTTGAAAGCAAGCTAGCATCATCAAACCGAGGCATACATTTCTCATCATTTCGATAGCCTTGTAATCAGTCTTGGACACGTAAGCGGATTCTCTGCATCCTACCATTCGCTTAATTCTAACGGCTTTCGAAAGGAGAAATCTTGCGAGTCTTCGAAAATTTAACCCTAGAGGAGCAATCGGATATTTCGAATGATCAAGTTCTCTTTTCAAGAATCTAAAAAAGGCCGGGAATTGTTTTGGGATTCGAAGCTGCGAACCTGTCCGTCAGTTGCCTTTTTTGGCTGACCTTTCAAACACTTTTTTGACTTCAAGTTATGTTTCTCTGATTTGCCTTCAATCCAACCGTTTTGACGATCGGAGATCGGGCTGTTTCCAATGTCAGACGGATGTTGCATCTTGTCGATCGCTTGAATCACGCCGTCGGGGTCGATGATAAACCGACCTCGCTTATCAAGGCTGGCATCATCATCTTTGACGCTGTAGACCTGGCAGGTGCGACCCGCTGGATCGGTCAACATAGGGGACGGCAAACCTCCCGAGATCATCTTGGACAATTCGGAGTCGTTCCAGATCTTGTGGCTGAAGCGAATGTCCGTGCTGAACGAGATAACTTGGACATCGAGTTCTTCGAGCTCGTTGTAACGAGCCGCCACGGTCGCCAGTTCCGGTCAGCAAATGAAAGTAAAGTCGCCAGGGTAAAAGCACCTAACGACTCACTTGCCTTTAAGGTCCGACAATTTGATGGGCCGGAATCTACCGTCCATGAATGCATTCGCTTCAAAGTCCGGTGCTGTCTTGCCTACGCGAGCGGTTGGAGCGGAGATTGTTCGCGTGGCTGTCGTCATTTCAGATCGTCTCGTCGAAGATACAGGACTTGATTGCTTTTTGGCAATGACGGCCCTCCGATTGGTTGAGCTTTGAAGCTAACAATTTTAGAGGTCAGCGCGCCCGTGAAGTTCGGACCACCCCACGTTGCTTCAACCAAATCGAGGTAGCTGAATTCACTAGGCTTCGTACGAGCCACCCTTCGAAAAATTTCAAGATTGAAACAAACATCCGCAAAAGAAATGACCAAGACAGCAAACGTACAAAAATTGTCAGCCAATCATTGGACAGACGCTTCGGCACAGTGAGTGACAGTCGGATTCGTTTCGCTTCCGGCAGCTTCTTGCGCGTTGACTTCTCACCTTGAATAACAGGATGTTGTGCTAATTATTGTCAGACTGCTTTGGCTTGGTAAATCGCAGAAGATAGTTTTCTTCAAATGCCTTGACTTCGATTTCGTCAGTGAACTCGAAACCTGCATCAATGATTTCTGACCTGAAAACTTCTTTACTAGCGCGGACGTGGCCGATCAAAAATTCACGAGACACTCCGGGAATGCGATTAAAGTCGATCAGAACTAATCGACCACCGGGTTTAAGTGCTCGATAGATGGATGCAAGCGATTGTTGTGGGCTTTCGAAGTGATGATAGGTGTCGCAAATAAAAACGAGGTCCATTGATTCTGGTGGCAGTCGAATAGAAACATCCGTTCCTAACACCGGCGTTAGGTTCTCAATTCCTTCACCGGTAGCGCGCAAAGCAATGTGCTGCAAAAATCTCGGCGCGATGTCAACGCTGTAAACCCAACCGTCCCATCCAGTCGCCTTGGCGAATAACCGACTATAGAAACCAGTGCCTGCTCCGACGTCAGCGACGCGTTCGCCGGGCCGAATTTCGCAGGCTTCCAAGACTTCATCGCGCGCGGCATATACTTCACGACTTTCAACTTCAAATCGTTCAATCCATTCGTCCACATTTAAGTCTGGATTCTTGAAGTTGTCGTTGATACCAGCTGGAACAGAACTTCCCGCTGGCTTCGTTGACTGCTGAGCCGATTCTTGTGCAGCCAACCACGAGTTGTGTAACAAACATAAAGCTGTCAGTAACCAAAACATTGCGATTTTCATTAGCATGATACCTCTTCGGGGAATTAACCCACTTTTAAATTCATTTACAAACTTTTTATCGATCCAAGTTTTTAGTGCCCAGCACCAACGGGCATGGGCGGTCAACCAGCCATATTCAAGTAACGCCTTGCCATCGCCTGTGTTAAGTAATTTCAAAAAATCACGCTGTGGTTTGAATGCTCGCATCGGACCACCGGTAATAAGTGCGTGGAGATTGTGCCATAGAATAGGGCACTGCCGAACCGCGTAAACACCCGCTTTGGGTGATGGCGATTGAATCACAGTCCCCGCATCCCCCACAGCAAAAACTCGTGGATCAGTCAATGATTGCAACCTATTGTTCGTGGCTATAAAACCGCGATCGTCTGTCTGTAAACCGAGCGTACCTAAAACCGTTGGTGCAGCTGCTCCAGTTGCCCAGATCACACAGTCGACAGCTTTGCGGCAACCATCGTCAAGGACAATATCTGTCTCGCCAACTTCCACAACACGATGTCCAGCCCGAACGTGAATGTCACGCGACGCGAGTAGCTTTTCAATACGACGAATACTCCGATCACGCATTCCGTCCGCTATACGTTCGCTGCTGGTGAAAATTTCGATCTTGGTGTCGCGGCGGTTAGCGTTCTTAGAAAGTCTTTCATGCAAGCAAAATGCGATTTCAACACTGGCTACACCACCGCCGACGATCGCGATCCGCAACGTGGAGTCTTTGTCTGCGCAGGCACACTTCAGCCGATCGCTCAGACGACTCAAGAAAGTTTGCATCGGCTTTATCGTAACCAACAACGGCGATTCCGATTGTTGCTTCCACCTGGCAGGCATCGATCCAACGCCGATCGAAAGTGCGTTGAACGGAATCGAATCATGGTCCGAGAAGTGGACTTCGCCCGTTTCAAGATCGAGCCCACAGGTATCAGCCAGAATCAGCTTCGCCCCCGCGCGATCAACGAGTCTTTGCAAGTCGATTCGCATCTCGTCGTCGCTGAATTGTTGACCAAGTGTTCCAGGAAGCATTCCTGAATACGTCGCGGTCGGAAACTTGCTGATACACGTCAATGTGCAACCCGGAATCGGATCACTCACCCATTCTTTCACAACATGAGCGTTCGTGTGACCAATGCCTAACAACACAATGTTTGAGCAGGTCATGACGCCACCGATTTTAACAAGCTAATTTGAATCAGCTCTTTGGGTGGATTGTTCACTGAGTCTGCGTCTGAAACAGCGATACCTACTTCAACAGAGTCAGATCTCGAAAGCGATAAAGGTTCGTCAACCTGTTGGCTTTCCAAATTCATATCGGCTGCATGCAGCACCACGGTCAAACTGGAACCCATCATTAAAAGCACGGCAACAACGGGATGAAGCCAGCCAGTAACAGCGATCATCATACCAATGGTGTTGTAGGTGATAGCGAACAACAAAGATCGACGAAGCCGAGAAACACTCCGCCGTGCAATGGTGATGGCTGCCGCGATGTTGCGCAAATCGTGTCCGTGCCAGACGATGTCCGATGATTCAGTTGCGAGGGCCGAACCATCAGCAACCGCAATCGAAGCGGTAGCGTGGCTCATCGCAACCGCGTCGTTCACCCCGTCACCAATAAAGAGCACGCGACGTCCTGAATCACAAAGCGACTGCACTTCGCTCGCTTTGTCATCAGGCGTCATGCCGCCGATGGAATCAGTAATACCGAGTCGATCGATTCGGTTGCCGCGGTCCCCCGAAAAGACTTTGACTTTGACCCCGAGAGCACGAATTTGAGTAAGACCTTCGTCGAGCGTGTCAATCATCGTTTCTTGAATCAGCGCAGCGGCCACCAATTCGCCATTGACTCGAATCGCAATGGCTTGCTGTCCGGGCTCTTGCAATTCGTGAATTTGATCTAAGAAATCCTTGTCGCAGCAGGGGCGATTCAAATCACTAAGACGACCGACCTCAATCTCATGATTCGCCTCGTTCATTCGCACAGTGCCACGCACGCCGACGGCAGGAATGGACTCTGTTTTTAGCGTTGGGTAGATCGACTCTGTGGAGACAAGAAACACCGAAGCAATCGGGTGGTGTGAATGAGCTTCGATCGACCTCGCCAATCCAAGAATCTGTTCAGCGGTAAAATGCAGTTCGTGACCATCGCGAACGATCAGCTGCGACAATTCGGGCTTCAAGACGGTCAGTGTTCCTGTCTTATCAAACACGACGGTATCAATGGCTGCCAGACGTTCGATCACGTCAGCACGCCTCACCACCATAGATCGCGATGCCAAACGCGAAAGGGTTACCCAAATGGATACGGGCGTCGCGAAACCGAAAGCGCATGGACAAGCCACCAGCAATACCGATAGCGAGATCATCAAAGCAGTCGCAACGTCTACCGCCAGCAACCAACCCGCAAAGGTCAGCGTCGTAACTATGACCACAAACGGCGTGAACCAGCGGGCCATCCGATCCGCTTGTGTTTGCCAACGACTCGGTGCATTTTGAGCGGCCTCGACAACTGATGTTACTCGGTCAATGAGTCGATCACTGCCCAACGTCTCAGCTTCGATCAGAAGTGGTGCGTCGACGACAACGGATGAGGCAAAGACTCGGTCACCAGCGTATACACTTCGAACGTGTGGTTCCCCTGTAATCGCCGCTTCACGTACAAACGCCTCGCCTTGCCGAACCACTCCGTCAACGGGAATCATCGCGCCGTTTGGAACCTGAACTAGATCACCGGGTTGCACATCGGCGACAACTCGCTTTTGCAAATTTCCTTGGGCATCAACAATTATGCACCAGTGTTTAGTGGGCGACCATGCATCAAGGCTTGTCCATACTTTGTGTTGAGTCCGACGTTTGACCCATGATCCAAGACAGTAGATAACCAGGAGGATACTGAACACTTCAAAGTAAACAGGTCCGGTGCCGCGAAAGAAAGCGAGCAGCGAAAATCCCATTGCGCCGACGCATCCAAGAACAAACAACATGTCGACGGATAGCGTTCTTCGCTTGGCATTCGCGAGGATATTTCGAGTTAACTGTGGTGCCAGCAGCGCGGCAACCAACAGCGTTGAAATCAATAAGCCGATTTGAAACACAAAACGCGTTTGGGGCGTCATGTCAGAAAGATTGACGACAAGCGTTGCAAGTGTGCTATTGCCAGCGATGAAGCCTGCCACGATCAGCGCTATCAAGTCACTCGAGACGCGACGTTGCGGCGACTCGTTTGACGCTTTAGATTTCGAATCGGGGTTGCGTATTTCCTCGCCACAGCAACTCATCAGTTCGCTCGCAATTCAGTTGCAGTGTAAGCCAAGGTTCTCGATGCCGTTTCCGTTCGAACGGCCGCGATCGTAGCTTCATCAACGGCAGGAGATTTGTTGTCCCAAGCTTGACGGATATAGGTCAGCGCCGCTGCGATGTCTCGGTCGCTCAAGTGCTTCCACGCCGGCATCTTCGCGTTATATATGGATCCTCGAACTTCGATCGGACCGTCTAGACCATGGAGCAGAATCTTAGCGAGGACGCGGTCGTCACCGTTTACCCAGTCGGACTGATTCAACGGCGGGTACTGTCCCGCAATGCCTTCGCCGGATCCCTGGTGACACGAAATGCAGTTATTGAAAATGCGTTTTCCAAGTAAAATTGGATCGATCTTGCGTTCGATTTGCACACCGGCTTGCGATAGATCCATCAATCGAAACGCATCCGGCCCATCGTACACATTCGCTTGAAAATTGCCGTCATATTCGCTGAGGTAGTAGCCGGACCACATCGCCAAAGCAATGAATAGCAGAAACAACGTAATGGGCACTCGCTGCTGGCCTTCTGACGGCTCAAATTGCTCTCGCAAAACTGCTCGGTGAATCTCTTGTATGTCGGGCGATTCCGAACCGGGTTGTTCGTAGGAGGAAAAACCTTCCCGATCGGTGGACAGTTTATCTCTGCTCTGGCTCTTCTTGTCGCTCATTGTACTTCCTCCAATTCATACTTCTGCGCAAGCGACTTCAAGTATGCGACCAAGGAAATCGCACGAACACTTGGAACGATCCAAGTCGGCTCACTTGCGGACGTCTCGGGCAACTGGATTACCAGCGAGCCAAGCGGCGGCGTAGGTTCCTTTCCCACTGTCGTTTGAAACAAGAATTTAAACGACGGCATGACACTACCTGGCGACGTGATTTGCGGGTCGTACAAATGCAGATAGTGCCACGCTTCAGTCGGTTGTCTGACGCCGATGTTTGCTAAATCGGGACCGGTCCGCATCGTTCCAAGGTAAGGTGGGTTTTGCAAGACATAGTCGCGTGGTACCGATCTTCGCTGTCCCCAGCCTCGATCAATATCGGCCCCGAAACCTTCAGGACGCACTTGTTGCGAATGACAATAGACGCAACCCATTGATCGATAGACCTCCTTGCCAGGAGCTTCGCGAAAATCTTCGAGCGCTACTGGATACATGGTAGTTGAGCCGTCTGCAGCGAAAATTTCTTTCGGTGGCATCTGTTGGAATTGCATGCTCGGAATCAAGACGAGGCCAAACAACGAGGCGATCACAGTTGCAAAAACGCCTGCCATAATGAGTGAAATTCGGTTCATTCGTCGACTCCTGCATCTGAGATTGCCTTTAGCATGGATGCCTCGGCGGCCGCTTCCTTCCTTGAAACGAACAATGTCGGATCGACCAACCAACCACCTTCACGGCGAAGCATCTTCCAAACCAATATTCCGAACGCGAAGTGACCGATCGTCATCAGCGTGCCCGCAATTGAGCGTGACCACAAATAGGGAATCATTCGGCGAACGATGTCCATGAAAGGAATGTCTGGATTATTCATCCAGGTACCTTGCAACCAACCGCCAATGGACAAGCCTACCCAGTACATCAGAATGCCGATCGCACAGCACCAGAAATGAACCTTGATCAGTCGGCTACTAATCCATTCACGTTCCACCAGTCGCGGCATAACGTAGTACATCGAGCCAAATGCAATCATCGTAAAGAACGAATAAACACCTAAGTGAGCGTGAGCAATAGTATAGTGAGTGAAGTGACCGGTTTCGTTTACGGTCCGCAGCGCCGTCAATGATCCTTGAACACTAACGGCAGTGTATGACATCGCGCCGAATACGATGAACCGAAGGGTCGGACTCACACGAAGTTTTGAAAAGTTACCAACCATCGTAAGGTGATGGTTCACGGCGACAGTAATCACGGGCACAAACATCATCATGCTGCCGACGGTGCCAACGGTTACCAGCCACGCTGGCAATGGGCCACCAATCAAATGGTGCGTTCCGGCCCAGTTGTAAAACAAAGCAAGTGTCCAGAACCCAATGATCGACAGGTAGTAACTATGGATCGGCCGTCCCAGGACTTTTGGGATGAAGTAGTAAGCCGAAGCAAGTCCAATCGGTGTCAACCAAAGGCCGAGTACGTTATGGGCAAACCACCAATTCGCTGTCCCCTTGGCTACGCCCACTGCGGCCGGCGAGTGAATCAAGATTGTGGCTCCGATATAGAGAAACGGAAACCAAATGGTTGAGCCAAACAAATACCACTGCGATACATACAAATGCTTTTCACGACGTTCTCGCAACATCTTGATGGACAGCGCAATCACCACCAAGAACGTGGCTCCCAGAGGAATTGAAATCCACCAGGGGAATTCAAGCCATTCAATACTGGTCCCATTACCAATTAAAATCTGCCACGTTCCGATTGCAACCATGCCATTCCAATAGAGGCCTGCGATCATCAGTCCCTCACGCCAAGGAAGTGGCAATTTACATAAACGAGCCATTAGCCAGAGCAGCGTTCCCATCCCCGACATTGATGCCCAACCGTAAATCATTGTGTTGAGGTGGGCCGGACGCACGCGTCCAAACGTCAACCATTCCGACCCAGCCAAGAAGCCGGGCGTGTGTAGTTTGATCGAAGCGACTAAGGCCAATACGGAACCGAGCAGCAACCAAAAAACGCTACTGGCGTACCAAAGCAAAACCACTTCGCGACACGAACGGTCTATATCCGCTCGGACACTCACATCCATGGTATCGAAGTTGTGTTGAGGACCCTTGGCCTGACTGGGGGTGTTCATATTTAGGTTGTCGATTCGCTTGATTTGGAATGGCTCGCAGGAAAGTTGTCTGTCATTTCGCCGATAGGTTCGTCGTCATCAAAAATACAGGTCGCACCTTTTTGAAACTCTCCGAGTTGTCCTGAGGCGACAGCCCAAACGAGAGCTGCGACGGAGCTGAAAGCGAGCATTAGAACCACCGCCCAAATGAATATAAGTGTGTTTGTCATAACGGGTACTCGGTCACCTGTTCGTTTTGTGCAGGTACGCGATTGCGGTCGCTGTAAGAATGAACGCGATTGGTCGGCTTGCCGTCAAGGTCCCTTGGGAAATGCTGGAAACTGATACGGAGCGTGAAGTTCTTCCATGCCATTCTTTATGAATCGACCGATCAGCTTCGCATGTTCTTGAACCAACATCACAACATAAGGTTCATCAGATTGATATTTGACTTTCATACCTTTATCAGTCTCCTCATATGTCAATGTGTAGTCATCAGCATGCTTAATCAATTCGATGAAGATCGGGTGAAACGTCATTGGAGGCAATGGATTGTCATTCATAACTCGGTCTTCCATCGCAGGCACGTGTTCTTTTAACATGCTTGCGATCGCTGGATCGTCTGATTCGGTGACCGCTTCGGCGCCATCGGGAAAGTTGGTGACTGTACGTTTGATTTTGTCACGGTCGGCGAACATGGCATGCAGCGTCATCATATCCCCTCGCATTCCCTGCATTGCACCGGGGCCGCGTCCCATTCCCATACCGCGGACTGGCATTTGTCTTTGGTTAGTGACTGCGTGGTTCGTCTTGTCCGCTTCTTTTACAGCGATTGCTCGCGGCTCGACTTTGGCTGCTGGCGATGCCGAAGCGAGTGGTACGTACGCGTAACCGTCGGCTTGAAGATTCACAACGGCAGTCAAGGCCGATACAGCGGTTTCAATAGACGCGGCAACATCCTCGGGCGCAAAGCCTTTGGAGATCAGCGTTTGACCGCACACGTAGAACTCAACACCTGACTCTTTCAGTCCTTGCAGGAGTTCCAAGTTCGGATTGCCATCGGTTTTGAACTTGGCTGAGTAAGCGTCGGAATTGAGCACCGCAAGAGTTGCCTCGCCGTGAAAAACCACAGCGATCTGAACCTTCGCCGGTCGGGCTCCTCCACCGGCATAAATATTGACGTACTTAGCGACTTTCTCCAGGCCCGCGTTCAGCTTGTCCGCGTCGCCGCCACTGGTCAGATCGACTAACAACTTCGTACCCTGACGAGGTTGCTGAGCAGCGTCAGTAAACTGAACAACACCTCCATGTTTCTCAATGACAGGAAAATTGAGTTCATGCGCCGTGGCGGGCTTGTTATCAGCTTGCACCGAAAGCTTCTTCATCCCTCGGCGCTGCTCGGCTTGCTCTTGTGCACCCGCTGGTAAAACGATGGACACGCCGAGAAATAAAACGGTAAGTAAAGATGTTGTGCGTTGCATGAGATGGTTCTTTTGAGAGAGATGGGGAAATCCGTTTAGTTTGGTTTCATCGATCACTTGTCATTTCCCACGTTGGTTAGAGAAGCGGTCATCACGGACTCTCCGGAGTGAGACGGAAGTCGAGGAAATGTCATACTTGGGAACTCGCCTTCGAGTGCGGACAGGAACGCAGTCAAGTCGGCGACTTCAGCGTCTGTTAGTTTCACATCCAATTGAGTGCCGGCCATCAACCGACATGCTTCGGCCAACGAATTCACGCGACCGTTGTGTAGATAGGGAGCTGTGAGCGTAATGTTCCGCAACGTCGGTGTTTTGAAACAATGGTCATCGGCAACTTTTCCCGAAGCTTTTGAACGTCCAAGATCAGCGGCTAAGTCATATTTCTGAACGTAGGGAGACTCGGAGAATCGCGGAAACTCGACGAATTCGGCTTTGCTTCCGGGCTGCCAACCATTGAGCGCAGGTCCGGAATGACATTCGGTGCATCCGGTTGCACCGAACAGTTTCATCCCGCGAACTTGCGTTTCGTTCATTGCAAGCTTGTCACCGGCGAGATAACGGTCCAGCGCGGAACGCGGCGTGATGAGTGTTCGCTCGAACGCGGCAATCGCTTCGACCGCATTTTCAATTGTGACTCCTTTTCCAAACGCTGCTTCAAACTCACTGACATACCCAGGAATTTCCTTTATACGACTGATCACTTGGTTATGCCCAAGCATTCCCATTTCGACGTCGGCAACCATCGGGCCTTTGGCTTGTTCTTCGAGCGTTGCTGCGCGGCCGTCCCAAAACTGGGAGGCTTGAAAAGCCGAGTTCCACACGGTCGGTGCGTTTCGCGTTCCCGTCAAACCAT
This sequence comes from Pirellulaceae bacterium, assembly GCA_041740995.1. GTDB lineage: Bacteria > Planctomycetota > Planctomycetia > Pirellulales > Pirellulaceae > JBGSKY01. The sequence goes on from JBGSKY010000328.1 coordinate 21,913, forward strand.
TAACGCCCATCGACGTCGCACGGCCATCGTCACCACCTTCCATCAAGTTGTGGCAACTGTTGCAAGATACTATCCCCGTTGATGACAATCGAGGATCAAAGTAGAGCTTCTTACCCAACTCGATCTTCTCTTGCGTATCGCTTTGCTTAGATGCACTCTTGGGGAGTACCGCTAAGTCCTGAGCGTAGGCGTACGTGCCCGAACTCAAGACTAATAGGTAAGTAAATCTTAGGAGCGCACTTCTTATTTTTATATTCACTAGTGACTATCCAATTCTCGTTTGGCAGATTCGTAATAAGGAGACATGTGTTAGTTCTGTCTAGTCTTTAAGGCTTACAAGCGTCCAAGTCGCGAGATTGTTGCTAGTCCTGCGAGGATGAAATATTGTTGTTTAAAGAAATCGTAACCCGGTGCGTGAGCAAGGGAGTTGCCGTAAAAGCCCTCGCTTACGCGTCGAGTTGTACAGCGAGTTCAACTGCTTCCCGCAGCACTACTCAAATGAGTTTTCAAACTTTCATAGATCGAAGCAACTCGTCTTGACTGAAATAACTATCGGGGAAATCGATCGCTCGCGACCGATGGTCACGTACTGGGGAAACATGACTGCGTGAGGTTAGGAATTTCTCCATGGTTTGATGAATTGACAGTGGCAATATCTCTACGTCGCTAGCACCTTTCAGTCGGCAAACTAAATCCAACGGTTCGCCTTCGCGCTCACAACCTGCGAACGAGTACTTCTTGTAATCGACGACGTCCTCAACATTCACTTAAAGAGATCGCAACTCGGTTTTAGATGCAGCACTTCAGCCGTGTGCGGATCGTTGAGTCGATCGGCAAGGGAAGGTCGATTTAGGATTGCGTCCATAAAAGGTTCTTTCTTCAATTCGGCTGTTCCTGAAGTCGCCGAGAGACTTTCGGCGACTCTCAGAACACAGAGAGACTATTCAAGGGTCTGGCTACTCTTAGCTCAGCTACTCATAGCCGGTTGTGATTTCACACTCGGCAATCCAGCGTTTTTCCAAGCGGCGTAACCACCTGATAAGTTCACCACGTCATTGAATCCGGCAGCTTGTAGAACGCTGACTGCGATCGAAGAGCGCGCGCCACCTTGGCAGTGAATCACCAGCTTTTCATCACGCTCTAAACCGTCGAGATTGTTAGGCAGACGACCCAAGAATCGATGTTCAGCTCCTTCGATGTGTCCCTCGTTCCACTCGTCATTCGAGCGCACGTCCAGCAGTTTCGCCTTGCCCGACTTGATCGAAGCCAACAGCTCTTTGGGCGTTCCAACTGCATAGCTTTCAGTCGCTTTCCCGGAAGACTTAACCGCGCTTGCATCGAACGCACCTTCGATTTGCTCAACTCCGATCTTGTGCAGAACGCGAGCGGCCTCTTCCAATTGTGTTGGTTCGCAGATCAAGTAAGTGGGGCGGTCGTAGTCGACCAGCCAACCAGCCCAAGATGCGAGCATTCCGATTGGAATATTGATCGTGCCTGGAACGTGACCTTTGGCGTATTCTTCCGAAGGAGTTAAATCGACAACGGTTCCTGATTCCAATGCAGCGGTTAAACCCGATACGCCAAGCATTTCGTGATGATGGTTCGCACCGAGAACTCTTGGCCCTTCCTTGTTGACTCGCTTCATCACGGCAAAGTACTTTGGTGCTTCAGGTTGATCAGCCAAGATGTAATGCACGAACTCTTCTTCGTCGGTGAACTGCAGGGCTGGGTTGAATAGTTTCTCGTAACCAACGGTTGAAGACGGAATTGCACCGAGCCCTTTACCGCACGCACTGCCGGCTCCGTGAGCTGGCCAGACTTGTAAGAAATCAGGCAGCGATTTGAAACGCTCAGCTGACTTGAACAGACCTCGCGCACCTGGTTCTGCGGTGTCAGCAAGTCCAGCGGCTTCCTCGAGCAAGTCGGGACGTCCGATAGAACCCACGAAGACAAAGTCCCCAGTGAAGATTCCCATTGGCTCGTCAGCCCCGCCACCTTGATCCGTCAGCACAAACGAGATGCTTTCGGGTGTATGACCCGGCGTATGCATCACGTCGAATCGAATCTTACCGATCATGAAGTGATCGCCGTCGTGCATCAATTGATGCTTGTACGGTTCTAAGTATTCGTACTTCCAGTCGGCTGGTCCTTCATCCGAAACATACAATTGCGCATCAATGCGATTCGCCAATTCACGAGCACCCGAAACATAATCGGCGTGAATGTGTGTTTCAGCCACAGCGACGATCTGAAGGCCTTCCTTCTTTGCCATCGCTAAATACTGCTCGATATCGCGACCTGGATCGACGATAACCGCTTCACTAGCTCGCTGACATCCAACCATGTAAGAAGCATGCGCGAGTTTTTCGTCGTAGAAATATTTGAGTAACATTTTTGATTCTCCTAATTTGACTTACTGATTCGTTGAAAGAACAACTGATTTGAAAATTACAAAAGCGGCTACAAGAACGATCGCTATCGAGAAAGTTTTTTGCAGCATTGGACCTTTGAGTCGTTTAGCGACGATGCCGCCAAACCACATGCCGACGAATCCTCCGACCATGAACAGCAAAGTTGTATCGATCGGTAATTCGTTTCCGCTGGCAAGCTGTGAAGCGACACCGCTGATACTGATCAGGACTATCACAAACAGCGACGTGCCGACTGCTTGATGAATAGCCATGCCACTAAATAACACCAACGCTGGAACAATCACAAAGCCACCGCCGACTCCAAACATGCCTGACAGCACTCCGGTTATCAGCCCAACGAAGGCCAGCAACCGAGCGCACTTCGAGGTTAAACGCAACTTGCCATCGGAGTCGCGTTGACAAGCACTTCGATCTGTTCCGTTTTCGCTTTCGGTCGAGCAAACGCCACTAGCGATCTCTGGATTGCGAGACTTGGCCCACATCCGTTGGGCGACTACCAGCATCAAGATCGCGAACAGTACCAGTAACACTTTCTCAGGCACGAGTTTTGAGAGGTACGAACCAATCGGTGCACCTAACATTCCCGCAACTGCGAACAGAATTCCCGTTCGCAATTCAACTTCCCCTCGAACCAGTCGTGGTACCGCGCCGAACAAAGCTGTTCCACCGACCGACGCCAGTGAAATTCCGACAGCCTCGCGCGGAGCAACCGCCAAGCCGTATACCAGCAATGGAACTGCGAAGATTCCGCCTCCACCGCCAGTTAGGCCCAGCGCGAAACCCACAATACTGCCGAACAGGATCGCTAGACCGAACATGACCCGCTGTCCTTGCATTGGTTCCACGGCATCTTCGCAAGCATCATCCCCATCCCGCAGGTGTCCGTAATTCCAGCGAAGGTGAGTCCCGCACCAATGAACGCCGGTATGCCAGCGTAGTAAACATTGCCGGTGAAGATTGCAGCGAGCGAACCGATCAAACCAATCGACCCTGCGGCAATTCTTACTTGGCGCTCAAGCGAGACACCTTTCTTGCCACGCACTACTGGCAGACCTGCGTCCAACCAAGCAGTCGTTCCGCCTTCGACGTTGACGACGTTGTCGTAGCCCGCGTCCAGGAACTTCTGCACGGCTTTGCTAGAACGATTCCCGCTCTTGCAGATCACGTACAGCGGCTGCCCTGATCTACCGTTACGCGATCCGGCGATCTTCTCTGGATCTAACGAATCAAGCGGAAAATTTTTCGTTCCGGAAGCGTGAACTTCTCGGTACTCCGTCGGCATTCGCACGTCGATAAAGTCAACACTCTCATTTTTCTGCTTTGCGGCCAACTGCTTTACATCAATCGTTTGCATTTCTAAATCCTCTTTGTTAGATCATTATCTCAACATATCGTTAGGTGACGATGTGTTGCGCGAAAAAAACTGCTCTCAAATCTGAAGTTCAATCAACGATACTTCGCTCCACACGGCAGAAAACGTCCCTCAATGCAAGCCATCAGCTTCTCAAGATGTGGCTCGGCAACTGTGTAGTAAACGTTGCGTCCTTCGCGCTCGCTGGCTAAAAATCCACAGCGCTGCAAAAGTCGCAAATGTTCCGACCCAACGTTATCTGGAATACCGCAGTCAGCTGCCAGTTCCCCAACCGTGTACCGTCCATGAAGCAGCATTTGCACAATCCGCAGACGCACCGGATGAGCGAGTGTCTTTAGACATTCGGCAGCCTCAGCGAAGTCTTCTACTGTGCCAGGCGGTTTGTCGGGTTTCGATTTAGGGTTTTTTGCTGCCATGATTTCTCCAATTACCGGTTAGATCAATATATCGACAGGTCGCGATATGTCAACTAGTGTATTTCCCGACAATTGAGGAGTTTCGCAAATTCTCTTTAGGCTACCTCTTCGTGAAAAAAGCAATATCGCCGCGCTTGGCTCGCTTCCAAATTGAAGGTCACAGCCACCTTCATTCGCCAGGCATCATGGCTTGCAGGCTTTCGGATTCTTGGTCTTCATGTAGCTCTAAGCGACAAATGAGCAAATCAAACTCTTCCATCGCCGCTTGCCACGATTGGAACGGCGGTTCGAGTTGATTTAGACGCCTGCAGTAGTCATCCAAATCCGCTAACAAGCAATTGTGATCTCGCGTTGACTGCCTTCGCATTGCGGCGATCTCTGGCGAATCTTTTGAATAATTCTTGGCCAATTCGTCCAGCATTTTGTCTTCATCATCGAAGTGTTCTACCAACATAGCGCGAAACGGTTGTAGTCGTGTTCCAGTTTCGCCAAAGTGGGGAATTCCACGCTGTTCAACTTTTCGCATCCAAGCCTGCAATTCGCTCGCGGCTTTTTCAAGCGAACGGTCTTCCGAAAACCAGCGTTTTAAAAATTGGGCGGCCAATGCCAATGTCTGAGTTGCCATTTTTGTTTTACTGATTCTGATTCGGACTTTATTGGTCTGCAGGGCTCACCGTCCCAACAGCTAAGGCGATTTCTCAAGCAGGTATATTTATCATTTTGGTCCCGAGAAAACGGGGAGACCATCGAGCAGCCGACCAAATCCAGATGGCGGCTTTCACCATCCTGAAGTTTCATCATTGATTTGGCTCAGCGAAGTCCAATTCCAAAACCGAAGCCGGCGTCGTGGTGAAATCCACCACTTCATTCCCTTCATTCACTCGATGACGATGCAACACGCTCAAGCATAGAACTGAGTCATCAATCCTAGTGAGTTGCCGGTGCTTGATGTGCAAGCTGTCTAAAACAACGCAACTCTCAAACTCTTTTGAAAAGATTATGAAGATGAAAACAAAACTATTGTTAGTTGCTGCGATCGCCGCGACATCGAGTCTGTTCTTGGACGCAAGTGAAGCTCAAGCCAGGGGACGTGGAAATTGCAGTCAAGGCTACAGCAACTATCGCCCAGCGACACAGTTTTACGGCTATCCCTCAAACCAAACCTATGGTTATGCCAACAGAATGTACGGCTCTCAAGGATACGCTCCTTACGGTGGGTACACAGCGGGCTACGGAAACTATGGCTATCGTGGCGGCAGCAGCTACATGGGCGGTTATGGTTATCCTTCACGTGGTGGTCTGAGCATTGGCATTGGAACAGGTAGCTTCGGCAACCAAGGTTTCGGGGGATACCGCGGCTATGGATTCTAGAACTCAGTCGTTGGACAATTCCAAGGCAGTTTTGAAAACTCGTCGCATCAACTTTCCAGTTGGTGTGACAAGTTTCAGCCTCTTTTTGGGAGTCGCTTCAACCATCAGCGATTCGATGACTTCTGGAGCAAATGAACTATAGACCAATTTGCTTCAAAACATTTGCAAGGTCCAATCAAACTGAGCGTTCGGTGTGGCTAGCGTTTGGCTTGGCGGCGGCGGAGTGGGCGGCGGGCTTTGGTTTTGGCGGCGCGGCCTGCAGACTGAAGAGAAAGATTCACACTTACGGCAGCGAGCAAGGCAATTCAATGAAGACGCCAGCTGGCAATCTAAGCGTGGCCACGCTAGATGAAACGAGTTGCTGGACAGGCATGGCGACAAACTTGGCTGCAGTCGGGATTGCAGCGAGCGTTTGACAACCGCCCCGTCTGGATAATTCAACTGAGTCAGCTCGCTACGGCGATGGTAATCGATCGTGGTCGTGTAAGTCTGACCAGAAATCATCAAACCTTTTGTTTTTTTCGACCAGCAGTATCGTAAGTAATGGGCAGCAACGCGTCAATTTCGGTTGACCCAAACATCAATGAGGCCGTTCCGTTCGTTTTCTTCAGTGGTCGAACGGAACTAATGTCAATCCAGACCGACCGGAGTGTTCTTAACAGCCTGATGGGATATTCGCTCGACCAAAATTATTGAAATTGCTTGAAGTTCGATTCTTCAGAATCTTCAGCGCTGGAACCAAAAGCCGAAGCGCTGTTCGCCAAGCTGGAATTGTGTGTCGGGGGTTAGTTCGACTTCGCGGACGCGGAACCAGATTCCGTTTTGTGAGTTGTTGTCGCGCACAATCCAAGTGCCGTCGACGTTTTTGGTGAACGTGGCGTGAATTGGGTCGAGAAACGGGTCGGCGGCCGCGCAAGAAATTTGGTTCTTGACTTGGCTGCCGATCGATTCAACTGGCGAATTGAACGGCCAAGTTTCGCCCTCGCTGCGGGTCACATGCAGCAACGACGCGTTAGGCGGTATAAATTGGAATCGATAACGCTCGCGACCGATGAACAATTCGTCGCGGTGCTTCAAAAGTGTGAAAGGCAGTCTGATAAACGTCCCGTTCGTGCTGTTTGCATCAAGCAGATACCAACGGACGACGTTGCCGATCTGACGGCGTTGAATTTCCGCGTGGCGACCAGACATCCAAACGTCGTGAGCGACTACCAAGTCGCCCTCGCGCCGTCCAATTTGAAAGCGCGGTGTCATCATTGGGTAGCCGGTGAAATTGAGTTCGCCGTCGTGAAAGAGCTTCAGAATCGCCATCGGCGGTCGTACCGAAGGCCGATAAATCGGAACCCTTGGTTTGGAAGATGCGGCTGGCGGTTCATCGGAAAAATCCGCTGCGTAGGTCGATGCAATCGAGGCAGTGTCCTGCGGATTTGGTTTTGCCCCCAGCTCGAAATCCGCATTATTCGTATTTGGCGTTGGAATTTTGTCAGGCTGAGCATTGCGAGCTAAATTGTCAACGATCTTCGAAACGGATTCACTCTGTTCGGCGTGCGGTATATCTTGGCCGGAAAGCATCGGTTCAGGAGCCATTGTGCCGTGGGTCGCTGGCTGCTTGATCTTTGGTTTCTTCATCTGCATATTGAAAGCTTCGGCAAAAACGCACTCTCAGCCGCAAGTGGCTAGTGAACTGACCCTACGCCGACCGAGCGAATTTCCAATCGCCAGCCGGATGTGACCGTGTCATCTTGGGTATGCCCAATCTGATCGATCTTATTCGTTCGCAAGCAAATGTCACGTATTCAAGTGCGAAGGAAGTTTGTAAACAGTAATTAGGCTATCTCAGCGCCGCACTTTCCGTTGATTCGTCTTAATCTCAAAGCTGGCCAATTTGATTCGTGGAAAAGGCAGTATCGTGTATCAAGTAATTGCAGTCGTCGTTATTCTACTCACGATCTCTAACATTTTCATGACTTTTGCTTGGTATGGTCATCTCAAGGATCTAGCGACCAGCCCCTGGTATATCGCGGTACTGGTTAGTTGGGCGATCGCTTTTTTTGAATATTTAGTGCAAGTTCCGGCAAATCGGTTCGGCAATGCCAACCACCTAGAACTCGGTCAGCTCAAGATTTTGCAAGAGGTGGTGACTCTCGCGGTGTTCGTTCCGTTTGCCATTTTCTATATGAATCGGCCATTATCATTAAATTTTCTGTGGGCCGGGCTGTGCATGTGCGGGGCAGTCTACTTCGTTTTTAAAAGCTAAAAATCGATCGCGGCTTAAAATTCAGTGACCCAAAAGTCGCGGCTATCGTCAGCCAGGACCTGTCCTGGCGTTCGGACGCAGCTTTTGAGAGGGTTAAATCCTCATGTTTTTAATAAATCTACGTAATCTTTGATTGATGTTTGCATTGTTTGCCGGTCAATTATACTGGAGCGGGTTGTGGATTGGTGTCGTGAATTGCTGTCAGCTCTCTTCGATCTGTTGACCATCGCGAGAGTATTTTTTGGCCGTTTCAGCTATTTACGCCAATTCCTTGCCAAAAAATATCGGTTCGTCGCCCTGCACTTTCGGTTGATGCCGTTTCGGGCGGCAGAACTCTGAATAACTCCAAAAACGTCCATCAACACAGTTCCAGCAGGCCATACCAAGCCTGTTTCGTAACCCCTTCGGAAAAGACAAATATGAGCCTGAAACAGTATTTTGACGGGACACATCGAGGGCTATCGTTCGAATTATTCCCGCCAAAAACCGACGAAGGCGTAGTGAATTTGCTTGATACGGTCGGAGAGCTGATGAAGTACCAGCCCGATTTTTTCACCTGCACCTACGGCGCCGGCGGTTCGACTCAGGACCGGACGCTGCAAGTCATCCGGCAAGTCATCGAGCAGACTGGCAAACCGGTCGCGTCCCACCTGACTTGTGTCGGATCGACCGTTGAAGAGTTGTGCGGATATCTTGATCGTGCACGACAAGCGGGCGTCGAGCACATTGTCGCTCTTCGAGGCGATCCGCCCAAGGGCGAAACCGAATTCCAGATGACCGACGGCGGGCTTCGATACGCTAACGAACTTGTGGAGCTGATCCGTCGCGAGCACAGCGACATGGGAATCGCGGTCGCTGGATATCCTGAAGTCCATCAAGAAGCCGTTGATGCCAAAACAGATTTGCAAAACCTCAAACGCAAAGTCGATGCAGGCGCGGACATCATTGTGACTCAACTGTTTTACGAAAACGACGATTACTTCCGATTCACCGACGCTTGCCAAGCGATCGGAATCGATGTCCCGATTGTCCCTGGAATCATGCCAGTCACTAATCTGTCGCAGATTCGCCGGATTACCTCGATGTGTAAGGCTGGTTTGCCGCAGCGATTTACCGACCGCTTATCCGAACAAGAATCGCCAGAATGGCAATTTTCGGTCGGCGTCGATTTCGCACGCGAGCAAGTTCGCCAATTGATCGATGCCGGTGCGCCTGGCGTCCACTTTTACGTGCTGAACAAGTCGCAGGCAACCGGCGCGGTGCTCGACGCTCTGGATATGATTGGCGCCTAACGGAAGTCATGGCAATCAAGTTCGGCGTTTTGACGCTTTCTGACCGAGCTAGTGCAGGTGTTTATCCTGACTTAAGCGGGCCAGCCATTCGCAGATACTTTGAAGCTGTTTTTTCTGACGAAATCGAGTTTGTTTGTCGGATCGTCCCAGACGACCGCGTTCAGATCGAGAGCGAGCTTCGAAATCTGTGCGATATCGAGCTTTGTTCGATGGTTACAACAACAGGCGGTACTGGCCCTGCCCCGCGTGACGTTACTCCCGAAGCGACCGAGGCGGTTTGTGACAAGATGCTACCGGGCTTTGGCGAAGCGATGCGAGCCAAATCGCTGCTGACTGTTCCGACAGCAATTCTCTCGCGGCAGACGGCTGGATATCGAAATCAAAGCTTGATTATTAATCTGCCTGGAAAGCCGATCGCGATCGCCGAATGCCTTGACGCAGTGATTGGTGGAATTCCATACTGCATCGAATTGCTCGGTGGCCCGAAGCTGCATCGACGGTAGCGAAACTCGTGAAGAGTTTCGGTCGGCCATGCCGAGCAAACGTTGCGACACATGTTAGTGCGGGCTGCCGAAAGTCTTGGCGACTTTCGCTACGTTTGACGAGTCGCTTCGCTTGCAACTTTTCGCGGTCAACTTCTATCGGTTGTACGATTGACTTGGCGGCAATTGGTAGCCAGGATTCGCTGCACCGCTTGCGGTGTTGGCTGGCAGGCCCGAACCCAACGCCGTTGAACTCGGCGAGCTAAAGTCGTAACCGGTGGTTCGCTGAATGCTGCCAGGTCGGTACGAAGCGGTTGCGGCTGGTGCCGTTGGAGCGGGACTGGCGTAACTTGCGGTCGACGCGTTGATCACCGGTGTGCTGCTTGGCATGGCTGACATGTTGCTCGGCATTTGAATGCCGCCGACCGGATTGTAGCTTGAGACCGAAGGTGCATTGTTGGCAATCGGACCGCCTGCGATTGGCAAGTTCGGGTAAGCCATCGGTGGAGCGGCGGGCTTGGCTGCGGTTGAACCGGCGGGTGGCAATCCGTAAGAGCCGCCGCTTGGTGCGTTAGCATAGGATTGCGTCGATTGCATCGGCGGTACGGCAGATTCGCCGTAAGGCATGGGTGCCGCGCTGGCGAGTCCTGGGTAAGCGGCGCTGTTCATGTTTGGCATTGAGCTGCTCGGTGCACCGGCGGGTACGCCCGTATAGCTTGTGCCTGACGCACCGCCGTTTGACGGGGCCGAATAACCCATCGAGTTTCCAGAGCTTGCCGAAGCATAGGCAGCGTTGGGTGCCTGCGATTGGTTGTATGTGTTATAAGGGCCAGTTGCGTAACCGTTCGCAGTTGCCGCTGCACCCTGGCCTGGCATCGGTGTCGATGGCTTGGCGTATGGCGAGGTGGCCGAAGCGAGCGAAGTCGTCGACGGCGGCGTGACCGACGGTCCGTTGGTTTGCGAAGCCGTTCCATAAGGGCTTGGCTTGGTGGCTGATTTGCCGTTGGTTCCGGCCATCAAGCTCGGTGTTTGCGATGTGGCCGGCGATGTTGGCGCGGTCATTGTCGGACCCTTGCCTGCCAGCGTTTCGGCCGATGGTTTCTTTTTGAAAGAAAGCATGCTCGGGGTTGGCATCTTCCAACCGCTGCGACAGCCCGTGCTAGTGATCGATACAATCAAAATTCCACAAACGGCGATTCGATTTGTGGCGTGAAACATGCAACGCATTTTGTGTCATCCTTGAAGTGAATGCGAGCAAAAAACGGGTACCGATCAAAACGTTCTCATCGGCTAGCGAGCAATTATGTTCCTTCGCTGAGGAGCATAAATTTCGTCTAGTTATACCTATCGGAAGCGTTACAACCGATCATTAACGCAAAGTCGGAAAATCTTTCCAAATTCACGTTATCCGCAATTTTGTCTGCGGCGGCGATGCTAGAACTCAACACCGCCCCAGGTCAACATCATTGTGAGCAGAATCTAGTTCTTGGTTGAATCAAACCGCGTTTCAACCTCGAATTTACGAGAGTTTCAAACCGGAATTGATTAGCGTCAATTCGCGGTTCTAATTGATTTTGCGATTTTTTCAGTTTGACGGGAAGATGAAGTCATAGAGCTTGGTATCGTTTGAATTTATCGCATCGATATCATGGAATTGAAGCTTCTCATTGAAGTTCAAATATCTGTTCGCTTGCAATTCGACGAAACGATTTTCCAAAGACATAAGCAGTTCTGGCGAGAATCGCTAGCGGTTAGCCGTCGGATCGGAATGCTCTGACGGTATTGCGGTTCCATGTGGATCTCGTGTTGGTTGGTCCATCTCTCGGTCCAACTGTTCTCGCAATTGACGGTCAGTAAAATGCTCCAAGCGTTCGGCTGTGTCGTGCAGCCGATCCGAATCCATGCTGGCTTGACTGGCCAAGTATTGCTCCCACAAACGATGCGATCGAACCAAACCCCGCGCTTGCTGGCGACCGACTTCCGTTAGGTGCACGGACCCATTTTCCGAGCTGACGGCGCGCTGCGAACGCAATCGCCACAAGGCGGCCTTGATCCACCAGCGACTGGTGACCAAAGTTTTCGCCAGGACTCGCGGTGTCTGGTCAATCCCGAGTGGCTTTGCATTGCCACGTTCTTCCAAACGGAAGAGCAACGCAACAATGTCGTCCGAGAGAATATTGAGCGAGAGAACGCGTTGCCGTATGAACTTGATAACGCTCCCGTGACGCGGACCAAACAATGCCGCCATTAGAAATGCCAAGCCAGCGACGACAGCCATCATGGCCGAAGTTTGCGTACTAGGATAACCAAACCAACCTGGAACAGTGATCGCCGAAATATGCCCTAGCACGGCTGAACAAGCGGCGATGATTGCTGAAATAACTATCATCCGTCCAAGTCGATCGGTCAGCAAATAGGCCGCCGCTGGAGGAACGACGAACATCGCCACGACGAGGATGTTGCCAACGCTTTCGAAACTGGCCACAGTCGTTGTTGCGACTAAAATCATTAACGCATAGTGCATAAATTTTGCTGACAGTCCCATTGATGTCGCCAACGATGGGTCAAAGGAGCTCAGCTTTAACTCTTTGAAGAATACGACAACGAAGACTAGGTTCAGCACTAGTACCGATGCCAACATCAGTACGGCTCGCGGTATCTCAAAACCGAACACCGCAATGCGATCCAGCGGTGTGTACTCAATCGCTCCGTACAAAACGCATTTGGCATCCAAGTCGACTCGGTTGGTTTGCACAATCATCACAAGTCCGACGGCAAACAACGACGTGAAGACGACTCCCATCGATGCCCCTTCGTCAACTTGACCAACGCCACGGATCCATTCGGTAAACAAAGCGGTTAATACTCCAACGATTACCGCGCCGATAAACATTGGCAGGCTGCTGCGGCTGCTGCTGATCCAAAAGGCTGCGGCCAATCCAGGCAGCACCGCATGCGAAACCGCATCGCCAAGCATGCTCATTCGGCGGAGAACAAGGAAGTTTCCTAGCAGTGCAGAAGCGACGGCGCATAAAACACCAGCAGCAACAATCCAGCCGTCTAAATTCCAATACCAATTTATGCCGCTCAGGACAAACATCGATCGTATCGTTTCTGAATTCGTGTCGAACCTAGAGCCTATCGGAAAAGGGGGCTGACCATTTGGAGGAACGGAGAGGGTCAGCTCCCCCTTTTCCGATAGGCTCTTAGTGAGGGTTTGCTGGTACTGGAAGTGAAAAATCTTGTTCGTCCAAAAGATCTTCAAGTTGATCGACAATCTCCGGTTCAAGTACGTGTTCTATATGATCAGCATCGCGATCGACATTAGCGGATGCGACATCGGCGTGAGTGATCAAGTACAGCTCCCACAGCCGATGTTGCCGCGTCAATCGGGCCGCTTCGGTATACCCGGCCTGTGTAAATTGCACACCTGATTCTCGTTGTCGGATCAAGTCATCTTGCGAAGCGCTGCTCAGCGTGCGAAGCAACTCTCGTCGACTCCACGTCCGCTGAAGCATAAGGCTGTCAAGCGATACGATGGCCTTGCGATTCAGGTCGTTTGCAGAGATGCTTGCTTGTTCTTTCTGCTGTTCGATTAGCTCGAACATGCTGCGTAACAAATGCTGACGAGCGACTCGCCAATTGACTCTTTTGCGTCGCAAATAACGCGGCAGCAATCCCCGCTGGGTTCCGAAGAGCAAGCTGATTAGAAAAAATGAAGAGCAAGTCAAGACGATCATCGCGCCCGAGGGCAAGTTTTGGAAAATGGTGCTGACCATCGCGCCAATGACTCCACCCAATGCCCCCAAGATAGTTGAAACAACGGCCATTAAAGCCAGTCGGTCTGTCCAGAACCTTGACGCGGCGGCTGGGATGATGAGCAGCGCGACCATTAACATCAAGCCGACGGCTTGCAAACCAACCATCGTGACTAAAACCACAAGGCTCATCAAGGCAATATCTAGCAGCAAGATTGGCGAACCGCGCGAACGGGCAAAGTCGCTATCAAAACAGAGCAGCTTCAATTCCTTGAATAGCAAGATGCAAATCGTCGTGCTGATCAACGATGCGCCGATAATCAGCTTCGTATCCCAGACGCCTATCGCCGACGTCTTGCCAAAAATGAAGTCCTCCAGGCCAGCCGGCTGGGTGTGGTTCATGTTTTGAATGATACCCAAAAACGCTGCCCCACAACCAAAGAAAACTGTCAACACGATCCCGAGGGCTGCGTCTTCCTTCAGCTTAGTGGTCGATCGAATCCAAAGAATCGCCAGCACCCCAATGAGACCGCTGATGGTGGCACCGGTTAGCAGAACGGTCAGTGATTTGGAGTTCAATCCCAACGTCGGAGCTGCCATGTAGGCAATCGTGATTCCTGGCAGACTCGCATGACTGAGAGCGTCACCGATTAGGGCACGCTTTCGCAGCAACGTGAAACTGCCAACCAAGCCACTAGCGGCGCCGAGAAATGCGACACTTAACACGACAATTCGCGTATTGTAATCCTGAAGAAAAATGATTCGCCAGAATTCGGACGCAGGTTTGATTGATGCTGAATCGACTGCGGTGGTGCCAGTTTCAAGCATTGGTGCGTCGATGTCTTGAGCGATCGCTGCACAATCGCACAAAACGAAAATCGTAAACAGTAGCACGACCAATGTCCCGATCCTTTTCACAGCGCACGCTCCCGCCGCCGCATCGCTTCAGTGACTTCGTCCAATAAAGTAAGTCGACCGCCATAGGTTTTATGCAAGTTTTCCGACGTGAAGGTTTTCTCGACAGGTCCGTGAGCGACAACCCGCATGTTTAATAAGACGACATAGTCGAAGTATTGCGGAACAGTTTGCAGGTCATGATGAATCACCACAGCCGTTTTGCCTCTTGCTTGCAGCTCGCGGAGAATGTCGACAATCGCATGTTCGGTTGCAGCATCGACGGCAGCAAATGGTTCGTCCATTAAATAAAGATCGGCGTCCTGAACCAACGCACGTGCCAAAAACGTTCGTTGCTGCTGACCGCCGGATAGCTGGCTGATCTGTCGCGTTGCCAGCTCAGCAATTCCGACTCGATCTAGTGCATGCTTAGCCGCGTCGCGATGTTTTTTCTGCACTGGTTTGCACCAGCCGATTTGGCCATACATTCCCATCGTTACAACATCGATCGCGTCGATTGGGAAATCCCAATCAACACTTTCCCTTTGCGGAACATATCCGACGAGATGGCGTTGCGCTCGATAGGGTTTCCCAAAGATTTCGATCTTCCCAGAAGCGATCGGAACCAAATCCATAACTGCTTTAAGGAGCGTGCTTTTGCCGGCACCATTCGGACCAACAACTCCAACGAGCGAGCCAGCAGGCAGATCGAAATTAACGTCCCAAACAACAGGCTTGCGATGATAGGCGACAGTCAGATCACGAATGGAAAGCGGTGCGTTCATTTTGTCATTATCATTGAAGTGAACATCGCTCTAGTGCGAAAGTTTTCCATTAAGACCGCTGGGCGGCGCCTGGCCGCCTAAAGCTCGCGTGACGGTGGTGATGTTGTGATCGAGCATTCCGATGTAAGTCCCTTCGTAGGTGCCAGCGATCCCCATGGCATCGCTGAACAATTCGCCGCCGATGACAACTTCGTGTTGCCGAGATCGTGCACCTTCGACGAGCGCTTCAATATTCTTTCGCGAGACGCTGCTTTCGACAAAAACCGCGCTCACTTTTCGATCGACGATCAGTGAAACTAGCTGGTTGATTTGCTGCAAGCCCGCTTCCGATTCCGTCGAGATGCCTTGAACACCCAATACTTCAATGCCGTAAGCCGAGCCGAAATATCCAAACGCGTCATGGGAAGTGATCAAAACACGGCTGGTCGTTGGAACCGAAGATAATGACTTCTTGCCATATTCATGCAGCGTATCAAGCTGGGCGATGTAATTCTCGGCGTTGTTCTTGTACGTTTCGGAAAACGCTTCGTCAAATCGCGACAGCTCGTCGACTACCGCCTGGCAACACTTGGACCAAGCGTTAACGTCCATCCACATATGCGGATCGGGATTATCTCCGGTCTGCGAAGCTTGTCGAATAAGGTTTTTCGGCACTGCGTCGGTGACTGCGATGACTGGTTTCGTCATAGCAAGTTTTACCAGAGTGTCAGTCATCTTTCCTTCCAGATGAAGCCCGCTGTAAAAAACGATGTCGGCATTCATTAATGCGAGCACGTCGTCGCGGGTTGCTTTGTAAAGATGCGGATCGACGCCCGAGCCGCAAATTTGATTCAGCTCGATTCGGTCCCCGCCGATGTTTCGCACGAGGTCTGCGACCATTCCAACCGTAGCGACGACGCGAATCGGAGAGTCTTTCGTTCGGGCTTCGGGTGATGGCGCGTTACATCCTGTTGTCCAGCCTAGAAGCGACACGCAGACCGCAGCCAATAGATGACAACATAAATGCCGATGATTAGTCAATGAGTTTTGCACAAATTATTACGGCTTGGGAATTCAATAGTTTAGCATTGGCTAAACTGCGTTTTACGCGAATGTAGCCGTTGCTAAACTTTTGTCAAGCGTTTATTCTATGGAGATATCTTCAATGTGCACTTGGCAAATGGAAATTCAAAGGCGTATTATTCGCAATGACCGGTTCAAAGACCAAAAATCCGCATTCAAGAACTCGCAGCGATCACGCTAGCGAGACTGCAGAAGATTATGTCGAAGCGATCAACACGATACTCTGCAACCAGCTGATTTGTCGGGCGAGCGATCTAGCGAAACGCTTTGCGGTCAGTCACGTTACCGTACATCGCATCGTCGGGCGGTTGCAGGAAGAAGGTCTTTTGGTAACGCAGCCCTATCAGCCAATCCAGCTCACCAGCGCTGGCCGCCGATTGGCTAAGCGTGCAAAGCAAAGGCATGACATCGTCTACAACTTCCTGCTTGCCATCGGCGTCAGCTCCGAAGTTGCAGCCATTGACGCTGAAGGAATCGAGCACCACGTCAGCCCGCTAACGCTGAAACAATTAGAGGCGACAACCAAGCGAATCAAAGAAAAGCACGAATAGATCGAGGCACTCCGATTCGGTTCAAAAAATGATCACCGAGACATCTTCGCGCCGCGATATTGAATTTGTGGCGCAGTCGAGGTAAATCGTTTAGCGAGTTTTGGAATGTCATCGCTGTGGCCAAGCACGATCACGACGTCGTTGACTTGGAGTTTGGTGTCAATCGGCGGGTTCATGACGCTCTTGCCATCGGCGTGTCGAACTCCGACAATTAGAAACCCATGGTTGCTTTGAATTTCAATCTGGCTGATCAATTGATCGACAAGTGTTGAGTTCGGTTCAACTCGCATTTCGTTAAACTGCAAGCCAAGCTGCCCAAGCTCTTCAATCAGGTTGCTTTGTTGGCTGATTTGCTCAAGCAAGTTTTCGGCCGAAGGACGAATAACCATCTGGGCAATTTTGTGGGCACCGATCGCTGTTGGCAGGACAACTTTATTGGCCCCGCATCCGAGCAGCTTTTTCTCTGTCCTGGGGTTTTCTCCACGGGCAATAATTGTGACATCCGCGTTCATCGCCCGCGCGGTAATTGTGACGAAGACATTGATCGCGTCATCCGACAATACAGTCGCCACCATCGAAGCACGACGAATGCCGGCTTGTTCCAATATGCCCTCGTCGGTTGCATCGCCTTGGATGACTAAGTAGCCTTTCTCCTCCGCGTCTTGCAACCGCCGCTCGTCGGTCTCAACGGCCACAAAGGGTTTTCCGGCAGTATGCAACTCGCGGGCAAGGATGGTTCCCAAGCGACCAATTCCGCAAATAATGGTGTGATTCTCAAGCCTCTCGATGCCCTTTGTCATTCGTCTAGCTCCTAACGCGCGATTGAGTTCCCCGTCGATTAACATTTGCATAAATCCGCCTACGGTGTAGATCACTGCACCGTAACCGCAAACAATTACCATGATCGTTAGCGAGCGTAGAGCGGGCGATGTGATCGGTCGAACCTCGCCATAGCCAACGCCAAATATGGTGATCACGACCATGTAAAAAGCGTCGAACAACTCCCAGCCAGCCAGCACATAACCAGCGGTTGCAGCGATACAAATAAAAACAAACAGACCAAGTCCGACTATGACCTTGCGAAATGGTCCGGTCCAATGACTGGCTGCGGGCTGAAATGAAGACGTTTTCGTAGAAGTCACGCCGGCTCGGAAATTAGTATCAGGTTCGATCTTGCGAAGAAATGCCTCGCTCAATGTTTATTTGATCAAGCTCGCAAGATAATGTCGCCCAAACACTTCTTGGGAGCTAGAACCGAGTTATAAACGAAACTGCGGCTACCAAATACAGGAATTCGGCAAATTTTTACAGCCTCGGATTCCTTAACTAGGATTCTTCATCGCGAATCTTGGCCAAGACGGCATAATCTTCCAATGTCGATGTGTCACCGATAGATTCTTTGCCGCTCGCAAGGTCGCGGAGCAATCGTCGCATAATTTTACCGCTGCGCGTTTTGGGCAGCGCCGACGTGAATCGAATGTCGTCCGGTTGGGCCAATGCTCCAATTTCTTTTCGCACATGCTGCTTTAGTTCCGCACGAAGTTTGTCGCAAGGCTGACCAGATTTGAGCGAGACAAACACGGCAATCGCTTGACCTTTAATGTCGTCTGGTCGACCAACGGCGGCCGCTTCGGCGACCATTGGATGCGAGACTAAAGCGCTTTCAATTTCGATCGTGCTGAGCCGGTGGCCAGAGACGTTAATCACGTCATCAATACGTCCCATAATCCAATAGTAACCGTCGTCGTCTTGGCGCGCGTTGTCGCCGGTCAAATACATGTGCGGTGCGGTTTGCCAATATTGAGCGGAAAATCTTTCAGCGTCGCCCCAAATTCCTCTCAGCATTCCTGGCCATGGCTTATCGATGCACAGCATCCCGCCATGATGAGCCGGTACGTCCGCAAGCGAATCGTCCAAAATTCGCGGCGATACTCCCGGCAATGGTTTCGTGCACGATCCTGGCTTTGTCGCGATCGCTCCCGGGAGCGGTGACATCATGATGCCACCAGTTTCCGTTTGCCACCATGTGTCGACGATTGGGCAACGTCCGCCACCGATCTTTTCGTGATACCACATCCATGCTTCTGGATTGATCCCTTCTCCAACACTTCCCAACAATCGCAAGCTACTCAAATCGTGCTTCTCGACATGATGATCGCCCCACTTAATAAAAGCGCGAATCGCAGTCGGTGCGGTATACAACGTCGTGACTTTATATCGCTCGATGATCTCCCAAAACCGATCTTCGGCAGGAAAATTAGGCGCTCCTTCGAAGATAACTTGCGTCGTGCCCGCAGCCAGCGGGCCGTAAACAACATAGCTGTGACCGGTGATCCAGCCACAATCGGCCGTACACCAAAAGATATCCGACGAGCGATGATCGAATACCGTTTCAAAGGTATATCGTGCATAGAGCTGATAGCCGGCGGTTGTATGCAAGATGCCTTTTGGTTTACCGGTCGAACCGCTGGTATACAGAATGAAAAGTGGGCTCTCGCTATCCATCGGCGTCGCCGGACAATCGTCGCTCACGTCGGCGACTAAATCGTGCCACCAAATATCGCGGCCCGTTGTCATCTCGCATTCTTGCTGTGTGCGCTTTAAGACCACGCATTTTTGAATTGTCGGGCTCTTTTTCAAAGCCTCGTCAACGGTCGCTTTCAGTGGCAACGGCTTGCCCCGTCGCCATCCGCCGTCAGCCGTAATCTGCAGCTTGGCTGTTGCATCATTGTTGCGATCGGCGATTGCTTCGGCGCTGAATCCGCCGAAGATAACAGAGTGAACGGCCCCGATCCGCGCACATGCTAACATCGCAACGACCAATTCAGCAGTCATCGGCATGTAGATACTGACACGGTCGCCAGCAACGATGCCAAGCGATTTGAGTCC
This sequence comes from Pirellulaceae bacterium, assembly GCA_041740995.1. Lineage (GTDB taxonomy): Bacteria > Planctomycetota > Planctomycetia > Pirellulales > Pirellulaceae > JBGSKY01. The sequence continues at coordinate 41,474 of JBGSKY010000328.1, forward strand.
GTTAGCAAAACGACAAACATCGCGAAGCAATTGGGCGTAAGTGATCGAGCGGCGATCGCCTGGCTCGCCTTCGAATAACAATGCGATTCGATCTCCATTGCCGGCTTTAATATGTGCGTCCAAACAGTTGTACGACGCATTGGTCTGACCGCCGACAAACCATTCGGCCACCGGCTCATTCCACTTTAAAGTCGTGCTGAAAGGCTTGAACCAATGCAATTTCTCTCGCGCTAGATCAGCCCAGAATTTTTCGGTGTCTTGCATCGAACGAGCGTAGAGCGCTTCGTATTGCTCTAGCGAGCTGATGCGTGACTGAGCGACAAATTCTTTCGTGGGCTCAAAAACGCGCGCTTCATGCAATAAGGTATCAACTTGGCCGTCGGAAGATAAATCACTCATAAGTCGTCATTGCGGAAAGGAACTTGATAAAAAAAGCTTCGATGTTACAGGTTTCTCGCGGGAGCAGACCAATCAAAATTGACCGACTAATGAACATTCTAGGCCTCTGCTTGCCGAAGCAGGTAAATGAGCCAACCGTTATGTTTAAGCTTCGATTGTGAATGCAAAGCTATCGACCGTCAATCCGATGCGTTCTTAATCTTTGATCTTCCGGTCGGGCGTTACAACGCCATCGGATTGCCATCGGATTGTTGTTCAGCAATTCAAGAAACTAGACCGGGACGGTAAATACGATTCTGATTGTCACACTCGACCGACATTTTCACCCGCGAAGCGGATGCAGCCCACGAGCAGCTCGCTCGCGATTGCATTGAACCATCGCAGGTTCATGCTGGCGGAGGATTTTTTGGATCTGGGCCGATGAAATTTGCAAGCGTATCGCGGCCGCCGCGAGTTCATATTGTGATAGATGGAAGGCGTTCAGCGTATCGGCTAGTATGGCTGGAAAGTCATCGTGCTTGCTGCTGATCGCAAGTTTTCCGTTGCGGACCCATTTCGTCCACTGTTCAGATGGCTGATCGTTAGGTTCCGTCCGAAGTTGCGTTGCAAGAGTCATCCGCAAGCGAAAGATTGCCTTCGCTTTATTGCTCGCTTGACTCCGCATTTCGCTCGCTTGACCACGACAGCCGCTGACGTGTTTGATCACCACCGCCGAGTCAGTCTTGTTGCGATGTTGACCGCCTGGTCCGGTACTGCGAGTGGTTTCGACAATGCAATCTTCGAGTAGCTCGACGATCGAGAGTTCTGTAGGATGCTTCACGGTAAGTCGCTAGTTTTCGGCATCGATTGTCTCAAGCTTTGTCGTGGCTTGGTCAATTGCATTGGTCATCGCAGCAGCTTGATCCGCGTCTAGCAGCTGGCGATGTTCGCTGATCCACATTCGGCCCCACTGAATCATCAATATCAAATCGGAACGAATTTCTGGACTCCATCGTGATGCAGCTAAGGCGTTGATTTGATGAGTGGCCGCAATACCAAGCTGTCGGTCGCAATCTTCGCAGAACTTTTCGACAGGTGGTTTGTCGAATGCGCGTGCGATCATATCTGGAATTGCGAAATAGCACTTATTGATGGCGGCCGTTTGGACACGAGGCCAGAGCTCGTGCGCCAGATCTGGATATTTTGTCGACCAATCTTCAAGCTTCCAAGGCGTATTCTTATTCGTGCTTTCCAGATAACGGACCAGAATCATAGCGATGCCGTCGCGGTCTGTTGTCGAAACATAGGCTTCGACTAAGTCCCATCGATTACCAGCCTCTGGATACGTCGCTATATGATTCGCGATCGATGGCCCGACCAAGCAAGTGCCCACGCTGCGATCCATCTGCTTCACTCTCTGATTACCGAAGAGACCTAGGCGATACTCAAACGATCGAATCGAAAATGTTTGCGGACAGAATTCACGACCGCTTCGAAAGGATGTTGCTGACCAGATCGCAAAGCTGATAGCAACCGAGATGATCAGAATAACAGCAATCAACCATTTGGCCATGTTCAATCGTCTTCGCAGTAAGAACGCTTTTAAAGCGTTCAGATATTATTTGGCAATTCTAAGTAAGGCGAAAAACAATCCTAGATTTGTACTACAATGAACGTTCCGAATTTTAGGCCAATATCGTGTTACGTTGAATTGTCCGGTTTGGCAACGTGTCTTGGTGGCTCAGTTCATAGGAAGCGCAATCATGCAATCCAAACATCTTTCTCGAATGATTGGTTCAATCGAGCGTTCATCTAAACGTTTGATTCTCGCAGCACTAACGATCAGCTTACTCCATACGTTCGCGTACGCCCAGAACAACGGCCAGCCGAACGCTTACAATAACGCCAGCTCTGGAAGTCCGACAAGCGTCAAGATAAACGGCACGTTTCATGGCACTGATGGAAAAATCTTGCAAGTGATGCAGGACGACGGAACGCCATTGCTCGTCGCGGTTCCACGCGACCAAAAGAACATTGAGTATCGGGTTGAATTGACTCCTAAACAATTACAGCCTGGCATGTTCGTTCGTTTCCAAACCAATTATGAATCGTTACAGTCAGGCGAAATCGTTCCTGAGGGATTGGAACTGTTCACCTCCGAGGACCAGAAGAAAATTAACCCTAGAGATCCGGCGAGTCGGTTTGATTTCGTTCCGGGCATCTACTCGTTCGCCGAATACGGACACGATCCTAACTCGCGAGAATTTCGAGTCGTTGGCCAGATCAACGGATTCAAAGACAACTCGTTGGTGGTGAACGCGGGGCGTGCAATCCAAGTTCCGGTAAAGGAAGATGCCGTGTTCGTCTATCGAACGTCGTCAATGACGCTAGTAAAACGAGGCGACGGTGTTGAGGGCAATGGGATCACCTACAATCCGCAATCAAACCAAGTGATCGCAAATCGAATCGCCATCATCGGGAAAATGCCAGAAGTCTCCGAAGATACAAACGCTAAAGCAAGTGATATGAAAGCTTCAAAATCAAAGAAACGCCGCAGTAAAAAAGAAGATGCGGAAATGGACTCGGCAGACAAGGTTGACGAAGCAGTCGTCGAGTCGGCGAAATAGTTGCCGGTGGAGTGCGAATGCTCCCGGGAGTCACGAGACAAATTCGATGCTTTTGAAATCCCAAGAAGCTTATTCGGGTAAGTTCTAAGCTTCAGTCGTCTTGCGATAGGAAGGATGTGTTTTTTGGTACAGCTTTAGTGCGACAGGTATATCGTGCATCTTCAGCCATCGCCCATGTGTCTTAGTAGTACTAGAGACCATCGTTTCTGGGCGGATTTTTCCTCGCTCGATATTCTCACGAAAATCTTGTTCGGTCATTGGACCGACCTGTTTTTGGCCACCAAAAAAGTTATGTCTAAGGAAGTACCAATCGGCAGACATCTTAACTAGCCTTTCGTGAAGTTAAGTTCAAGACGCGTTGCGCAAACTTTCGCAGTGGATTCAACCCTACTGTGTGCGCGGTGTAGCGGTCCAATTCGGAACTCTTCCCACAATTCCTTGGCCCCAGCAAATTATACGTTCTAGGCAGCTTTCGCACGGGCCAATTGGTAGTGTAGGCTAATGGCTCTCTAAAATCAATCTGCGGGGCTGAATCTTGCTTTGAGTGGCTTTTCGGCGGCCAGAACGCGGTCTCCGACCTGCGCGAAACGCAGCAATTTTGAAATTTGCGATTCTAAAACGCAGTCCCCGTAGACATCACTTCGAGAATTCTGCTAACCAACGCAAGGTCGGCTCACAGCAATGCTTTTCAAGTTTTGTCTGAATGGCGGCGTTGAATAAACGCCGCACAGTCTGGTCAAGCTTTGTATCGAGGAATGAAAAGATGACCAGCCGGACCGGCAATTACCTCGCTAATCACTCGTAAATCAAATCTTTGAAGGCTATGGATAGCTCAACTACCGCAGATTCTTCGACCTTAGTCGAGGATACATTACGCCCCGTACGCCTAAGCTTTGGAAATCAGTTTTCAAACTCAATCGTCGACTTGCGGAAAAAGCTGGTCGCGGTAACTCCCGATCGGTGGAAGCAGGTCAGCGAACGAGTTTCCGCCACATTGCTTTTTTTAGGCGTCTTTTGGTGGGCGGCCTCTTTGCTAAGGGGACGGCTCTATGGAATTACCAGCTCATGGTTTCCAGTACCGGCGCTCCGTGCAGATTTTGCGATCGGAACTGATGGGCCGTCGCGCGTCTGGTTGCACGGTGAGAATCCTTATTTAGTCGAAGCTTTGGGATTCATCTATCCACCGTTTGTCCTACCGCTTTTCGCTTGGACCTCGCTCTTCAGTCCTGTAACGGCGTACGTCATTTTTCTGCTTGGTATCGGTTTATTTGCAGCCGCCGGGGCTTACGAAAGTTGGCGATCACGCAATCGCTGCGGTGACCGAACATTGCCGCCGCTAACGTGCATCGCGGCGATCTTGTTCAGCACGCCGGTGTTATTTTGCATGGAGCGTGGCAATTATGATTTGACAGTTCTGCCGTTCGTAATCGCTGCGGTCTATCTCCTACGAAGAAATTCCGACTTGTCCGATGTGCTGGCAGGAATCTTGTTGGCCTGCACACCCTGGTTAAAGGTTTATCCGGGCTTAGTCATCGTCGGTTTACTCGCTCTGCGACGTTGGCGATCCACCGCTGCATTTGGAACGACGGGACTCGCTATCGGTTTGATGCATTTACCTTTGGTGTTGCAGTGGATTGAACGTAACGCATTTTTTTCTAATCGTGTTATGAGCATGTCGCGAGCGGCACCACACTCGGGAGTCAATCATTGGTGGCACTCGCTGACCGAAGCTTGGCCGCATGTTTGGAATAATTGTCCGCCGCCGTTAAGTTGGCTATCGATGATTCCAGGTTCATTGGCTTGCGTGCTGTTGCTTGGTCCCCAATTGGTTTGGGTGAGCTGGGTTGTTTATCGATCACCGCAAATTTCGAATATGATTTACCCGTACTTCGTTTGGATTATCGCACTGGCATCTTTTGTTCCGCCAGTCGCCAACGACTACAGCCTGTTTTTCCTACCGCTGGCTGTCATTGCGGTCTGGCGAAGAAACGATCCCAAGTTTGTTCAGGTAGCATTCTTGCTGTTATTTTTATGGTGGCAACCATTCGGATTGCCGATCAATGGGCGGCTTTTAATGTTATTCAAGCTCGGCGGATTGGCAGCCGCTGGCTATTGTTTGACTCGCCGTGTCAAAGAGGAACAGGAAGCATTCGAAAGCGTCCCAACAAAGTCAGAAGTTGCTATTTCTTTGGCATGAGTGATCTCTGTAAAGTGCGTTGGTCTGTAGCGGCTGCGAGGAAAGCAACGCTAGTCTGATCGAAGTTGAAAGGGAGTTGTAAAATGATCCGCTTGTTTCTTTCCAGGCCAGATTCCGCATTGATTTTGTTCGGACTCGCCGCGATTTGCAGTCAAACTGCTGCTCAAGACATTGCCAAAGAAAGCAAGGATTACCTTTCGTGCGAAGTGAATCTGACTCCAACGTGGCCGCCATTCGAAATCAAAGCTCAGCCCAGCGATGTATGGACGCGGCTCTGGAAATTTTCAGCTGATGCGATTGCTAACAAAGACGAGCAACCGTTGCACTTCCAAGTCGAAACACCCAAGTTAGTCAACGACTGTCCGACTTTTACCGTGACGCTCTGTGGCCATTTATGCGACAGCACTGCTAGCGAGAATCTAGCTGCAAATTGCCAGTGCCCAAGCTCGCTATCGGCAACGGACGGTTGTGACGCTTCGTGCGCCGCGACCTGCACGGAGTGTGGCAAAGAAGCCAGTAAGATTACTACGGCAAAAATCAGTGACCAAACGCGACTAACTTCCACAGTTGCGACAGAATCAAACGCAGAAGATCTTCCGAGCTGCATTGAAAAATCATCAGCGGCACCAATGCCAATGCTGAATTTCAAACGGGTGTCCAGCGATGTGCCAAGTCAAGCTGATGTCGTGACGTTACAACCACCGGTCACCAACGAATCCATCAACACCGACAAAGTTGAAAAGCTGACCGCTGCGTATTTTGGTGCCATGGCGAAGGCAACTTACTTTGAAAAGTTGAGTGAAATCCAAAACGCTCACCATGAAGAAGTAAAGCAACTGATGAATGCCAATGCAGAGCTAATGATTCGAGTTGCTGCGTCCGAAGCAACACAGAGCTTGATGCATGACGTTGTCCAACTCACGCTTGAAAATGTCGCTTTAGAATCGCAACTGGCAAACGCTCGTGAGAAAATCGCTCAGCAAATTGCTTCTAGAGAGATAGCTTCACAGAATGCCATCGCACAGCAATTGACTGCCAACGCTGAACTTGCAAAGCAGCAAAACGTTGGTGGAAAGCCAGTTCCATTCGCCCGCAGTGTCTACGTACCGCTCTACCCGCACTTTCATCTCAGCGACGCCAGTGAACAGAAGGCAGCAACGCTTGCAAGTGAAGCTTCCAAATCAGTTTGCGGCAACGTCTGCGGCTGTGAAAATGAGTGTGGATGTGAAGCTACAACGGCATCCGCATCATCAGACGAAACTTGCTGCGGCTGCGAAGATCAGAATTGCAAATGTCCGTCAGTAACGACGACTGAAGAGTCTGTAACACGTTCGGCAAAACTAGAAAACGCACAATACTAGTGCCTCAACCACATTCAATCTCAGAGTAGCCGATCTCGCCAGAGATCGGATTTCCCGACGAAAAGCTCCGAAGTCAGGAGACTCCGACTACGAGTTACCCGCACTTTAAATTTGGATGAAGCATCAGCAGTGAACGCTAAGTAGTTTCGGTCCCGGGACTCTGGCCCACACCAAGTTCAAGCAGTGTCGGAATCCTAGGGATCTATAAAACTTAACGATTCAACATTAAGCCCGCATTCTGCGTTCAAATTCAATGCGAAGAAGACTTCTCAAGCGAATGCTTTATGTCGCATTGGCCGCCTCACTTCAGACGCGGCTAACGGCTCAGGAAACAAACGATGGTTCTGGGTTCGATGACGTTGGCGATGATTTCTTCGACACGCTCTCCTCCCCAGAACCAATCGATGCACAGGAGCGTCCTCGTCAGCCTAAATTGCAATTGCCAGCAACGCTTGACGATGTTCCGATCTTTCCTAACCAGACGCTATCGCCTGAGTTACATGCTTGGACGCGATGGCTAATTTTGAATAACTTGCCACCGGTTTATGAAGACAACAAAAAATGGGGCAAGGTCAAAGAAGTCTACGACGGTTTTAGATTTCGCCGCGAAGGCCTGAAAGTTGAGACTTATCGAAAATGGAAAACGGTAAAGCAAGGCACTTGGTCGCGATACTATATTGAGTTTGTTGATCCTGAAAATTCACTAGAACTTTTGGTTGACCAGATTCGGCCACTTGACGCATCAAAAATCGGATTGCGAGTCGCTTTGGCGGTCCCGCTAAAGATCTTTGGTCGTGTCGCTCAGTGGCAGCATGACGTGCAACTAATTTCGATTTCGACAAATGCTGACGCAACAGTCGAAATGGTGATTGACGCAGAGTGTGAGGTGATCGTCAATCCGCTAGCCTTCCCGCCGGACGTCATGTTTCGACCGAAAGCGACCGCTGCCCAGATTGCGATTAGGAAGTTCGAGGTGCATCGAATTTCGCAGCTTCATGGCCCATTAGCCGAACAGCTTGGCAAAGGCCTGCGAAACGTGCTCGACGACCGATTAGCGGACATGAGCGACAAATTGGTCGAAAAGATCAATCGTCAATTCATCAAGCAGCAAGACAAACTGCAAATCAAATTGCATGACAGAATTGCCGGGACGGTGAAAAGCTGGACCGAACCGCAGTAGCTCGATTTCGTCTTTCGACCAATTGCGAGTAAAACGTGCTTGACACCTGCCGAAAGCCTTCCCCAGGCTTCTCCTCTGGGCGATCTAGACATTCTCAATTCGCCTGTGTGTGGAGCCTATCAAACCGACTGCTCCTCCGACAAAAGGTGGCTGACACAAATGACACTGCCGCTCGCGATAAATTTTACTCGCGGATAATGTTAGTGAGCGAATTGATATCCGAACACAGCGTTGAAACCCGCTCCATCCACGCCACTGCCCAAGACACGATAGTATTTGTCGGTGATATTTTCTAGCGACAGTGAAACTTGATGATTGTTCGTTCGCCCAAAGGTTCTACCTGTGCGAGCGTTGAGAGTCGCGTAGCCAGGCGTTCCCCCTGGTAGGAACCGGACGTCGCTAAGGTTTGTTTGATTGTAGCGATCCGCTCGGTTCACCATCCATGTGTAAACGTCAAAGTAGCTGCGAGAAATAGGCTCATTGAAGCGTAATCCTAAAGTGCCCTGCGTCGGAGGGATTCTGGAAATTGGTTCGTTGCTTGAGGTCAGCTGACCGTACGTGTACGCAAAATTTCCGTACAACGACAGAGCGTTGGTCAACAGATATTCACCGTTTAGTTCAGTACCGTTGAGATAGGCCGTTTGGTTGGTTAAAAAATCTGTGCCGCCGATTGTTTCACGCGAAAGGAAACTATCAAAATCTGTCCAATATTCGACTGCTTGCAGACGGTATCGTTCGGAATCGTATTTGACGCCGACTTCGTAGGTATAACTATGCTCTGCCTGTGCAGACAAGTTACCAACTAGGGGCACCGATTGGTTATTTTGCAGCGACGTTTTGTTAGCGGTCAAATCATCGATTGTCGGAGCGCGGAAACCTTCATAAACACCACCGATGAGTCGGACTTCATCAGTCAACAGATAGCTTAAACCGAGACTCCCAATCCAATCTTGGTAGCTTCGCTGAAAACTGATTGGACCGAGGACATCAAAATTAGGCGTTCCTGAAACGTTGATATTTTCATATCGCACCGACGTCGTTGTGCTCAACCGATCGGTCAACGAAACATTCCATGACAGGTAGGTGCCGACGCGATCTGCCGCTGAATCGTCTGGATACTGCGGGTCCGTCGTTGTTGCCGTCGCGTTGGGCAATGTTGGATTGTTGATGCGAACTCGTTGGGAGTTAATCTCTTCATTGTAATAATCTGCCCCGTACGTAAACTTCCCAAACTCTTCTAGATTTTTGACAGCAGATACAGTCGTTCCCCAACCAAGATCGTCAAACTCACCAACTTCTCTACGAGTAGGAACGGCGTTTGGCGAGTTGCTGGAATACCTATCAACTGTTGACGCTTCTTTGGTACGAGAACCGGACAGAGTCGCCGAGTATAGGTCTGCTATCACTAACCCTTCTGGAGCGATTCCTTCGATGCGTCCGTAAATTAAATCGCGCTGTTGAGGATCGAAAAATGTCGGCCGCTGCGTGGGCACGCTTCCGTCCGGTGCTGGTCCGAGTACGAAGGGCAAGAATCGATCGCTGCGAGCTAAATCCTGTTGCTCGAAATGTTGCAAAGCAACGGTCAGCAAGTGCTCGTCGGACAACATGCGTTGCACTTTGACGTCACCGGCGTATTGCTGATAGTCTGTGGCAGGCTGTCGACCAAGTCCGCCTCCGCGATCCAAGTTTCCAACGTCGAGATACGAAACACCGCCAGTGATTCCAGTGTTTCCATACCAACCACCAAAACCAGTTCGTGTGTAGCTGGAACCTTCAGCCGTACTATAAAATTGACTGAACTGAGGGCTCATGTAGTCACCTCGTATCGGATCCGGCGAACGCGTAACCACATTGATTACACCGCCAATTGCGTCGCTGCCCCACAGCGCAGATTCTGCACCGCGAATGATTTCGATTCTTTCAATCGAGCCTGGATCAATCGTTGATGCGTACTGATTCGGTCCAGGTCTCAGAATGCTGGTGTTCATCCGGATCCCATCGACCAGAATCAGAATCTGTTGTCCCGTCAACCCACGAATAAACGGAGATAGCTGCCCATTGCCAGTCTGTTGTAAAGTTACTCCGACTTCATTTTGCAGAGCGCGGAAGACTGTCGATGCCTGACGACGGTCAAGTGTTTCTCGATCAACAACCGTTGCTAGCTGCGGCGTTTGAAAAAGGTTCGTGTCCTCACGAAAGATACTGTTAAGACCCGTTGGATTACTGCTTGTGCCTCCGAAAGTTTGGCTGCTTAGCGACGGAAAGTCTCGTCCAAAAGTTATCGTGTTGCTGCTGGAACTGGATGATGCAGCGTTGGGCAAAGAGCCGCTCGAAGGTCCGTCAAATGTTGTGGCTGCACCTGAATTGAAACCGATGGAAGGAGGAGATGTCGCCTGCGAATCAGATTGCAAGCCGGATTCAAAATCCAAAGGTGTCGATAGTTGAGCAGGCGGTCGGACTTCTATAGGCGGCAGCGTAGGCACATCATCGACTTGAATTGCCGTTGCCGAAGTTACAAGCGAGGACGACACGTTCTGACTCATTGCCGTCTTTGATGCCAAGCAAAAAAACAGCGACGCAAAAAACCATGACTTCTTCAAGACGTTGCTCCTAACATGCGAGGCTTGCTTTCCGCATTCACAGAAAGATGAAACCTCGGCAAACCTCGTGGACGTTACGACTCAAAACTTCGGCATTTGCGGAACAACTGGGTTAGTTAATTTTCGTGTCTCTAAAGATTTTTGGAGAATTGTTAAAAAATTCCGATCGACGCAATTTGTGGTAGTGTTTTTTCCGTCGCCTACGATCAAAATTGCGCCTAAGGCAAAATAGAAGTTTTGTCGCTTAAGATGGATGTTGTGGTGCATCATCCAATTTGGACGATATGAAAACTGTTTCGCTGCAACAATTGTTTCCTCGCATGTCAGTACAAGTTTTGTCTTCTTTACCAAAGTCTATCATCGTTTCGTCGGCTGTTCACGCGACTGCGCTCGCTGCTTTGATAGCCTGGCCAAGCACCGAAACAGAGCGATTTGAGTCGACTGGCGCTCGCGAAGTTATCTCGATCTCGGTGACCTTGCCTTCACAACCTAGCGATGAATCAGCAAGCTTTGATATCGAAATTGAAACAACCGAAATAGAGATTGAAGACGCAAAACGGCTGATCGATTTAGAACCAATCAAGACAGATCTACTCCAGCAGCAACCTTCAAAACAAGCCACCGTTCCATCGACAATGGAGATCGCTTCGTCGCTAAAGTCAAAGTTTAGATTGGAACGCAAAATCGCACCGGAGTTGCGAGTCGAGCCACTTCACGAACCTGATGTTGTTCCACAGCCAAGGAAGAAAGCAGAACTAGCAGTGGCAGCTCCATCGGTAACAGCTCAAGTCCCGATGGAACAAATAGTCGGACTGTCTGATGAGAAAGCAATCTTTACTAAAAGCGACCCACCGATTTATCCGGCCAATTCAGTGGCGAGACGCGAAGAGGGGGTGGTGATTTTGCGAATATCGATTGACGTCACGGGCAAAGTTGATCGCGTCGAATTGATGCAATCCAGTGGTTATGCGGCATTGGATCAGGCAGCAATCGGGGCCGTTAGCAAATGGCAGGGGCACCCGGCGAAACGATTCGGTATGGCGGTTGAATCCGTTGAAGTGCTTCCAATCAGCTTCCGCCTCTAGCGTCCGAGACAGTCAGAAATGGTCTAAAAACAGGAGCTAGCGAAGAATGGTGCTGGCTTGACGGCTGAACAGCGGTGGCGTAACGATTGCGGTTCGGGCTGCGAGGAAAAGCTATCTGGTCATAGGACTAGGTGCTGCACTTCAACCGCTGGATAGTCACTGTGATCTGACAAAACTTTATATACCTGTGTCGAATCGACTGAGTCACTCGATGTGGACAACGATTGGAACTTGTGGATGAGAGCGTTTGTCAATGAACATCGAAATGGAGATCATTGGCGATGGGACATGAGTACGAAACAGAAAGTTCGTTTGTCGCATACTTTGTTGATGCAAGCCGCTGGTTAGAACCGTTCCATAAATAAAGTTTTGGCAGCATGCAATCGGTCTTCTAAGTCGGTCGGGAATTGGTTGAACCGATTGTTCACATCGAAACCTGCTTGAGTGAGCGAGCGACACGAACACTCATTTCACGGACCGTCGTCGTTATTCTAAATCAGGATGGAGCTGCGAGTGCCGCGCTACCCTATTTGTTAATTTACGCTCGATCCAAGCAGGAAACTTCAACAAAAAATTCCGGTTTTTCGTAAGTTGACTCTATTTGAAAATCACTGCAAGTCGTAGGCGCACGTCGCTGAGTGACACGCGAAATTTTCCAGCAAGATAGAAACAGATCTTATAGAATACGCTCGGCATTTAACTCTGAGGCTAATTTTCTATGACAGTCGATCCAGAAATACCTTCCGATCCGGAAACTGTGCCTTTCGACAAGCAAGCGGTCAATCGGGTGCGTGACAGTCTCAAGTCCGCTCGAGAAACGGTTGGACCATATCGCATCCTTGAAAAGCTTGGGCAGGGTGGGATGGGGGAAGTCTATCGAGCCGAACAACGCTCGCCGATCCGTCGCGAAGTGGCACTCAAGCTGATCAAACTTGGCATGGATACCAAGGAAGTTATCGCGCGTTTTTCCGCAGAACGACAAGCCTTAGCTATGATGGATCATCCCAATATAGCCAAGGTTTTCGACGCTGGCAGCGACGAAATGGGACGCCCCTATTTCGTCATGGAGTACGTCAAAGGCAATCCAATCACCGACTATGCAGATCAAAAACAACTTTCGCTAGACGACCGTTTAAAGCTTTTCGAACAAGTCTGCCATGCCATCCAGCACGCGCATCACAAAGGGGTTGTCCATCGCGATCTCAAGCCAAGCAACGTCTTAGTCAGCACACAAGATGGTCGGCCGCATGCCAAAGTGATCGACTTCGGTATTGCTAAAGCAATGAACCAACCACTGACCGACATGACACTCTTTACCGAGCATGCGCTGATGGTCGGTACGCCCGCATACATGAGCCCCGAACAGGCCGAAGGGAACATCGACATCGATACCCGCAGCGACGTCTATAGCTTAGGTGTCCTGCTTTACGAACTCCTAACCGGCCATACTCCATTTGATCCACAGCGACTCCGCAAAGCCGCCATCATGGAAGTCGCCCGAATTCTTCGTGACGAGGAGCCACCGAAACCGAGCACGCGAGTCAGTGCCATCGAACAAAGAACCGATCCTAAAGTCGAAAAAAAGGCCTCATCTTCGTCAACTTCTAATCGCAGCAACTCGAAGCTAGCCTCTCTGGCCAAAGCTCGCTCGCTCGCCCCCGATTCGTACGTCAAGAACCTACGTGGCGAGCTCGACTGGATCGTGATGAAAGCCTTAGAAAAGGACCGCACCCGCCGATACACCACGCCTGCCGATTTTGCTGAAGATATCCAGCGCCACCTAGACGGCATCCCCATCGAAGCGGCACCGCCGCGCTTCTCCTACCGAACATACAAGTTCGTAAGGCATTATCGAGCTCAAGTCATTACGCTAGCCACGATTGGTCTGATCTTGTTATCGGCTACTGTGGCGATCAGCTTTCTTGCAATTCGTTTGCAAAGGCAGTTCAACACTGCGACGCTGGCGCAAAAGACGGCCGAAGCGGCGCGAGACAGCGAGCAAGTACAACGCGACCACGCAGACAAGATGGCTGAAAGAAATCAGCAACTTTTGTATTCGGCGAATATCAATTTTGCAATGCAATCATGGAATAGCGGTGCCGTACCGAGGGTGCTCAAGCTTCTTGAGCAGTCGGCACCGTCGCACGGAGCACGCGATTTGCGAAGTTTTCCATGGTACTCCCTCTGGCATCGATGTTTGCCTTACGCGGCGACGACGATTCTGCGGCACGACGCACCCGTAAACGCCATCGCTTATGCACGCGATGGTCTGCAAATGGCCTGCGGACTGGACGACGGTTCAATTGAACTTTGGAACACGAATGGGAGATCACATGTACGAACCATCTCGACCGATCTTGGGTCGTTACGCATGATTACTTTTTCGAAGAACGATGAGGTCTTAGTTGCATGGGGAACAAATGGATTGAGCCTTTTTCTTGTTAGCAACGGAGCTCAACAGATTTCATTTCCCGATAGAACCGAGCCAATCGTTCGTGTCGCGGTTTCTTCCAAAAATGGTCGCGTTTGCGTCGGCAAGCCCGACGGTAAGTTCGTAATATGGGATCCATTTGGCAAACATGCCGACGTCCACGTCAATGCCCACGAATACGAAATCGTCTCGTTGGCTTGGGCTGAAGAGGCGGAAATCGTCGCTTCAGGTGACACGGCAAACGAAGTCTGCGTTTGGAACGCGATTACCGGCGAAAAAATTAATCAGGCTCCGATGGTTGGAGGTCCAGATCACGATAATGGTTTGGCATTGTCTCCCGACGGTGACTACGTCGTCGCTAACGGCTATCAAAGATATCATCAGTGGGAATGCGCATCTGGAATGAGCGTGAGAACTGTTTACTGTCATGAAAACGAGCTCATAAATGGAATTGCGTGGTCGCACGATGGATC
>JBGSKY010000329.1:0-6078 GCA_041740995.1 Pirellulaceae bacterium
GTGAACTGCAACAATTGCTCGCGTGGATTGAAGCCTTAAAAAGCTTCTCTTCGGTCGAACTTGAACCGCTGCTTTATCAAGCGCCTGCCAGCGATCAAAGCCGACCATGGATCGAACTAGCAAGTTTGCTCGCGGGGCTTCATCGCGAGTTGAGTTCCGATCTGACAATGTTTTCGGATGTGATCGAGTTGCTGCAAGACGACTCGGATGCAGCGCGTTGGAACATTTTGGCCCAACTTCAAGATCGCTACCTCGACAATCTGACCGCTCAAAATCTTTGGGACATTCAAACCGCGCGGCGCTTTGCGATCGAGAAGAACGAAGTCCGACTGCCTGAAGGTCACGAAGTCATCATGTTGGGAACCGTCGATTTGAATCGTGCCCAACGATACTTTATCGACATCATCGGACAAGCGGTTACGGTGCTGATCGGTGCACCGGCAAGCTGGCAAGACGGCTTCGATTTCTATGGCGCACTCCGTAGCGAATTTTGGCAAGACGTTTGCGTCGAGATTCCGGATTCTGTCCTGACGACACATTCAACCGTCCAAGAAGTCAGCGACGATGTCTGCCGATCGATCGCAACGCTTTCGAAGCAATACACTGCCCAGCAAATGACGATCGGCTTGCCCGAACCAGAGCTACAACCTGCGATTGTCGAACGATTGCAACGAAGCGGCATCGAAACACGTTTGGCCGCTGGAACGCCCGTCAGTCAGTCGTCACCGATGCGGCTTTTGAAAGCGATCGGCGAATACTTGTCGTCGGGCACGTATGATTCGTTTGCATCGCTGATTCGACTGCCGCCGATGTCCAACCAGATAGCTTTGGACGATGCCATACCGCCAGATTTTATCGCTTTGATCGATCGATACTATTCTGAAACCTTGTTCGATTCAGTTCGAATTGCCGAGTTCCCTCAGCACGGAAATTTTGCGGTGATGCAAGCCGTCGTCGCGCGAGTTGACGCCTGTTTGAAACCGCTTCAAAGTGACAAGATGCCGCTGCAGGATTGGGCCGAACCGATATGCCAATGCCTGAGTGAAATCTTCGCGCGTGACAGTGTTGATACGACCCAGGAAGCGGGCAATATTTTATATCAAGCAAGCATCTCGATATCCAAGATGCTCTCGCAATTTGCCGATCTGCCGACGCACCTCTCATTGCAATCATCTTTGACTGAAACAATTGGTTGGCTGGAACGTGAACTTGAAAACGATCGCATCGCGCCGTTACCAAACGCTCACGCTGTCGAGCTGCTGGGCTGGCTGGAATTGCCGCTTGATGATGCGCCGGTCTTGTTGCTGACCGGCGTTCATGATGGCCGTGTACCCGAGTCGGTAAACGGTGATGCGTTCCTGCCGAACAAGGTCCGGACCAAGCTCGGATTGCTGGACAATGCTCGTCGATACGCTCGCGATTGTTACTCGATGCATGTGATTTTAAACTCGCGGGAAAAACTGCGTGTGCTGTCGAATCATCATTCGGCTGACGGAACACCGCAAACGCCAAGCCGCTTGCTGCTGGCCGTTCAGCCGGACGAATTAGCCGCACGAATCATCCGGATTATGCAACCCAGACCCACTAGCGATGTCGCAGACGTCGCTCGCGTTTGGACGCCCGTTGCAACGCAAAGCAACCTTCCGATTCCGCAACCAATGCTCGACGCTGGCCTGCGGCTCGACACGTTCGCCGCGACTGATTTGAACGACTATCTTTACTGCCCATACCGTTTCTATTTGAAAAAGGTCTGTCGGTTGCGTAAGACTGATGACCGAATCAATGAGCTGCAAGCCAATACATTCGGGACGCTGATCCACGATTGTTTGGAATCGATGGTCGGCTCGCCTGTTGAGGCTAGCGACGAGGCGTCAGCCATTCGTGTTTGGCTGTTCAACTGGCTCAATGACGAAGTCGTGCGGTGTTTTGGCAAACAACCCTCGCCAGCAGTGAAGCTGCAAATCACGCAAGCTCGATTGCGTTTGGCCGCCTTTGCCAATTTGCAAGCCGAACATGCTCGCGCGGGCTGGCGGATTTGGAAGACCGAAGCCGACATCAATCGGGCGAGCAATGTCATCCGCATTGTTGATGGCGCCGAAGTTTACTTGCAAGGTCGAATCGATCGTATCGATTATCATCCCGAACAAAAGATCTACTCGATTTGGGATTATAAAACCAGCGACACGCCGAAAAAACCTCTCACGGTTCACGTCGATCGAAACGGACAATGGCATAACTTGCAATTGCCGCTTTATATCCATCTGGTGCGAGCGCTGGGGATCACCACGACCGCGACAGTTGGCTATATCAACTTACCTAAGGCGGTCCAAAACACGGCCTTCGAAACGGCTGACTTTACGCCCGAACAATTGCAGCAAGCCGACGCGATGATCGACGAAGTGATTCGGAATATTCGGCAAAGCAACTTTTGGCCGCCGAACTATCACGACGTTTATCCATTCGACGATTTTAAAGCGATCACGCAACACGATGTTGCGCGGCGATGGGACCTTGAACAATCACTTGCCGAAGAAAATGCTTCCCTTAAGAAGTCAAAAGCTTCGAAGATTTCCAAATCGATCGACAAACCGACTGTAATTGAGCTGTCACCGATCGAACTGATCAGCGACAGCAAGCGGAAGCTCCGCAAGAGCTCGCCGCCAAATCGCATCACACCGTTGCTCGACGATACTTCTGGCCGAGTGCCTGACAAATGGTTTGCGTCCGAAATGATTCGCGCTTCGGCAGGCAGCGGCAAAACATATAAACTCGCCAGTCGCGTGATCCAATTGCTGTTTGCTGGTGAACCAACTGATTCGATTCTCGCAACCACGTTCACTCGCAAAGCGGCGGGTGAGATTTTGGAGCGAGTCTTGACGTTGATAGCTAATGCGATTCTCGATCCAGCGGAATTTGCCAAGCTGCGTGCGATCGTTCAACCTCGCGTGATCAGTCTGCAGGGTTGCAAATATCACTTGTCGCGATTGTGTGCTGATCTCCATCGATTGCGAATTAGCACGCTTGATGGATTTTATAGTCAGTTGGCTAGGAATTTTTCATTGGAACTGGCTTTGCCGCCCGGTTGGCGACTGGCTGACGAATTCGAAATCCGAGGGCTGAAATCGCAAGCCATCCGTCGACTCTTTGACACGATGGAGTCCTCGCATTTGCATTCGTTGATCTCGCAGCTGTCCAAAGGTGAAGCTTTGCGGGGCGTGTGGCAAGAAATCGCGAACACAATCGACGCTGGTTATACAATTTATCGCAACACGCCAGCGTCAGCTTGGGACATCCAATTTTCCAGTCGCAATCCATCGGACGCGGAGGTCAATCAAGCAATCGAAACGATCAGTACGTCGACCTGCAATCATAAATCTTATCCCGCGTCACGAGACAAATTAATATCGATATTTAACATCGGCGACTGGGCCGAACTGCTCAAGTCAACATTGGTCAAAAACAGTTTGACAGGCGTTGCGACTTATCAACGAAAGCCGATTGATCCAGATATTACCGACGCATTGTTGACGTTGAAAGACTACGCCGTATCACAAGAATTTGCGAGCTTACATGCGCAAAACAGGGCCGCCTACGAGTTGCTGGCGAGCTACCATACCCAGCTTGAAAGGGTGAAACAATTTTATCGCATGATGAGCTTCGATGACGTCTCGCAGCGGCTAGCCGTTTGGATGCAACGGCGTTTTGAACAGTCCACTGAAAAGGGCCGTCAACTGGAACCGGTTCATCAACGTCTTGATGCGACGTTGAAACATTTGTTGCTTGATGAATTCCAGGACACTTCGCCGACACAATGGGCAATTTTGCAACCGTTTGCCGAAGACGTCTGCATCGCTAACAATCCCGCGACCAAGAAGACATCGATCTTCTGTGTTGGCGATACAAAACAAGCGATCTATGGTTGGCGCGGTGGCGTCGCTGAGCTTTTCGATGTGCTGGCGAAACAACTGAAGGGCATAGTTGAAGGCGACCCGTTGACCAAAAGCTGGCGCAGCTCGCCAATCGTTATCGATTTTGTCAATCGGACGTTCGAATCGCTAGCGTCGCACGAAAACTATGGGACTGGCGGTCCAGCGATCGCGATTTGGGACAATGGGTTTAAGAAGCATGAAACTGCGAAAACCGAACTGCCCGGATATGTTCAAATTTATAACGGCGCCCCCAAACCGAGCAACCGAGGAAGCGACGAAGACGCTGATGAAGATCTTGACGACACGCTTTACGATACCTGTGTTCACGACATTGAACAATTACACAAAGCTTCACCGGAGAGCTCAATTGCCGTACTTGTAAGGACCAATGTCGAGGTCACGCACATGATCAACTTGCTTCGCGAAAAACAAATCGATGCAAGCCAAGAAGGAGGCAACCCGCTGACGGATTCGGCTGCAATCGACGTGATCTTGAGCGCTATAAACCTCGCGGACCAGCCTGGCAATCGCATTGCGGAATTTCATATCGCCAACTCACCGCTCTCCGCGTACCTATATCCGGACCAAACACGTTTATCAGCCACCGAAATTTCTTTGCGAGTCCGCGAACAAATTGACCAACACGGATATGCCGCGACCATCGCGCGATTTGCTGATGCACTGGCCAACGCTTGCAACGATCGCGATCAGTTGCGATTGGAGCAACTGATTCAGCTAGCGTACAAGTTCGAAAGCTTTGAATCGACGCGACTGACTGACTTTATCGACTATGTCGAGCAGCAAAAGGTGTCATTGCCGACTCCGGCCGCTGTCCGTGTGATGACGATTCACCAATCGAAAGGACTTGAATTCGACGCGGTCTTTCTGCCGAGCCTCGCACGCAAGTTTACTCAGGGGCGATCGATATTTATCGTCAACGCTGTCGACGCTACGTCAGTCCCTCACGGCGTGACGCGGAATGTGGGCAGTCATCTCCAGGCTCACATGGACCAAGAATGGCAATTGGCGTTCGAAAAGACTGCTATTTATCAATTGCAAGAATCGATTTGTAATTTTTATGTTTCAATCACTCGCGCTCGACAAGCGATTTATATCTATGCTTCGCCACATAAAAAGCCAGTCCAACGATGGGACTCGGTGTTGCTGTCGATCTTTGGCGGCGATGAAGCTCGCAATTTAGAAAATCAGATTGTCTTTCAAGCCGGTAATCCGCGTTGGTACAGCTTGGAAACTAGTTCCGACGCCAAACGAGATACGGCTACTCTTGCGAAGCCGGGCCGCTTGCGTCGAGTCGCCACTCCAATTCAAGTTGATCCGCATCTTTTCAGCAATACTTCGCCAATCCAGATCCGCGACTTACCGCGTTTGCGTCCATCCTCAGCGCGCGACCGTACCGTTGTAACCTTGAGCAACGCTTTTCAGCGTAGCACAACCATTGGATCGGTCGTCGGAACGCTTGTGCATCGATGGTTTGAAGATATCGAGTGGATTGATAATTATGAATTTGATCGTGTGAAGGCCAAGCAGCAAGCTTTAGATACGTTGACGCCAGAACAAATGCCGCTGATCAACATCGACGAATGGCTTACGAAATTCGAAGGTTATTTGCAGAACGATTTGGTACGGACAGTTCTGTCGCCTAAGCACTATCGGATTGAAGAGCTGCGAGCCAAATCCGGTCGCAATTTTCATCTGCAAATCGAGAACGAACATCGTCTGCTTGAATACACCGAAGGCTCATTGCTTCGCGGTACGATAGATCGACTGGTGCTGATGTACGACGACGATAAGGTCATCGCAGCAGAAATTTTGGATTATAAAACAGACTTCTTGGACAACCGAGTGGCCGACGAAAACATCGACAACTGGATCGCCGAAAAGGTGGCTCGCCACGAAATGCAATTGTCGATGTACCGTGACGCAGTAAGCCGCCAATATGGATTGCCAGAACCGATGGTCCGAATGACGCTGATGCTTCTCTCTGCCAATACGGTTGTACAGCTTTGATAGTCGAGCGGCATCGACGTCAAATTGTCATCGATGAAAAGCCACCGTCGACTACTATATTTTGGCCGGTGACGAACGAACTGGCGGCGTGGGCGGCCAGGAAGACGACAGCGCCGGACAG
>JBGSKY010000330.1:0-21746 GCA_041740995.1 Pirellulaceae bacterium
AACATTCAAGCAATTGGTTAGCTTGGACAGCCCTTGGGGCCGTGAGAACCAAGCTCTTGGAACCGGCAACGTTGGTAACGTTCGTTGGTCGGGCATGATTGGCTTGCTTCCATTCATGGAAGCTGCCCCGCTCTACCAAAAAATTCACAACGGTTTCCAAGGCAAGCGCCAAGGCACGGTCTATAACTGGGGTCCTTACGGCAGCGTTGGATCAATTGTTGGAACTTCCGGCGGTCAAGTCGAAGGTGTTTTGAATCCTTGGAGCAGCGAGTATCCACCGAACCGAACGCAGCTTGGTATCAGCCGTTGCCCATCGGATCCAGGCAAGATGCAATCCAATAATCGCTGGAACATGGCCCGAACCAACTATGCTTTCTGCTTGGCTGACGGCCAAGTCGGTCAAAACGGAGCGAGCTTGGACGTCGATCAGGTCCGCGGCTGCTTCCAGGCGTCGTACACCTTCGGACTGCAATCCTGCACCGACGGAACTTCAAACACCATTATGTTTGGTGAAATCGCGACTCCCGAGACGGTTCCATTAAACGAGACCGGCAATAACGGTGCAACCGTAATTGATTCCAAGATCCAAGGACGTTTCAACTATGATTTGGATCTGCAGGCTGACCAAAGAGGTATCGACCCAGTTCTATGCCGTCAAAAGGCCCGAGGCGGGATTTATCCTGGTTCAACTCGCGTTTGGAGCAAGGGAGGCATGCGTTGGCTCGATCGCTTGGTATGCTTCACCGGTATGACGACGATCAACTCGCCAAACAGCGGTTCGTGCACACCTACCAGCAACGCAAACGGCGAAGGCGATGGAATCTACACTGGCAGCAGCTACCATTTCGGTGGTGCTCACGTGGTGATGTTTGATGGTAGCGTCCGCTTTATCACCGATTCGGTGGACACAGCGAATAACAATCCAAACGCGACCGCAGCGGATTACTATTCGCCAGGTCGTACTTGGAACAACGGTTGGTTGTCGACACCAAACTGGGGCGGACCAAGTCCATTCGGTGTTTGGGGTGCGATGGGCACCAAGTCCGGTGGCGAGTCGCCATTGGAAACACCGCTCTAATGGTCGATGCGGATTTGCTTAGCGAATTCGCTTGCCGTAGGAGTTCTTGTTAGAATCTGGATCAGCCGCAGTGTCTCACTGCGGCTGATTTCATTTTGAGACAATCGGCGTATTGCTAAAATCCGCTATGTTACTGACCTCAGCGATTTAGCAGTGAGCCGATCGCTAAAACCCGATGGAAATAGCACATGAGCATTCTTCGACGTCGATTTCTATCTAATACGACGGCTTTGTTCGCAACCCACGGTCTGGCCTGCATCGCAGCGCGAGGCGATGACTGGCCGCAGTGGCGCGGCGTCAATCGAGATGGTGTTTGGTATGAAAAAGGGGTTCTTTCCCAGCTGCCTGACGGTCAATTACCGATCCTTTGGCGGTTCCCGATAAGCTCCGGTTACAGTGGCCCGACGGTCGCCAATGGCCGCGTCTTTGTTACCGATCGTCTGGAAACGCCGGAGCAGGTCGAACGAATTCATTGTGTTGAGTCAGCTACTGGCCAATTGCTCTGGAGTCACCAGTACGTTTGTCCTTACACGATCAGCTATCCGGCCGGCCCACGGGCAAGTGTCGCAGTCGTTGATGGTCTGGCCTACGCATTGGGATCGATGGGAGATCTCCATGCAGTTTATGTCGAAGATGGCCGAATCGCATGGCACCGCGAGCTGTTGAAAGATTTCGCGATTGAGATGCCGATATGGGGAATCTCCGCCTCGCCTCTGGTTGTGGATGAATTAGTTATTGTCCAAGTTGGCGGAACTCCCGGGGCCTGCATCGTCGCGATGGACGCAAAAACTGGCCAAACGAAATGGACCGCGTTAGCTGAAAAAGCGCAATACTCGGCTCCAGTGCTGATCGAGCAGGCGGGGCAGCGAATCGTTGTCGTTTGGACTGGTGAGAGTGTTTCGGGATTAGAGTTGCAGTCTGGTCGCGTCGCTTGGTCGATTCCTTTTCCGGTGTCGCGAATGCCAATCGGTGTCGCTACGCCAGTTGTCTCAGGCAATCGTATCTTCCTCACCTCGTTTTATGATGGTTCAATGATGCTGGAGTTCGATCCTGCAACGCTGACGGCAAAAAAGCTGTGGCATGTTCTGGGGCCCGACGAACAGCACACCGAAGCTTTGCATTCGATCATCAGTACACCGATTTTCGAAGATGGCTTCATTTACGGCGTCGACAGTTATGGTGAGCTGCGTTGTTTAGATGCCAGCGATGGGCGAAGAATCTGGGAAAACAAAACTGCGACGCCACCGAATCGATGGAGCACTATCCATTTCGTAAGGCATGCCAAAGAAACTTGGATGCTTAACGAGGCCGGCGAAATGCTGATCGCCGAGCTAACGCCGCAAGGATACCGCGAGATATCGCGAGCCGAATTTCTAAAGCCAACCCAAGCACAGCTGTCACGGCGCGGTGGGAAAGGAGTTTGTTGGTCGCATCCCGCATTTGCCGAGCGACGAGTGTTTGCGAGAAATGACGAAGAATTGATCTGTGCGAATTTGGCAGCAGACTAAACTTGCGGTTGGCGAATCAGCGGAAAAAAGAGCGATCAAGGGCCATTTTGTACTACAATTGAGCGGTACAAGAACTCTGCTCGACTCGTGTAACGCGAATCAGTTTGGACTGGCTTTCTCAATCAATGTATCTTTCCAGACATACGACGAACCAAAGGTGGCGTCAACATTTGAAGGCGCCGTTTTTTCTGTTCATGGCAATGTTCGCTGTGATTGATGCGGCGCCGTTGCTTGCGCTTCAGATCGACGAAATAACTGACAGTTTCGACGAAGCTTTCGGACAATTGAATGCCTCACCAATCGAAGCAGATTCGTCTGGCAATCGCGACTTGCCAGAAATCATGCCGTCTCGGACGGTGCCTTTAGCGGAGGTTGAGCCTGCTGTTCGCTCAAAAGTCTCCGCCGAAGCGTACCGGCTGGTCATTAAGACGCCGATCACTAATTCCGAGCGATTGCGTGTCAAATTCCAGCTTGAGAAGATCGCATCAAATGCATCTGGCCAACAGCCTCGCGTGTTGGTGATGTTCGAGCCGCAGCAAGAACCTAGCGGCATGAATGTAAAAACGGCGATCGGCGAAGCGAGCGATTTCGAGGCCTGTTTGGGGATCGCGCGATTGCTGACTGGGCCAACGGGTGGCAAACTGAATTCAACGGCGTTTGTGAATCCTTCATTGTCAGGGCACGCGGTCTTGGTCGCAATGGCTTGCCAAAACATCGTGATGCAACCGCAAGCGGAGATTGGCAACGCGAGCGGACCAGACGAAGCTGTCGATGAAACGATGCGTCAAAGCTATCTGCAAATCGGGCGTCAGAGAGCCCATTTTCCCGAAGCAGTCGTTCGTTCGATGCTGGACGCTCAGTCGGAAGTTTATCGCGTTGTGATGTTAGACAAGAGCACGCGCTTCGCCAGTAAAGACGAATTGGAATTGATTCGGACCAGTGGGCAGTTGCTGGAGCAAGATCGCGTCACGATCCCAGGTCAAAAAGGAATGTTCAATGGTCAGCAATCGCGTCAATTCCAGTGGATCGACGGGCTGGCTGATTCCGTCGACGCATTGATGCAATTTTATGAGATTGAACGGCTCTCAGATGTCAGCAGCGTGTTAGCGCTCGAAAATCCGATTGCAACGATGTTCGAAATCGATGGGCCAATTACCAACTCGCTGGTCAATCGGTGTATTCGAGCTCTCCGTGAATCACGTCGAAGCGGTCAGATGAATCTGTGCATTGTGACGCTCAACTCGTCGGGCGGCGATTTGGATCAAAGCAATCGGCTGGCCGGGTTTTTGCTCGATTTGCGAAACAACGGTGTTCAAACGGTCGCGATTATTGACCGGCAAGCGGTTGGCGATGCCGCATTGATTGCGATGGCTTGCGACCAGGTCTTTGCTGTCGCCGGTTCGCGATTCGGCGGCGTGGGCGCGGTGTCGATTCCTGTTGAAGAGATTTATCAATATTCGGCACTATGGTCAAAACTCGCCGAGCGCAGCGGCAAGAACGCGGCTTGTTTTTATGGCGTCATTAGTGACGAAATTCCGCTCAATGAATTCCGAAATCCGAATGGCGGAATTCAACTTGCAAACCAAAGACTTCTGCGTCAAGACAACAAGGCCCAGGGCTGGAACTTAATTGCTGAGACACCGGAAATCAATCAAATCGATCTGAACGAAGCGCTCAAACGCGGCTGGATTGCAGGCGAGGTCCGCAGTCGGGATTCGGTCGCCGAGCAGGTCGGACTTAACGCACTGCCACCACCAAAGCGAGTGTCAAACTTCGAGCAATGGCTGTCCAATCTCGCAGCCAATCGGATGATTGCGATCGTGTTGTTGACGATTGGATTAGCGACGTTTACGACCGAACTGACAGCGCCGGGAACGATATTTTTTGGGTTCATCTCACTGGTCGCGTTCAGCGGGTTTTTTTGGTTGCAATTTTTAAACGGTACCGTTGAATCGCTTGAAATCGTTCTGTTTTTTAGTGGACTTCTGGCAATCGTTTTAGAAATTTTGGTTGTGCCAGGCTTCGGCGTTTTCGGAATCGGTGGGATGGTTTTGTGTCTTAGTTCGCTGGTTCTAGCCTCGCAACGTTTTGTAATTCCAGTGACCACGATTCAATGGAACCAATTGGCATGGAATGTCCTGAGCGTTTCTGCGGCAGCTTTTTCTTCGCTGCTCGTTTTGTTTTTCTTGTCCGCCAGGATTCAGCGGTCTCCGCTTTTTAAGTTGCTCGAATTGAAGCCGCCGACGGTCGTTGCAGCCGGCGAGGTGCCGAGCAGTCCGCTGCAGGATTTGATTGGCAAAAGCGGCCGAGCCATCACGGCCTGCAATCCTTTCGGACGCGCGGTTGTAGATGGAACGACTCACAACGTCAAATCAATCGGCGGTTTCATCGATCCGGATGCGACAGTGGTGGTCAAGAAAGTGGATGACCGAACTTTGATCGTTGAAGCCAGCAAGCTTCCGTAACCGGTTTAGTTTGCCAAGCCTAGCTGGTTTACGCACGTGGTAAGTCACCAGAACGATTTGATTTTTTTGGTCAAACGTCCGATCGACAGAAGGTTGGCCGGTTTTCAAGACTGCCGTGGTCGGCAACGGGCGTATGTTGGGGCAGGCTTTCTATCCACTCGGTAGACATCATGCATTGGAATCGGACTCGATATTTCACTGTTGGCGTTGTCTTGTTCTTGCTGGGCATTCAGTTTCGAGTGGTTGATTCATTTGTGCTAAATGAACCGACGACTAAAGCGTTGTACAACGCCGCCAAACGCAGCCAGATGGTTTCGACAGATCCACTTTCCAACGCGTACATGCAAGTCGCGCCGTCTCCGCGTAAGACAGTCAAACCGCCCGAATGGCTCGGTTGGGTTCTGCTGACTGTCGGCGGGGTGATGAGCTTGCATGCGATGGTGCTACCCAAGGATTCGTAGCAGCAGAGTTTGGCGCTCTTCACAGACCGATGCCATAATGGAATTGGGTCCAAGCGATTTGATGAGCCATCAACCAGTTCGCAAACTAACTCAGTTGCCAAGGGGAACAGACAATGAGCTTTCGATTCGCCAAATTCATCGCTTCAAATTTGAAGAAACCGATTTTTTGGATCGCCATCGCTGCTGCTTCGATTGCTTTTTTAGTGAACGTCAGCCCGGCGCGAACTAGCGATGCGGCCATTGCAAAAGAGTCCAAACAAGCCAGTGCGCAAGACCTGAGCTCTATGCAACGCGAAGGCGCGAAATTAGCGAAGGTGGTCGGCACTTTCCAGCAATCCTCAGGCCGATTTTGCTTCGTACCCAAGAGCAATCCAAAGCAGAATTACTGTTGCCTAGAGAACCTGATGCTGCAACGCGTAGCAGTCGCACTGGGCGAGCAGAGCAGTTTTGCTGAATGGAAAATTAGCGGTGAGTTGACTGAATTTCAAGACGCCAATTATCTGATCATTCAAACGGCTGAACGCGCCGAGTAATACCTGGTTCGCGAGCAGGTCAATTCGATAGCCCTTATGCGAATCAAATCCGACCATAGTGGGCCTGACCTCAATCCAATCGATCGGCCCAAACTGCGAGTGTAACATTCGATTAGCGAGCTAGCTGCGATTCGATGTTGATTGGTTGCTGGTGCACCAAATGTGTACCTTGCTCAGAGTCTCCTCTAAGTTGGGCGATAACACGGTTGACATACGCTCGATCGCTATCGCTCAAGCGACGGATCGGCACAGTTGTCGTCCTGCCATTGGTTTTCATTAAGCGAACTTCGCTTGGGAAAATGGTCAGCAACCGACCTTCAACTGAGAACCCGCCTGTGTTATCGACCCAAACGCGATTCTCAGCACCAGCAAAAGCTTCGGATGGCTCTTGGCTGCTAGTCGATTTGAATAGATCTTCGAAGTTAAATTCCGACGGTTGAGCTTCTTCAGTTGCTTGAACATCTGCTTCAGCTTCAGCGTTGACTTCGGTTGCTGGCTCGATAGCGGGAGCAACTTCGTCGGCCTCGGTCACAATGTTCGTTGGTGCGCCGAAAAGTTCTGCGAAATCCAATTTTGCATCTGAGCTAACCGGCAAAGCTGGTTCGTCGTTCGGCTCGACTGATGTACCGGATTTGAAGAGGTCATCCACGCCGCTATCGGTTGCGGGCGATGGTGTATTGAACAAATCGTCGAGACCGCCATCGGCTGGCGTTTCAGCCGGCGGAGTTCCAAACAAATCGTCGACGGCCGGAGCTGGCTCGGGTTGTGTATTCGGCGCACCGAATAGATCGTCAGCGGGTTCGGCTGGCGACGTGCCAAAAAGATCGTCTGTCGCCGGAGCTGGCTCGGCTGGCGAAGTTCCAAACAGATCGTCATTCGTCATTGGCGTGGCTGCGTCCGGCGTTCCGAAGAGGTCATCTGCCGGCGCGGCCGGAGTGGGCTCTGGAGTGGGCTCTGGAGTGGCTGAATTGCCGAATAAGTCGTCGAGATTCGACGATTCCGCTGGCGCGGCAGGCTCAATTGGATCAGTTGTCATCGGAGTTGGTTCAACCGCTGGGCTGAACAAATCGTCCGCAGGCTCCGCAGGCAATGCTGGCGCTGGAGAAGGATCAATCGTATCGTCCAGCGCTGGCGCTGGTGGAGGTGTCTCAACCGTTGGTTCGGCAAAAGGGCTTGGAGCCGGCGTTGGTTCGGACTCGATCACGTTTGGCACTGCAGGTGCATCGTCGGTAGCGACCGGTGGCGCTGGCGGCGTCGCTTCGCTCTTCTTGGGTACGACGGGTTCTTCCACAGCCGGCGTCGGTGGTGGAACAGGATTGGTCATCGGAGAGTAGTCTGAGTCCATTGGCGAGAGAGCAGACTCCGTCGAAGGCGATGAAGGAATCGATTCAGTCGAAGGGTAGCTCATTTGGTCCATCGACTCAAAGCCGTCCATCGGCATGATCATTTCGCCGCTAGATTGGACACATCCGCAATCGCTTACAGCATCTTCGACCGCGACAACGCAAGGATCGCAACACGTCTCAACCGCGAC
Source organism: Pirellulaceae bacterium (assembly GCA_041740995.1). GTDB lineage: Bacteria > Planctomycetota > Planctomycetia > Pirellulales > Pirellulaceae > JBGSKY01. The sequence continues at coordinate 7,580 of JBGSKY010000330.1, forward strand.
TGGCTCGCAGCATTCGACGGCGGGAACGCAGCATGTTACAGCAGCTTTGCAGTGAAACTTTCGCAGCTTAAATAAGCGACCGGCCCAGGCTGGCGAAACGATCAGGGAAGCGGTCATAGTGGAAACGACCAAAAGTCGGGTCCAATAACGGAAAGGCTTTGACATCGAGTGTCTCCGGTTGAAGTCTTACGCAGGCTCTGGAAGTTTATTGATAATCGGCGGCTTGGAAAACGCCTGTAAATTTCGTCTGGAATGTCTTAAATCGCTCGCTTATCTAACGATTTAACCCCTAAACATACCCGCAAATAAGCAGCCAAGTGACCTAAAACCGCAACTTCGGCGTTAAAATGGGAGGTCTAGGAGGTTCAGCAAGCTGATTATAGTAGTTTCGATTGAACCGGTTAGCAAGCAAACCGCTAAGCGATGCAAGCTGACTTATCACTTTTTTGGGAACAAGAGCCGCAATGACAGTTCCGACGTTGGATCTTCGCGAACGTGGCCGATGATTGGCATAAGCTTCGAATTGATTATGCATCGAAAATCACAGGTTCGGAACGCTTGTCCCGGATTTACCGATTCTGCTGCTCGGGGTGCCTGTCGCAAATGCTGCAGGTGCAAAATGGCTGTGCGATTAAAAAATTTCGGTCATTCATGGAAGCTGTGTCGGCCGCGAAATCGTTATAGTAAATCGCGGACCACAGTTGGCTTGGTTCGATGGTTGGCTGCTTCCTACTCACACCGCAACTGCTTTGGAACGCAAAAGAAGACATTTATTGAGAGGCTGGTCGTTGGAGACCAAGTGCCTGGTCGCACTCGGAGTCGCTCTAACAGTCTCTTTTGTATTTGCGATGATACTGATGCAATGGATCGCGCAGCGTTTGGTATTAGAAACGACGCGTTTGGCCGCTCGCCATTTTGCGTTGTCTGTGATTGAGAACCAACACATCGAATATTTTTCGACCACATTTGCTGCGGCAGATGGATCAAACAACGCTAGTCCAGAGAGTTCGGCCGCCAGCGTCCCGGCGCTACAAAGCATGTTGCGACGCGAATTTCAGTCGAGCAAGAATAGCTATCGGTTGCTACGTCTTGATGACACTCAATCTTGGACCAAGCTCGGCGGCCAAGTCGCATCTTCCGATAGCGATTTGGCGGCGATGTATAGAATTGAATCGAAAATGCGGCCGAAAACCGCCAACGATTTAAACCTGCCAAATAATGATCAAGTAGTCGACGAGAAGAACGCCAAAGTCGGAGATGTCTTTGAGCGATTTCTTAGCCAACTTTCCGGCCCAAACTTTCATGACGCGGTCTTTGAGGAAGTCGGTCCAGTCGATGGCTTTTACTATTACTACCATCCGATTGAATTCAGTGGTGATTGTCTGACTTGTCATATACAAGAATCCGCTGATCCAGCTGTCACGCAAATGACAATAGCCGCGAATCCTTTTCGGGTTTTGCGGATCAACATGCCGTATGAAGACACGCGGATTTGGACCATCTGGACTTATTCATTAATGATTGCCGTCGCGGTTGCAACGCTTTCGATTGCACTGCTGCTGGAACATCGCATCCTTAAGCGGCTGGTCATCAGGCCACTGAAGTATCTTCGCGATATCACGGATCGAGTTGCGAGGGGCGAGACGAGTATTCGATCGGATATTGATACCCGCGACGAGTTTCAGTCACTCTCAGACTCATTCAATGACATGCTGCGTCACTTAATCGAAACACAGACCGACCTAGAGCAAGTCAACAAAAAACTGGATGGAAAAGTCGACGATCTTGCTCAAGTGAACTTAGAATTGTTCGAGGCCAACCGCATGAAAAACGAATTCTTGGCGAACATGAGCCACGAGTTGCGAACACCGCTCAACAGCATCCTGGGCTTTAGCGATGTGCTGGCAAACATTGATTCGTTGAATGAAAAACAGAAGCGTTATGCTCATAACATTCAACGCAGCGGTCGCGTGCTGTTGGACATGATTAATGATATTTTGGACTTGGCTAAGATTGACGCTGGCAAGATGCAAATGCGATGCGTCGATCTCGATTTGGCTGCCGTTGTTAACGGCCAATGCGAACTGATTCGGCCGATGTCCGATGAAAAAAATATCGACTTGCGAGTTCAGTCCAATGAGTTTGATGAATCTAAAATGCGAATGTATCAGGACAAAGGCAAGCTGCAACAGGTTCTAAACAACTTGCTTTCTAACGCAATTAAATTCACACCCGAAGGCGGCTTGATAACCGTTTCGATGCGTCTGGATGATCCGGAGACTTTTTCGATCTGCGTCCAAGACACCGGTGTCGGTATTGCCGAGCATGATCAAGAACACATCTTCGAAAAGTTTCGACAAGTGCGAGCCAAAGAGGCGCCTGATTCGTTGACTCGGGAAGTCACAGGTACGGGGCTAGGCCTTTCGATCACCAAAGAATTATGCCGATTGATGGGCGGGGAGATTTACGTCCAGAGCGATCTTGGCAAGGGAAGCACGTTTACCGTGATGCTGCCACGCGATTCAAGAGTCGGCAAAACTTAGTATTCGGTTGCAGCTTAATTTTCGAGTACTCTGGGACTTGACTTGGCCTGCTGTGGCTAGGTCTCAATGCATGGTTTTGATTCTAGGTGACGGGCCGCCTTTAAGATTACTGCGCAAGAGGGCGCATGGGTAATCTCGCTCCGCATGACCGCGTCGATTGCATCCTTCAAAGACATTTGAACACAAGTGATGACTTCGGTGCAGTCCGGCGTTCTTTCTCCGAATGTTAGCCCGCGTGCGAGGAACAATTGTGTTGGAGAAAAAATCGAGGCGGTGAATGGATCGACGAATCCCAAGTCGATAAATTCGTCGGCCATGATACCAAGCTCTTCGGCCAGCTCTCGCCGAGCAGCGTCTAAAACTGATTCGTTGCCATCGACGCCGCCGCTAACTACCTCCAGGGTGACACGGCCGACGGCATAGTGAAATTCAGAAGTCAGATAGACTTGACTTTTGTCGTCCATCGCCAAGACTGAGACTCCACGCTTAATTTGAACTGTTGCGTAGCTACCCGGGGAGCCGTCGGGCCTTAAAACTTCATCGCGTTGGACCGCCAGCCACGGGTCGCGATAAACCTCTTGGGAGCTGACAATTTTCCAGGGACCGTGGTCGATCATTTTATGTTGCCTGTTGAGCGTCGGAGTTTACGGAAATTTGCGAGCTTTGTTGACTGCACGAAATCTTTCCGCTGATCAGGATATGACTTACGACACCATTTTGTTAGTGCAATAAGCAAGCCTTCCACATGGCCGCTTGGATTTCGTCAGCTATTCCGACAGCTTTCGCCGAGCTTGAACTGCATTGGCTGGGCCTGTCAAGCAAACTCAGGCAGCGCGGTTAAAACGATCCAGAATGTATAGCGATTGAGCTAAAAAACTCGCCAAAATCAAGTAATTTTTGCTGCTGCGACTGTCGATGTGGCAATCAAGCTTGAATTAGTTACATTGATGCTCGATGATTTATTAATCGGCGAGCGGTCAACCGAAGCTGACTGGCGTACGAAAAGTGGGTTAGCTCTCAAGCCTGTCGATCTAACAAACGACTGGCCGCGATCCTAACGCAAGTTAATCCCCTAAATTCTGTGCCACAGATTTTGCACCGGATGCGAAGGAATTATCAGAAAATATGACTAATCGAGTTGACGCCGTGCACGCGCAGCATCGCCTTTCCATTACAGAAAACCAGTTGAATAATTTGAGTCAGACAGAGCGACCAACCCGGTTGCAGCGTGGTCCGCAATTCACCGAAACTAACATCGACTCGGCCATGGCGGTCAGCGGTCGGGCGAGAGTCGCATCTTGTCTTGGCTTTCGAGTCGCTGCGACCGGCAGTTATCTGCCCGACGAAATAGTCACCAACGAAGACCTGGCTCGCTTGGGGTGCGACAGTGAATGGATTATCCAGCGCACCGGCATAGCGCAACGCCGCCGAGCCGCTGATAATCAGGCAACTAGCGATTTGGCCTATCATGCCGCAGTGGACTGTTTGCAGAGAGCCAACGTAAATCCTCATGAGGTTGATTTGATAGTGGTCGCAACGATCACTCCAGATCATGCGACTCCTTCAACAGCTTGTATCCTCCAGCATCGTTTGGGCTGTATTGCTCCCGCCTTTGATATCAACGCCGCATGCTCTGGATTCGTTTACGCGATGACTGTCGCCGGTCACTTCATCGCCGGCGGTGCGGCGCGAAACGCGTTAGTCATTGGCGCTGAGATTATGACACGAACGGTCGATCCCAACGACATCAAGACCTATCCACTTTTCGGCGATGGTGCTGGTGCTGTTTTGTTGCAACGCGATGAAGTTGCCACTACGCAGAACAAACCAAACAACGCGGCAGATTTCGGCGGATTTCTTGCATACAGCTTGGGCTCAGAGGGCATCGGCGGCCCACAACTGCTCATTCCCGCCGGAGGTTCGCGGTGCCCGCTGACCGCTGATGCAATCGCAGCTGGACACCAGTATCTGCAAATGGATGGACGGTCCGTTTTCAAATGGGCCGTCCGCGTCATCAGAGAAAGTTGCCAAGATGTTTTGCAAGCGACCAATCTCAAGCCAACCGATATCGCCGCTTGGGTGCTGCATCAAGCAAACATTCGGATCATTGATGCCGCTGTTGATGAATTTGCAATCGATCGCCAGCGATTGATTGTGAATGTCGATCGATGCGGCAATACTTCCGCAGCCAGCGTGCCACTTGCTTTGCACGATGCATTTACGCAAGGCAAGATTCAGCGAGACGATCTTGTTTTGTTATGTGGTTTCGGAGCCGGGCTGACGTGGGGCACTGGGATCTTGCGTTGGTAAAACGACTGCAAAGCGCAGCCTACCTTGTATACGCATGCGAACGCTTATCGTATTAACGCGGCCGTGATTTCGCGGCGATTGTAGGCTAGCTGTCGCAATTCGACCTGATCAAATCCCCAGGTTTCCAGCCGAGTCAACATTTCCGGAACGCCTTTGGCTGCTTCGATGTCTTTCAATTTTAGCGTTAGTAAAATACCGGACAGACGATTGGACGGATGCATCACGATCGCTTCGACCGTGTCGAGCGTGTAATTCGGAGCGACATTCGCGTCGCACGCCAAATATCGAAACTGCGCAAAGAGTCGTCGCTTGAGCGCAATCGCTCGACCGCGGACATGGGTGAATTTTGGGTGTTCGACAATTGACTCGTCCATTTCCGCCGGATCAACGCCGGTTACTCTCAGTTGCTGCTGTAGCAAAAATTGACAGGCACCACCGGGTGAGCTTCCGATCTCAACAAATGTATCTCCCGGGCGAATTGGCATTTGTGACCATGCGACCGCCTCAGCAATTTTCAAATAAGCACGGCTAATCATCGAGACCGGTAATTGCAAAATAGGAACGCCACCGGGCCAGCTATCATAGATTTGGCTGACCAAGTGAGTGCCAATCCACCAACGATTTGGCTGCTCGACAATGATGTCTAGCACGCGAGTGTTTTTACCGCAGTGCCGATTGATTTGCAGGCTTCGCGGATCGCCGCGCCGTTCAAGTTCGCTCGAAAACTGTTCGCCGATCGCTTGCGTCAGTTCGTTCGGACCTGGCTCATAGCCTCGATGACCGGGAACGTGTGAATCTGGTTGCCAAATGTGCATCGATTGCCAGTCGAGTTCATTTACTTGGGCCAACGTTCCGGCCACCAGTTCACCTGTGCTGCTACCTTCGATTTTGCTGACGATGTGTCCACTGGCACGTACGAACGGGCCTCGGGGCACAGTCGTTGACCAAACATCGTTGGGAAAATTCGCCTTCAGCGTAATAAAGCCCGGACGTGAGTAGGCTAATCGATAGGTCTCGTCGCCATCGCAGAGCTGCTCTTTTACCAGAGATTGGATGCCGTGCTGGCAGCAAGCATAGAAGAATGGGGTCAGCAAGATAAGTCTTTCGTTGTGGTCGAAGCTGAGCGAAGAGCCTAATCTCAGCCATAACAAAGGTCAACGGTCACCAATCGTCTCGATTCGCAAATGAACCGCCACTTCTTACGGCTGCCCCTAAATTTTCAAACCGAACGATCGCTGCAAAGGTGACTACGGGAAATTGGGCAAGCTTGCTATACTGGGCAACGACGCGGCCATTGGCTCGCGCCAGCGCTGACGTTTTACCTGTTTTGGTGGACCGGTCCAGCACATTTAATATTCGTCCTGGAGGTGCCTGTATGGATCGACGGACAGTTTGGGGCAGAGGTAGTCAAAACACTTATGGCAAAAAACGAAGAAGCTTTTGAAGTTGATGGGACCGTGACGCAGGCTCTAGCGAACACCCGATTCCGCGTCCAATTGGAAACCGGCGACGAAGTCCTCGCGCATGTCGCTGGAAAAATGCGAAAGAACTTCATTCGAATTGTTCCCGGTGACAAAGTGCGAGTCGAACTCTCGCCATACGATTTGACCAAGGGACGAATCGTTTTCCGCGAGCGATAGGTCTATCTCCCAACGTGGCGATGTTGGGATCCAACAACGTCTCGCTTGGTGAAGAATGCTTGCATTTTCAAGCAAATTGACCGCGAGAAGTTTGCAATAAATTACTCAGAAGGCCTTCCGAGAGGTTGCAGATTTCGTTGCGATTGGCTTATCTTAAAAGCTGTCGAGTACCAACTTTGCTCAACGCCGCGCAGGAATGTTGGACACAATAGGCGATCCGCGGCCAAATCCGACAGAGGCTGATAAATATGTTGGTTCTTTCCAGAGGAGCTCAGGATAAAGTTCTGTTCCCAAAGCTGGGAATCTCTGTGGAAATTCTACGCATTGCGAACAAGCGTGTCCGATTGGGCATCACTGCACCTAAGGATGTCAAGGTTGTTCGTGAAGAGTTGCTGGCGAGTCTTTTTAGCGCCGAATCGGTAAATATTTCCGAGCAAGTCGAGCATGAATTGATGACCAAGGTCAGTTCCGCAAATCAGTTGTTACACCTAGCAACGAAACAATTGGAATCTGATAACGTGGCCGATGCTATGCGGACACTCAGCGAAGCGCTTCGACATTTCGACCAAATTGAAAATGCGAACGAGCCGGTCCAGCCAGCAAAAAGCGATTCCTCATTGCGACGGGCGTTGTTAGTCGATGACGATAATAATGAACGAGAGTTGCTGGCAGGCTATTTGCGTCTGACGGGTTTCGAAGTCACCGAGGCTGATGACGGCCTTCGCGCACTTTATCGATTGTCCGAACGCGTTGCTCCAGACGTGGTACTGCTGGACATGAACATGCCTGGAATGGATGGCCATTCGACGCTGCAACGAATACGCGAGAGCGGCATTCATTCGCGGATTCCAGTCATCGCCGTCAGCGGCAGTAATCCAGAGGATGTCGGAGTAGAAATCGGACCTTTGGGCGTCGATCGCTGGTATCGCAAACCAGTCAACCCACAAAAGCTGGTCGAACAAATCACCGAGCTTCTAGGCTCGGCGGTTTAAAGTCTACTCGCATCGCCAATGATAAGAATTGCCGAATTGATTCACTTTACTGCCCAATCGGAGTGAATAGCTCTGGGTGGTCAGCCAATTCGAACAGCGACGTAATATCACGTCCGACATAGGTTTCATATCGCGAGTTCAGTTTGTTGTCCGAGACGATGACCTGCTTCAAATTTTTCGCAGTCTTGCTGTCAAGCTGATCTAGCTCATCAATCGATAAATTGCACGCGACCATTGAATCCAAAGCTGCCATTTTGACGAAGAAATCCGCTTGGTCCGACACAGATAAACCGACCAAGTGACCCAGTGCGTCAGTACGCTTGGGCGAGTCAGTTACCCGTGCAAGCATTTCTGATGCGGCGATTTGCACGATAGCGGGAGCATCTGGAGTCATCGACTTCTCGATCAAATCGATTGGGACCGATTCTCCTCGCAACGCACGATATGTCAGCCCGACCATGCTCCAGTACTGGACGCATACGTTGCTCGACTCAAGGTTTTTTATTACCTCAGCGGTCGCGACAGTTGGATCCGTAGCTGCCTTGGCGGCGGCTAATATTTCATGAATCGGAAATGTCGTTTCAGATGTAGCCATTTCGAACGGCGCCGCGTTTATCGAAACTTGTTTCATCACCGACTCTGGCATCAAGCCTAGATCACGTTGTTCAATCAGCCATACGTCTAACTCATCAGCGAGTCGATGTCGTACGTCGCTTAATGATTCGTCGTCAATTAAATTGTGAACCTGATCAGGATCATTCTTCAGATCGTATAATTCGGCATATGGTTTCAACTGCCAAAATAGTGATTGAGCCGCGTTCGTTTTTCCAGTTTTGGCCGCATTCAACCAAGCGGTGGTTGTTGGTGTTTGGTACATATACTCAAGATACTGGCCCTGCGCGCGATGCGGCATGAAGTTACGAATGTATAAGAAGTCTTGATCGCGGATTGCACGTGTGCAATCGTAACGTTCATCCATCCGATCACGAAAACCGTATGCATATTTTGGTGCCGCTGTGGCGCTCGAACCAACTATCGCACGACCATCAAAGTTCGCCGGCAGATCAACGCCACATAAACTGAGGACCGTTGGGGCAAGATCAATAAAGCTGACCAATTCGTCACTTGTCGACTGATGGGCATAATGTGAACCGGCCAGCTTGCGGAATTTCTCTGGGACTGAAATCAAGAGCGGAACATGTAAACCCGATTGATACAGCCAACGTTTACCGCGTGGCATTCCGCTGCCATGGTCACCAAAATAAAAGACGATCGTATTTTCTCGAAGTCCTTCGTTGTCCAATCGAGCGAGTATATCGCCGATCTGGGCGTCCATTTCGGTCAAGCGATCGTAGTATTGGGCCCAGTCTTGCCGAATCTCTGGCAAATCGGGATGGTAGGCCGGCAGTTTAACTTGCGACGGATCATGTATTGCGACATGTGGTCGAGTTCGAAGTTTCGATTCATGACTGATTTCAAAATTGTAAACTGAAAAGAATGGTTGACCGGGTTTGCGATTAGACCAGTCAGCGGTCATGCTTGAATCGTTCCAATACTTGCCTGAATTAGTCAGGTTGTAATCTTCTTTCTTCCGGTTGCTGCAGTAATATCCCGCTTGTTGCAACAGTTTTGGCATAGGCTGAAACTGAGCTGGCAAACCAACGGCACTGCGCATGTGCGACGCTCCCAAACTAGGCGGCCACATGCCGGTGATAATCGCCGTGCGGGCTGGTGCGCAAACAGGTGCGTTGGACCAAGCGTTGTTGAACCGCATTGCCTGACTGGCGAGTCGATCGATGCTAGGCGTCGTCGCATACGTATCGCCGTAGCAACCAAGTTCGCAACCGTTGTCCTCGCTTGAAAGCCAAAGAATGTTCGGACGATCTTCAGCGCAAAACGCACTTGCATTCAATGCCCAAACCACAACGATCAGCAAAAAGACTTGACTTGGTCGTAATCCGCTAATCAAGCGAGACATTTTGCTGATGAGTTTGGATTGATCAATCATGGGTCGCTCGTAATCTCGATAGGAGGAAATTTCAATCGACGCCAATTCAAAGCACACGTCGACTTGAAAGCAGGGATCGGCGTGTCTGGTTAGGTTTCAATGCCTTCTTCAATTTGCACAACCGGCTTGTCGGTTTCTTCGGTCTCTTGCATTTCTCGCCAGGGCTTTTCTGCTTTGTAGCTCTCCAGTTCTTTTTCTAGCTGTTCAAGCTGGTCCGATTTCGATTCTTCCGACTTGCCGAGCTCAACCGCTTTGGCGGACCATTCCCGAGCTTTTTCGAAGTTGCCTGTTTCAGCGTACGCAGCACCGAGCGTGCTAAGAATGTGCGCCTCTTTATATTCAGTCAGCTTGCACGCTTCGAGCGCTAGTTCCAGAGCGCGATCACCATTGCGAATTTCGTCCTTCGGGCTTGTCGCTAAGACCCATGAAAGGTTGTTCATCACGCCGGACGATGCTGCTGGGTTGTCTTTAATCAATTCCAAAGCGTCTTCGTAGTCTTGGATTGCTTCAGCTTGTTGGCCGAGGCTCAGATAGCTGTCGCCCCGTGAACGCAGCGCTTGCCATGTGTTAGGTGATTGCTTTAAGACTTGCTCCAACACTTTGACCGATTGGCTCGGCCGATTGTCTGCTTGGTAAAGCTGTGCCAATTGCAAAAGCAAATTGAGATTGCTTGGATCGTCACGAACAAGCAGTTGAAGATCCGCAATTGCTTCGTCATATTTTTCCAATTGCGCCGCGATGCTAGCACGCATTTGCAAAGCCACTATATTGCCTGGTCGCAGGGCCAGCACTTCATCGACGTCTTTGGTCGCTTCATCGAGATTTGCTGGATCGGATTGCAAGTACGCTTCGGCGCGAAGAATATAAGATGTTACATCTTCGGGCGCAATTTCAATCGCGGCTGTTAGATCAGCAACCGCTGCGTCTGGCTTTTTAGAAAACAAGTTTGCTTGTCCTCTCAGTCGTCGCAGCTCGAACGAATCTGGATTTTCGCTGACCTTTTTATCAAGCAATTCCATGGCCGCATCCATCTTTTCGATTCGCATCAACGCTTCAACAGCGATTTCGAAAGTGTTTGCATCTTCAGCACCGCTTTCGATCAGCCTTTCAACGATTTCGAACGCTTTTTCATTTTCTCCTTTGGCGATGTAAACCTGTAGCAACGCTTGCAGAGCCGCTTGATTGTTCGGATTTAGCTCGGCCGCTTTTGTCAGGTCGTCAATTTGTTTTTGCTCGTCTTGTTGAAGCAAAGCACGCATGACATAAACCTCAGCTTGTTGCACGGGTTCATCGGCCAACAATTCTATGGCAGAGTTCAATGCCTTTTCCGCTTCGTCGCGGTTCTTGTTGATCGCGAAAAGCTTGGCCATCATCACATAGGCCTCTGCAAGCTTTGGATCATTCTCGATCGTCAGTTGCAAGCTTTCCATAATTTCCGATTGCAGTCGGCTTAGCCCACGGGCGCCAACGCGAGTCTGAGACATTTGCGCTGCCAAACTTTGGGCTCGGGCGAATGCAGAAGCTGCGATCAACTGTTTTGCGAAGGCTAAGTTGCCGTCGTCCAAGCCCTTGCGGACGGCCTTTTGAGCCAGATCGATAACCTTTTGAAGGCTTTCGAGGTCCTCGGCCTCAAACTTTGCATCGATCGCTGCATCCAAGTCAGCTTGTCCGCCGTAAGTTTTTTCGCTGTCCGGCTTCGTGTTATCCGCATCAGCCTTTTCCTCAACGGCCGGCGATTGAGTATCTTTTGTCGGCTCCGTCACTTCGGCGGTGTCGGTTGCTTCCTGCCCACAAGCAATCGGCTGGTCCAGAAAAACGTTTGAAGCCAGCCAAACAATGGTTAGCGAAACTATCGATCGCAGCAAAACATTCAATGAATCTGTTGTTGGGAACATCGGGATCTTTTGGGCAGGTGGGTGAGTTAATTAGCGTCACGCATAATCCAAATTGCGTACAGACGCGTTGTGTCGGTCGGCAAGTTAAACGCAATTGTATCGTATCGCAGCCAGCACGACCGCTCTACTGCGAAATCTTGTTCGGCAAACAAAAAAGCCGTTGGCAACATTGCGAAGCAAGACGCTCGCAATTAGCGGCGAAAAAATTCCGTACATCGAGCGAATTCCGTTTCGCAGGGACCAGACTTGTCACCAACCCTGCGATAGATACTTGTGTCGCCGAGAGAGTTTTTCTCGACGCTGCCTCCCTTAACTAACGGATTTAAAGTCATGGGCAAATTTTACGTGCAAAGTGGAAACCTGAAGCGAGTAATCAACAGCCAGAGTGCAGAGCGTGCGGCTATGTGGGTTGTGCACCAAGCGATGCAGCAAATTGCTCCGCAATTCCGGGACGAACGCGATTTGGCCGCAGGCCGCACGCTGCGGACAGATGATCCAATCGTCGTTTTGGATGATACGATCATTGTCAGCGAGATTGGGTTTTCAGCAGGTGATTCGATCGAGATCGAAACATTCACGGCGTTTCGCAAGTGGTATGCGATGTGCGAAACAATCGGCATCTAAGGCCAAGCGATGCGTTTCAACTCAGCACGCGATCCCAGTGTTCGCGTTTCTAGGTTGCCACGGCACATAAAATGCGGTTGCTCGAAGAAATTATGTTGAATTCCTGTTCGTGCAAAATTCACGACGGTCAGCCGCGAAACAATGCAACCAGACCTCTCCAAGAAACTAGCAATTCTCGCTGACGCAGCAAAATATGATGCATCGTGCGCATCCAGTGGTGCGACAACGCAACGCAAAGGTGCAACGCTTGGGACGACCACTGGGATGGGAATCTGTCACAGTTATGCACCAGACGGTCGCTGCATCTCGTTGCTCAAATTGCTGCTGACGAATTACTGCATCTACGATTGCCAATATTGCGTCAATCGAATCACTAGCAACACGCCCCGGGCACGATTCTCGGTCGACGAAGTTGTCTATCTGACAATTGAATTCTACAAACGAAATTATATTGAAGGCCTGTTTTTAAGCTCCGGTATTATTCAAACGCCGGATTATACGATGGAGCAGTTAGTCGATGTCGCTCGCAAGCTGCGGCTAGATCAGCACTTTGGCGGGTACATACATCTCAAAACTATCCCGAACGCGTCGCAAGCATTGATCGACGAGGCCGGATTGTACGCAGATCGGTTGAGCGTGAATATTGAACTACCGACGGTTGTCGATTTGCAAGCGCTTGCACCAGAGAAAAAACGTCCGGAAATCGAATCGGCCATGCAGCATATCCGGCTGAAAGTCGACGAGACAAAAGCGGACAAAGCCGCTGGCATGAAGCCGCCAATTTTTGTCCCCGGCGGCCAGTCGACGCAGATGATTATCGGCGCGACACCATCGACTGATGCTGACATTATGCAGACAGCGAATTCGCTTTATACGACACACAAACTAAAACGGGTCTACTATTCCGCTTACAGCCCGATCCCGCACGCCGATGCACGACTGCCGGGCCTCACACCGCCGCTCATGCGCGAACACAGGCTTTACCAAACCGATTGGTTGTTGCGGCATTATGGATTCAAGATCGAGGAGATATTGAATGCCGAGCATCCAAATTTAGATCTTTCGATCGATCCAAAAACAGCTTGGGCGTTACAGAATCGAGGTCTATTTCCGGTTGATGTAAACAAGGCCAGTCGCGAACAATTGCTGCGAGTCCCAGGGCTTGGTGTTCGGAGCGTCGAACGGATCTTAAGAATTCGACGTTATCACTCCATCGTAACCGATGACATGAAGCGAATGAAAATGCCATGGGCGCGCGTGGCGCCGTTTGTCATAACCAGCGACTGGAACGGAGAACTCAAAAATCTTGACCGATTGGATTTGAAGAAAAAGATTCAAGACGCCCCACGTCAGCTGTCTCTCTTCGAACCGCATATTACTGCACTCACTGGCGAGATTTGAAGCGAGCAACACCGATCGCCATGTTCAACCAAGAGTCTTTGCAATTCATTCAAGTCGATAGCTTTGAAGCCTGGCGCGACGCCGCTCGACAGTTATTGCATCACCGCGTCAATCCTGCCGCGGTGCATTTTGAATCCAAGGATGATCGGCGGCCTTCGTTGCTGGATGCTGGCGATAATTTAAAGGACAGGAACATTTCGAATCGGTCTGATTCGAAGCCAAGTTTTCGTGTTCCAAAAGAGTTAGTCGATCTTTTCAAAATGGTCGCTCAGCATCGCGACCCCAATCGCTGGCAACGTATGTACCGCACATTATGGCGGCTGGCTAATGAGAATCCACACTTGCTGCAAATCGACAGCGACGAAGACATCTTGACGCTTCGTCGAATGGAATCGTCTGTTCGACGCGACGCACACAAGATGAAGGCCTTTGTGCGATTTCGCAAAACGATCATCGATAGCGAAGAACATTACGTCGCTTTTCATCGTCCGGACCATCTGATTGTCCCGTTAATCGCTTCGTTTTTCGCGGCTCGTTTTTCGTCTATGAACTGGACCATTTTGACCCCTGACCAATCGGTCTCGTGGGATCAAAAATCGTTGCAGTTCGGTCCAGGTGTTCAAGCAAATCAGATGGTTGAGAAAGACGAGCTGGAAGCGATTTGGCTGACCTACTATCGGTCGATTTTTAATCCAGCTCGAATCAAGTGGAATGCGATGGTCAAAGAGATGCCAGTTCGGCATTGGCCGACATT
>JBGSKY010000331.1:0-5979 GCA_041740995.1 Pirellulaceae bacterium
CGTGCTGCCACCATATCGGCCAGCTCGGACAACTGGTCTGATGTGAGCATGATGTGCAGTGCGTTCATAATGTCGCCTCAATTTCGATGGAATCGGTATCGTTATCAACTAAATCGGTTTTCGGTGCAGTGGGTTGTAGCGGGGCGTTATCGTCGCCATTACCAAGTCCAACACATCGGATGCCATAGCCACGAAGCATCGATTTAAGCCAGCGGCGGACCTTGCAATAGTCGTGCGCGTGGTCGATCGCAAGTGTGACTGTCAACAATTTCTTTTGATCGCTCATGGCGTCCATTTCTCGACTTGTGGGACTTCATAGAACCTTTGTTTCGCGCCATCTAGTTCTAAATAAGCAAAAGTTGGCTGGCCTTTACGGACCTTGTTAAAAATCAACTTGCCGCCTTGTTCATCCGATCGCCGATGCAACATCATTGCCAAGTCGGCTTCCTCGACGATTTGCTTTGCTTCGCTGTAATCCGCTTCTGTAGGATCGTTTTGATCCTCGGCATTGGCTGGCGTTTTCAGCTGCGTTAGCAAGACAACGACAACGCCCAATCGACGGGCAAGATTCTTCATTGCTTGGCAACACTCCTTCAAATGAAAGCGCTGCTCCCGTCGCGATCGATTTTCAATTCGTTGCAAATGATCAACGAACACGACGTCCAATTTTTTGGTTAGATGTTCGTATTCAATCTTCGCGACAATAGACTCGATCGATTCGCCCGTGTTGTCGTGCACCCACAGCGGCCAGTCGTTTGATTCTTCGATCGCTCGTTTGATTTGCATTTTGCTAGTTGTGGAAAAATCGTTGTGGACGAAACGTGAATAGTCGATATCTCCAACATCGCTATAACCTCGCTCGGCCAGTTCTTCTGCGGTCATCTCCAAATTCAACATCAACGCTCGGTAGTTTTGCTTGGCTAGTTTGGTTGCAAAGTTCATCGCCAACATCGTCTTGCCGCGATACGATCGACCAGATAGCAAAACAAGCTGACCACGAAAGAACCCGCCAGCTGCGCCATCAACGCAATCAAAGCCCGTTAAAATCTTCGTTCCTGTTTGCTGTTCGGGATGTTCCATTCTGGCTAGAAGCTTGCGGCCTAAATCGGAGAATTGAATGCTTGCGTCCTTTGGCCTAAATGCTTTGGTTGTGGAACGATTGAAGTCTGCAAGCGATTGATTGACGTCAACGCTATCGGCGTGCTGATCGTCGCAGTCTTTCAGTAATTGTTGCGCTGCCCTGCGGCAACGATTGATCTTTCCAAAGTGCCGCAAACGGTCGGCGTAATAGTCGGCGTTGTGCGGTAAGAATCCTTTGGTCGCTAGCTTGGCAATGATCGCTGGTCCGCCGACTGCTTGAATCTGACCAATTCGATTGAGCTCGATTAAGACCGCGTTGATATCTCGCAAGTCGATCATCGATTGCATCGACCGTAGGATGCCACACAAGCGGCCCAACGGCTTATCGAAGAAATCATCTGGATCCACCGACGCCGCGACTTTCGCAAAGGTAAGCGGTTCGATGAATGCGTAACTTACAATTGCCTGTTCTGCTTCGATCCATGAATCGTTCATGATGCTTTGGCCTCCGCTGCGTTCTGCGACCTGATCCTTGCCCGTTCCAGTTCATGCGGTGGGATTTCTCGAGCGAGCTGTTTCGTCAATCGCTGGCCGGGTATCTCATCGCGATAGCGTTTTGCGTTCAGCCAGCTTGCCGGCAGCGGTTGAAACTTCCGTTCTGCCTTTGCCAGTAGCGGCATACGCTCAATGGTCCACTGCATTAGCAATTGCGCCGCTTGGGCTGCGTTGACCTTTTCGGTTTTCGAGATATCGCTGATCGCTTTCGGGTATGCCGATTCGGCTTTTCCTCTGGCGTCTTTTCGGATGTAAACCTCGTACCAAGAATCGAACAAACTAGTATTAGGTATTAGGTATTGGGTATTAGGTATGGAGGGTAACGGATTCGTTTCGCTTTCCCTGCGCTTTCCCTTCGCTTTCGCTAACGATTCGTTAGGGAATCCAGAGACAAAATAAGTGCCTGGACGTCGCTTTGCGCCAACGGAATAAATCAACAATTCCGCCTCGACGGCGCGTTTGCGGGCCCGTATCAAAGCGGGCTCGGACGCGATGCCGCAACGACGCATCAATTGTTCGTTGAAGAAATTCGGAGGACGCTGGTAATGCAATTCATCTTCAAGGGTCACAACGCCAACCAGCACGGCAAACGCATCTGGTCCGATCTCGTTGACCGTGCCAGAGTCAATCAACCAGCGAATGTATCGAATTGCAAAACTATTGCTCTGGCGGTCGGCGGACGGGTAGTCGCTCATCGGGCGTCCCGCTCTGGCAGTGGGATCGGCCTGTCGCAAGCGATCGCTTTGCACACGATCCATCGGCGATCACGTACCGACTCAGCGACTTTCCCGGCGTACGTCGAATGATAAATATTGATCGCCTTGAGCGTTTCCAACAATGTGCATGGCTGCCCATCGGCTGGCCTTCGCTCCCGCTGAACTCGCACACGATATTGCCGCGCTGATTGAGCAATCCTGCTCATGTGGTATACTCCTCGTACATGGTTTGATTACGCGGTTGGTCGCCGCGATGAAATAAAGAAACGCCTGGGTAACGCTGGGCGTTTTTTATTTGGTAGACGTGCGGTTTTTGGCGATGTATTCGCGGATGTCGGCGATGGCGTACCTGCCTGAACGGCCGATGCGGACACACGGCAGGTCACTGCGGCGCGTGATCTCTGATAGAGTGCGTTGGCAGACGCTAAGCGCCCGGGCTGTTTCGCGAGTTGAAAGAAGCAGCCGGACTGGTTCCGCAGAAGATGTTTCCGAAAATTTGGCGGTCGGTGTCGTACATTGCATTTTCCATACTCCCATGTTGATCGTTTGGCAGAACGTGAAGCTCACATGGGTATCACTATGGCCGCGACGTAATTCTGTTTACTTTTGTCGCAGTCATGTTTTTAATAATTGAGATAATCGCAGCGAATAGCATTGCGATAAGTGGCGTAGCATCGCCAAGAAATTGCAGTATCCGTTACCGCGACATAACTGCGACATCAATTTTGTCGCCGACTTACCCGTTGCTTCGCCAGCCGATGTTTATCGCGCAGTTTCTTTGTATGTCCAAATGGCCAGAGAATCTGTTCGCCTTCGTCGCTTTCAATCCTCACCCTCTGGTTCTGCATCGAAACATCCATCTCAGGAGCAGTTTTGTTCTCAAGGTTTATGATCGCTGCCTGTTCCTTAGCGGTGTAACTTGATAACCAATCCTCGATCGAACTAGTTTCTCGGGGGCGACCAGGTTTGTTTTTCTGTTGCTGACCTGTTTTCGGCGTTGCAATGTAAGTGCGAGCAATCTCCATCCGCAAGTCATCGAGCGGCGGGATTAACGAACCATATTCTTGAGCCCAGTCTTCTTTGACTTTCGCAACACACCTTACAAGGTCTTCTCGTCTGAAAAAGTTCATCCGATAAGTAGCCCATTCAATGAATAACGGCCAATCGATCTTGTCGTTTGAGTCAATACTTCCGTGCCTTGATAAATAACGTTGAGACTTATCAAAACATGATGCAACTTCTTCCCAATCGTCCGAAGCTCCTTCAACAGCGTCTCTCGGCGCGTAGACGCCGAAGAGGATTAGATCGTGAGAAATTTGCCAAAGGAGACGCGATACGATTTCCAAAAGACGCCTGCTCACAAACTCCTGAGCTGACATCACCTGTGGTATAGCAATCGCTGCGTCAATCACGAACGATGCAGGCAAAACTTCAGCAAATTTGATATACGCTTCGTCTAGCTCCTGGCATTCTCGCAGCACGCTTTTGACCCATCCTGGATGGTCTGGAGTGCCATACCTGATTTTTCGCTGCAGTGTCGGCCACCACGCTACATTTCTAGATTCAGTTGCGAGACGGTGAAGTCTGGCCCCGGCTTCTAATACAAACTTTGCTGTATCGGATTGCTTTATCATGATGCCTTAGTGAGTAAGAATCGCGGCCAGTCGCCGCCGATCGAACTAAGGCTGTCGTGGCGGTGACTGGCGCGGGGTTAATTAGGCCCCTCGCGATTTGTTTTGGTAGTTAGTTTTCTGACGTCGACTTGGGTCGCCGACGCGATTTGGGCGTATGCTTTATGGATTCAATTTTCATTCCAATGACTGGAGCAATTGCGTCCAGCGCTCGCGAAAGAATCGTTCCTTTTTTTGGGGTCGCCAGCCACCGTTGTAGAGTACGCGCCGACGGCTTACCACCGCACCGCTTCGACAGTTCGGCTGCTGTCCAGTTCTGGCGGCGTATTTCGTCGATTATGTACTTTTCCCAGTTCATTTGATGATTTGTGCGTCAAAAATGACGCATAGTAAATGTTTCAAAGTCGATTTCCAGGTCTACGGGGCACATAACGCTATTGCGTATCCACAAGCTAACTGGCAATCGTGTCCACGACACTAGCAAACGAGAATCATGGCGGCTAAATCAAAACTTAAAACGCCTCGGTCGTCACTCACTTAGCCCGCTCCTTCTAACGATACGGATTTGTTCATCGGCGACTATCTCGATCGGACAAAAAAGTCCGAAAATTGTTCTGGGCTCCAGAGGAATTGCGTTCTCTCTTTCTGTTATTCGAAAAATGGGTCATGCTGCCGACTGACGATTCGAATCAAGTCGACCAACGAAACTAAGGCCAAGAAAATGAGCGGTACTCATCTATTTTACAACGGCGTATTATTGCGAGATTGTGAACTTCTCGGATGGACAACAACGATTGTTCGCGATCCACAGCACGTTGACGTGCTTTATAGTCGCCATCGCGTAAGCGTTGCCTCTACGCTCGTTTCCTTGGCTGAGCTGCCGGCGGAACTCGATGCCCGCGGCGGTAAGACCAATCGGCTGCCGATTAGCCCTGGCGATCGCTCAACAACCAATAGCCAACGATCAAGCGTTTACGTACCGAATGAATTAGAAAAAGCGAATAGCGATGATACTTACGAAAGGACGCTCGGCTGGCGGATCCAAGAAGTTCAGCGGCGACTAAGTGAAACCCGTAAAGACTTTTGGTTAGCGATTCATAGTCAAACCAAACGCCCGCTAAAGGAGCCCAACATCGACGGCGCTCCAGTGCCGATCGACAAAGATAATTTAGACGTCGATCCGTATCGAATTGTGCTAGCTGGCGCTGATGCCCAATTCAAAACCGATGGCTTTTCCGATACTGATACTCAAGCCGATCTTCTGTTATCGATCAACAAGCAAGGTAAGCTCGTCGCGAACGAACACAGCCTCAAGCGTATTGACGTTGCCGACATCAATAACGGCCCAAAGCCTGAGGAGGTGAACGTTGCGGCGATTTTTGGCGGTAGGTCTATGCGGGTGAACTTCACAATCGAAGTTTGCCGATTGGTCGCTGGAAAAATCGATCGGAATAGCGATGGCGAACCAGTAAACGAAGAGGACAAGGACAAAGCGCCGGCCGTAGATATGAGCAAATGCGAAGGCGTAATTTGCAACCGCTGGGGCGTCAGCGAACACCTGGACGAAGAGCGCCGAACCACGATTGCTATTTCCGGAACGCTCGTCGTTAGCGATCGCCGATACAAACCTATGGCGCAACGCTTGATGGTTACGCCGCTGATGTTTCCGTATGCCAAGTTTGTCGGCCGCGATTTGAAAACGGACTCGGCAGGCTTGCAACTCGAGTACAGCTACTCAATGCGAGAAACCGGACCAGCGCCCCTGGATGGCGTTGCAAGCTGGAAAGCCGAATACACAGAACGCGCGAAAGCCGGTGGCATCACAGAAGCGTCAGTTTCGGCGCGTGTGGTCGGAACGATCCTTCCACCGTTAGGCGATATAAACGAAGACGGTAACGCGGTCATTCGGAATCTGAGTTTCAAGGAATACAAGCAGTATTTGCTTGCCGTGCTCTGGCGTATCGCTCGCTCGAGGCTGAACCACAACGCGGGAGTGT
>JBGSKY010000332.1:0-69838 GCA_041740995.1 Pirellulaceae bacterium
AGACACGTCGGTCGCCGTCAAGGACAACTCGATCATGTCGCCTTCGTTTTCTCGTCCAACAACGAAAGCTGGTGTGCCTCACATGATCGCTTGTGACGATGTGTTGAAGCAAATGTTGACGCTGCGCATTCACCTCGACGAAGTCACCGCCGAAAACGGACCACTACGAGTTGTTCCTGGATCGCACGTCTCTTCGACCAGCGACGGCGATGGTATGAATGCCGCCTTTGATGTTCATGCCAGCGCGGGCGACGTGTTAGCGATGCGTCCGCTTATCAGCCACAGTAGCGGATCGTCAAAGCCCGGCACGAAACGCCACCGCCGCATTTTGCATCTCGAATTCGCGGCATCGCCAACTTTGCCGGACGGCATCGAGTGGCATGATTTCGTTTCTTTCAGTATCTAAAACACGCAACGTGTCAGACGCTTCAAGAAAACTAATACAATTAGCAATTGATCAAAATCCCTACGACTTTTTGCAGAGCGTTCTATTGCTGGTTGTCGAACATGTTTAGTTTCGCCGTGTTAAGCGGTTTACTTTGCCAAAGGACCGCTCTCGTTCATCTCCGTCCGAACGCGAGGCTGCTCGGTTTTTTTCGATAGAGGCGGTGAAATTAAAGCGTCATGGTAAGCTTTTGTTTGAATGAATAAGAGTTCACTGTCATCGATTAAAATTTTGTGAAGCGGCGAGGTTGTCAAGAATGCAGATCGACGAATCGAACCATTCGGTTAGCTTGGATATTCGCTCTTTCGATTTCTACAACGATCCGTATCCGTTTTACGAAGAGTTACAAAATCGGTGCCCAATGTTCCATTGGAGCGAGCACAACCTGTGGACATTCACGCGACATTCGGACGTTTCTGCCATCTTGCGTGACCGTAGATTTGGTCGGCAAATCAGTCACATCAAATCGCCTGAAGCGTTGGGGCAGATTCCCGAGCCGGTTTGGCGAAAACCATTTTTTGATGTCGATCGGCTATCGATGATCGGTCTAGAGCCGCCCGCTCATACAAGGTTGCGAGGGTTGGTTCAGAAGGCTTTTTTGGGACGGCAAGTCGAAACGCTGCGACCTCGCATTGAAGCACTCTGTGATAAGTTGATCGATGAAATTTTGGAACGCGCAAGTGAAACAGATCTTCTAACAACGTACGCAACGCCGATTCCCGTGACTGTAATTGCAGAGATACTTGGCGTGCCGATTGAGATGGCTCCGGAACTTCTTCGCTGGTCACATAACATGGTTCAAATGTATGAGATGCAGCGGACGACAGAGATGGAACGAGCTGCCGTGAAAGCGTCACTAGAATTCGTGTCTTATTTGCGAGAATTTGTCGCGCAGCGACGTCGAAACCCAGCGGATGATTTGATCAGCCAGTTGATCGCTGTCGAGCAAGCGGGTGAAAAGTTGACCGAAAACGAATTGATTTCCAATACCATCTTGTTGCTTAATGCAGGTCACGAGGCGACCGTCCATGCGATTGGAAATGGCATTTTTGCCTTGTTGCAAAATCCTGAACAGGCGGCGATGTGGCGAGATTTGCCCGTGAGACTGGCAATCGAGTTTGATCGTTTTGCTGTAGACGAGATTTTGCGATATGACACGCCGCTGCATCAGTTCAATCGTTGGGTGCTGGAGCCGTTGGAGATGCACGGTAAACGCTTTGAAGTTGGACAAGAGGTGGCGTTATTGCTGGGCGCTGCCAATCGAGATGCGGCCGAGTTTGAATTGCCGCAGGTGTTAGATCTAACTCGACAACACAATCCTCACGTGAGCCTCGGTGGCGGCATTCACTATTGCCTCGGCGCTTCACTTGCCCGACTGGAAATTCAAATTGCGGTTCCCAAATTGTTGCGACGATTACCGGAGCTCCAACTGGTCGAAAAGCCGGTTTACCGAAATAACTTTCACTTTCACGGACTACAGTCTTTGAAAGTTTCAATTTGAGGATGATGGAGTTTGTCGCAACGCGCAAATGCAAAACCAGCCAGCTTTTTCATCGAGCTAAACGGCGACATGCTGATAAGAATCGACGATTGGTTTTTATTTCTCAAACTTTTGCTCGATCCCCATTGGCACCGTTGACGTACAGTCTGCAATTTCTGCTTTGATCATTTAAGGGAGACTTATCCGATGCGATGTTTAATCTTATCTGGCCTGACGATCGCTTGTTTGGTGAGTCTCCTGGGTTGCGACGACGGATATCAAGCGACAGAGCTAGCAAGTTCTAGTGAATATGTCGCCAAAGATGTCGCTGGCGGTACCCAATTGGTTTACCAATTAGAAACTGAAGGCAAAAATTCGCCAGAAGTTAGTCGCGTTGCTGGGCAAAATAAGTTGCTGTTGATTTACACAACCGATCTTCGAGTTGTGGTTGACGATCTTGACGGATTTGTCTTCAAAGCGAAACAGGTCATTGAAGATCACTCAGGCTTTGTTGCTTCGAATCAGTTGCAGTCGGCTACGAAAAATGCTCGTGCCGGTTCTTGGGTGATTCGAATTCCATCTGACAAATACGCTGTCGCATTGCAGCAACTTTCCGAGCTTGGGCAAGTTGAAAGCATCTCTGAAAAGACGAAAAATGTCACAGAAGAATATGTTGATCTAGATGCGCGGATTACTAACGCCCATCGGTTGGAAGAACGAATCATTAAGCTCGTCGAAGATCGGACAGGCAAGTTATCCGATGTGCTTGAGATTGAACGTGAACTGGCGCGAGTCCGTGAATCAATCGAAGTTATGGAAGGTCGGATGCGTTACTTGGGTGATCAAACTTCTTTGGCGACGATAACCATTCATGCGCGAGAACAACAAGACTACAAACCACCAGCGCCGCTAACGCTGTCCAGCCAGGTTGCCGCAACTTGGACTCGATCAATGGACGGCCTCCGGCAACTTGGAGTCGGGCTTTTGCTAATGGTCACGGCTTTTGTCCCATGGCTGATTGTAATCGCGCCCATTGCATTGTTGACAATTCTAGGTATCCGAAACACACGCCAGAAATCAAGCTAACGTGTCCAGCGGAAGACACGCAGGCGTTCCAGGTCACGGACTACCACAAAATCGTCGCTGAGGGCAAGATAGGCCCAACTGTCCTCTGCAACTTTTGCAGAACCTAAAGATGTAAATTGTTTCTTGTCAGCGGCGATCAGTTGCAGTCTGCCATCGCTGTCCAAAGCGAGGATCTTTTTGCCATCAGTCACCATGCTCCAATACGAACCAAACGGAGTCGTAGTCCAATTCTCTGTTCCAGTGGCAGCGTCCAGGCAAACCAATCGCTTGTTTTGCAAATGGACATAAATCGCGTCATCGACCAGCACTGGTGACGACATATAGGCTTGAGCTTTATTTTCCCACTCTAGTTTTGTGCTGTACCCTGACGAATGACTTTCAATTAAGAGCATCTGCGATTTGCCGCGATAATTGGATGTAAAAATGCGGTCTTTCCAGAGCGTTGGAGTCAGAATATTCATTCCTCGATACGCTTCGATTGGGCGTTGCCACAACACACGACCGTCATCCAGCGCAACGCCGGCGAGATCCATTCGCGTCTGAACTATCAATTGTCGTTGACCGCCAAGCTCAGCGATAATCGGACTGCTGAACGCGCCGCTGCTGGACATGTCTGGTCCGTCTTTTAGCGATTGCCAAACTATTGAGCCATCTTCTAGCGACATTTTGGTCAAGCCGCCGCCCGCTTGAACATAGACAAACTGCTGGTCGATGATCGGCGAGCTGGCATTTCCGAACGAAGGAATTGGCGAACCAAGCTTCTCAGGAAAATCGACTCGCCAGAGTTCATTCCCCGTTTGCACTTCCAGGCAAACAATCACGTCGAGCATGCCGCCGACGATCAGTTTTTCGTCATTGCAGGCCGGAGTCGCGCGAATCCACGAACCGTTGCTGGCTGCAAAGAAAGGGACAATCATCGCACCTTTCCATTCGGCTTGCCAACGCTTTTCGCCGCTCGACAAATCGAAACAAGTGACTCGTTCAGACGCCTTGTTTACTGTTTCGGTCGTAAAGACTAGGTCGCCTTTCACGATTGGTCCGCTGTAGCTGGGCCCGAGCTCCGATTCCCAAACCAACGTTAAGCGATCATCAGACAGATCGTCCGGCAGCGACACATTTTGCAATTGACCGTCGCGCTGCGGACCACGCCATTGCAGCCAGTCAGCCGCGATTATGGCGTTGTATATCATGGTCATTGCAAAAGCGGTGGCTAAACATTTCAATAATTTTTGCATCGTTAAATCTCCTCTATTTTCCAGTTGCGAGTTCGCAGTACTCCGGTCGGTCAGCGGCGGTGCGATGGCGGTACGCTTTGATGATCTTCGAGTCGCGAACTAAAAACGCGCCTGGCAGTTGAAAGACATCGCCGACGATTTTTCCGCCTAGGTGAAATTTCAGCATGGTGGTAATGAAGCCACGTAAAAAAACGTAAGGTCCGAGGATCTGAGATAGCTTGCCACGTTGCAATTCGTAAGCTTGGTAGAGCTCGCGACCGGGATCGCTGATCGCATCGACGTCGCCCAAGTCGTATCGCGTAAAGAGCGCCTGCGCATCCTC
This sequence comes from Pirellulaceae bacterium, assembly GCA_041740995.1. Classification (GTDB taxonomy): domain Bacteria; phylum Planctomycetota; class Planctomycetia; order Pirellulales; family Pirellulaceae; genus JBGSKY01. Next base: position 4,569 of record JBGSKY010000332.1, read on the forward strand.
GGGCTGGCTCATATGAACCAATGCAATCTTGACTCCCGCGTCTTCGATTTTCTTTCGCTGTTTGGCCAAATCTGCGAGAGCTTCGCGGCAAAATGTGCAGCCCTGATGACGAAGAAACAAAAGCAGCACTGAACGGCCAGCGGAGATTTCCGCAATCGACTGTCCATGCTGTGTCTTAAATTTTTGGTTTGCTTGTTGCAATGTCACCGTTTATTAGTCCTTGGTGGAGTGCGAAGATTGATATGCTGCCCACAGAATCGCTCCAAAGGGTATCCACCAGATTAAATCGTTTGTCAAATTAACCCAGCCCCAGGAGAGCGGTAAATAACCGAGCGCGTCCGGCGCAAAGGTCAACCACGTCGAAAGCATTCCAATTGGCCCTAAAATTTTTCCCAAAAAACCGACTAGAACGATGGGCCAATGACGCAGCGGATCGAAAGCGGCGATCGCGTAACCGATTCCATAGACTCCGACGATCATACCAACACACTGCCAAATACCAGGGTACGTCGGGCGATTAATTCCTGTCCAATCGAAGAGATCGTTGGGTCGTAAAACCACCCAGCTTCCCCAAACTAAATTGTACACACCGGCCAGAATCAGGATGACAGTCATCCAGCGGGGAAAGTCAGACTTGTTTGTCGTCACGTTAAAAAACTAGTTGGTAAAGCGTCCCAAAACGTTTGCCGATCCGAATTGCCAGTCGCTTTTCGGATAAACGCAAGGCATTTTCAGGCAATGTCAATGGTTTGTAGTGCGGAACTTCGAACGCTGGCAGACGTCAAAGCGTAGAAAGCATTCTTTCGTTTTCGGAAGAATTTGCGGTTTAAGGCGATTGTGCTGGAAAATCCGGATGTCGATTGCCGATGTTGAGAATTGGAAAAATCTTTCTTTATTGAAGGAAAGTTCGGTAGATAGACTGGACAGGGCAAGATTTTCCGGCGCTTTGGCGAGACAGATTGCCGCGGCAATGCATCTTTTGGTTTAGGGCGAGGTAACAGCATGTCGGGTGGCCATTTGGCAAGAACGAATTCGATCAAACGATCGTGGTTGGCTGCGCTGTTGCGTCTGGACACCGAACCGGCGGAGCGACGCTATTGCTTCGAACCATTGGAACGCCGTGAACTGATGGCGGCTGATTTGTCAGCGTTCGTGAACGGCCCATCACATCAAGACAACTTGGCCAACTCAGCCTTCTTCTCATCGACGACCAGCAACGTTGCAACATCACTGGTCGGCGAAGGCGAAGCAGCGGCGGACTTGGTGGCTTTCGCGACACTCTTGCGAGATGGCGGCGTGACCCTATTCGGATCTGCCAGCAATAGCGATACTTCCCAGCAGCGACGATTATTCGAAGACGGCTCAGACTTCCTCGAGTTCATTGATGTCTCATTACCCGAAAACGCGGGACGAATACCATCCGGTGTGACGACCCTCCCAACTTGGGAATATCGCAACACGAGCAACCAGCCAGCACTGGTTTCAGGCATTCAAACGCCGCAGCAATTATCGGCACTGACGGGCATCGCGATTCCGATGGCCAGCAATCCGTTCCTTAATGCAATTCCCGATGCTTCGGTTCAGCAAAATTCGCCTCTGCACATTCCGGTAGATGCGTATGATCCCAATGGCAACCCATTGACTGTCACGGTGACGAGCAGCAATTCAGCGGCAGTGACAGCCGAAGTTGTTCAAGGCGGACGATCAGCGGTCATCTCGACCAATTTTGGCGATATGACAGTCCGTCTGTTCGAGGCCGAAGCTCCCCGCCCAACGTCGCGATTTATCGCGTTGGCACAAAGTGGATTTTATAACACGACCAACAGTCAAACGCGGATCATTCATCGGGCTGACGATGGTTTCGTAATCCAAGGTGGCAGCTCCGATGGGCTAGGTAGTGCAGGTTCAACGCTGGGTAATTTCGACGATCAACTCAGTGTCAATCTCCAACACAATCGCGGCGGTGTTTTATCCTACGCAAAGACATCGCAAGATGACACCAATGATTCACAGTGGTTCATCACCGAACAAGCAACGCCGATCTTAAATGCCAATCACTCGGTTTTTGGTCAATTAATCGAAGGCGAATCGGTCCGCGAAGCCATTTCCAATACGCCAGTCGATGGGAACGATAAACCACTGACCAACGTTATCATTAACTCGGTTACGATTTTCGACGACTTAGAAAACGGCCTGCTGCGTTTGCGAACTGTTGGAGCAGTTGGCACCAGTTCGGTCATCACTGTTACCGTCACTGATACCGAAGGCAACCAAACGTCGCGAACGTTTACCGCGACCGTCGTTGCCAAAGCTTCCAACGACGCTCCATTTTTAAACGACTTCAATGACAGAGTGACGTCGGTTGGTGGACAACCGGTCACAGTTCAACTCTCGTCGCAGGATGCAGAAGGCGATTCCGTCGAGTATTTTGTGCAACTACCAAACGGTTCGCCATTGGTTACCACGCCCAGTATCAATCCGACCACTGGTTTGCTAACGATTACACCACCGGCTGGATTCGTCGGAAACTTTAGCGTCATCGCGGGGGTTCGAGCAGCCGGCGGCGGTGTGACCGCCCCAATTGATACACAGACAATTGTCGTCACGGTAAATGCTGGAACGGCAGCGCCAACCGCAGTCGATTTGCTGGCCGCCAGCGATTCGGGGACTAGTTCGACCGATAACATTACTAACGCGACCAGCATGACGTTTGCAGTCGCTGGAACCGTTGTTGGAGCCAACGTTGAACTGTTGGTCAACGGCACTGTTGCCGCGTCTGCAACAGCGACCAGCACTTCAACTTCGATCACCACACCAGCGATCTCGGCGCTTGGCATGGGAACAGCCAATGTTACCGCTCGACAGACAGTTGCTGGAAATGTTAGTCCGGCTTCGGCACCACTAGTTGTAACGTTCGACAACGTCGCCCCTGCTCTTCTGGCGACGACGGCCATTCCTTCATTGGCACGAATAGGCACGCCTCTAACAGTCAACTTAAACCATCCCGAAGAAGGCACTGGGTTGCGGTACAGTGTAAGTTCGGCACCGGCCGGTTTGCAGATCAACGCGACGACCGGCGAGCTCACATGGACTCCCGTAATCGCGCAGTTGGGCCCACAGTCGTTTGTCTTGTCGCTGACCGATGCCGCGGGCAATGCGCAAATGCAGACGATCAACATCAACGTCGTCGAACCTGCGCTTGGCTCGATCACCTTTAAGATCGTCGACTTGGCCGGTGCAGAGGTAACCGACGTCAACATCGGTCAAGAGTTTCGCTTGCAAGTCTTCGCCAACGACTTGCGAGTGGATGAAAACGACGGCGTGTTCGCTGCGTATTTGGATTTGCTCTACAGCTCGAATTTGATCACCATTGTTGGAACAAGTCCAATCACTTACTTCGGTCGATTCGAATTGGCTTTAGACGGCGATTTCAGCACTCCGGGGCTGATCAATGAACTCGGTGGTTCACGGATCACAACAGAGTTTCCTGAGCCTGGCCCATTATTATTTGCTGAAGTTCGCTTCCGCGCTACCGCGACTGGACAAGCGACTTTCACTAGCGAAGCGGCCGATGACGTAGGGTCTGATTTTTCGCTCTACTCTCGTGAAGGCCGCGTCCCAACCGATCGAATACTTTATTCGTCAGCAACTGTCTCTGTTGGTCGAACGTTTGATGCCGTTGATGATTCATTTAACGTCAGCGAAGGTTCGACAGACAATGTGCTTGACGTATTGTTGAACGACACGATTCGTCCTGGCAATACGACAACGTTAACTTTGGTCCGTGTCGAACCAGTGGCCGGTGGAACGATTCAAGGCACCGTCAGCATCATTAATAATCGACTGGTTTACACGCCGCCCAATCCGGACTTCAACGGCGCTGAGCAATTTTTGTACGTGGTCCGCGACGGCAATGGAACCGAAGCAACTGCGACAGTCACGATACTCGTTGATGATGTCAATGATCCGCCAATTGCAGTTGCGGATGCGGATAACGTCGATGAGTCGAGCGCAAATAATTTCATTGACGTTTTGGCTAATGATACCAGCGGTGTCGATGAGAATGAAGTCTTGACTGTGACGGCGGTCGGAACGCCCAGCGCTGGAGGATCGGTTCAAATTGCCACCGGTGGCACCGGCGTGCTCTATACGCCACTGGCCGGTTTCAATGGTGTCGAAACGTTCACCTACACGATCAGCGACGGTCGCGGAGGTACGGCTACTACTTCGGTAACCATTAATGTGGCGCCCGCTGTACCACCTCCAACGGCTGTTCCCGATGCATTCACTGTTGTTGAAGACGCCAACGCCGCGGAATTTGACGTGCTTTTCAACGACGTTCCAAGCATTACCGGGGAGACCTTAAGCATCAGCGGCGCGACGGCTTCCAATGGAGGAACCGTAACCGTAACCAGCGGTGGGCAGCGTATCACCTATCGACCGGCAGCGAATTTCAATGGTACTGAAATCGTCACGTATACACTCGTGGGCAGTAACGGCGGGCGAACGCTCGGCATTGCTACTTTCACAGTCACGCCGGTTAACGATCCGCCGACAGCCAACGACGATGCGCTGACCGTGCTTTCACAGCCTAATCAGATTCTCGATGTCCTAGCGAACGATACCAACGTTGATTCAGGCGAAGTTCTGACCATCACATCGATTAGCGGTTTGGCGGCCGGGCAAGGCACAGTCACAATCGCGGCCGACGGTCGTTCGTTGATCTACAATGCACCCAACACCGACTTTCAAGGTACGGTCACATTCACGTACACGTTAAGCGATGGTACCGGGCTGACTGATACGGCCAATGTGACACTGACCGTCAGGAATTTTATTCCTCGGGCGATCGGCGGACAGCTAGTTGCCAGCAGTGGATCAACTGGTGGCCTGCTTGGTCTAACGGTCACAGTAACTGGAACCGCCGTGACCGGTGAACAGATTTCGCGAACCGTAGCAACTACCGCTGATGGTCGTTTCAGTGCGACTGACTTGCCGCCAGGCAACTACACGTTTTCAGTCCCGCAGCTTGCGTTCCGAACTGGTGTTGGAACTTTGCTAACCGTTCAATCGGCATTCGAAGACGGCGACAGCTTAAACAACGTCCTGGACGTTGGGACCTTACAACCAAGGTTGGTCGATGTACGCGACTTTTTGGGTGCTACGACTGGACGCGGGTTCACTGCGGCCCTGCAAGTCGGCGGTACGCAACAGTGGGTTTCGCCAGGCGGTGCTTGGCGCGGCTACCAAACGATCACGGCCGCTTTAAATGCGACCGCAACTCAAATAACGCTCAGCGTCACAACGGCTGACAATCGCACTGGAACAGCGACGATTGACCTGAGCAACACTGCGCAGGTCCGTGTCCGAGCATCCGAAGGTTCCGCTCGCTATGTTCACGTTTTAGGTGAACCGGCCGATTTCAATCTGCCGGTTCCAAGTGGTGCGCAAATCGCATCCAATGTTGCATCGAACTCTGTCGGCTTGACTACAGCGTCAAGCTTGCGGACCCAATCTGTCGTCGCCAACGGGCAGTCAGATTCGACCTCATTGGTGGACGCGGCGATGCAAGACTTGATCGACTTCTCAAATCTTGATGGCGAACAAGGGAGCGAGTCGCCAGCGCTGAGCAGCCTTGACGTCGCGACTTTGCTTCGTCCAACAGCGTAATCGCAAATTGCGAGCCACGCTAACATGCAAGGCCGAAGCTTCATTAAGATGTTAGGCCAAATCGTTCAAATCGCCTTCAGTAATCATTCGGAATCCTTTGCGATTTAGCGTCTCAACGGCGGCATCTGTGTTATCGACCATGATCGCGACGACTGGTTCCCCATGCGGTCGCAGCATTAGCGGGTAAGCCTGAATGATGTTGATTTCAGCCTGTAACAACGCCGTACAGATTTGTAGCAAGGGCTGATTACCTTCGGGCAATTCGACGCCGATCAAATCTGATTCGATGATCGCTAATCCAGCTCGCTCTAGAATTTCACGCGAACGATCTGGTTGCGACACGAGAAATCGAACAAAGGCACATTCCGCTGAGTCGTTAATCGACAGCGCGACGATCCGAATGCCTGTCCCCTCGAAACGTCGGACGACTTCAAGCAACTGACCAACGCGATTTTCTAGGAAGACCGTGAATTGACGAATCGCCGGATAGTTTCGGCCACGCATGGTCTGAAAGCCAACGCTTGCCCCTTCGCCACTGCTCATTGATTGTCTAACCTAATGTTGTAATCTTTGGTCCACCGAGATGTTTTGCGCGAAATAACGGTATACGTCACCTCGCAGAGAAAATCAATTAGCTGCCTTACTTTCGGCGATGCGAAATTGAAAAATGCAAGCGTCGCCAATTCCTCGTTCTGTTCGTACCGGCCAGCGGGGACGATGAACATTGATCATCAAAATTGATCGAGTCAATCTTTTTGGTTGGCGGATCGGATCTTAGCACTACAGGAATAGAAATTGACAACCAACGAAAATCATTCGCCATTGGAGCATTTTACGGTCGAAATTCGCGTCCGATATCATGAAGTCGATGGTCAGCGACGAGTTCATCATGGCCAATATCTGAATTACTTCGAACGCGGTCGCGTCGAAATGTTGCGGGCCGGGGGTATTTCGTACAAAGCTCTCGAAGATGAAGGCGTCATGCTCGTCGTCCGCAATATGAATGTGACCTATCACATGCCAGCCGAATTCGACGACCTGTTGGAGCTCCAAATTTCAACACTTAAGGCGCACGGAGCCAGAATCATTCATCGATATCAGGTCATCCGACAGAACGAACTCTTAGTCGAAGCAACCAGCGAGATTGCTTGTATCAATGCTCAAGGACGAATTTCGCGTTTGCCGCCCCAACTGCAGCTTCCGAAACGATAGAATCAGCTTTATCGCTTACGAGTTGGAGGACACTATGAAACAAGCTTCGTCACTTCTATTACTTTTGCTTACAGCGTCAGCGTTTGCCTTCCTGCTTTTTCTTTTTCGTGAATCACTCAAAACTAGACTCTCTACTGAGAGTGATTGGGCAACGATTACGTTGATGTTTGTCTTACCACCGGCCCTGTTCTTGCTTTTCTCCGCAACCATGTTCGGTCTTCTGTATCCTCTTGGGCGGTTAAACAATTATGTCTATGGCCAAGTCGCTGGAGCGGCGAGTCCGTTTGCCGACGATCGTTTGCCATCGCAGATTTTACCGCCACGAGATTCCGAAGCGACTAACTGATGCTTTGAGAAACAGACCAAATGTCTCAAGAGCTCGATGTGCTTCAAGAATTGCCTAGCATGATAAATTTTTGTCCAAGGAGAATCGGCTTAATGAAGCAATCAGTCAAAAGCTTGTCGTGGTTGCTGACGTTTTTTCTGAGCAGCTTTGCAGTGAGCCAACTTGCTGTGGCCCAATATACCGATCGCTTGACTAATTCGCCAATCTTGAGAATACGTTTGGACGACACACAGGCCGGATCAACTTTTGGTTTCACGGGTGTCATCGAGCAGCTCAATCCTCCCGGCTTGGGATACGCTCATTTTCGTGTTCGCTTTGGGACAGCCCTTAAAACTGTCGTCCCACGAGACGTGAAGTTTGATTTTTCAATAAGGTGCCAAGCAACTACTCGCTCGCCGCCACTTTACCGAGGACAAGTGATCATCGAACAGGGGCAGTTTGAAGGATACGTCGACTTTCGTCTGCCAATTGCACGAAATGTATATCGCATTGATATTCAAACCAGCGTCGATGGCCGATCGGCCAACGGGCTATCGTGTATGGTCTACGACCAGCTCTACAGGACAGAAAGCTCGATTCTAATTCTCGGCGACAAAATTGATTTTGAAAAAATTCAGGTGGATGAAGATCTCCTGGAATCGGCACCTTATCAGGACGTAATGAATCCGGCCGTAATTCCAAGTTGGGCGGTTTTAGTTCAAGATGTTGGCATCACTCGGCGAAACGCAAAGAATTCAAACCAGTATTACAACAACACAAATAACGATTCGCTTTTTCAATTCGCTGACTATCGCCGATGCTCGGACAACATCCTTGATTGGACGACAATCCGTTTGGTTGCTGTTCGACTAGAGATCTTGCCGATGCTCAGCGAGTCAGTAGCAGAGACGTTGCGAAAATACATTCGAGGTGGTGGCAATCTAAGGGTTGTGCATGATCTTGATGACGCGACCGCGACCGAAAAAATTCGCGAATGGTTTGGTCTGGACGCGAAACTCGCGTCCGATGCTCGAACTGCAGTTTCAATGAACGGGCTACCTAGCGAAACGTTGGGAAATGGATGGTTTAAATTTGGTTTTGGTTGGGTCCAATTGGTTCCAGAAACAGAACTCAATGACAAAACGTTGCCTGAATATTTTTTACCGATGGCTGCGGGCAGGTCGCGGGTAGAGGACGTCAAATCGTTGTCGTTCTGGGATTGGTCCTTGCAACATCTCGGGCGACCGCCAGTCCTGTCTTTCTGTATCTTGATCGGCGTCTTTGCGGGCCTTGTGTCGCCAGTTGTCTTGCGCTATTGCTTGCGACTTGGTCGTCCGGTCTGGATGTTATTAGTCTTTCCAGCCATGGCCATCGTCGCGACCACTTCGTTGTTCAGCTTTGCCGTGCTGCGAGACGGCTTTCGAACTCATCTGCGTGTTCGGTCGTTGACGATTTTAGATCAGGATTCTGATAGAGGTGTTGCTATCAGCCGTCAAATTATGTTCAGTGGTTCAGCGCCGCGCAGTGGAATTCAATTCAATGATGACAGTGAAGTTTGGCAGATCGAGTCCCAGGAAGACTACCGCGTCCGTAACTATAACGGCGGCCAGGTGATTTGGAACGAAGGCCAGCAGATATACCGTGGGCTAGTCAAATCGCGTGAACAATTTCAATTCGTTGTCAGCCAGCCGATCGATTCGCTTCGACCGTTTTCTTGGCAAAAGCAGCCTCCCAAAGATGCCTTCAAGCTTTTCGCGACAACGCTGGGCGACGATAGCTGTGCGATTCGAAATGAATTGAACGAGACAATCAAGTTGATTCTCATCAATAATGGCGACGGCCTTTTTTTCGTTGGTAAGAATTTAGAAAGCCAGAAAACGTCTAGCCTCGCGGCCATCGACAGTGCAGCCGCTTTCAAACTATTACAACAAATGGAATCGTCTCAAGCGATGACTCCGCCGGAGGCAATGATCGCAAACAACTCGAATAATATTTTCAGTTCGATTTTTGGGTTTGGTTATAGCTCCAATTCCTATGTTGATATGACTAGTACCGGCGTCTATGCAACGACCATTGACTCTCTGATCGATGACCGCATATTTGTTGAATCACCCAGTTTCTACGTCTACATCGAAAAAGGACTGCACATCGATTTGTTGGATGATTCGACTGAACTAGAAGACTCATTGCATCTGGTTTACGGTCAGTGGAGACATGCTCAATGATCAGTCCAGTTCATACATCTTCGAGCACCATGCTGGAGCTGAGAAGGTTGTATCGATTCTTCGGCAAGACGGCTGCGGTGCACGATATCTCGTTCGAAGTTGAACGCGGTTCGGTATTTGGATTCATTGGTCCCAATGGTGCTGGCAAGACAACCACGATGCGCATCTTGGCAACCCTCGAATTGCCAACCTACGGTGATGCTCTGATTGCTGGTTCGTCATGCATTAATGATCCAGACATTGTGCGAAAGAAGATGGGTTTCATGCCTGACGGTTTTGGGACCTATCAGAACATGAATTGCGTTGAGTACCTCGATTTTTTTGGCCGCGCGTTCGGCTTGGTTGGTCGCGAGCGGACGCAAGCGATTCGTCGGACGCTTGGCTTTACCGGTCTGGATAAAATCGCTTCCAAAAGCATTCGCGGCTTATCCAAAGGAATGCGACAGCGGCTGTGTCTCGGGCGGGCAATGATTCATAACCCCGAAGTGCTGATTCTCGACGAACCGGCCAATGGGCTGGACCCACGAGCGAGAATCGAGTTGCGGCAAATGATTGGTCAGCTTGCCGACGAAGGTAAGGCCGTGCTCGTGTCATCACACATCCTGACCGAACTGGCCGAGATGTGTCATCAAGTCGGCATCGTAGAACTGGGCAAATTGCTAGTCGTCGGCTCCGTCAATGATATTCAGGCTCGCATGCAGAATCGGGCAACGATCACCATTCGGTTGCTCGATCGCATGTTGGAACTACAAGATTTCTTGACGTCCAATGAGCACATTTCCGAAGTTCAACTCGAAGACAATGCTTTGCATTTTATCTGGGAAGGCGATGCGGTGGGCCAAGCGAATTTATTGCGATTGATTGTGCAAGCGGATTACAACGTGCTTGAGTATCGAGCTAAAAACATTTCACTCGAAGATGTATTCATGCAAATCACGACGGGTGCGGTGCAATGACAACGATTGCAAACGATATATCGACCGCGGCAACGATCCGCGACAATAACGCTCAGACGGTTGAGCGTCTGATGGATGGTGAGAATGCAATCGATCGCTGGATGATTCGCTGGAGCGATCGGCTCAGCCCCATTGTGGTGAAAGAGACTCGTCAATCGCTGAAAAGTAAACAGTTCGTTTGGACATTTATTTTCCTCTTGCTAGCGATCTTGGGTTGGACGCTGCTTGGCATCGTCTCGCTTATGCCCGGCGTCTATTATTTCCCTGCCGGTCAAACAATGCTGGCCGGCTATCTGATTATGTTGTTTGTGCCCGCCCTTGTGATTGTGCCGACGAATGCCTTTTTTTCGATGGCCGGAGAACTGAACAGCAACACCTTTGATGTGCTTTCAATCACTCCCTTATCGTCGCACAAAATCGTTCTTGGAAAAGTCATCGTGGCGGCTGTTCAGCTTCTGATTTACTTGTCCGCCTTAGCACCCTGCATCGCGCTGACATATCTACTCCGTGGCGTGTCGATTTCTAACCTCGGGTTGGTCTTTCCAATTGTCGCAAGCTCCGCGTTTTTGGTCACCACTATCGGAGTAATGTTAGGGACCTTCTGTCGCACGTCGTTGCAATTAGTCTTTTTTCTTTTTATCCAGCTCGCCGTATCTCTATTCGCATTTATTTACACGACAACCATGGTCTTCGCGTTGATGGCCGATGGATTCTCTGATAACGCTTGGAACGTTTTGGTCTTCTTAATCGTGCCGGTCAGCTACGGCGTCTTGGCGATCTTGGTTGGTGGTGCATCGATTGGTATAGCGGGCGAGAACTATGCACGATCCATTCGTATTTGGCTGGCGATTCAGTCTTATGTATTCTTTGTAGTCTTCTTGTTTTTCGTGAATTTCAGATTGAGTGACGCTCTGGTTGGAGGGATTCTAATTTCGCTGTTTTTGCATTGGATGTTCGCCGGTGTCTTTTTAGTCTCGCAGTCGGGTGTGATCACACCGCGCATGCAACGAAAACTGCCGCAGCGATTGTCCTCTCGAATAATTCTGACCTGGTTGATTCCGGGTGGCGGGACAGGTTACATTTTCACCGTCTTAAATTTCGCAGCGTTTGTCGCAGCCTCACTTTATTCATTGATGCTGTACAACGCCGATCTTGAAGACTGGCTGATCCCGCCGCTACTCTTGGCATACCTGTGCCTCTATCTGGGATTATTGCGGTTGGTGATGATGGTGATTCCAAGTAACGTTGGGAATCGATCGGTTCTAGCATTGCTGTTAGGTGTGTTCTTAATGGCGCTGGGTTGCGGAATCCCAGAGTTTATTTCGCTCTATCTAAGCGATTTTTCATCCTCAGATTACGAGTTCTATTCTTTCACCAACCCTTTTAAAACGTTCTCAAATCTCGATCGAGCGATTTCAATGTATCTGCCGATTGTCTTATTGTTCCTGTCGGCATTTTTTGTATTTTGCCTCAATGCGATCCTTATCAGCGGTGATATTGTGTTGGTCCGAATTCAAACTTTTGACGATGCACAAGCTGGCAAGTCAGCGCGCGGCCCTGAGGTCGCGGCTGATCCCTTTGCGGCGGATTGAAGTGCTGGATAGACTTACGCTCCCTTTGCATTACTAGACAGTCATGGAGACTCAATGAATTCTGCGAATTTGACACCTGATGATTTGCCCGCGATCCGCGCCCGCGTGCCAGAGAACGTTGCTAGCGGTCAGATTAGCACCGGCGTGATTGTCGTTACCGGGCCAACCGAATTCGTATTGGATTTCGTTCGCAGTCTGCCTCGCCCCAGCGCCGTCGTATCAAGGGTCATACTGCCACACAGCGTCATGCCGCAATTTGTCGAAGCGTTGGAAAAAAATATTGATCTTTACAACCAACGTTTCGGATTGTTGCCTGGGCAAATTCGCGCCCGGCCGTCACTGTCATTTACAGCGACCGTCGATCGATCGGTGACACCAGTCACGGAACCTGAAAGTCCGATCGCCGCGCAGCCAATGGATAAAGCTGAATCGGCTAACAAGACAACCGATGCGAATTTAATTGAAGGTACGACTCCACCGACTTCGCCCGAAAAATCTGCTGGTTCGGCGGGCGGTGGGCCACCTGTGTCAAACGATTCAGAGAAACCTGCTGCTCAATCGAGTTCTGGCGATAATCCAGGTTGGGCGCCGGAGAACAATGTGACGCGACATCCGCGGCCACATGAAGTCTACGACGAGTTAAAGTTGCGTGACGAATTGCTCAGCGGGGCTTACGCAAACGCTGTTATGATTGGTCATGGGCAGTTCGAATTCAGCTTTGATTTCATCACCAACTTTTATCCTCAATCAGCCGTCAGCGCTCGCGTCTACACTGCGGCCGGGCACATCATTCGATTGCATGAATCGTTGCGTACTTCGTGGCAGCAACTTGACCGGCGGAATGACAGGGATCGCGATCAATGATCCCAGAACTCATTCTCGCAAGCAGCTCTCCGCGTCGACGACAACTACTGTCCGAAGCGAATTATCGCTTCCGAGTCGTTCAACCCGACGACGATGCCGAGTGCGGTATTTGTTCACGCGAAACCCCGCCGGAATTGGTTGTGCGATTGGCTTTCCAAAAGGCAGCCAATGTCATTGGTAAGATCGACTCCGGCTTGGTCCTTGCCTGTGATACAGTCGCTGAATGCAACGCCGTAGTCCTTGGGAAACCCGAAAATCGAGAGCACGCCAAAGAGATGCTGCAACGACTTTCCGGTCGCGAGCACAATGTTTACAGCGGGCTTTGCTTGTGGGACAAGTCCTCAAGCAAACGGATCGTTGACGTCGATGTTTCACGCTTGGTCATGGAAGAGCTTAGCAACGCGCAGCTCGAAGCCTATCTCGATACCGATCTTTGGGTTGGGAAGTCAGGCGCGTTCGGTTTTCAAGACGGACCGGCCTGGATCCGCTTGCTTTCGGGCACGGCAAGCAATGTAGTTGGTTTACCGATGGAGTTGTTACAGCGAAGACTCGAAGAATTCCATTTGGCTTAAAGCAATTCGAACTGGTTGTCCTCTTTGATCTGTAACGTCAAGCCTTTAACGATAAAGTCTGTCTGATCAACACGTTTTGGCGGCGGCACATTATTTCATCGATGCAACATTGGTTGCCGCCGGAAAAAACTCGGATCGGTCAAAAAGTGCTTGTCGTCTGTGGATGGATTGATAGCACTTCTAGCCAAATGCTGGCATGTCAAGCTTTTCCGATTGCGGTGAAGTTTTCGAGGCAGTGATGCCGATTAAAAACTGTCGATGCAATGGATTAGTGCTACGGCAAGCGGGCACTTTTGAGTAGAAAAAGTCATTCAAGTAAGAGCAATGGATAAGCTAAGAACGATTTTAGTATTAGCCTTGGGTTTGGTGGCCAGCACCGCTTCGAGCGTTCAAGCGCAGGCCTGGGCAGCCAAGATGTTCCCAGAGCTCACTCATGATTTCGGCACGGTTAGCAGGAATGCAAAGACGGAATATGTTTTCGTCGTTGAAAACATCTACGAAGAAGAATTGCACATCGCTAGCGTTCGAAGCAGTTGCGGATGTACAGCGGCCAAGATTCTCAAGAACAATCTCAAGACCTGGGAAAAGGGCGGCATTGTTGCCGAATTTAACACCCGCTCGTTCATCGGTCAAAAGAACGCCGCTTTAACAGTCGTCATCGATCGCCCGTACTACGCCGAAATACAATTGCTTGTCAGCGGAAAAATTAGGTCCGATATCGTGACCGAGCCGGGGCAAATCGACTTTGGCCCGGTCGCTGAAGGGACCGATCGAATCCAGCTACTGAAGATCTCATACGCCGGTCGACCGAATTGGACCATCAAGGACGTTCGCGGCGACAGCAAGTTCCTAGAAGTTCGCGTGCAAAAAAAAGAACAACGCGGGAATCAGACCAACTACGTTTTCGAAGTAAAGCTCCGCGGTGACGCACCAGCAGGACTTGTCCACGACGATCTAGTGTTTGTGACCGACGACACGATCAATGATCACTTTACCTTGCCTGTCGCCGCACGAATCGCTTCGGCGTTGGAAATTGCTCCTGCGATTGTCGATCTTGGCCAATTGGAGACTGGAAACGCGACTCAGCAGCGGTTTGTCGTCAAGGGCAAAGAACCATTCGAGATCCGGGATATCGTTGCAGACGACCAGCGGCTAAAATTCTCGCACCCCGGTGGCAAGAAACTCGTACATGTCGTAACAGTTGCCGTCGATGATGCTAACGAATCGGATATCCAGAGCGATGTTCGCGTGGTCAGCGATTTGGAATCAAAAGTCAGCGTTTCCTGCAAAGTAGTAGGTCAGTCTCGAAAATAATTTGTAGCAAGAAGCATTCCCAAGGTGTCATTGCATCAAGCCCAAGGATCTTAGGGAGTATTCATGACGCAAAATAAGCGCGATTGGCCTATGGGAATGTCGCTGGCAGAGAGCCAGTTGTTGAACCAAAACGATATGGGGCAACAGAGTCGAAAAAACGACACGAAAGCTAACAAGCGTCTCGAAGCAGCTAAATCCAAAGCAGCTGATTCTTCACAAGAGAGTCACACTGCCAAAGAAAGTCTGGGCTCCACTAAAACAAGCTCGCTCTGGTTGCAACCTCACCGAGTCAATCGTCGCGGAACTCCGCTGGGGACCGGAAACTCAACTGAGTAGGCCATAAGCTAAAGCGGGATGGCGAGAATCACTTCAAAAGTTGCCTCGTCGGCGTCTGACATCCGGCCAAAAAGCAGATATCGTGATGGTTTTCCGTCGACTGTTTGGCTCAAAATTTCGAGTTTTGCAGGCGCTTTAATTATCAATTGTCTGACGCGATCAGGCGTTCTTGCCGTTGCGAACAACTCGACGCGCTGATTAGCGACCAGTGCGTCAGAAGGCTGATCATCGGGAATAATTCGATCTAGCTCAATGATGTCCAGATAAGCCGAACCGCTGGGCAGCGGGCCATCTTCGACTCTCTTTGCCGACGCATTGACGACCGTTTTGAGAGCATTAGAGCCAGTAAGTTGCGTCAACGCGGCTTCCAAACGTTCCGTCGGGGCAATCATCAATGTAGAATCTTGCGAAACGCTAGAGAGTTGATCGGTGAACGCTTGCAGATCGAGGTACACCTTATCGAGGGCCGCTGGCTCGTCTGTTTCGATTAACGCAGCAATGCTCGCTTCTGCGGCCGTGCTTGCGAGTAACAACTCAGGCGGCACAGCTTGTCGGGGCTTATCAAGACCGAAAATTGGTGCCGCTGGAGTCGATTCCATTCCCAGATCCGGTTCAGTCGAAGTCGGGATCGCGATTTCGTCGGGACTGGTCACACCCAGTTGACTGGGCAATGGAAGGTCGGAGGTGAGAATCGAGTCCGAATTGTTCGGCTTGGCAGTAGATTGAACAACTTCCGATGAATCTTCCGGAACATAAGCGTTCAATCGCTCATTCGCAGGCGACTGACCGATGTCAGGCAAATCGGACTGGGTTCTTACGCGATCGGTTTTATTTGCCAGAGATCGACCCATGTTCGATGATCCGCCTTGCAGATTGACTGGAACTATCCAAGGCGCATATTCCGCAACGATCGGACCCCATTTAAACGGATCTTTTCCCAGCCCGAACCAAATAATCAAGGTCGCAATCGGAATCGATGCAAAACCGCCGAGGATAACTTGCAGGAAACCAAATAACGGAGATTTGGTGCGACGCTTCTTGGCGTTTATGGGCTGGACATCAAAGTCGAAACGTTGCACAGGTCGTTCTAGCGCGACTGGTTGTAATTGAAGTTCGTCTGCTTCCTCCGAAGACTCACCGATCGCTGGGTCATTCTCGAAATCACTGTTTCCAGAAGGAGCAAATTCGCCTGATTCGTCTGCAATAACGTTTTCATCAGCATAGTCTTCAATTTCAATCGCTTCGCCAACAAATTCGGCGTCGTCTAGAAACTCAAGCTCGCTCGTAAAGCCAGCGGACTTGGCTGCCAATGTCGGATCTGATTGGAGGCAGAAAAAAGGCAGCTCTGGCAAAAATTCGCCAGATCGTGCTCCGCTGTATGACCAAACACTCTGGCATGCAGGGCACCTCAGCGAGACGTTTGATGTCTCCAAGTTTGTTGGAATTAGGCCAGGTTCGAAGCAATTTTTGCAGTATATGATCATTGTTTTGGCGTTTGAGAGGAGCAACAGCAATACGAAGATAGCTTGTGAAAAGCCGCTTTACAGCAGGAAAACACTCGCTGGCCCCAAATTTTGGAGAGATCCGAATTGCGTTAGAGCCGCTTTGGCGCCCAGTTTTGAACGGCACAAAAGCGAGACGAAGCCGAAAGTATTGATATAGCAGGCGTTCGGAATAGGCAAAAGTAATCAAAAAAGCTGAATTTTCGGGCTTTTTGGTGACTTTTGGGCGTGGGACTAGTTGCGTGAAACGCTTTCTATTCGTTTAATCGTGCAACAGTCGTCCCCAAGGACAAAAGCTCTCCATTGCCCCATAATTACGAGGTTTTAGATATATGGCCAAAGCAGCCCCCGCAAAAGACAAGCCACTGACAAAGATGCAGCTATTCGCGAATCTTTCGGAAAAGACGGGGCTTACCAAAAAGCAAATCGGCGACGTTTTTGATGCAATCAAAGAAGAAATCGCAGATTCGATCGGTGCAAAAGGTGCCGGTACTTTTACCATTCCTGATATCTGCAAAATCGTCCGAGTCGCTAAAAAGGCCCTGCCGAAGCGTAAAGTTCGCAACCCGCAGACCGGCGAAGAGCAATGGGCCGATCCCAAGCCAGCTTCCACGACCGTCAAGTGCCGTCCGCTGAAGAAGCTTAAAGACATGGCCTAGTTCTCGACGATCTGCGTTGAAAGGCATTTTTGGCTCAACCTGCTGAGCCTTTCAATCCAATCTCGGAACCTTAAATTCCATTGCCAGGGGTGATGAGACCCCCGGACCTGTCCGGTGGTCGGAGGCACATTTTACTTCCGACTGCCTATCTCTTTCTGCTCGAGTGATCGTCAAGAGATCCAACGAATAAATCTTGGGTCTGTCAGCGAATCGATAACGGCTGACGCCGCCGAGAAATCCGAGCCGCGGGTGTGGTCATTCGGAACGGCAACGGTCACAGCTTTGGCAGTACTCCCCGCTGTGACTCCGATCACAGAATCCTCCAGAACTAACATCCGTTCGACGGCGACATTCATCCGCAACGCGGCTTCCAAATAAATGTCAGGGTGCGGTTTGCCTTGCAGAACATGTTCGGCCGTAATTATAAAATCGAATCGTTGGTGCAGTCGAACAATTGCCAATGCTCGCTCCGCAAAACTGGCCCGTGAACTGGTCGCAATACACCGCGGCAATTTCAAGACATCTAGCCGGTCAAGCAGACTTACAACACCTGGCATCGCTTGCAGTTTATCTTCGAGTAGACCCTCAAAAATCCCGTCGCATTCGTTCTGCAATTCAAGCGGAGAGTCAGTAAGCTGCTTACGATCGATAAGCACATGGAATGCTTGTGGAGCTGGCAGCCCCATCATCGCCGCCCGCGTTTGCAGGTCGTAATCCATGCCGCGGCGTGCCATCAGCTCAGTACAGACCTCCAAATACAAGTCTTCGCTGTTTAGCGTCGTACCATCCAGATCAAAGGCGACGGCATCAATGTCGGCGAAGTCGAATCTTTCAAGCATTGCGTCACTAGGAATTTCCTGAAGCGCCCGCAGCGTTCTCTATACCACGAAGTTGAACTTCCAATTCGCGGACGATCGTGTCTTGCAGATGCTGCTGCATTTGCTTGCGTGTGTCGTCAAACATTTTGTCAATTCGACGTTGCGTGCCGACCGAGATCTGGCCTGCCGAACTGGTCAAGATACGTCGCTGGATCGAATTTAGATCTTCGGAGAAAGATTCGTAGTCTTTGACTGACTGCAGCTCGATAAAAAGCCTTTTGGCTTCTTCATAATCCTTACTGGAGATTGCTAGCTCGATTTTACGTTTCAAAATTTGGCGTCGCGCGACGATATCCAGAATCTCACTCCCCAATCCCTTGATGAAAGCTTCTGCTTCTAATCGTTTACTATCGTCAGGTAAATCGGCGACTTGCAATTCGTCCAGACCGGTAACAACTGGCAGCCGTGCCAGTAAGATATTTCCATTTTTGATGTAGTAAAAATACAGTGGTGCGTTGGCTTTGATTTCACCCATTGGAACCTTCGGCGGTTCCGGTGGGGTTTCGACTTTTTTCGCATCACCTTCTGATTTTTCAGCCGTTGGCTCGGCATCTTTGGCTGCTGTTTCGTCTGATGCCACATTATCGCTTGACGGTTTTTCCGAACTGGCGGCAGGCGATGATTGAGATGTCTCAGTTTTGTTAGCAACTGCGTTCGATTTGGTTGCCTCGTCTTTCGCTTTCTTTTCATCGACAGGCAATTCGTACTTTACAGTCGGAAGCGATTTATAGTCGATCGAAATGATTCCGCGCCAATCCGAACGCCCAATCAATTCCAAATCCTCAGTGCCAGGAGTGCGGCGATAAACACCGCTCCCCGGGACGATTTTTCCAAGCGGACCGGCAATTTTCAGTTTCAAATCGGTCGATTCCAAAGTCGGTTTGACCAGCGTCGCTAGCTTGTAAAGCCGACGGTTGGGGCGACCTTGCAAGGCGCCACGAATACCGCTGAAAATAGCGCAGTCAAACTTTGCGTCTTTACCCTCGGTTGCGACTAAGAATGTCCAAGGTACAACCTGGATCAGACTCGGCTCGCCGCTTCGATCATCGCGCCGGATGGTGGGCCGAAGTACGTCACCCGAACCGATGAAACATGGGTGGTTGGGCGACTCACCAATCAGCCCCCCTGCCCTGACCCGAACAACCGCGGTGCTGGCCGTCGCCGTCTCCAATCGCGCGTACGGGATGATCGCTTGGCTGCACATACTAGCCACTCGATCATTGATCAGCGCGTCGTAAATCGCCGTTTCAGTGTGCATCAGGCCGACCGTTCGAAACAGACAATCGATTTCACGCAATTGTATCGATGTCCCAAAGTCGGCTCGATTGAGCACGATGGCAAAAATCTTGTCATAACGATTTAGAATCGATTGCATGTGCCACGGATAGATTGCCGGAAGCACGCGAATCTCTTTGCTGTTACGTTTTGCCATCGCACGCGACACGATGGCGATCGGTATCTCGGCATTGGCTAGAGAGACAGCCACCGGATCAAGCCCCTCTGCGTCTGCAGTTAGGCCGCTGGATGGTTTTAGCCGGTCGGCAATTGTAGTGAATCCGGCGACTTCGGAATTGGCTCGCAGCGAGTTCTGGAAGCTTTCGATGTTCGTTGCATTGCAAAGGACATCGCCCAGCTTTTCAATCGCTGATTCAATAGTGCGAGCCTCTTTACCTTCAGGGTGTTTTCGCGACGTCGCGATAACTAGTTCGCGGCCTAACAAAGTCTCCAATCGAAGGTCTTCGAGCGAATATAATAGATCGCCGACGAAAGCGTCTGGCGTAAGTCCAGCAGTGACGGTCGCGGCCGATCCAAAGCTTCGATCGACCGCCGCGCTGATCTGAGAAACCAGACTTGACTGCTTCGCTTCGTCCCAACCAAACGCTGGATCAATACTAACCCAGCAATGAACCCGGTAAGGATTGAATTCCCAGGGCGTATCATCATCGGCAAATACTGCTGACGAACTGAATGCAAGCAGCAAAAGCCACACCGGCATAAAGCAGGCAAGACGATGGTTCAGCAATAATTTCTGTGTAACGAAGTTCATTGAGATATTTCAGGACAATTTCCTAAGGCGATGTACTAGTGTCGATAATTCGCCATCGATGGATGTTTTGGTAAAGCGTGACTGGCTTGCGAGGAACCCCGCTGAGCGATGGCCGATAGGCGAACATCTCACCGATTTGCCAGAGCGGCATGATAGGCAAATGTGCATTGACCAGCTCATGTAAATCTTGGCAAGCTGCGCGTACTTGGCGCCAATTACGCGCAAGTCGCAAGTTGGTCAACGCTTGTACAATGAACGGGTTGTCCGATTGAGCGATCGAGCCTTCGCCGAGCAATCGATCGGCGTCTACGGCCGGCTCCCACATCGCGGCAGACACGTAAATTAGATCATATTTTTGGTCAGCTTCACCCGCCCCAAAAATAACAACTCGAGCCGGTACGCCAATTCGAGCCCATTGTTGGACGAAAGCTTCCCCAGCCACGCGAGCGGCCTCGAAGTCAGGAACACCAAGCACCAATTCAGTCAGCTCTTTTAGCGGTTCCTTCGTTTTTTCTGCAAGTTTTTCGAATTCCCCTTTCGTGATATCGACTAGCAATTTTGCAAGATTGAGATCGTAAGCGAGCGGAGCGATTCGCTCGTTGTAAGCATAAGAGAGTGGGTCATTGTTACTTGAACCCAACGGGAATGGACCACTAATTGGGCGACTCTCAGCAGTCAGCGCACCACCTAAGAGCGGACCTTCTAGAATTGATTTTCGATCGATTGCATACAACAACGCCCGCCTAAAATTCAACGACGCGAGATAGGGATGGTCACTTTTTGGAACGAGCATATGCACAATGGGAAGTGCATAGTGTTCCAAGCGAATTCGCCGATCTGCTTCCAACGCTTTTGCATCAGAAGGAAAGATCCGATCGATGACATCAATTCGGCCACTGATCAACGCGGAAATTGCCTCATATGGTTTTTCGAAACGCATTTCAATAACGTCAACTGGCTGTCCGGGCGCTGGACTGATCGGCTGGTTCCACACGAACACAGATTGATCCGGTTCGATCGAAACGGGCTTATAAACACCCTGTGCACTATCGTCGCCGCGGGTGGGGAGCTGGTCCATCGGCCACTGCAAAAATGAATATGGCAAGACATGACTCTGACGCAATTTGACGCGCAAGAAATCATCGCCATCCACTTCGACTTGTTCGAATATTGCCGCCCAGGCTGGTTCATATAAAGGGTCCTTTACGGTCGCACGACGAACCATCCATTCTGCGATTTGATAAGCCGTCGGCGAGTTTTCGTCGATCGCTTCGGTCTTTTTGAAACGCAACGATAACTCTGTCTGATCGTCGCTCATCTCGTAAGTACCCAAGACGAATCGATACTTGCCGCCTTCCGGGCCGGTATCTTCAAACTGAAAAAGTGGACGCGAAACCAAAGCGCCCATACGTCGTGCAGGCCAGTCAGCCAGCGAAGTCGGGTCGGGCGAACTGGCCATTTGGAAAACACCGACTCGCAGTGTCGGATGCGCTGCGTCGATATCTCGCAGCAACTGCTGTCCACCGGCTAAATTCGGATCGATATCCAGCATCTTCAACGCCATTTCGCGCGACTCAAGGTACTTTTGTTCTTGAAGAAATTTCACTGCTTGATCGCGATATTCTTCAGCCAGCAGACGAAATCGTTCTCGCCAAATTGCAACTGCTGGAATTCGCGAGCCGTAATCCTTTTCCAGTCTCGTGACCATCTTTTGAGCGATTTCAAGTTTTCCATTTTTGAAATATTCTTCGATTAACTTGTTCGCCACATTTGAAATAGCATTAGCGACTTTCTGGGCCTCAAGGTCCGGTTCCGCGCGTCGGATCTCTTCGAATACCGCCAAAGCGTGTGAATATTGATCAGCTTGAAATAAGCCGGTTGCGCTGTTGAGCAAGAACTTTTGCCTAGTCGCTCCCAGGAGAGGTGTTTTGGGATACTTTTGGATCAGATAGTTCAAATGTTCAAACGCATTGGCGAAATCTTTCTCCTGCATGTATTCGTTGGCCGCCGCCAAAATCTTCTGTTCGTACGTTTCGAGTTTCTCAATGTCTTTCCAGAAGACTCGATATTTGCGATCTGGGTAAATCAGTAACGTGACCTCTAACTCGTCTTGTGGTCCTGGGTTAGCCGGAATCTTTTGGTCGCTATCGCTGATCGGGTATATCTCAACGGTTTCGCCGCCCGCTTCGGAAGTCAGTGTGATCGTGTCGAATGCATCTTTGTCTAGCAACGAAGTCCGTGTGTCAGCCGCGTTGCAGAATCGGAGCGACGCGGTCAGCGCCGCAATAATGCTCAACGCCAGGAACGCGGTACGGCGGATATTTGATGAGTTAAACATCTTTTCGACACTCATTTTCATTGCATCAGGTTCAAGCAACTCGATTGCCTGATCGACCAAAACTGGTTGAACAAACAATTGAATAATTAGTTACCCGTTCCAGAGGATGTCTCGGTGGCCGCATCGAAGGGCTCAAATTGGCTGACGGCGACGGCCAACACATTTCCTTCGTCACCTGGAATCAGAAGACCGTTGCCCAGTACAAGAGGTGTCCCGCTGATCGATTCGCCGGTCCTCAACACGCTGATTACTTTGCCACTTGATTTCTCGATACGAAAGAGATCGCCAGACACCGTAGAAAGTAGTATGTCATTCTGCAGCGTTTGCAGTCGACCGACCGGTGCGACGTTTTTGAGAGCAGCGGTCCAAACTCTTTCGCCCTTGCTATCGACGGCAATTAAGCCTTCGGTTTGTGTGTAACAGATTGCAAGTGCATCGACTTGTTGAACGCCCCAACTGATTCGGCCGTCGATTGCTACAGTCGCTTTTCGGCTAAGGTCAACGCCGTCGTATATTTCCAGATAGCTTGATTGATCCCCCAAGGTTGGGACGATGACCAAGTTCTCGAGCGCCGCCAATTGACCGATCACTTGGTATGCCGTTTGGACTTCATTTAGTCGACTGAATTGTTTGCCGGTCGAAACTCGAACCAGTTTCTTGTCAGAATTCGCAGCGACTAGGGTCCGTTGATCGGCTAGCAAGCAAGGGGTTGACCAAACCGTCTTCTTGCCAGGTTCCATCGGCGGTTGAACCGGAGTTCCAATCGTTCGACCAGTCGCTGGATCGACAGCGATCAGTTGCCCATTGTTCATTGGGATAACTATTCCGTCAGCGATCCACAAAGGGTCTCCGCTGGGTTGTCCCGTTCCAGCCGACGACGAAATGATCGACAGCATCTTTTCCGCATTAGCTTTTGAATCGAAGTATGCGATCTGATCGGCACGTTCGCTGTTGACCGCCGCAAAACTTCCTTCGCGTCCGATCGCAACGCGATCAAATGCCATTTGACGCTGATTGCGACCTGGATTAGCGACTGGACTAGTAAGTTGGCCGCTGCCCAGGCTTGTCTTTTCAATGTTGTACAACGCTGCCTGTGAAGTGATCGCGGCAAAAGCGTTATCGTTTTGCAATATGCTTGTCACCGGTACACCGACATTCGTTTCCCAGATTTGATTCCCTGTCTTGGCATCCATCGCAGTGATGCGAATGCCTTCTGTGCCGCGAACGTTCCGACAATGAACCACGTAATCTTCCAAACGAATCGCACGAGCGACAAAACGATCACCATCGTCACGAACCCAATTGCGAACAATCTCTTGTCGCGAGGCTTGGATTTGGTAGCTGGTCAGTTCATTGGCCGCCACCAATAGATCGTTTCCAGCGATTAACGGCCAAGAAGTTTTTGGGTTCAACTCGCTAGCTACTAGGCTCGCCATCTTCACTAATTCAGCCGAATTGCTAATCGTTTCGACTTCGAAGACGGATACTTCACCTAAATCAGTGACGACTGCACAGCGGCGACCTTCGACTTCGGGCGCAACCACAACATGCCCACGCAGACGGATTGGGTCTTGCGAATTCGTTAGCGTTTTTTCGTCTTCACTTATCGCCATCGTTCGGATCTGCGAAAAACCAGGACCGATGTTTTCGAAGACCAACAAACGTCCGAGCAAGGCCAGCGGCGGAACCACGATTGTGCCGGGCTCATGTCCGTCGTATTGGACTGATAGACACGATCCATCGCGGCGTGAGAGGGTGTAAATGTTCGCGTCGATGCCGACGACAAAAATCGACTGCTTGGTCGAACCAGCGCTGACCGATGTGCCAATCGCTTGGGGTAATTGTTTGCACCAGCGAACTTGTCCAGTTTCGCTGTCCAAGCAACTTACGCGACCTGATTGATCCGCAACGTAAAGCGCGTCACGATCCATTTGCGGGCTCCAAACGCGGGTGCCGAAATCGACTTCCCATTTCGTTTGACCGGTCGCACCAGCCAAGCGTCGGATTTTTCCTTGCTCGGTCATTGTTAGAATACAGTCGGAGCTCGAATCGGCATCCACAGCGTTGTCGCTTATCGACAGCGGTTCGTTCATTTCACGACTAGCAAGAAAGTTTCGCCAGAGGACTTTACCATCGCTGGCATTAATTCCGTAGAGCGATTGTTTGGCTCGAACAAAAAGCGTCCGCTTGTTGTTCAGGTTAAGTGTTTTGCCAGTGTTGCTGGTCAATAGAACTCGCTTACCCAAAGTGTCTACTGGCTGCGACTGGTTGATCTCCGGACGCTTCTCCGCTTGCTTAACAGCCTCTTGAACAATTTGTGTTGCACCGGCGAGAAGGTTGCTTAACTCTTCATCGTTTTGAAGCTGCGGATAGCGTCGGACGAGCGTTTGTCGTGCTTGATATGCGGCAACAGCGTCACGCGCTTCGAGCGCTGCCTTCATATCGATGGCCGTTTTTGCTCGATCGTCACTACGTTGCACATCGCGGAGCAATCTTTGACGGGATTCTTCAAGCGCATTGATTTTGGGTTCGTTCTGCTTTCGTTCTTGGCTAGCGATGTATTGCGGATTTTGAATAATTTCGAGCTGCTCCTTCAACCCTGCAACGTAAGTTTTACGTTCTTCGTTCGTCTTGGAAGTCTCCGCTTTTCGAACCAGTCGATCACCAATATTGATCAACGCGCCAGCCAAGTCGCCACGGACTTCTGATAGCTGAGATTCATCCAGCAGCGTCGGCAGAATGGCTTTAGACACTTTGGTTCCTTCGAACGCATCGCCTGAGTTTTCTGTCGCTTGCCGAATCTTTGCGATCGCAATCCTGAGCCGTGAAAAACTGACTCGGTCGTGCGTTGGAAATGACTCAATGAACTGTTCGTAGCGTCGAATGGCGGTTGGATAATCGCGTCCCTCATACGACGCCTTGGCCATTTCAAGGGCTTCGGTGGCTGTGCCCTTTAAGAACCAAAATCCAAGAAAGATTAGTGCCGTCAACAGTCCCAGAAACAAACCAAACGCACCATAGGTTCGCATCGTCTGCCAGCGACCTTTAGGCTCGCTCGCGGCGACGGAAACTCGGACCGGCCGTTGCAGTTGTGACGCTGGCGATCGGGCACTGGTTTGCTGCGGTGTTGATTCAACGACGTCGGCGACAATCACATCGTCGTCGCCCATATCGAGCTCGCTTTCGAAGTCATCATCGTCGATAATTTCGACCACTTCGACATCGTCGTCACCGACGATTACAGCGACTTCATCGTCGTCTGATCGGCTTTTCCCGCCCATCGATTGGCTATCAACATCGGCAATCAAAAGATCATCTTCAGCCGATGGATTGCTTGCAGGTCGGTTTCCAGACTTCAAGCTAGAAACCAAACGCGTCGCTTGAAACTTAGTCAACTGTTCGTTGTCGACAAGAAGTTTGGCGAGCGTCTCAACTGGCAATCGATTGCCAGATTGTGCAACCTGTCGTCGCAATTCCTCGATCATTTCTGGATCGAGCAAGTTTTCGGATTCAAGCAGGTCAATAAATTTATTAGCAAGCATACGTGCGTGGATCTATCTTGGGATCAATCGAATTCTTCAACGACTTTGACTTGGAAATTTGCAAAACCTTCACTGCGGCACACATCGAGGGCCGCGACTACGGACGAGTGAATACTTTCTTCATGGGCTTCGATGATGACGTTCTCTACATCATCCAGTACGCCTTCCTTTCGAGATTCGTCCAGCGCGATGATCAAATCTTGTTTGTTAGAGGCTTCGCGTTCGGATTGATCGGGCAACATGATCAGGTACGAATTCAGCTCATCAATTCGAATGGTCAGCAAGTCAACCACCTCGACCACGGATGATGGAGCCGCATCTTTAGGTGATGTCTTTTGCTGAATGGCTTTTTCACTAGCAAACGAAGCTGTGATGACGAAGAAAATCAGCAACAAAAAAGTCACATCGACCATCGGCGTCAAATCCATTTCCGTTTCGTCTGGCGGCCTCGGTCCCAAATCGACTTGTTCGTCTTCCAATTCCATCGGATCGACTTCGGAGCTAGCCGCTTGTTCCACGGCCTCGACTAATTGCGCTGCTGGCTGAACTTGAGCGATTTTCTGGTCAGCCAAATTATCGACTGCGATCGCTGTTGCACTGGATCGGGATTGACTGTCTCGCCATCGGGAATGTTCCGAGGTCGATGGCGACGGATCGGACATGACTTCGCCCAGTGACTCGACCGCTACGACTGGCGTGACGTCAGCCGGCAGGTCGGGGATCTTAATCACTTGATCGCATTCAGGGCAGCGAATTCGACGTCCAGCCATGCGACGATTTACGGTCCGTTGACCGTCGCATTTGGGACATTGAAATTTTAAACCTGCCATGATGAGCCTGAATCGATAAGGAGAGATGTACTCTTTGTTTGCTGTTGTTTTAGCGACGCGTGATCACGGAGTTTAATCCGCTGTAAATCTAATGTTTTAGTCTTCCTGCTGGACCGAGATATTGATGAATTGACCATCTTCAAGGACTTCCCCAAGCGCGTCGCGGACTCTTTTCATTTCGCCATTGCGAACATCGCCCTCGGCGCGAAGGATGACGTCCGTTTTACCCTTCTCAAGTTCAGCCGATACATACTCAATGATCTCGGCCGTTTGCTGATCCGGGTCGTCCGAAAATGAACGCTTCATATCGTTACGAACGATCGCCGTTTCGCCGTTTCCGCGCGAAAGGATCAGGACGATACTACTCTTGATATCCACCGCAGCACCGTTTTTTGCAAGCGGAACTTTGGGGGCCTGTTCGGCTGTCATTTTCGAAGAGACAACGAAGAAAATCAGTAGCAAAAAGACGATGTCGATCATCGGAGTGATGTCCATCTCGCCGTCAGCAAAATTCTTCTTCGGGAAACTGACTTGCTCTTCGGCTGGATTGTCAACAATCGTGCTCATCTTGCCTTCGCCACAAAGCCCGCGTCATCGAGCGAGAATGGCTGAGTTTTCATAAAAGTTAACTCAGCAGAAAATCAAAAAAGGCTGGACAGATCGAAACCGAAACTATGCCGCACCGCGTTGTTGATCTCGGGTAAGCCCGATGCGATATGCTTCAAAGAACCGATTCAGACCAGCGGTTACCAAATCTTGCATTTGGCGGATTCGGTTGTTGATCAAGGCCATACACATCGTCAACGGAATCGCAATTGCAAGACCCATTGCGGTCGTCCGCAAGGCGACGTTGATGTCCGATGCCAGAATCGACGGCTCGACGGTCGTAGCAGTTGCCAATTTACCGAACGCGCCCATCATACCCATGACCGTACCAAAAAGTCCCAACATCGGAGCGGTCTTAATCACCGTTACGACCCAAGCGATTCGGTCGTCCAAATCCGCCAGTACGTCGCGGGAAAAACGATCGAGTACAAGTTGCCGTGATTTAGCCAGTCCAAGGTGCCGATTTTCTAAGGCCAAGACGATCATTTGCGGCAATGCACGAGAATCGCCTTGGCAAGTTTGCAGCACGGCTTCGAAATCGCCTTCGGCTAATGCTGGTTCGACAGTATCAAGAAAATTATCTTGTGCCGCCTCGCTTTTGAATCGCTTGCTGGAAACTCGTTGCAGCACCAGAATCACGAAAAAAGCACCCCACAAAGCTACTCCGGCAAGTGCAAAATAGCTGAGGAAGCCAATCCAATTAAAGACAACGTCCAGATTCATAAATAGTCTTAGGGTTGATTGAGAGTCTGAATTTTAAAGCCGCGAATTGGCACTTTCGCTCTATCATACTTGGCATCGCTGCTCGACGGGACACCTGAGCGAGCTTGGACGCAAGTTTTTTCTAACTTCGCCAGATAGATTCGTTTTGAACGGAAAACATCGAGCGATCAGGCCAGTAAAGTGCCGATTTGAAATGTCAGTTTGAAAGCTGGAAACGCGTTCCAGAAAATCAAGTTAGAAATGGCGAACTGCAAATCGGTCACGATCGGTAAGACTTAATTCACCAGCCGATGAAATTTGCGACTGGATCGCTGGGCAATTCGAAGACTAACGAATTCGGCAGCGGCTTAAAATTCGCCGATGTTGCTTTTGGTTTCCGATATCGTTGGTCGGTCACTGTCCATTGATAGCCTTTACCATTGACGACTTGGCATTCGAAAATCGTTTTTGCGATCTGCATCGCCAATTGCACCGGGTCGGGTGCCGAGCGACCTTGCTTCTTCGCATAATCGAGCTCGAGATTCGCCAGCGTATTTTCCAGCTCTGGCGTCAAAAATTTCAAAATGGTCCGATTGTTGACGTCAACTCCGGCTTTTTTAAGCAATTGACGGTCGTATTGCAGTAGGACCCCCTCGTTGCGAAACATAAAATACAATCGCTTCTCTTGATCACCTGAGGCGGAACGCTTTTTAGGTGTTGATCCAACATTGGATGCGTAATCGACCTCAGGCTTGCCACCAATTGCCCCTAGTTCAATGTTGAAATGGTCAAGCTGTTTGGCATAACTGTTCAAGTCGCGAGCGGTGAACTTGAGCTCCCAGCGCTCGTACCGACCGATGATGTCTGCGTCGCCTTCCGGACCGGATCGACGCGAATCGCCCTTACCAGAGGCTTTTGCTCCGACATCCAAAGCCGCTGAGATCGAGTCGGTAATCGAGGACAGGGTTTCTTCGAGCGTCGGTTCGACTAATTCTTCTACTTCTTCGGCCGATGGTGGTTCCAAATCACGCTCGGTCCCAGGCGGGTTTTCAGTCCCCTCAGGAAGCGGCTCGATTAAGATCATTTGTCTCGGCTCCCATCCAGGCAGCTTCAGCACGAATAACGCACCCAACATCATTACGGCCAAGCCGATCATGACGACCATGCTCAGTAAAAAACTTGAATAGGCGTCGGTGCGAGTTGTTTGAAGTGGCGATTCGAAGTGGCTACTGCCCTGCCCGCTTGTGTCGGTGATATTGCTCATGAGACGGCCCTAATTCGATTGGAGGAAAATGTAGTCTGGACGAACGCTGCGATACCATTCTTTCCAATATTCCTGCGCCTTCTTTTGATCGTTGGCGTTGACAGCAGTTTCGACAGGGATCTTGTATGTATTTAGCTGGCGACTGAGCACTCGCAACGAATTTTCGGCTGACCGACAAGTCGCTTCATCGGGGTCGCTGAGCGCGTAAATCAAATGCGGGACCATATCTAAGTTGTCGCCGCGACAGAGGACTTTCGCCGCAACTCGCCTGGAAATCGCATTATCGCTTCGCAGAAGTCGGGCGAAACGATCAAGTTGTTGCTCGCGCTCTTTTGGATCAGCGGCCAATCGAATGCGGCTGGCCAGGTCTTTCGAAGCGTCTTTGCCTTTGGTATCGGCCTCTAAGAGCGAAAGGGCTTCATCGATACTAGAGACTTCTTTTTTGTCTTCAACCTTGCCAGATGAAACGTCTACCGAGGTCATGTCGGCACCAAGGCCGTAACCGCCAATTGCAACTGCTTCGTTCAAGTCGCCAATTGATTTCTGCGTAGTTCGAAGAAGGAACAGAATCGCAAAGCAAGTGCTCGACTCAGCAGATCCGCCCGCCGGGTCGTTGCGTCCCCAAGCGCCTTCGTCGTTCTGGGTTTTTTGCAACGATTCTACGATTTCGTTGTACCACTTTGGGCTTTTCTCACGTCGACCGTTCAAGGCCTCTAGAAACGCTTGGTACCTCTCAAGGCTGTAAAGATAATAATAATGCCACGTCAGCCCCGGTTCGCGAACGTATTTATTGGTTTGCAACCAAGAATTGCTACGCTGCGCGATCGAGGCAACCGTTGCAGGCGTGACGCCGGCCCCTTTGTCGCCGTCTTTGACCTCAATTACACGACGGAACGCTTGTGGAACGCCCAAGTCTTGGTCGGCTTCCGAAGATTCGAGCGCCTTCATGCCTGACCCGCCACCGCCTCGCAAGGCTCCCAGCATATCGGCGGCAATCATAATTGCCGACGCACCGACGGCAGTCATCACGTGATCAGGTCGGCGAATTGTGCCTGGGTTTTGATAGGTCCATGAACCATCAGAAAACTGGGTCGATTTAAGCCAGTCAAAAGCCTTGCGAACTAATTCCGGCGGAACATCAACATTTGCGTGGTCTAGCGACCAGAGTCCAAGCAGTACGTACTGGGTTTGTGAGGTATCACCCTGGGTCGCATAGGTTTGGCTGTCATAGTTATAAGCCCCGCTCGCCCTTTGTTTTCTAACCAAATAGTCCAACATCTTGGTCAATTGCGGTGCATTTCCAATCGGATCAACGGAGCTGAGCAATTGGATTGCCACTGAGACGACGTAACGGTATTCGTCCAGTTCGGAAAGTGCACCATCGGTTTCAGCAGCGACTCGTTTTGCGTGGTTGATCGCAATTTTTACCAATGGACTATCGGCGTTCTCGGTTGCCTTATAAACCGTGTAGCCCATTAGTAGTTCGTAAGGTAGGCCTTGCCCAGAACTAAATCGTCTTTCGATGTATCCGACCCCGCGATCGATCATCATCCGCACGGCAGGAGAATCAGGCGTATACTCTTCGGCCTGGATTGCGGGCGAAAGTCGCCCACCCAATAGCGTGCTGGAAAATACCGCAATGACCAGCATCGAACGAATATCCACGAGGCTTCGAAGCAAACGCATTTCCTTACCCAATTTCGAAAAGATGTTTCGCCTGAAGCAGCGACTACAAAATGTCGGAGAGGCTTCTAGCTTAATCAAAAGCTGTATAAAACAGGCCTGAGGCCCGTCCCGCATCAATTCCTACGTTCGGTCGTAGCCGAATTGACAAGCTTCCAACTATCCAATAGCATTCTACGCCGAAACGGTAGAAGTTCCTACTAGTAGTTATTCGTAACCGAATGATTTCTAATTGGCTTGCGATCGTTGGCCAGATAGCTCAGTTGGTAGAGCAATGGACTGAAAATCCATGTGTCGGCGGTTCGAGCCCGCCTCTGGCCATTTCAGAGAAGCCTTGTTTAGCAAGGCTTTTTGGCATTCCTGGCCACGGAAAAATGGCTCGGTCAGAATTGGAAACGCTGGCCATCTCGCATTTTGACGTCTCTCACCCTGCCACACCTCACCGCAGCCAATTCTTCGGGTTGACACTACGCTAGCGGCTTGCATTTTAACCGGTTGAGAATCAAAGGCTTCAACTAGTTCGACTCGCTCTTGAATCGGTTGCGTTAGTAAATTGGTCTCCACTTTAAAGCCGGTTCTAATTGCGGCTATCGAGAGAATTTGCACTCGTAAGAGAGCCCAAGCCTAGCACGTGAAACTTGGCTTAATGTGTTAGAAATTGTAAGTCAACACAACAAAGCTGTTGGTGAGTCAAATAAACCGACGCGAAGAGTAATTTCATCTATATCGCCGTCGAACAGTGTTCTCTCAACTATGAATTGGCTGGCCGTATGAGTCGCAACTATCGAACTAAAGTCAGCTCGCCGGAACGCTTGCAACCGGTTTGAAACGCTAAAATGCGGCGATGAAAATCCAGCACGAAGCCGAAAGAAATCTTACCGACGGACTGCAAGCGATTGCCGAGCAGTTCAAAATTCCAAGTGAATTTCCTTTTGAGGTCATCGCTGCGGCGCAAAAATCGGTCGAAAAATGGAATGAGAAAAGCCACACGCAAAAACTTCATGGGCGCCTCGACGCCATGGATTTGCCACTGGTCACACTTGACCCGGCGACGTCGATTGACTTGGATCAAGCGTTTGCTCTCCGTAAACAAGGCGACCAAATCATTCTTTCGTACGCTTTGGCCGATGTCGGCCAATTTGTTCCTTTTAACGGTGCTGTCGAAACGGAAGCCTGGAATCGCGGGGTTACGATTTACTCAATGCCGAGCAAGGTTTCGCTTTATCCAAAATCGATCTCACAAGACGCTGCTAGCTTGCTGCCAAATGGTTCACGACCAGCGATCTTAGTTGAGGTTTCAATCGCAAGCGATGGCACCGTTCACTTGGTCGATGTGCAACGAGCAGTGTGTCAAAGTCGTGCAAAGCTGGCTTATGACTCGATTGATCTGAATTCGATCCCGCTGCTCGAAGAGTTCGCCCAACGGATGTGGCATAACGAAAATCAGCGTGGATCCGTTCGGTTGGAGTTTCCGCAACAAGAAATTGTGGAAGACGAAAACTCACCTGGCGGAATTCG
Organism: Pirellulaceae bacterium; assembly: GCA_041740995.1. Classification (GTDB taxonomy): domain Bacteria; phylum Planctomycetota; class Planctomycetia; order Pirellulales; family Pirellulaceae; genus JBGSKY01. The sequence goes on from JBGSKY010000332.1 coordinate 37,204, forward strand.
GCTGTCGCTGCGAGCGCTGCTATATTCCGAACGGGTCAATGCCGCGCTGTCGCTGGCGGTCAACATGGCCCTGGCTCAAATGATGCAAACGGCTGGTATCGGGTTGTATCGTGTGATGGACGAGCCAGAGCCGCGAGCAATTCGGCGTCTTCGTTTTGAAGCTGATGCAATCGGAATCGTTTGGGCGGAAGAGGAGTCGCTAAATGACTTAAAACGACGTTTGAATACAAATGATCCACTTCACCAGAGATTTTTATTGACCGTTCGTCGAGCTGGAGGCCATGCAGGATACGAAAATTTTATCCTTGGAAAGATTCCCTGGCACTCAGCGCTGGCAGCAACTTACGTTCATGCAACGGCGCCGATGCGTCGGCTCGCCGACCGCTACGTTCTAGAACTAGCTATTTGTTTGGTCTCGCAACAAACCGTTGCACCGGAGTTGATTGACAGGTTGGAGAAGATGCCTGTTGTAATGGCTGAGGGCGAAGGACGCGCAAGCCGAGTGGATAAAGCGGTGATCGATTTGGTTGAAGCGGTCTCGTTGCAAGATCGGATCGGCGAAGTCTTGACTGCTGAAGTCGTCGATGCCGAAGCCGGAATAGTGCAAACGATCGACTCTGCAATTCGTTCCAGGGTTGCTAAATTAGGTCCAAGTAAAAACGGCGAGATGGTTCGTGTTCGAATCGATCACGCCGATCCAATCAAGCGAAAGATTGTTCTGACAGCAGTTTAGATCGATTGGTAGCGAATTTTTAATTAGCACCTCGCAACGCCCTCCACAATGAACTTTTTTGTTTCTATCCGATTGATCCGCGATCGTTTGTTGATCGCTTGGGGAGCGGCAATTGCGATTGTGCTGATCTGGGAGGCCCGTCAAAACGACGCGGCGTTTGCTTCACGGTTGTTGCGCAGCCAGATTCGATTGGAAGACGCGCACGCGATACTGCGAATCTCATTCGTAGGATTGCTTGGCGCATTTTTTCTTTGGCTTTCGTTCAGGCTCTTTGAGCGCCAGGTCGCGAAATTTCTTGCTTGTTATGCCATTTGGTCGGACGAATTGACAGCTCGTCGTCCGGACCAAACATTGCCACGCTTATCCGAAAACTACACCAAGCTGGCCGAACCCACGGGAGCCCAAGAGTCGCACAAAAAGCTATCGGCCGCTATTAGTTTGGTTGAGTTTCGCTATCGACAACTGCTGGACGAGCGTGCGCGAACGGCCGATGCGCTGCGCGGCATGCAGGAAGGATTTGTGGCGGTTGATAACAACCTGCAATTGCTGCTGCTCAACGATGCCGGTCGAGAATTATTGCAGATGTCCGGTCCGATACGTGTTGGCAAACCTTTGGTCGAACTGATTAGACAACCGCAAATCTTGAAGATGATTCAGGACGCGCACGTCAGCGGAAAAGCGTCTGAATCGGTACAGCAAGTTGGCGGCGGCAAAGGGCGTTTGCTTCGCTTGCGTGTTTCGACGTTGGCTGACTGGCGAAGTGAGAACCAAACACCCGGCGATCGCTACGGCATTTTGCTGATGGCCAGCGACGTAACGCGGCTTACCAAATTGGAATCGATGCGACGTGACTTTACAACGAATGTCTCGCACGAACTGAAAACGCCATTAGCCTCAATCCAAGCTTACGCTGAAACGTTGCTCATCGGCGCGATCGATGATCCAGAGGCCAATCGGCGTTTTGTCGAGGGGATAGCCAAACAAGCTGAACGACTTAGCGCATTGATCCACGATCTATTGCAGCTTGCAAAACTGGACACCGAGCCAGATCAGGTGACACTGCAACCAGTTGGAATTGATCAAATTGTTGATGATGTAGTCGCGGAGCAATCGCCGATTGCTGTTTCAAAAGGTGTACAAATAAAGCTCCAAGCCAATGAGTTAAATTGCACCGTCTGGGGCGATCGGGAAGCGATTCGGACCATCGTCAGCAATTTGATCAGCAACGCAATTCGCTACAATCGCGAGGAAGGCGAAGTCTTCATCAGTTTTCGCGATGACACGGATTGGCTGACTTTGATCGTGCAAGACACTGGCGTAGGTATCTCGACCGAAGAACATGATCGAATTTTTGAGCGGTTTTATCGTGTCGACAAAGCTCGCAGCATTGATGTCGGCGGAACGGGCTTGGGACTAGCGATTGTAAAACATCTGGTCCAACAAATGGGAGCAACAATCAGTTTGGAAAGCCAGCTCGGGCGAGGATCGGCATTCTCAGTGGCGTTCCGACCTATCCGGACTCAACCTGCTCCACTAATGAGCGTCGAAGTGGCTCAATAGTGGCGTATTTCATTGCGTTCTCGCCTGTTCTGGCTCAAGTCAGCGAAAAAATTCCCAAAAGCATGACTTGAACGCTGGCCGGTTCTTAACATTTTCTTAACATTTTCTTAACAAAGCGATTGTAAAGTGGTGCCAACGTAAGCAGCCACCATCGAGTTGGACTCTTACTCATCCAGACAGGAACGTGGACGCCGTGGCCAATCATCTCGCATACGATCTTCAAAACGCTTATCTACAATTGATTCAGCTATCTGGATCGGTCGAACAAATGATCGACTTATCCGTGCGTGCATTGATCGATAGAAATACGAACCTGTCCCAGCAAGTCATTGCCAGTGATTCCGACATTGACCGACGTGAAGTTCAAATCGAAGAAAATTGTTTGACGATGCTCGCACTGCATCAACCGGTTGCCGCTGATTTGCGGAGAATCACCATGATGCTCAAAATTAATAACGAGCTTGAGCAGATGGCAGATCTCGCCTGCAATATTGCTCAGCGGTCCGGCGTACTGGCCACGGACACGCGATTTGCGATCCCGCCGCAAATGACCGATATGGCTAATATGGTTCGCGACATGGTCACGAGCAGTATGAATTCGTTTATCAACAGCGATTCAGGGCAAGCCTATCGTGTTCTAGAATCAGATGATCGCGTCGATGCAATTAACACAGATGTCATCAATAACATTGAGGCCTCGATTGCCGAAATGCCGAGTGTCGTCGTCGTTGCCCTGCACTGCTTTTCTGCATCGAGATCTTTAGAACAAATTGCCGACCACGCGACCAGCATCGCTGAAGACGTCATCTATATGGTGACCGGTGAAATAGTCCGACATCGAAGAACCCTTTCCGAAGAGTTTCTGAATGCCAAAAAGTAAGATTTTAATCGTCGAAGATGATCGATCATTAGCCGAGGTACTCGAATACAATCTGCGGAAGAGCGGATACGAGGTTTCCAAGGCACATGACGGGGGTGACGCGCTAGAGCAGGCAAAACTGCGATTGCCAGAGATTATTTTACTAGATGTGATGTTGCCAGTTCACGATGGTTTGGAAGTTTGTCGGCGCTTGCGGGCGAATCAGGACACCTCCAAAGCGCTGATTGTCATGTTGACCGCTAAGGCAGAAGAAGCCGACCAGTTGGTTGGTTTCTCGGTTGGTGCCGACGACTACGTCGTCAAACCGTTCAGCGTGAAAGTCTTACTCGAGCGGTTGAAAGCTTTGCAGCGACGCCGTTCGAATCAGGCCGAAACCAATCAAGACACTGTCTCATGCGGCGGAGTTACAGTCGATCGAATGCGATACCGAGTCATCGTCAAAGATGAAACGCTCGATCTCACAAAAAGCGAATTTCGATTGCTCGATACGTTGATTCGCCAACCGGGGCGCGCCTTTGATCGCAACGAACTGATTGATGCTGCTTTGGGCGAAGATACCTATGTTCTCGAACGAACCATTGACGTTCACATTCGCGCATTACGTCGAAAACTAGATGGGCTCGCTGACGTCATCGAAACGGTCCGCGGCGTTGGTTACCGCTTCAAGGAAATTGATGCTTCGGCTTGAGCCTCGCTGATAGTTTTCAGGTCAGGTCGTCGACCTTTTTGGGTTGTGTATCCATGCCCGCATGTTTGTAGAAATCATAGTTTCTCGCATGCTTCTGAGAATTCTACTCTATCGATTAGGGAAATCGAGATTAGGGAAATTGTGATTAGTCGTACTTGACAATTGTTTTGACGTTGTATTACTGTGTTAATACAGAGGTAATGCAATGTTGTTGCACATCACATCCGATGGTCTGCCAATCTATCAGCAGATCGTTGATCAAATTCGCTATCGTATCGTCGCACGGCAATTGAAGCCCGGCGAAGAGCTGCCGACCATTCGCGGATTGGCGGAATCTTTACGGGTCAATCCGAACACGATTGCTCGGGCCTATCGCGAGCTTGAGCAAGCTGGCTTGATCGAAAAGCGCCGAACGACTGGCACATTTGTTTGCGAGTCGCCGCCGAAATGCTCGGCTGCTGAATGTCGTCGCTTGCTGATGCCGCACATCGACAATTTGCTTATTTTGTCGCGTCAATTTGGAATGTCCTGTGAAGAACTGACCGAACAAATAAATAAACGTAGTTCAAAAATTGATTTTCAGTAGGAGCTTAACATGAATCCAGATGCTGCAATCAATACCGCTCGAAATGCGATTGAGGTTCGAAAACTTTCAAGGCATTTCAAAAATTCTGAGGCCCTTTGCGATGTTGATCTCGATGTTCCGAATGGTTCTGTCTTCGGTCTAATTGGATTGAACGGCGCGGGAAAGACGACGCTGATCCATCATCTCATCGGTGCGCTGAAACCTCAGTCAGGTTCGGTTAGCGTGCTAGGACTGGATCCCGTCAAGGAGCCTGTTGAGTTGCTTCGGCGAGTTGGCTATATGACCGAAGAAGACTCTTTGCCAAGCTGGATGAGCGTTCAGGAGATGATCGACTTTAGTCGGGCGATTTATTCGACGTGGGATGATGCATATGCGACTCAGCTTTGCGAAATGTTTCAGTTGCTACCGCAGCAAAAATTGAAACGAATGTCCAAGGGGCAGCGAGCGCGAGTCGCCCTGCTGGTCGCTATCGCCCATCGACCGGAGCTTTTGATATTGGATGAACCTAGTAGCGGTTTAGACCCGATTGCGAGGAGTGATATCCTTGAAGCAATTATCCGCACGGTGAGTCGCGACGGTGGGACGGTTCTGTTTTCGAGCCATTTGCTCGAAGAGGTCCAAAGGGTCTGTGACTGGGTTGCAATATTGCACGCCGGTGCCATCGTCCAATCTTTGCCAATCGACGATATCGCGAATCGATTTCTTGAAGTTACGTTTGTCGTCCAATCGCCAGTCGACTTGCCTCAAGATTTGGAAACTGCATTTGGATGGCAACAGAATTTACGCGAATGGTCAGTTATCGTCGAACAGGACGAATGGCAACGGAAAAAGCCTAGTGATTATCGATTTGCAAATGCTGTCTCACGTGAAGCGACACTACAACGCTGGTTCGCTGGTCAAGTTACACAGAGGACAACTCCAGATTTCAAACAATCACAAGCAACGGAGTTGACCGATGTCTGAAGCCATGGCTTTGTTTCGATTCGCGATTCTGCGTCAGCGCACTTTGCTGATTGTTATGTTGGCGTGGATTGCAACTTTTTCGGTTGTATTTCTATCGGTAAGTTGGTTGTCGAGTTTGAGTAATCTGCTTGGCATATTGTTTTTCATTGGTATGTTCTTGCCAATTTTAATATCCACCTTTCTTCTATTTGAATACGACTTTGGAGCGGATCTCAATACGAGTGCTAGCGGTATAAGTCGCTGGTTGTTGCGCCAGCCAATTCCCGCATGGAAGATCGCTGTGGTCCCCATCGTATTGCGTTTGGTATGGATCACTAGTTTGTGTCTGCTCGCGTGTGGATTGATTTACGTTTGGAAGGCAGATGGACGCTCTCACCAGGGTGAGAACTTCGCAGCGGCAATACTTACGATCAACGCTTCTAGCATCTGGTTATTGGGTTTAAACTGGCGGCCTTTTCGATACTCGGTTTCTCGTGTCTTCAGTTTGCTGTTAGTCGGATGTGCGATGATCGGTAGTTTCATGATGATCGGTTTCGACGCGATCAACAATTCGATCGTTGCCACGCCCTTAAGTCTTCTCTTTTTAGGTCTTGGAATCGCGTTCAGTTTTGATGCGATTCGACTCGCCAGATCCAACAGTTGGGGAATTGATTCCAAAAGATTATCTAGCCGTTGGGTGCCGACGGTTTACACGGAACCAATCAATATTTCCGGTACGTTGTCGCGTGTTTTGTCTGCCCGTGGCAACAAGTTTTTGATGCTAGCTTGGCATGACTTTTTTAATGGATTACAAGTTCTCATCAAATCGATTTTTTGGGTCTTACCGATCAGCTATGTAACCGCCGCTTTAATAATTGGCTACGATCCAGTTGCCATTACGTTGGTACTCATAGTCACGATAATCATGTTTATCTTGGGCTCGCAAGGATTTGTTCCACTGATCAAAAGCAATTCGTTGCCGAGCTTACCAATTTATTTGGCCGCGGGTCCTGTTCGATCGGATCAAATAGCTTGGACTCGTCTCTTCATTGGAATTGCGTACGGTTTTATCGTAACGACTATTTTCGCGATTTTCTGGGCCTTCTGGAACATGCCGATAGAACATCGTGACATACTGTTATTGCAATTCAGCAGAATTCCTGGAAGTTTGCCGACGACTTCGACTTTGCAGCTTTCATTGCTTATTGTGACTGCCGTATTCGTTTTCGGTACCAATGCAATGATGACCGAAATGTGGCTTCGACTTTCCGGTCGAACGTATCTTGTCGTTGGATTCACGCTTGCGATTGGCGTCCTTTGCGCGAGCGTTGTATTAGCGATTTGTCTTTGGTTTATTTCGACAAGCAATATTGCGACTGCAAAATCCGACTTCGCGAGGATGGCGACATTCCTTCCAACCGTTGTGATCTGCCTGTTGGCCGTGAAGCTATTTTCTGCCATCTTGGCTGCAATATTTTTACTTCGTCAACGGGTTTCTGACGGTAAATCTTTGCTGCTTATAGCTGGAGTTTGGATAGTGGCAGTTGCTTCGTTCAGCACAATTCTGGTCGCGGTACCAGTCTTTGAGCAGCAGAGCTTGTTGTCGATGATTGTGCTGACAGCGATTGCAATTCCGCTCGTTAGAGTGCTCACTAGTCCACTCATGCTAAATTGGGATCGTCATCGCAGTTAGGCAAAACACGTGGCTGAAACAATTCGGAGGGGTCGATAATTCGAAACCGTGAGAGCAGCGTTGGACGAGAAATTAACTCTAATTTCGTTGACACAGATTGAGAGTTTGCGAGCACTCATAAAGTGCAAATTCGTTGCGTCACTTGATAGGTGAAATCGACGCGAAACCAAAAAGAGTCAAATTGCGAAAGGTCAGTGTCGCTTTATACTGGAGGGATGAGATACTTCACCACTTGCCTCCTCCTCGTTGCAATTACCGCGATCACTTCCGCGGAGGATGTTTCGTTCAATCGCGATATCCGTCCCATACTTTCTGAGAATTGCTACTACTGCCACGGGTTTGACGACCAGCATCGCGAAGCGGATTTGCGGCTGGATACGGAGGACGGTTCGCTGCAAGCGATCGAGCCAGGTTCGCCAGCTGATTCGGAACTGCTGCGAAGGATCATGAGCACGGACGGGGATGAAGTCATGCCGCCACCTTCTTCGCACAAGAAACCGTTGTCACCGGCGCAGATTGAATTAATAAGTCGGTGGATCGAGCAAGGTGCGAAGTACGAAGGTCATTGGGCGTTCATCGCACCGGTTCGTACACAGATTCCGTCGGACACCATTGCCGACGGTCAAAACCCGATCGACTATTTTGTCGGCAAGAAACTCCGCGACAAATCACTTGAGTTTTCGCCAGCCGCGGAGCCGGGAAAGCTGCTTCGCCGTGCGACGTTGGACCTGACGGGCGTGCCACCGACAATGGATGAGCTGAATCGTTTTATTTCTCAACCGGATGGAGCGAATGACGAATACGAAGCTGTCATCGATCGTTTGCTCGCATCACGAAGATACGGCGAACGGATGGCGATGGATTGGCTCGATGCCGCTCGCTACGCCGATACCAATGGCTATCAAGGCGATGCGTATCGAATGAATTGGCCGTGGCGAGATTGGGTCGTCAATGCGTTCAATGACAACATGCCGTTTGATCAATTCACGATCGAGCAACTTGCGGGCGACCTGCTCGAAGACCCTACCGAGAAGCAATTGATCGCGACGGCTTTCAATCGCAATCACATGCTCAATGCGGAGGGCGGCACGATCCCAGAAGAGAATCGGACCAAAAACGTCTTTGATCGCGTTGAAACGACTAGTGGAGTGTGGCTTGGATTGACGTTTCAGTGTTGCCAATGTCACGACCACAAGTTTGATCCGCTCAAACAGAGCGACTATTACTCGATGTACGCTCTGTTTAACCAAGTCGGCGAACCTGGAGGAGTGGACAAGCGATTCGGCAAGAAAGACTACAGCGACGAGTATGACAAGCTATATGCCATTGAATCGCCCTACATTTCGATCGCCACAAGGGAGCAAGCCGATGCGTTGAAGAACGCAACCGCAGCGCGCAAGCAGGCCGAAAAGAACTTTAGCGATAGGAAGTCCGAATATTTTCCGGCGTTCGCCGCCTGGGTTGAAGAGATGCGAACGAATACCACTCTGATCGAACAGCGGATTCAAGATGAATTGGATCGGCGAGCAGTAACCTCAGCCAAACTGGATAGCCTGTTCGATGGAAATACGCAGCGGTTGCTCAATATCTATTTTAGGTTGGAGGGCAATGAACCCTATGCGGAATTGATGTCGGCGATCGCGTCGGCGAAGCGAACCGAGGATGACGTGCAAGCAACCATTCCACTGGTGATGGTCATGCGAGACGATAAGCCAAGGGAAACGCGAATCTTAGAACGTGGCAATTACGAGACGCCGGGCGCAGTGGTTCCGCCGGGGATTCCTTCGTTCTTGCCCGCACTGCCAGAGGATGCGAAAGTCGATCGTTTGGCACTCGCGAAATGGTTGGTGTCGGATGAGCAGCCACTGATGTCGCGCGTCGTCATCAATCGATTGTGGCAGCTCTTCTTTGGACAGGGGTTGGTGAAAACGCCGGAAGACTTTGGCATGCAAGGCGCACTGCCATCGCATCCCGAGTTGCTTGATTGGTTGGCCGTCGAGTTTCGTGAAAGCGGCTGGGATGTGAAGCGAATGGTCAAGTTAATCCTGACCAGTCGGACTTATCAGCAATCGGCAAACGTTACGCCCGCTTTATTGGCGATCGATCCGGATAATGCTCTGCTGGCGCGGGGTCCGCGTCAACGTATCGATTCGCGATTCTTGCGCGACCAAGCTTTGTCACTGTCAGGCTTGTTGATCGACAAACCCGGTGGTTTCGCCGTGATGCCCTACCAGCCGCCCGGAATCTGGGAGGACATGAGTTTCGACAAGAACCGTTACTTCGAAGGCACCGGCGAGGATTTATACCGTCGTAGTCTTTACACGTTTTGGCGACGTAGCGTCGCTCCAGCGAACTTTTTCGATGTTCCAGCCAGACAAGTTTGCGCATTGAAGCCACAGCGAACCAATACACCGCTGCACGCGCTAACGACACTCAATGACGTCACGTATGTTGAGGCTGCAAGGGTGTGGGCGGCGAAATTGATGTTGATTGAAGATGAGTGCGAAAGAATCGAGCAGGCATTCTTATCCGCAACGGGAGCGAATCCCGATGAAAACGTTTTGAAGTCACTGAAGAATACACTCGCCAAAGCTCGCATGCATTTCGCAGCGCATCGATCGGAAGCAGAAAAACTGACCGCCGCCGGTGAGTCACCGCCATCATCAAATACGGACCCCGTCGATCACGCCGCCTGGACGACTTTGTGTCTACTGATCCTTAACCTCGATGAAACACTAACGAAATAGAAAGCGATTGGCAGGAAAATGGGGGTAGGAAGATATTTTCTTGCTCCCATGTTCGTGCCGAAACCAAATCCACCATGTCACTCCGCCAATCCCGCCGCAACTTTCTTGGCAGCTTGTCGTTATCACTTGGTGCGCCCGCGTTTCAGACTCTGCTGGCAGGCGAAACGTCGTCAAGCAACGCATTGCCGCATTTCCCACCAACGGCCAGGCGAGTCATCTACATGATGCAAAGCGGTGGTCCATCACACGTCGATTTATTCGACGACAAGCCGGAATTGCAAAGGCTGGCTGGTCAAGACATTCCCGAAAGCGTGCTCGGCGGGCTTCGGCTGACGACCATGACGGCCAACCAAACTTCGAAGCCTTGTTTGCCGGCGGCATTTGGTGGTAGCAAACGAGGTGACTGCGGAATGTGGGTCAGCGATCTGTTACCGCATACGGCAGGCATCGTCGATGATCTTTGTTTCATTCGTTCGATGCATGGCGAGCAGATCAATCACGCTCCAGCGGTCGCGCACATGATGACCGGAAGCAATCTGCCAGGGCGTCCGAGTATCGGCGCCTGGTTGACGTATGGTCTTGGTTCGATGGCCGACGATTTACCCTCGTTCGTCGTGATGACCTCGCGTGATCAAGAAGCGAGCTGCGGCCAATTCTTCTATGACTACTACTGGGGATCCGGATTCTTGCCTGGAAAATACCAAGGCGTGCCGTTTCGCGGAGCCGGTGATCCAGTGCTTTACCTTAGCAATCCTGATGGCATGGATCGTGAGTTGCGCCGGACGCTTCTGGATGGATTGGCCGATGTCAATCAGATGGCATACGAAAAGATCGGCGATCCTGAAATCACAACTCGCATCTCTCAGTACGAGATGGCGTTCAAGATGCAAGCCAGTGTACCTGAGCTTACGGACCTTAGGAGCGAACCAAAAAGCGTCCTAGAAATGTACGGGCCGGATGTGCATCGCAAGGGAAGTTATGCTTATAACTGTTTAATGGCTCGACGGTTGGCCGAGCGTGGTGTGCGTTTCATTCAACTCATGCATGCCGGATGGGATCAGCATGGCAACTTGCCGACGCAGCTTCCCATTCAATGCAAAGACACCGATCAACCGAGTGCTGCACTGGTCAAAGATCTGAAAGCCCACGGATTACTCGACGACACGCTCGTAATTTGGGGCGGCGAATTTGGACGCACTCCATTTGTCCAGGGAGACATCAAGAACGTGAAAGCCCACGGCCGCGACCATCATCCGCGAGCATTCACGATGTGGCTTGCTGGCGGCGGAGTGAAGCCGGGTTGTATCTATGGCAGCAGCGATGACTTCGGCTATCACGTAGCCGAAAATCCTGTCCATGTACGTGACCTGCAAGCGACTTTGCTGCATCTCTGTGGCATCGAGCACGAACGTTTTACATACCGACACCAAGGACTTGACTTCAAATTGACCGGCGTCGAGCCCGCGCACGTCGTCCGCGAAATACTTGCTTAAATTCAGATCCAACGAACAATTATTTACACAAATCGCGTTATGCAAATTTATCACGGCGAGTTGTATTCTTACTGGACCAGTGGCATCTGTCAGCTACTTTGAAGGTACGCGAAAAGTTCAATCACTACGCGATTTTTCAAATTTGCAATAGACCCTTCGGGCATCATCGTCGTTGTAGAAAGTTCTCGTGATTCAATGTCAGCTGTGGGGATGATCACTAAAGACTCTCGGTGAATATTTTCCCAAAATTAAGTTGCGATCGTATTTTTGAACTGGAATGCCAGCGTACACCCTGCCGTCCGCGTCAGTCTGATCATCGAATGGGTTTTTGGTGTACAAGAGTGGAGAATTACGAAACTCAAAATCGTGATTTATGGTGTGTCGACCACCATTTTAAAGCTAACACAATTGTATACAATCGGCATGCACGCCGTTTCTCTTATTTTGAGGCAATGGGTCTATGGGCATTGTTCCCCAGGTTCGGCATCCAGGGTTGGTCGATCAATTGGTCGAGCACGTATTTGATGCTGTTATTTCTGGCAAACTGAAACATGGTAGCGAGCTGACTGAAGAGAAGATCGCGACCGATTTTGGTGTCAGCCGTACGCCGGTTCGCGAAGCAGTCCGGCGCCTGGCTGAAATGGGCGTGCTCGTCGTCCGACCGCGCTGCGGCTTGGAAGTCGCTTCGTTCGACGCCGATGACCTCGAGCAAATCGCGGTTTTGCGCGCAGCGCTTGAATGCTTGTCGCTGCGATTGGCAATGGCACGAATCACGGATGATGAAATTTTGGCTTTGTCCCACGCTGCCGATTTGTGTGACGCAAAGCTGAAAAACAAAGATCGTGTCGAAGTGTTCCGTGCTGACAGTCGCTTTCATCTGCTGCTCTCTGAGTTTTCCGGCAATAAGCACTTGGCTGATACGCTGCGACGTCTTGATGTGAAAGTGCAGCTTTGTCGGATGGTGTTCTGTGCATCGATGAAAAAGATCAAGTCGAGTGTTCAGTGCCACCGCCCGCTGCTCGAAGCGATCCGCAATCGTGATGCTCGACGGGCCGAGAGATTGCTTCGTGAACATATCTTGCAATCGGTCCAAGTATTTGAACCTTCCGTTAGTTCTCGTACATGAACGAACGACTATTCAGCGTTGCCGATCAAGTTGTTGTTCGAACCATCAAAGCGTCCAGTGAGCGTGCCGTAACATGATGCGTCTGCCAAAAATGATTCGAATTCGACAGGATTTTGCTGTGACGCCTCCGATCGCAATTCGCAAGACAATCGAAGAGGAGTTCGTGAAGTTGCGGCCCCGTGTTCAACCGGGTGCGTCGATTGCTATCGGTGTCGGCAGTCGCGGCATCACGCACTTGGCCGAGATAGTATCAGAAGTCATCACGCAGCTTCAATCATTCGGTGCCAAGCCTTTCATTATTCCAGCGATGGGCAGTCATGGTGGTGCCACGCCGGAAGGACAATTGGAAGTCTTGGCCAGCTATGGGATCACCGAAACAGCGATGGGTGTTCCGATTCGAGCGTCATTAGAAGTTCACGAAGTCGGCAAGACGTCAGATCAAGTCGCTGCGTATTGCAGTACCGAGGCACTCGCCGCAGACGGAATTGTGCTGGTTAATCGAATCAAGCCGCACACTGATTTTTTTGGTTCATTGGGCAGTGGACTGCTGAAGATGTGCGTGATCGGACTGGGCAAACGCACTGGTGCGACGACGATGCACTTGGCCGCGACGCAATTCGGATACGAGCGAGTGATTCGCGCGATGGCGAAAGTCATCATTCAAAATACGCCGATCTTGGGTGGCCTTGCTATTCTTGAAAATCAATTTCACGACACCTCGCGACTGGTCGTGATTCCCTCGGCAGAAATGGAATCTGCCGAAAACGACTTGCTTGTCGAAGCCAAGGCGTTGATGCCGCTGTTGCCCTTTGACGAAATCGATTTGCTGATTGTCGATCGCATCGGCAAGAACATCAGCGGTGCGGGGATGGATCCGAACGTGATCAATCGCAGCATTCACGGATACAACAGCTTGCCGCAGCGCGGGGATCATACGGCCCCATTCATTAGACGCATCTTCGTTCGTGGCCTAACGCCAGAAACGCACGGCAACGCCATCGGCATCGGAATGGCGGATGCGACGACAATTCGACTGGTCCGCGAATTGGATGCGAGCAAAACGAACATTAACGCACTCACCGCACTGACGCCGCAGAGCGCCAAGTTGCCGATTGTTTTTAACAGCGACCGTGAGGCGATTGAAAGAATGTTGTTGTCACTGCCGCTGCGTGATTCGTCGGAGGCTCGTATCGTGCGCATCGCCGACACTTTGTCCGTTGTTGATATGGAAGTCTCCGAGTCGCTGTGGATGACGACGCGCGATCAATCGCAACTCCATATTGTTCGCGATCTTGAAGAGTTGGTTTTCGACAGCGAACAGAACTTGTCCGATTCGTCTTTTTTAGAGCACTATCAAAATTGATTAAGGTAACGAATAGCGTGCCCACAAAGTATTCTGCCGTTCAGCGGCTACCAAAGCTAGAATGGATTGGTTTCGCAAATGAAAATGCATTTCTTGGAATATTAAGCGAGCGGTTGGAGATGCTAAAAAACTCTGCTTACTCATCCATGGGGGAAATAAGTTATTGGAAAATTGATCCAGTCGGACGACTGAACGATGGATTTGGAAGCCAACTCGAATCACAGCTGCGGAGCGAATGAATGAAATATTACTGGTTGGGCATTGGATTATTTTTAATTGCGCCCACACTGGCAGCCTTCGCTGATGAGATCGACCTGCAGTCTGCGGATGGCTTGACGAGCTACCTTTACACACCGCAAGAAAAGCCGGATGACCATAAGACCTATTGGATAGTCGTCGGCGTGCATGGTGCTGGCGGCAACGGTAAAGGTGCGTGTGGCATCGCCAACTGGGCAACCGATTTTGATGATGTGGTCGTACTTGGACCTTCGTTCGCACAACGCCAGCGAGACTCCAATCGCGATCCGAGTGCACCGCGTCCGACTGGAATGCCGCTTGACGTATTTCAAATGAGCGGCCCGGTGCATGAAGCGAAATTGAATGAACTGATTGCTGAGATTGGCAAGACTTGGAAGCTGCATCCAATGATCATCTTGCACGGTTTCTCTGCGGGTGCACAGTTCTCGCATCGTTTCGCGTTCAAGCATCCTGAATTGGTGGCAGGAGTTTCGGCGCACTCGGCCGGCTCGTGGGCGCGGCTCGAAGGAGACGATCGAATCAATCCCGCTGCGAAATCAATTCCGTTTGTTGTCTCTTGTGGTGAAGAAGACAAAGGCAGCGGTGGACCAAACAGTGGATTAACGCGCATCGAAGGCGTAAAACAGTTCGCCGCCGATTTGCAGTCACTCGGTTTTAGCGTAGAGTTGAAGACATGGCCAGGAATAGGACATGAGCAATCTGTCGAATCCAAGGCGTTCGCAAAAACGATCGTCGAACAAGTTAAAGCCAATCACGCCAGTGTCAATAAGTAAAATCGTTCAATGTATCGCCCTCCGCACTTTGATGAAAACGATCCAGTTCGATTGTCGGCGTTGATGGAAAGGCACAGCTTTGCCACCTTCGTCACCCATGGTGACAACGCTCCAATTGCAACTCATTTGCCGGTGCTTTACCATTCCGAGCCAGGTCCTCATGGAATGCTCGTATGTCACATGGCGCGAGCGAATCAGCAATGGCGGCGGTTGGTCGATGGACGCGAGGTCCTCGTCATTTTTCATGGCCCACATGCTTATGTTTCGCCTTCCTGGTATGAAACACAGCCAGCCGTTCCAACTTGGAACTACGCAGTGGTTCACGCTTAGGGTGTTCCACGGATTGTCGACGATCCAGCGCGACTGCGACTTTTGCTGCGGGAGTTGGTGGGTGTGTTTGAAGATCATCGCCTTGAACCTTACAAGCTGACTGATAAATACATCGACACGCTGTTGCCAGCGATTGTCGGTATTGAGATCTCCATCTCAAGACTCGAGGGCAAGCTGAAGCTAAGTCAAAATCGCTCCGCAGCGGATGTCTCTTCGGTTATCGCGGCGCTGGAGCAATCCACCGATCAATTCGACCAAGCAACCGCGGCGATGATGAAATCAATTGATTGAAATTTTTGCTCCAGTGTCAACCTCGGCGTAGGATAATTTGGCGTTCGCTTCAAGATCTTCAATTCTTCTGAGCCATCTGATTGACAATCTCGTTGGCATTTTCTTACGCCAGCGAGTCACGACGAAAAATGCGAAATCGACCGAATTTATAAATCTCGATTAGGCCGACTTCGCCAGCCTGCTCGCTCTTGACTGACAAGCCAGTGCCCGCGCCGCTTCAATGATCGGCATGCCCTGCTCGACCTTGCTTCGCAATCGTTCAAAGTCGAGATACCCGAAGCGATACGCGTAATCGCCGTTTGGCGAGTCGCTCCATGGCGTTCTGGAAGTCAGAAACTCGAGAGAATTTGGTGCAGTGGCAAGTCTGTGGTAACACAAACATAAGAATACTAGGCAGCCAAAAACATCGAGTCACTCCAACGGAGAATCGTTTACCGAAGTACGAAGCTTCATTATTGCTTTTCTTACTGCTAAACGTGAAAAGAGTTCGTCGCCATCTCGGTGTTTTTGTAATAAGCGAAGAACTTTGGGCACCCATCAAATCCCAATTCGCAATCAGATTGTATACAATGCACATATTTCGGTTTGGCGAGCTATTGAATCTCGCCACCGAAAATCTAAAAAGACAAGACTTTTTCGAGTGATTCATGACAACCAATCTCAAACTACTAGCCATCTTCGTTTTGGTTACCGCGACGGCTCATGCTGAAGAACCTTTGGTGCTGACACTCAGCGACTATGAAGACCGTTGCAACGCGATTTGGCATGGCCAAATCATCGCGGTTTTGACCACGCTCCCGTATGAGCATAAAACAGCTTCGGTGAAACCTGTCATTGGGTTTCCCAGAGTGCTTGATAAGGCCATCGTTGACGATGACTGGTATTACGAAATGTGTGCCGTGCGGGCGTTTGAGAAACACGGTATCGGGTTGACCGCGAAACAACTCGGCGAACAATGGTTAGAGAATGCGTGCGGTACCTGGGGTTCAAGCAAAGTCGCAGTGGAGAATTTGCGACGCGGGATCGAAGCGCCAGAATGCGGACATCCTCGCCACAATCGATTGTGGTGGACGATCGGTCCCGTATTTTCCGCCGATCTTTATGGTGCGATTGCCCCGGGGATGCCCAATGAAGCCGCGAGGCTTGCTCGGGAGTATTGCAGTGTCAACGGGTATGGCGAAGCACTCGACGGAGCTGTCCTTTACGCTGGTGCAATCAGCTTAGGCTTCGTCGAATCCGACGTTCAGGCGGTACTGCGAAAAGCGGTCCAACTGGTCGATGCGAGTTCGCCCTATCGACAAAGCGTTGAAAGCGTGATCACGATGGCCGATTCCGGCAGGAGCTTCGACGAGATCGTTAGCGCCATCGAAGATCGCTGGCGAATCGAATATCCAGCCTCCAACAACGCCGTTGCGAATGGTGGGTTGGCCGCAGCCTGTTTATGGTTCGGCGAAGGCGATTTTTGGAAGACGATCAACCTCGCGTCACGAGCCGCCGACTTCACTGATACCGACAACAGTGCAGCTTCGGCGATTTCCGTGATCGCCGCCATGCACGGGATGAAAGCGTTGCCGCCCGATTTGGTCGCTCAACTGCACGACCGGATCGCAGGCGAAAAGATGGGTAGCCTGACGTTGACTCCGGCTGTTGATGAATCGATTAGCGAATTAGCAAAACGTACTGCTACGATCGGGAAACAAATTATTGAATGGAAAAAAGGGAACGTTGCCAGCGAAGTTATCTCGATCCAAACGCAAGTCCCCAAGACACAACCAGCGATGGCATTCAAACTTGCTGATCTCATGGAGTATTGGAACGCCGATTGGACACTCGAAAGAGCGGGCTTCGGCGGCGATGGTGTTGGTGCGATGCCCGGCATTCGCGGAATCACATACTTGGATGGCGAAACGCTGGTGACTTATCCGCGTGATGAGTCGCGTGGCGTTGTATTGCATCGCAACATGAAATTATCCGCTTCGCCAACCATGACCTTTCAAGTCGCTGCGGATCCACAAAAGGCTTGGGAGTTATTTGTTTTTGCGGGTAACGATCAACTCGTAAAGAAGTTGATCGTTGGCGAAGGTGACTCGCTAAAGTGGCGAACGATTGATCTCGACTTAGCAAAGTACGCTGGCCAGGAAACAACCTTGCGTCTCTACCAACGTACGCTCATGCCAGGTGAATTCAAGGTTCCTGGGAACGCCTATTGGAAGTCAATCGAAGTGAACTGACAACCTACATCAGAATCACCTTGGCTCATGGCGGACAAACGACAATACAATTTCGCCATGAAAACTCTGGGGTACACGAAAATTGTGCAAGCAATGCGAAGGCTACCGCATCTCATTTCTAGTCAGACAGTGACTTATGTGCTGGTACAAGCTGGCCCGAAATCAGAGCCACATGATTTTCAGATACATGGTCGAACTTCGTCAATAGGAACGCGACCTCCATGTCGCAACGCGATTTTGCAAATGAATAAAAGTGGATGACTCTTCAAGCAAGGAACTTTGTCATGCATCTCAAAGACAATGGTCTGCATTGCGAAGTTTTACTACGTGATCGAGCTGCAAAAATGTAGTTGTATTCGGTAAGAGGTTGAAAGCAAAGCTGCTACGCTAAGGCTGCTACTAGCTGACCCATCAACCCCATGCCCATTTGATATATCGTGCGATAGTTTCCACGCTGAAGAGCTTCGCCACCTTTGTTGGATTGCGAAACGCCCGTCAGGAATCCATCAGGCGTCAAGTGTGACTCCAGACCGACTAATGTTGATTGAGCAGCAATTCGAGCGGTCTGATTCAACCAGCCCTGCCTTGCACCCAGTGCTAGAGCAGCACCAATTCCCGCACTACCGGCCGTGTCAGCAGTCAAGCTGGGCTCGTCCACAAACACGCTCCAAAGTCCATCGTCTCGTTGCCATTGAATCGTCCAAGCGGCAAAGCGCTGCAAAGAAATGACGAGGTCATCAATATCGCTTCGTTCTTTTGCAACTAGTAATGTTCGTGTTAAGCCAAGTATTTGCCAAGCAATGCCGCGTGCCCAATTACGGTTGCCCCGCTTACCATCATCGTTGTATGTCCGCCAAAACTCTACGCCGTCAAATAAGCGTGCCTGTCTAATGCGACACTGATACAAAGCATCATCCATTAGCGTGTCGGAAGATCGAGCTTTCGCAATCAAAGCCATTGGATAAGCAACGGTATATGTCCCCTCGCTTGACATATGGACTCCGTCTTGTATGGACCCGGATGCACGTCGATGAGAACTCCAAAACTTCAGGGCAAGATCTACTACGGGACTATTCGGATTGGTGCGAGCAAGTGCTGCGAAGGGAAGGCATCCTTCTATGCCGTACAGCGTACCGTCACTCGGGGCACTTATATGATTTTCATAGACAAGCTTGCTGTCTTTACAAAACAGATCGATATGTTGTTTTGCTGTTTTTTGCATTTCAACATGCTCAGGCAACTCTCCAAGATCCAACAGGCCATCCAACACACAACCTTCCATCCAACCAAATTGTTGAACACAAGCAAAAGAGTTCATGCGAGCAAAGTACTCATCCATCGGACTGGCTGTTCCTGGCACCAACAGATGCGGCAACAAAGCTGCCGGTATCGTGGTACCGCTTGTAAACACCTCTAAACTACTTCCTTTGGTCAGACGCAATGCGATCCCTTCACGGCGAATATCGGCAATATCTTCGGCTGTTAGAGGCATCTCGTAAATCTGAAACTGAGTCGCGAAACGAAGTTCGAGCAGGCCGAGCCTGCGTCCGGATTTTGGCAAGTAAAATTCAGCAGTTTTTTCATCTCGCTCGTCAAGTCCTATCGCTATCCGAAAATGCGTTGGTCTTACGTCCAACGATAAATCTTTCCAAGCGAGGACAAGCGATGGATTCTCCGAATTGGAGATCGTATTGGTGCGCCATCCGAACGGCTCGCGTTGATGTTCTGGTATAGGCAATTTAGGGGCTCGAACGACCTCTGCAGGAAAATGCCGCGCATAGGCTTTCTCCGCGCCCCAAGCTTGTCGGGAAAAACCAATCACAGCAGCACAAGCGGTTGAGCGTTGCAAAAAACTTCGCCGTTTCACGATGTAATTCTACCTACGGATCTAGTTTTAAGTTCAAGCAATTTTTGGTGCCGATTACACGTCAGCTATCTTAGTCTCTTTTGACAATGCGATGGCCGCGGCTATGGCAAATCCGATTCCAAGACTCTCCAATCCACCAACGCGTTCGCCGAGAAAAATGTATGCCAAAGCAATCGTCACGATCGGTTGTACGGCAGCCGCAAGCGGTGTAACGATGGCCGCTTTACCTTCGTATCGATAGGCTGCGAAGGCCGCGATAACACCAAAACTATTGAGTGCCCCGGCCGCCAAACCGGACCACAACATGCTGGCCGACATCGACCAATTTAGGGGCTTGGAGAGTACAATCCAAATCGCTATTGGAATAAACGCTGCACACCATGCGAGATACGACAACTCGGCTGAGACATAGTTGGTTGAAACTTTCTGCGTCGCGCTGAAAACGCCCCAACTAACCATGGCGATGAACGAATAGATCATCCAGGGTGTAAGACCAATGCGTTTCATCACGGCAAGAGGATCACCCAGGTTTTTCGCTTCTCCGCTGAGCAATATAATCGCAACCACTGCCAACAGAATTCCCAGACCTTGTATCCAGTTCAATCGTTCTTTGAACCAAAAGTATGCAATGAAGATCGTGACCAGTGGATAAATGTTGGTCAACGGAATCGCGATCGATGTGTCCGCTCCGTTTTCTAACGCCAAATAGAACGCGATATTGCCAGCCGCGGCGATCAAGCCGGATACAAAGCCCCAAAACAATCCCCAAGGCTTATTTGTTCCGACCAGAACGTTTTTGGAAAGTGATGCAAATACGACAGAAGGCAGTAACGCGAAGGTGAACAACATCTGCGTCATCCAACCAGTTAACTCACGACTTGGGCCCTTAGACAAAACACCCCAGATGCCCCAACAGGTCGCAGCAACGATTGCATACAGGAGCCAGGGTGGTATGAGAGGCGATTTCATGTGGGGATTTTTATGAAAAAGTAATCGATCCAACGGCTTAAGCAACTACTGTAATCTTCGAAGCACGCTCAAATCGACCCGCCTCATTGCCATCGCGCGCGGCCATCGCTAGGGACAACATTTGTATCGACAGGATCTCGGCCAACGGGCTTAACGAACTGGCCAACGCCGGAACTACGATTTCACCCGTCGAAAGATCCGACGCGCGAATCAATACAGCTTTACCACCGCCGATTCGAATATCGTCAACAAGCCGTCGGTTCATCAAAGCATCAGAAACGCTCCCCTCAAAGACTATTACCAAAGCATTTTCGCCGGCCATCTCCATCGGCCCGTGCCGGAACGCTGCCGAACTCATTCCCTCGGCATGTCGTCGCGTCGATTCTTTCAAAATCAAGCCCGCGGTCCAAGCGGTTGCCAACGAATCACCTCGCCCAGTCACGAAAACACTTTGTGCGTCGTCGATCCATGGAATCCATTGCTCGACGTGCGATTGCCAGTTCGACAAGTACTCCGATACCGCATGTTGCGCCGCACGAATGTCTTGGATTGCCTTAGTTGCCGAACCTCCTACGATCTGCGACGACAGCCAGTGCATCGCTGCCAGCGTGCAAATGTAAGTCTTGCAGGAAACGGAGGTCTCATTTCCGGCACGCAGATGAATCGTTGTCCCAGAAAGGCGGCTCAAACTTGATTGCGAATCATTCGTAACACCGATCACCTGCCCGAACTCGTTGGCGCGTTTGAGTAGTTGCACAATCTCCGCGCTTTCGCCCGACTGTGATACCGCAATCAGCAATGTGTCCTGATTGAAGCAAGCCTTATAACCGGCCAGCATTTCCGCTGTTTCAATTCGTTGAAAGCATGTTAACAGCTCGCCACAGCGCCGCTCGGTTGGATATAACGCGTGCAGCGAACTTCCCATCCCCGTCAAAACAACTCGACGGAATCGTCCGTCGGCAATGCCTTTTAAAATCGAAGAGGGCAAAGTTGTCCTGGCCAACTCCTCACACAACGAACCGAGCGACTGTGACTGCGAAAGAACGTCTTGAAAGTATGGACCTCTAATGACAGTTGGACTCATGGGCTGCTCTTCAAATGCAGTAAAAAAGTTTCCAAGCGGTGTGGATGAATGGAAAGCTCAGCGGCATCGGCCACCGGTTCAATATCTTCGATTGGTGTTTCGATATGCGTCACTCTCTGCACGCCGCTGACGCCGCCGTCCACTGCGATAGTTGTTGCGGCTGCTTGCATAGACTGATTCCAGACACGTGCAACGATTCCGTCTGTGATTCCTGATTCGCTTGGCTTTAGCGCCCATAACACGACATTGGGGTTGCTCACCGTAAGCAAAGAAAATTCTTTCTCTGTATATTGATCGCCACCCTTGCTGATGATCTCACCGGTGACGAAAGGGTTCTGGTGCTCCAGTGAAAACTTCATCGCTTGCGCTTGGTCGTAACCGTCGTGCGGTTGTAAAGCGAAACGTTGCAAGAAATACGAAGCACCGTTTTGACCGCGAATACCCAGCGAACTGCCATCGACTTGGCCGCCAGCGAGTACTTGAATTTGCGGTGTGGTCGTGTCCAGGGTCGTTAGTGTGCTGCGTCCGAGTTTCGCGAACGCAAGGTCCGTATTGGAAAGCGTTACGCCAAAACCATCGCCTGAAATATCGGCGAAATGGTTCAACGTTAGATAGTCATAGCGCGCGTGAGTATCGGCATAGTCGCCGCCAGCGGACTTCAGCCGATTGAGATTCACTGTTCCGACTTCCTCGGTATGAACCTGCGGATTGTCGATCGAAAATCCAAACGCCCAGTGACGCACGTTGGAAAAGTTTTCCGTCAGCTCGTTACGAATATCGATTCGCTTGGAATCGCGATAGACGGTGATTGAAGTGGTGTGTGCCAGTCCCGCTTCACTGCGAGCGCGAATGGTTACTGAAACAGGACCGACGTTCTCGACCTTAATTGGTTCTCCGTCGTTGGAGTTGGCCGCGAAATCGTTGACCAGCAGACCGTCTATTTCGGCTACAAATTCTCGTCCACTTGCTAAATCAATCAAACTTTGAATTGCTCCGTCTTTTGCGATAGTCAACTTGATTTTGCCGTTATCGAGCACGTTATTATGCATCTTCGCAGCCGCGTCGGTTAGCGAACTTTGTCGTCCCGGCCCAGTTGCGATTTCGAACACTTTGTAACCCGCGGACGGGACCTCGCTGGCTAAGATGCGAAGATGCGGCGCACCGCTTAGTTTGACCAATTGAAATGGCACTTCGTTGCCGGAAGCTAAGTCGATGACATGCACGTTTGCCGAACCGTTGTAAGCGAAGTCGGCATAATCGGTGCGAGGCCAGCCGAGCGGATTGAGCACAAAGAAACGTTTTGCTCCGTCAGGACGCGGAATCATGCCACCAAGCCGAATGATCGCTTCACCGTAGACCGAGTTGACGTAGTATTCAATGTTGCTGGCTACTTGCTCCTGCCAACTGGCCCGTTGCTGTCGCGAGATGGGACCATCAGCGGTCCAGTTGTGTTCCCAAAACAAACCAAGGTCGATAAACGCTCGATCGCGCGCGGACTCGTGGCGTCTCATGAAGTCAGGATACTTTAAGCTGACCAACGTCGACAACAATTCAGCGGCGCGAAGTTTTTCAACAGCACGACGTACCCGCGCACTGGTCTCCGACATGGATGCTGAATACAAGTCCCACTCGTTTCCGTAGGTCACACAATGACTATCGAGCGTCTGGCCATAGTGACTTTCAAAGTCATGAAAGAAATCGGCTTCGTTGGACACGATGACTTGTCGGGAAGCATTCGATTCCTGCTCTGCGATTATGTAAAAGTGATCGCAATACGGCGAGGAAATTACCTTTTGCAATCCTGGAACTCCGGGCACCGTTGGCGGAGGCGTGATCCCGGTCTTACGAGCCAAGTCGTCACCGCCAAACCCGAACACTCCGATGGCTTTATAGGGATCGTTCGATTGAGGATCGATATAACGTTTCAAAAACCCAGGATCACTGTCGACCCAGTTGATGGCTGCCGACGGATATCCTGCTTCCCAGTACCCCCCGATACTGCCGACCAGCGAATACCATTTCATCAGAATGCGCTGGCCATCGTGCCCGGTATACCAGTAGATCTCGCGGTCACGTTTTGCGAGTTGTTCTTTCGGCAGCTTCGTGGCACATCCGCAAACACCACGCCAACTATATTTCGCACCTGAGCCAGCGAATAAAGACGCAAGACCCAGCGGTAAGGTCTGGTTTTCCATCGCGGTGGCGAGTTCAAATCGCAGATCATGTTTTCGTTCGATGCGACCGGCATAGTAAAGCCCACGCAATACCGCTTCGGTCGGCTGGCCGCCGTAGCAGGATACCAGTGGATTCAGCGGAACGCTGATCGTTCCGTCCTTGATCGCTTGAATCAACTTCGCAAACTCGGCATCACTCTTGCGGTGTTCGTAGTTCCACATCCAATAGCTGCCGTCGGCATTAAATCGATTGCGATACGGAGCTGGATTGTTTTTCGTTTCTTCCGCCAATCGCAAATGATGATCGAGCATCTCGACGAACACGTTGGCATAGGTATCAGCATCCGCCGTCCACATAAAATCCGTATGATCGTCGTTGGCGATGTAGATGCGTTTGGGGGTCTCTTGAGCGACGACGTGTCCGCAGGCGAACATTGCGCAGATCAGCATCATCCAAAAACTTAGGCGATGGAGAGAGCTCATTTTCCAGACGCCCCCAAATCGACCTCGTTTGCCGATGGTCTGAATTGACCAAAGACATCGACCAGCGGCGTGAGGGAATCTCGAATGCCGGCACCGATCGCTGGACTGTCGGGCCGGAGTCGAAAATCGGCTTCCGCAGGATCGTCGCCTGGATTGACAAATTGTGGGTCGGCATCAATATCGCCAGCACCAGAGATATGCGGATTCACGCCGCCCCAATACAAGTTATTTAGCCGGACGATATCCGCAGTGTTCTTATCCGGTCGTCCAACCATCCAAGTGTCGAGTGGTCGGTCCGGTTGCGCGACGATGATATTGTTGATCAATCGAACATCGCGGCAACGTTCGAAACCGATCTGTCCCCATTTGAGTTCTGGCGTTGTACCGTTGTGATAGACCGTATTGTTCACCAAGTCCATTCGGTGATTGGCCCACATTTGTATGCCGCCACCACCGTTGTTGAAGACTAGATTGTTCTGCACCAACGTCCGACCCGCGTAGACGGCCGGCGGCTTTTCAGCATTGGCATCCAAAATGATTCCGTTGCCATTAAAGAATTTTGTCTTAACCGGCTTACCCCAGGGTTGGTTCATCACGTACAGCCGATTTCCGCTGACACGATTTCCGGCGATCAACATCTTGTGGACATTTTCAAGGCTGTCAAAATTTGCATAACCCATTACGGATAAACCAGCCGGTGCGTAGCCGGGTGTCGTCCAGCAATTGTTTTCGATGATGTTTCGTTCGATGTACAACCAATCGCAGTACTCCGCATAGATGCCATCGGCGGTGCAAAACTCGACAACGTTGTCAGCGATGCGAATATGGTGCACGATCTCATTCTCCGTTCGCTCGCCGGGATAAGGAGTCGTTCGACCATTTACTTCAATCCCGCGCGAATCGGTGTTTGGCGTAAACTGACCAAGCTCATCTATGAACTGAGTTCGCGCTGTGTCGCCATTGCCTCGGATGTGTAGTCCACGAACTTCGAGATAGGCCAGTGTCGGCGATCCCTTGTTTTGGATCATCGCGATTGCTTTTTGACCGTGAGATGAAAGCGTCGCCTTGTGACCTGGATAGTTTTTTAAAGTGATCCAACCAGTGGGCGTTCCCGGACGAATAAATTCTGCAACGGCCAACTTCGGAGCTAACTCTTTATCGATCGAGTATGTCCCCTCCATTAGGAGGATAATGTCGCTAGGTTGAGCTTGATCGAGCGCTTTCTGCGGTGACGCGAACGCGGTCGATTCGCTGCGCCCGTCGTTGTCATCCGAGCCTTCTGGGCTAACGTAAAACGCAGGACTTGAAAACGCGATGTTGTCAATGCTGAGAGAAATCGATTGCGAACTAGCCTCTCCGTTGAATGAATAGACAGAAAACGACATTTGTAGTAGCGGCGATTTCGGATCGAACTGCCCTTCTCCAGACGGGACCATCTGAGAAAGTTCGATCGCAGCTCGCTGATAGAAATTCGACGCGGCAGGATAGACCTTCGTCTTCAGACCACCTGTTCGAATCCGCTTGTTTGAGAACGATTCAATTTGCACTTCAAAAGGTGCGTTTATCGAAATGGAATGGTCAAAACTGAGAGAGAGCTTGCCCAAGTTCGACTCGGTATTCGAACATGGGATCAGGCCAGTCGTAACAGAAGCTGACCAGTCGATCGCTTTGGCCGGTTCAATGACAGCGGCTAATGCGCCTGAGCGATCGGTCGAGTTAAGCTGATTGATGGTACCGTTGGATGCGATCGTCGCCGAGACCTTAACATCCGGATCTTTCGAAACAACCGCTGCCCGAATTCCGGGCCAACTGTCTCGGTTTTCGAAGTCATTGGTCAACAACAATTCGGCTTCTAAGGTGCTTGCGAAGGAAATGATCAGAAGCGTTGCGATGGAGCCAAATACGAAGATACGAATGCGGCGAGCGACCATTCCAATTCCACCCAAGAAACTGCACGATACGAAAAAGCCAATGGCAACCGCTTGCCATTGCTCTCGCATAGTATCTTTCGAAAATGGCCATGTCAACGAGATACGAGTGATTTTTATATCTTCAGAGGGACAGACCCATAACGGAATGTTGAGTAACCTGTGATGCTCGAAATTTCGAGTTTCGGTTTTGTGACAGGTCGATTTTTGCAGGTATATAAATTTTTTTGACGGGTGCTTTACGTGAATAATGCGGTTGGGATTGATATCGGTGGTACGAAAATCGCCATTGCGATGGTGGATACGTCTGGGGGAATTCTTGCGGTCGATTCTTTCCCAACGGATGCGCCAAGCGGTTGCCAAATAGCGATCGATCGGATCATTCATGGCGTGGAAAAGGTTATCGCAAAAGCTGGTTTACAGCCGCAAGAATTGATTGGGATCGGGATTGGATGCACCGGCCCTGTCGATCCAAAACGCGGGACAGTCCATAATCCTTATACTCTTCCCACATGGGATAATTGCGATTTGGTAACGCCCATTGCAACGCATTTCTCAGTTCCGGTTCGGCTTGAAAACGATGCAGATGTGGCCGCAATTGGCGAGCTAGTACTCGGTGCCGGGCGTGAGGCAACGTCAATGGTGATGCTGACCTTTGGCACAGGAATCGGGTTCTCAGCAGTTGTCGAGGGGAAGATTTATCGCGGAGTCGATGGATCACATCCGGAGTTTGGTCACATCCCAACACCCGTCGCGGGACCACGATGCTATTGCGGAATTGACGGCTGTCTTGAATCGCTCGCATCGGGCACTGCGATAGAAGCACGCGGTCGTTTGCAAGGTTTCAAAAGCGGTCGATCTGTTTTTCTGGCTGCCGCTGCTGGCGATTCGAGAGCGACAGCAATTGTCGATGACGCTGTACGAGCAGCGGCCTTTGCAATATGGACTGTAGCTCATAGTTTCTTACCACAGCGAATTGTTTTAGGAGGCGGAATGATGGACGATCAATTCGAACCGTTTGCACGAGCGATGAAGCAGATGCTCGGCCAAAGCACTTTGGCACCCAAAGAAGAAATTTCGATTGTGAAAGCCGAATTAGGCTCTGATGCTGGCGCAATCGGCGCTGCCTGTTTGGCCTTGCCGCATTGCACTTAGTCTTGCTTTGCCAGCGCAGTCGAGCCACGAATTACAAGTTCTGTGTCTAGTACGGCTTCGATACCTTTTTCAGAGTTCTGTTCAAGCATAGTTCGGAGAGTTTCGAGCGCAAGAGACCCTAGATTTTGCCTGGGGACGCGAACAGTTGTCAGTGGCGGTTGGTTCAATTCCGCAAAAGGAATATCGTCCACACCAACAACTGAAACGTCAGCGGGCACACGTAGCCCGCAAGCAGTCAAGGTTCGCACTACGCTGATGGCGGTGAGATCGCTGCTGCAAAGTACGGCCGTGGGTAGTTTCTTTTCAGTCATCAACTTTTGAACGGCCAGCTCGCCACTGACGATATCGTTGTTGGCGACAATCAGATGCGGTTTCAGCTCAAAATCGGCAAGTGCCGTCAACACAGCTTTTTTATAGGCGAGATGCGATGGCCGATTCTGTGGTCCGGCGACCAAGGCAAAGTGGCGATGACCTAGATTGTGTAGATAGTGAACCGTCTCTGTCGCACCTCGCGCATAGTTTAAACGGATATTGCTTTTCAATTTGTCGTGACCGTTGGAATCAAGAAAGACCGCGGCGATTCCATTCTCTGCAAGCATCGTTGCCATACGTGAGTTCGTTTGCGAGGTCATGACTGCGACGCCGGGACACTTGTTTTCGATCATTTTCCGAAACGATTGCTCAATCCTCTCTGGATCGTAATTTGTCGTACACAACAAAATTTCATAACCGTTGGCAACCGCACCGTTCTCAAACGCCTTAATCACGCTAGGAAAAAATGGATTCTCGATATCGGAAATGATCAGTCCAAGAAAATCGCTGTGACCGCGCGCCAATCGTCGCGCGTGCGAGTCACGAAAGAACTGCAGTTCGAGCATTGCCTGTTCGATTTTTGCACGAGTCTTAGCCGACACCTGTTTAGTGCCATTGATGGCATGTGAGACCGTGGTTTCAGAGACGCCACATTTTTCAGCGACGTCGCGCATGCGAGGTTTCATAGGTGGCTTGAAATGGAATGTTGCAAATCACATACTGCAAAATCTTCACATCTTTGAAGCACGTTGACAAGGCAGACGGATTTCGGCCTGAGCATAGAAAAAATCTGAGCTGTGACTTCTATGCCACAACCGTGACCATGGCAGGTATTGACTATGCCTAGGACGATCTCCAGAAAGGGGGCTTCATTCACTCTGCTTCTCAATGCTCGGCTATGGAGGTCGTTCAATGACAAGAAACTTCGGAGTTTACGAACTTGACCCTAACAGCCAAAGAGTGAGCAGTCCATTTGTACTAGATTGGACGACTATCGAGGCTAGTGTCGTTTCGGCCTAGTGCTTCAACCACATCCAATCTCGGGGTAGCCGACCTCGCCAAAGATCAGATTGCCCAACAAGAAGGCTCCGAAGTTAGGCGACTTCGGCTACGAGTCACCCGCACTTTAAATTTGCTTGAAGCCCGAGCCTAAGCGTTCTTGCCGCCGTCGCGCCAAAGCGGTTTTCGCTGACGGGCGCGCGGATGGTGCTTATGATTAAATTCAGGTGTAATGTGCTCTTCAATTTTCACTGATTGTGGTCGCAGTGAAGTCCGCACTTCGGTTGCGCGGAGCTTTCCACCATCCATCCGCTCAATTTCGTTGATCTCAAATTCGACTTCGTGACCGGGTTCCCAGTAATCGGGATTATTATTTTGATCGACGATACTGAAATGGAAGAAAATATCTTCCCGAAGATTTTCAGCGAAGATAAAACCAAACTTCTTTTCGGGGTAGACGCGAACTACTTGGCCAATACGCATTAGGAAGAACCGTTTTAGTTTAAAAGTGGCGAGGACGGCATTCGATCTTCACCAAGTGCAGATGAGATTAGGCTCCGCCCAACGGAGCGAATTCCAATCGGCCACATGTCGCTTTCGTGCGCGAATACCAGATCGCTGGACGCAGACACAGGATACCAAAATCCGGCATCAATTTCGCCTTCCAATTGACCTGGCTTCCATGCGGCGTGACCAACAAACAATCGGTAATGTTCTGGTGAGACGGTTGTAAGTTTCTTTAGGTTTTCAACTTGTGCGGCAACATAGACGCCGGCCCCATTACCCGCTTCGGCGAGCTTTTCTTGATCATGAATCGCAAGAACAGGTCCGGAAACTGGCCCACCGAAGTTTACTTGATGCGGCGGATGCACGTTTTCTTTCTGACCTTCCGTCAGGTGAGCCCAAAGATCGTTAACATCAGACGAGAACGATCGATTTAAAACAAGGCCGACGCTTCCGGTCTTGTCATGTTCCAGCACAAGGCAGACCGAGCGTCCGAACAAGGGGTCACTAAGCATTGGTGCGGCAACTAAAACCACGCCGGCCAAGTCCAGCCGTATCGCGATTGCGTTTTCGTCAATATTGGGAAATCGATTCATGACTCTTTAAGTCGTTCCTGATCGTAAAATTTGTTGCAACGGCCTCGCGAGAACTTAGTTCGCGTTGGAAAAGCTTTTAAGCGACGGAAATTGTGGCACCCTTAATTTCCCACCTTCTATCATGCAAAATCGATGCCACCTCATGAAATCCGTGGCCGTCGGGGTTTACTTCACCGACCAAAACT
The DNA here is from genome assembly GCA_041740995.1 of Pirellulaceae bacterium. Classification (GTDB taxonomy): domain Bacteria; phylum Planctomycetota; class Planctomycetia; order Pirellulales; family Pirellulaceae; genus JBGSKY01. The sequence goes on from JBGSKY010000332.1 coordinate 67,154, forward strand.
TAAAAATACGTCATTATTCCAGCGAGAACCAGCGAAAATGCGACATTTCAATCAACAAGTTAGACATTAACATGGATATTCATGCACTTCGCCGTTCGTACGAGTTTGGCACTTTGCGACGAATTGATCTCGCAAATTCACCGTTTGATCAGTTTCGCCAGTGGTTCGACCAACTACGGAGCGTTCAAGTACCTGATTGGTTCGAACCAAATGCGATGACACTGTCGACGATTTCACCGACTGGCGTCAGCAGCCGAATCGTACTTTTGAAGGAATTCGATGAAAAAGGATTCGTTTTCTTTACCAATTACGAGTCGGAAAAATCGAGAGAAATTGAGGAGCATCCGCAGGTCGCGATAAACTTTTTTTGGCCGACGGTCGATCGCCAAGTGCGAATCGCTGGTTCCGCAATTCGGACTGATAAATCAATCTCCGAAAGCTATTTTGACGAGCGACCTTTAGCTAGTCGTGCCGGTGCAATCATTTCGCCTCAATCCAAAGTCATCGACGAAGATGTTGACTTTGAAAAGATCCGCGATGACTTGCTGGCCAGGCATCAGAAAAATGAGATTGAAATAGTTTGCCCCGCTTATTGGGGCGGTTGGAGAGTCGAGCCGAATATGTTTGAGTTTTGGCAAGGGCGGCCGTCGAGACTTCATGATCGTTATCGCTACGATCTCGATCAAGGATCAAACGAGTGGAAGATCTCGCGATTGGCCCCCTGAAATTGTGTAAAGTTACACTAACACTGCAATTCATCCTCCGTTGATTCAGCTTCGCATCGAACCGCTTCATTTTGCAATTTAGAAACGTATTACAATTAGATGTCACACGACGAGTTTTACACCAACCCGCTAACGACGCGATACGCTTCCAAGGAGATGTCTTCGCTTTGGAGTCAGTCAAATCGAATTCGATGGTGGCGGCGACTTTGGATTATTCTTGCCAAATCGGAAAAGCAGCTAGGTTTGCCGATTACTCAAGAACAAATCGATGAACTGGAGCGTCACCAATCTAATTTGAATTTGGATGTCGCAGCCCAATACGAACGTCGTCTGCGACACGATGTAATGGCTCATGTGCATGCTTACGGCGATCAATGCCCCGCTGCTAAGGGCATCATTCACTGGGGAGCGACCAGTTGTTACGTCACGGACAATGCTGATCTGGTGATCATGCGCGACGCATTAAAACTATTGCGGCAGCGGCTGGTCAGCTGCATTTTGTCGATTACCGATTGGGCAACAGAACATGCCGCCCTGCCCTGCCTCGCTTTCACTCACTTTCAACCTGCTCAGCCAACCACCGTCGGCAAACGTGGAACGCTGTGGGCGTACGATTTGGTTTTGGATTTGCAGGAGCTTGATCACCGTCTCGACTCTCTTTTAGCTCGTAGTGCGAAGGGCACAACGGGAACGCAAGCGAGCTTTCTACAGATTTTTAACGGTGATGAGCAGGCCGTGCGTCGCTTGGAGACGATGATCGCCAAAGAGCTTGGGTTTCCGAATGCATATGCGGTAACTGGCCAGACGTATCCACGTAAAGTTGATTCGCAAATCTTGGATTGCTTGTCAGGAATAGGCCAAAGCCTTCATAAGATTGCAACCGACTTAAGGTTGTTGGCGCACGAAAAAGAGATCGAAGAGCCGTTTGAGAAGGACCAAATTGGCTCCTCGGCCATGGCTTACAAGCGAAACCCAATGAGGAGTGAACGAATCTGTTCACTCGCACGGTTCGCCATCAGCCTACAAAGCTCGCCTGCAATGACCGCAGCGACCCAATGGTTAGAAAGGACGTTGGATGATAGCGCAAATCGTCGGCTGGTTATTCCACAGGCATTCCTAGCGATCGATGCTTCATTGATGCTACTGCAGAACATCTTTTCTGGAATCGTTGTCTATGAAAAAACCATTGCGGCAAACTTGGCAGCAGAATTGCCTTTCATGGCAACTGAGGCAATCATCATGGAGGGGGTAAGCCAAGGCGGTGATCGCCAAGAATTGCATGAGGCAATTCGTGTCCATTCACAGGCAGCCGCATTAAAGGTGAAGCAAAACGCTGAGAAAAACGATTTGCTCGATCGACTGAAAGCCGATCCAATTTTTTCCAAGCTCGATATTGAAAGTTTGGCCGATGCGAGGCGATTCATTGGGCGTGCGGCGTCTCAAGTTCGCGAGTTTAACGACGAGGTTGTCGAGCCAATTCGATCTAAGGCGGTTGGCGATAGTCAATTGACGGTAGAGGTCTTTGTGTGATCAAAGCGATATATCAAGATATAGGTGTAAAAGCGTTTGAAAATCTTCGTCGTCAAGATTTCTTAACGCAAATCGGCTGCTCTAACACTACAATCGAGCGGAAGTCTTAGCGCGATTCAACTTTAAAATTTTGCGAGTACTAATGAAAAATAACAAAACGGCTCTTGGGTTCATTCTTATTTTGTGGACAAGCTTGAATGTTCTCCCATCTGGAGATGCCAACGCGGAACAAATTACGCTGGGTGCGTGGAATATTGAGTGGCTAGGCTTTCCCGAAATGCGAGGACGGCCAGGTAAAGACTATGCACAAAAACCAGCGGACCTAGCACAACGCATCGCTGACGCTGGCGTCGATGTTTTAGCTATTGAAGAGATTGGCGTTGAATCAACGGACTCGCTTCGCAGCCCTCAATTTGATGCGGTGGTCGAT
>JBGSKY010000333.1:0-10838 GCA_041740995.1 Pirellulaceae bacterium
TCCATGTCTTGGACGTAGATTTCAAACCAGCCAACAGGGTTGCGATTCATGGCAATTCTCCTTGATCTCGTTGTGGGAGTACGGGTAAATCGAAAAGCGGTCGAATTTCGACAGTCCCTTTCTTGGCTGGCGGCAAGCGTGTGGCGATCGCGATCGCTTCGTCGAGGTTGTCCACATCGATAATGTAATAGCCGCCTAAATGTTCCGTTGTTTCAGCGAATGGTCCGTCAGTAATCTGTTTCTTGCCATCGCGGACACGAACGCTGGTAGCCGTCGTGACCGAATGCAACGGCGAGGCAGCGAGCCACTTGCCTTGCTTTTCAAGTTCCTCGCTTATGCCCATCGACTCGATCATGCATTCCTTGCGTTCGTCTTCGGTCCATGACGATTCGGCACCGTAGATGAGTAACATATATTTCATGGTTCGTTCCTAATCTTAATCCTACTCTTAATCTTAATCTTACTCATAATCGTAATCTCTTTCCCTTGAGTCCCCCTCCGCCGTACACTCAATACTTTCGTTCGTCCGAGTTTGCTTTAATCAGCCCTACGAGCATTGTGACGATCTCAACCAACATCAACTTGCCTTCAATGGTGCGAGTCGCTTCGATCAATCGCTTTGCGACCAGTACGTCCAAAGCTGCGGCGCACTCCAACGCCGACCCACGTGCGTTGTCGAAGTACTTGCAACGATCTGCTGGCGTAAACTTTCCGTTGCCTTCAGCTATGTTCAGGGGTATCGAAGTCGATGAACGCTCCAATTGGTTGTTAGCGGCGATGCCTTTGGGGATCGATTCATGGAGACCAGTCGTCCATGCGAAAAATGTGATGGACGATTGGTAAAAATTTAGTTTTTCGTGATCAAATTGCTTCAAATCTAGCTCCCCTACTTAGTCGCAATCTTAATCATTTCGGTGTTGACGCCGCATCTGCGATCAAACGGACATCGGAGATTGCGATTAGGTGTAGTCGATTGGGTATCGATCAAATCGACATCGCAAGAAAACGAATTGTTCATTGTAACGGCGAGGCGTATTACGCGCAAACGAGCGAAATTTGCGATGATCGTGTCGCAAGGCTTAGTTCCAGTTGTCAATCTTCAAGTCATTTGGGGACGGCAAACCGTTGCCATGTTCCAAAAACTGCTTCAAACTCAGTAAGAACGTCGCCCACTTCATGCTGCAATGTGCTGTGAATTCGACCGCATCGCGCCACTTGCTGTGACTGAAATTCACAATCGAATATTCACCTTCTTGCTTGAGAGCGAATGTAACCTCCGTCCCAATCCATTCTTCAGGTCCAGACTCAAAAAACCAATGAACGTGACAATCAGGCTGAAGCGAGACAACCCTGATTTGCATCGACCCCATTTCCATCCCGTCGATGCTCAGGAATCGCGATTGAAACGTTCCGCCAATTTTCGACTCGCCAGTCACTTCACGAGTCCACCAACTGGCGACACCTTTCACGGTTGCGAGTGCTTCGTACACCGTTGCCATCGGGGTTTTGATTCCAATCCGATGAATGATACTTACGGAGCTATTCCTGTCTTTTGTGGATACTGTATCGCGAGCGGCAATTAGCTTGTTGGTTTCTTCATCAGCGGGGCGAATTTCAAATGGCCCAACCTTCACGCCAGGATGCTGCGACATCAATGCGATGGCGTGATTCAAATCGCGTGCTTCCAACAGAAGTATTCCTCCGAGCATTTCCTTTGTCTCGGCGTACGGCCCATCGGTGACATCGACCGAGGCATTCTTCATCCGCAGTGTCACGGCATTTCTCGCAGATTGCAGCGCTTCGCCACCAAGAAAGTGCCCGCCACGACGCAGTTCATCGTCGTAGGCGAAACATTCCTTCATCATTCGCTGGCCTTCTGCCTCTGACAACGCTTCGTACTTGGATTCCTCAATGAATCCCATGCAAACAAACTTCATTGTTTCGTCTCCTGTCGAGTGAGTTTGAACGGAAGTGGCGTAAGCTTTCAGCTTGCGCTCTGGACTTCTCACAAGCTGGAAGCTTAAGCCGCTGGTGAGTAGTCGAATCGCAATCGCGAGAATCGACATCGTTCTGAAAAATTTCCCAAACATCCAGATCGCGTTAGCTTCGCGCGTGTTTTCCGCTCATGAACTGGACCCACTTGCCTTCGTCGGATTGAAATTCGCTAGTGAAAAGCCAATGGTCGTTGTCGATGATTGCGATTGTGTCGCGATACTTGCATGTTCCAGTGCCAACGAACGCTGGCCCTTCCGAATCGAGTGGCAACCGTTTTCCAGTCGCGTCGAGAACGCCGCGGTACGGCCAGATGTTTGCCATCATCGAACCGATGAACGTTCCGACATACTGGCTTTGAGCTGGATCAAAACCTAGCGTCATGATCGACGACCACGCTCCGCCGTCTGGCGACTGGCCACTGCTTTCACAGATCAACCACATCCCACCGAGCGACCGACAGGTCATTGCGCCGCGGGTCGTCGCCTGGCTGCCATCGGGCATCTGACAATTGTGCTCGAATGTCCAGTTGCCGATCAACTGTTCGAGCCATTTGTGTTCCGATTGTGGTTTTGCAAACATAGTTTTAAAGCTCCTAAAATACTTGTAAAGTGCTTGACTTCCCAATCAGTCGAACGTGGCAGTCCAAAATCGACACGACGCAAATTTTCTTTTGGATGTCTTGTCACAACCCAACATCTTAACTTATCATGCAACCTGAAGGTTGCACGAGATTGCTCTACAGAAATTGGATCACCCATGAACAAAAGCTCAACGGATCGGATTGAAAAGCAGATAGAAGTCAACGCGAATGTGACGCGGGTTTGGCGGGCGATTACCGACTATCGCGAGTTCGGCCAGTGGTTTCGTGTCGAACTGGAAGGGCCTTTTATCGTCGGCGAGGTAGCTCGCGGTCAGATCACCTATCCAGGCTACGAACACGTTACGATGGAGGTGATCGTTGAGGCGATCGAACCGGAACATCGGTTTGCGTTTTGGTGGCGCCCTTACGCGATTGACCCGAAGGTCGATTATTCATCGGAGCCACGGACACTCGTCGAATTCACACTCGAAGAGACTTTCTCGGGCACGTTAGTGCGGGTTATCGAATCCGGTTTCGACGGTATTCCTGCCCATCGACGCGACGAAGCATTTCGCATGAATGACGGCGGTTGGGCTGCACAAGTTCAGAATATAAAGAACCATGTCGAAGCAAAACCTTAAACAACCAAGCAAAGCAGACACCGGACGAAATGCCACGATCTTCGCGGCTCTGGGTGATGAAACGCGACTGCAATTGTTGTTGAAACTTGGCACCGGCGCACCGCAGTCGATCAAACAATTGACTATGAATTTGCCAGTTACAAGGCAAGCCGTCACTAAGCACTTGAGAGTTCTTGAAAGCGCGAAATTCGTGACGCAGGAATCGCACGGCCGCGAGCGTCTTTTCGTCGCCCGGCTCGCTGCGATCGAAGAAGCTCAAGCAGTATTGAGAACCATCGCTGCACAATGGGAAGATGCGCTGGTTCGTCTGAAGCGTTTTGTCGAAGAGTAGAAAACTCTAAAACCCCGCTATTTTCTACGCTAACTTCTTGAGTTGAAAAGTTGTCAAGGATCGTTGGCGAAGAAAACAAAGAGGCAGAATTGCCGTCTCGCATAGCGTTAACGATCGAACCCAATGGTGATGGCTGTACTGCGACGATCATTCACGAAATGAACGCAAAATGGGCCGAGTATGTTGCTCGACTAAAAAATGGATTGAAACGAATGCTTGTGGCGGTAGGCGAGTTGGTTAGTACGTAACAGTGAGCGGAGTCAAATATTCATGAAGATGGACAAGAGTAAATACGACGCCGATGGCAACTTGAAGAACGGGAAGAAAACCGATCACTACAAGGGCGGAGAGGTCTGCTCAGTAGGCATGTACGTTGACGGCGAGAAAGAAGGTCTGTGGAAGTTCTATTTCAAGAACGGAAAGCTTCAATCGACTGGCAAGTACAAGCTAGACAAGCTGGCCGGCAGTTGGAAATGGTATCGCGAGAATGGCGAGCTGATGCAAACCGGCTCTTTTGATTCTGAAGAAAAGAAGTCTGGAAAGTGGAAGCGTTACTATCCCAATGGAACTCTTATGGACGAAGGCGAATTCACTGCGGGTAAGAAGATTGGCGAATGGAAACAGTACGATAAGCTCGGGGAGCTTAAGAAGAAGTCACATTACAAAGGATCGAGGAGACAAAGCTAATGCATACTCAATATTGCACAGCATCAAACCTAGAGGGTTTTATCGCAACCGACGGTTAATGAAAGCCGCACGACCGGCGGTACAAGACTGCTGGCCGTAATAGTCGGTGAAGAAAACACCTTCATTGGCGATTCCACAGAGGAGACATTTGAAAAGGGCTTAACGTGCTCTGGGCGAACCAAGCTAGTTATCGAATAACGAACTCTAGATGGCTTCCGCTGGCGAGTAGTATAACCAATTGTGGGAGTCTATTTCAGCTCATCCCTTACGTTCTGAAGAAACCAATCGAACCCAGCAACCGTCAGTCATTCTACTTTCGTTTGCACAGTTCGAACGCGAGATCATTTGCGAACGCAACCGCGACAAGTTGGCTGCACAATGCCGGCGCGGCCAGTAGACCGGCGGCTACCGCGTTCTTGTCTAAGCGTCCAAGGCGATCGCGTCATTCCTCGGATGTTGATGGCGTTCAATCTCGCTGAAGCAAGTTCAGCAGATTGGCCGCCTGCCTGGAACGCGATTCCAGTCACTGCGGCGACGACGGTTCGCAACAAACACTTTACCGTCGCATCGGCGACTTCGTCCAAACCCGGATGCTCTGGGCAGGACAATCCGGGCAGTACGATGTTGGGCTTGAGAATCATTCCTTCTAGCGCGACACCTTCAACACTAATCTGCTCGAAAACAGCCCGCAAGACTTCTTATGTCACACTCGCTCCGCGTTCAAAAGTATGCGTTCCGTCCATGATGACTTCCGGCTCGACGATCGGAACCAAACCGGCTTCCTGACACAGTGCGGCGTAGCATGCGAGGGCGTTGGCTGCAATGCAGCGTCGACTGGGCAGAAACTCGCTGATTGTTTTCACCGCTCGCCATTTGGCAAACTTCGCTCCCATTTGCGAATACTCCTCAAGGCGCTCTCGCAAACCATCGAGGCCTTCGGTGATCTTTTCGCCGGGATGTCCTGCCATTTCCTTCGCGCCTGCATCTACTTTGATGCCGGGAATGATCCCCACATCGCTGAGCGCATTCGCGAACGGCCTGCCGTCGTTCAACTTTTGACGAATCGTCTCGTCGTACAAAATAGCGCCGCTGATGGATTTGCGAAGTCCCGGCGTCGTGACTATCAACTCGCGATAGGATCGGCGAGCCTCTGCAGTCTGCGGAATGCCCAACTTTGCAAACCGCTTGTTGCAAGTCGGATTACTTTCATCCATCGCCAGCAAACCTTTGTCGCCGGCCATAAAAAGATTTGCAGTATCAGGCAATGTTTTCGTAGTCACTGGGCGCTGCTCCTAAGCCAGCTCAATGCGTCTTCGTATTCGGATTCCGAAAAGTGCTTGACGTCCGGATGAACTAGGTGAGCGGCAAACGTTGGTAGCGCGGTAAGCAGCCCGTTATCGCTAACGATTGCGAGACGTTTGATCTTCTGATGATAGTTTTCGATAAGTTGCAAGTGACTAATCGCGGCTTCAAGATTCAGCCAACCGGGGAAAGCCTTGGCGACAATCATCACTCCGGCCAGAGAATCATGCTTGGCAAGGTAGGGATCGATGTCTTGGACGACCGCTGCAAAGTCGGCTGTTTCCAGTGCGTCTGAAGGTTCGAGAATAAGAATTCCCTCGGCGGAGATTAAAGTGTGTTTGAGCATGACGTTTTCCTGACGATGAAAAAAACTAGCCGGAACGCGTTAGCGTCCGGTTAGCGGCGTGAACTGTGTGCAAACACTCGGCGGCTGATTTCGGAAATGTGCTGCGACAAATTGAAATCTAAATTTTTGAACAGGAGGACGCGGAGATAACAGAGGAGGCATAGCGAGATTCTTCTCCGTTACGTCCGTGCTCTCCTCTTCAAGTTTCTGCATACAAATTGTTATTTACTCTGCCCCATTTCCAGTTACGAATTTCCGGCAGGTCTTGGCCGTTTTGGTTGATGTATTTGCGATGCTCAATGAGCTTGTCGGCCAATTGTTTTTTCAGGCGAACACCTGCATCACCGGTCTTTGGAATTCGGTCGATGGTGTCCATCACCAGATGAAAGCGGTCGAGATCGTTCGACACCGTCATGTCGAAAGGCGTCGTGATGGTGCCTTCTTCCTTGTAGCCGCGCACATGCAAATTGCCGTGATTGGTTCGCCGGTAGGTCAGTTCATGAATCAACTTCGGATAACCGTGAAATGCAAAGATGATCGGCTTGTCGCGAGTGAACAACGTATCGAACTCGTCATCGCTCAACCCGTGTGGATGTTCTGATGCGGGTTGCAGCTTCATCAGGTCTACGACATTGACGACCCGTACTTTCACTTCCGGCAAGTGCTCACGCAGAATCGAAACTGCGGCTAAGGTTTCAAGCGTCGGAACATCACCGCAACAGGCCATCACCACATCGGGCTCACCGCCTTGATCGTTACTTGCCCAATGCCAGATACCGAGCCCCGCCGTGCAATGATCGATCGCTTCGTCCATCGTCAGCCACTGTGGCGCTTGATACTTGCCGGCGATAACGACGTTGACATAGTTGCGAGTGCGCAAACAGTGATCCCAGACTGAAAGCAGGCAGTTCGCGTCTGGCGCCAGATAGACTCGAACGATCGACGCTTTCTTATTAACCACATGGTCGATGAAGCCAGGGTCTTGATGCGTAAAGCCGTTATGCATCTGCTGCCATACATGTGACGCCAGCAGATAATTCAGTGACGCGATCGAGCGGCGCCACGGAAGGCCTGCGGTCACCTTCAACCACTTGGCATGTTGGTTGAACATCGAGTCGACGATGTGGATGAACGCTTCGTAGCTGTTGAACAGCCCGTGCCGACCGGTCAGCAAATAGCCTTCGAGCCAACCCTGACATTGGTGTTCGCTCAGCATCTCCATCACGCGACCATCCAGCGCTAGGAACTCGTCATTTTTCTGAGTCCGGGCGTCCCATTGGCGGTCGGTCACCTCGAACACCGAGCCGAGACGATTGGATAGCGTTTCGTCGGGACCGAAGATCCGGAAGTTGCGCTGTTCGAGATTGAGTTTGGCAACATCACGTAGGAATACACCGAGTTCGTGCGCGTCGGCTGCCGTGACCGCTCCGGGTGACGGCACGTCTACGGCATAGTCGCGGAAGTCGGGCATGATCAAATCGTGTAACAGCATCCCACCGTTCGCATGAGGGTTCGCTCCCATGCGACGCTCACCCGTCGGGGCCAACTCTGCCAGTTCCGCATTCAACCGACCTTGTTCATCGAAGAGTTCTTCAGGCCGATAACTTCGCAACCAGTCTTCCAGCAGTTTAAGATGTTTCGGATGATCGACGTCCACGGATAGGGGCACTTGATGAGCGTGGAACGTGCCTTCGATTTTCACACCGTCGACGAACTTGGGGCCTGTCCAACCCTTAGGAGACTTCAACACGATCATTGGCCAGCGCGGTCGAGTTGTATTATCGCTTTCGCGTGCTTCGTGTTGGATGCGTTGGATATGTTCGATCACACTATCGAGTGTTTCAGCCATCGCTTCGTGCATCAACTCGGGATCGTCACCTTCGACGTAGTAGGGCGTCCAACCACAACCGCGAAGCAATTGATCGAGTTCTTCAGGTTCAATACGAGCGAGTACCGTTGGATTAGCGATCTTGTAGCCGTTCAAGTGCAAGATCGGCAGCACCGCGCCGTCGGTGATTGGGTTGAGAAACTTATTCGAGTGCCAAGCGGTAGCGAGTGGTCCCGTTTCGGCTTCGCCATCACCAATACAACAGGCGACGATAAGATTGGGATTATCAAAGACCGCACCGAACGAATGGCTGAGCGAATATCCCAACTCGCCGCCTTCGTGAATCGAACCCGGACATTCAGGCGAAGCGTGACTGGGAATGCCGCCGGGAAACGAGAACTGCTTGAATAGCTTTTGCAGGCCTGCTTCGTCCTGGCTAATCTCAGGATAGACTTCGCTATACGTGCCTTCGAGATAGGTATTGGCGACGACTGCCGGCCCACCGTGACCCGGTCCGGAAACGTAAATTATGTCGAGGTCGTATTGCTTGATCACTCGATTCAGGTGCACATAGATAAAATTCTGACCAGGCGTCGTCCCCCAATGACCCAGCAGCATGTGCTTGATATCCGTCAGCTCCAGCGGTCGCTTCAAAAGCGGGTTGTCTAAAAGATAGATCTGACCAACGGAGAGATAATTCGCGGCGCGCCAGTAGGCATCGATTTTGTGTAGCAGTTCGGCATTGCTACGAAGTTCAGTAGTAAGTGTGGTAGACATATTTTAAAACTTGCTTTTTATTTGAATGGGAGTTTCGTAGAGATAACGGAGGCGAAAGGTATGAAGGAACTCCTCCGCTGACTCAGTTCGCTCCTGTCAAAGTCGATCCCATGGCTTGCAAAAAGGTCAGCCAAACACTGAACTAAACCAGCCGGTACGCGTTAGCGTCCGGTTCTCGATAACCGTGAGCTAACGCTCGGCGGCTGATTAAACTCTTAACGCACTGTGGCTGAAGAACCAAACGATTTGATCCGACCATTTAGACACGCAGTTCCAACTGTTGACGTAGCTCGCGAAGCTCTTCCAGAATTTGCTCGTGGGACGAGAGATGTGAATTGCTAGCCGGACGCTTGCTGCTATGGAGCAAAGATCGAATCGCATCAATCTCAGAAAGCATTTGCTCGTGCTCAAGATGGTGTTCACTACTTTTGTGCTTCGCTTCATCCCCATGCGAATGCTTCTGCTGATGGTGTTTGCTGTTTTTTCTTTTCTCAGGTGCTTGCATGTAGATGCTCACGCCCGATTGCAAATTCTCGATCGATTCAACATGTACGAGTTTGTCACCATCGGAGGTGATAAATTGAGAGGCCACGATTCGAACCTCATCGCCCTGGTTAAAGTTCTCAGTCACTTCAAGACTTTTTTGCGGTGGAAAGTGAACTTCAAATCCATCGCTAAGAATGATGCAGTCAATGTCTTCGTCCAAATTCTGAAGTAAGAACCTGACCGTCCCAAAAAGTTCGATCGACGTGCAAGCATCCGATTGTGACTGTGCCATTTCTTTGCTCAGCGACTCGTCCGATGGATCGGACTTCGGTGGTTTTTTGGAATGTGTCTTGGTATTGTTTTTCATTGCTAAATATCTTTTTTATGGAATCAGCCGCCGTACGTTTGGTCACGGTTATCGGATGCGGTGGCAACCGGACGCTACCGCGTACCGTCTTGGTTTATGTTCTCCAATTCAACTGGCGGTGAACATCGCGTAAACAACGATATTTGCCTGGTGGATTCCACCATTGTTATGGACGAGTACTCCGAATTCGTAGTGAGCTCGGATACAATTCGATCCTGCTATTGACTATCCACCATCGTGCGAACGCGATCGGCTCGGCGTTCTTCGTGTTGCTCGACCTCATCGACGAACCGGACGACTTGCATCCTCGTGGACTGCCAAGAATCGTATGACGGTTCAATGGCAGTGAGACTCAAAATCAGTTCATCAAGCTGGCAAAGCAATTGACTATGGTCGTGTGTTACCTGCCGCCGTGTATCGGGCGTTGATTCGCGCGATGGTGGCTAAGTTGAAGGCAGATTAACATCAAGATGACGCTGAGCTGCATCGAGCAGCCGTCAATGACTTTTGCGATCATGTTAACTTGGCTTACCGATTTGCGTTGACCGACGCGCCGGCTCTCTACATCACACACGGCTTAAACGGCAGCGGCAAAACAACGGTCGGTGAGATCGTAGTCGCCCGCCGTGGAGCGATTCGGTTGCGGAGCGATGTCGAACGAAAACGCCATTTTGGCTTAACCGTCAGTCATCCGAACGACGATACGCTGCGAAAAAGATTTACTGAGAGTCGGCGAACATTGCGACTTATAATCATTCGGTACGGTTTGCTTCAGGCATCTTACGCGACGGCTATCGTTCAAACAATGAAAGTAGACTGGCGGAAGTAACCATAGCTGTAGGCATGGTCCTTGAAAGTGATATCAACAAACGCTGCGTCGGCTAAGCACGTTGCAGCAAGCGTTTCTGCATATTCAAATCAGCCGCTTGCATGCGAGCGTTCGGTTTTCGTGACGTGAACCGGGTGCTAACGCACGGCGGCTGATTTCGGAAATAAGATGCGACGAATCAAATCCAAATATTTGAACAGGAGGACACAGAGATAACAAAGGGCCGACGGTGCGATGCTTCTCCGTTTCCTCCGTGCTCTCCTGTTCAAACTTCCGTGCTGTTCCTGTTTTGGTTGTTCCTGTTTCGATTGCAAATCTTCGTGAGGCGTGAACCGGGTGCTAACGCACAACGGCTGATAACTGGGGGTCGTTCTTATACGCCAATGATGCGACGATAAAGGGCAAGGTAAGCGTCCGCCATCCGGTCGATAGTAAATCGATCCGCGACGCTCTGGCGGACGCGGCGGCGATCGATCTCGTTGATACGCTCGATCGCTTGACACGCTTCGTCAAAGCTGTCGACCAGGAATCCCGTGACGCCATGTTCAATCAACTCCGGCATCGAGCCGCGTCGAGAGGCAATGACCGGTGTGCCGCAAGCCATCGCCTCGATCACTGAAAGCCCGAACGGCTCATCGAAATTGATGAGATGCAAAAGCGCGTGTGCGT